>JAQYVX010000002.1 GCA_030145305.1 Halarcobacter sp. | reverse complement strand
AGATCCTGCATGAGGTTGTACATTTGCATATTTACAGTTAAAGATTTCACAAGCTCTATCTATAGCTAATTGTTCTGCTTTATCTGCAAATTCACAACCACCATAATATCTTTTATAAGGATAACCTTCTGCATATTTATTTGTGAAAACTGAACCCATTGTTTCCATTACAGCTGGAGAGGTGAAGTTTTCACTTGCTATCATCTCTAAATGATTCGTTTGTCTCTCTTTCTCTTTTTCACACAGATCAAATATTTCTTTATCTGCTTCTTCTAATCTTTGATTTGTTATATAACTCATTATTCTCTCCTTGGAGTATTCTTTTATTTTATATTGTCTTAAAAAAGTGAATGTTTTTCACTTTTTATTATGCTTCTTCATCTTCATGAAGATTAATTTCATTTTTAACTGGTTTCATTGCTGGAAAAAGTAGAACATCTCTAATTGAGTGTTGGTTTGTAAGCATCATTACTAATCTATCAATACCAATACCTTGTCCTGCTGTTGGAGCCATTCCATAAGATAATGCATTTACAAAATCTTCGTCCATTTCATGTGCTTCATCATCTCCACCTGATTCTTTTGCTTCCATTTGACCTTCAAATCTTGCTAATTGGTCTATTGGGTCATTAAGTTCTGAGAATGCATTTGCAATTTCTTTTCCTGCTATAAATAATTCAAATCTATCTGTTAAATGAGGTTTTTCGTCATTTCTTCTAGCTAATGGTGAAATTTCAACTGGATATTCAGTAATAAATGTTGGATTAATAAGTTTCTCTTCAACATATTCATCAAATAGTTCACCTTGAAGTTGACCTAGATTCATTTTTTCATTTACTTCAACATTTGCAGCTTTTAAATGTGCAATAATTTTATCTTTATCTTCAGTGATATCAGCAGGTACTCCACCAATATCTGTTAAAGATTGAATTAATGGTATTTCTGTAAACTTTTCAAAATCAATCTCTAATTCGCCATATGGTAAAACTGTAGGTAAATCTAAATTTTGGAAAAGATATTCAAAATACTCTTTTGTAAGAATAATTAAATCTTTGTATGTTTTATATGCCCAGTAAAATTCGATAGAAGTAAACTCAGGATTATGAGTTGCGTCCATTCCTTCATTTCTAAAGCATCTATTTATTTCAAATACTGCTTCAAAACCACCAACAATACATCTTTTTAAATATAATTCAGGCGCAATTCTTAAGAATCTGTCTACACCTAAAGCATTATGATGAGTAGTAAATGGTTTTGCATTTGCTCCTCCTGCTATTGGGTGCATCATAGGAGTTTCAACTTCTAAGAAACCTTTATTTTCAAAAAATCTTCTTGTTAATGAGATTACTTTTGATCTAATATGAAAAGTTTTTCTAACTTCTGAATTCATAATTAAATCTAAATATCTTTGTCTATATCTAAGCTCTTTATCTGTAATTCCATGGAATTTTTCAGGAAGAGGAGAAATAGCTTTTGTTAATATTTGTAAACCATTTACATGAAGTGATAATTCACCTTTTCCTGTAATAAATGGATAACCAGAAACTTCAATAATATCACCAACTTCAATAGTTTTTTTGAAAGTTTCATTGTAAAAACCTTCAGGTAAATTATCACGTGATACATAAATTTGTAAAACACCACTTTCATCTTCTACTTTTAGAAAAGAAGCTTTACCCATTAGTCTGAAAAATTTAATTCTTCCTGCTACTGTATAGTTTCTATTTTCATCTCTTTTCTCTTCTGTTTGGAAAAGATCACTATTTACATTTAGAAATTTTGAAACACTAGTATTTCTTTTACTATTATTTGCATAAGGATTAATTCCTTTTTCTCTTAAAATGTTAGCTTTTTCTATTCTTTGTTGTATATATTTATTCTCAAACAATATTATTTTCCTTCTTCTATTTCTTTAGCCATTTGACTAGCTTGTTTTTTTAAATCTTCTGTATTTATATTTTCTTCAGATGCTTCATTTACACTTTCTTTAATCTGATTAGTAATTTTATCTACATTGTCATTTACTGATTTTTTAACAGTATCAACAACAATTGTTCCTGATTCAACAGTTGTTTTTTTAATCTCATTTACAGATTCTTTAACTTCTTGTGCAAAAGTTTTTTCTTTTATCATATTTTCATCTTCTACTACATCATTTTTTGGCATATGTTTTTCAACTTTTTTCATAAAATCAGAAGCATCTAGTTTTACAATATATCCACCTGTTTCAATTAAGAAAGGGTAAGTAATAGATCCAGCTGCTTTTTTATTCATTAAGTCTTTAAATGACTGTACTTGATGTAAAGCATAAATAATAACAGAGAATATTAAAAATATTTTTGCCGCTCCAAATACAAATCCTAAAATTCTATCAAAAATTCCAAGACCGCTTACTTGGAAAATTTTACTTAAAATAATACCTGCAATGTAAACAATTGCCCAAAATCCAATAATTCCAAGGATAAATCCAATAAGTTTTATTGTAGCTTGATTTTCTAAAGCCAAAAGTGGAGCTATAGCTTTGCCAATTTCTTCAGCCATTCTTGAAGCAACAAAAATACCTCCAATAATACCTACAAGTCCAAAAACCTCTTTTATAAAACCTCTGAAAAGTCCCTTTAATCCAAGTAGGACAGTGATACTTACTATTACCATATCAAAAATAGTAAAATTTTGCATATAAATCCTTATATATAATATGGCGCAATTATATCTTAGTTTTTCAAAAATAAAGTTTAATGAAATTTTTGAAGATTGAAAGAGAAGTATAAATTTATTCTTTTACTAATAATTAAACTTTTTTAGCTAAAATTCGCAGATTATGAATAATATTAAAAGATACCCAACAAAAAAAATTTTCGTAGGTGATGTTGCAATTGGTGGAGATGCCCCAATTTCAGTACAATCTATGACATTTTCAAAAACATCAGATATTGAAGCAACTGTAGAGCAAATAAAATTATTACATTTTGCAGGTGCAGATATTGTAAGAGTTGCAGTTCCTGATATGGCTGCCGCGAATGCTTTAAAAGCAATAAAAGAACGAACATCTTTACCTTTAGTTGCAGATATTCATTTTAATCATAGATTAGCTTTAATTGCTGCCGAATCTGTTGATTGTATTAGAATAAATCCTGGAAATATAGGAAATAAAGAAAGAGTTGCAGAAGTAGTAAAAGCTTGTAAAGAAAGAAATCTTCCTATTCGTATTGGAGTAAATTGTGGTTCTTTAGAGTCTCAGTTTGAAGATAAATATGGACAAACTGCAAGAGGAATGGTTGAAAGTGCTGATTATAATATAAAGTTTTTAGAAGATTTAGGATTTGAAGATATAAAAGTTTCTTTAAAAGCTAGTGATGTTCAAAGAACAGTTGAAGCATATAAAATGCTAAGACCTATGAATAATTATCCTTTTCATTTAGGAGTTACTGAAGCTGGAACACTTTTTCATTCAACAATTAAATCATCAATTGCTTTAGGAAGTTTACTTCTTGATGGAATCGGCGATACTATGAGAATCTCTATTACAGGAGAATTAGAAAAAGAGATAGAAGTAGGGCGCGCTATTTTAAAAGATGCTGGACTTACTAAAGAGGGGCTAAATATAATTTCTTGCCCAACTTGTGGAAGAATTGAAGCTGATTTAGTATCTGCTGTTGCAGAAGTTGAAGCAAGAACAAAACATATAAAAACACCTTTAAATGTCTCAGTTATGGGCTGTGTTGTAAATGCTTTAGGTGAAGCAAAAGCAGCTGATGTTGCAATTGCTTATGGAAAAGGCGTTGGACTTATTATAAAAAAAGGTGAGACAATAGCAAAACTTCCAACAGAAGAACTTCTAGAAAGATTTTTAGAAGAAGTAGAAATAGAGGCTAAAAAACAAAGTTAGCCCCTTTTCTACACCTTTTTATTAGCTCTTATTTATCTTAACTTATCTCAATTTGTCTTATTTATAAAATAAATTTAGCTACAATCAAAACCTTAATTAACTGGAGAATCAATGGATAGTGTATATAGTATAAATATAGAAAGAGCAGTGCTTAGCTCGATTTTATTTAACCCTGAAGAATTAGAAGATATTTTAGGTGTTTTAAAATCAAAAGACTTTTATCTTCCTGCTCATCAAAAAATATTTGATGTTATGATTAAACTTCATAATGACAATATGCCTATTGATGAAGAGTTTATAAAAAGAAGAATTAATTCAAAAGATGTTGATGACTCAATTTTACTTGAAATTTTATCAGCAAATCCCATTACAAATACTTTAGCTTATGTAAGAGAGATTAAAGATGGCTCTGTAAAAAGGGAGCTTACTACACTTGCAACTACAATAAAAAAAGTCTCTTTAGAAGAAAATGTAAGTGCTAATGATGCTTTAGATGTTGTTCAAGGTGAATTATATAAAATCTCAACAGATAGTGCAACTTCTGAGTTAAAAGATATGGAAGAAGTTACAAATGAAACTCTTTTATATATTGAAAAAATGAAAAAACTAGGGAATAAACACTTAATTGGTGAAACAACAGGTTTCTATGATTTAGATAAAAGAACAACAGGTTTTAATGCAGGGGATTTAATTATAATTGCGGCACGTCCTGCAATGGGGAAAACGGCACTTGTACTTAATATGGCTTTAAAAAATGTTGAAGCAGGGAAAGGTGTTATTCTATTTTCTCTTGAAATGCCAGCTGAACAGCTTATGTTAAGAATGCTTAGTGCTAAAACCTCTATCCCTTTACAAAACCTTAGAAAAGGTGATATGGACGATAACCAATGGTCAAATCTAACTTCAGCTTTTGATGATTTAAATA
Organism: Halarcobacter sp.; assembly: GCA_030145305.1. Taxonomy (GTDB): domain Bacteria; phylum Campylobacterota; class Campylobacteria; order Campylobacterales; family Arcobacteraceae; genus Halarcobacter. Next base: position 386,455 of record JAQYVX010000002.1, on the reverse strand, counting down.
CAAAAAAACTTTTTGTTGATGATGGTGGTTCTGTAAATATTAATCAATTAAGAGCAAGAGTTAGAAAAATTGCTCAAAATGAAGATAATAAAATTTCTATGGTAATTATTGATTACCTTCAACTTATGCAAGGAACTGGAAACAAAGATAGACATCAAGAAGTTTCAGATATTTCAAGGGGTCTTAAAATGTTAGCTAGGGAGATGAAAATACCAATTATTGCACTTTCTCAGCTAAATAGGGGAGTTGAAAGTAGACCTGATAAGCGTCCAATGCTAAGTGACTTAAGAGAGTCTGGTGCAATTGAGCAAGATGCTGATATTATTATGTTTGTTTATAGAGATGATGTTTATAAAGAAAGAGATGAAGCACGAAAAGAAAAAGAAGCAAAAGATAAAGGAGAAGAGTATAAATCAACTTTTGTTAATAAAGCAGTTGAAGAAGCAGAAATAATTATTGGTAAACAAAGAAATGGACCAATAGGAACTGTGAAATTAGACTTTCAAAAACAGCTTACTAGATTTATTGATAAAGAAAATTCTAATGATGCTCCAATTGAAGTTGTCTTTGAATCTGTTTCAGATAATACAAAAGAGACTCAAATTGATGTTCCAAATATTTTATAAAATAATTATAAAAAACATTAATAGATAATATTTTTAGTTATACTTAACGATAGAATAGTTATAATCCTTTAAGTTATTCTTAAAGGATTATATTATGAAAAAAGCCTTTTCTCTTCTGGAGCTTATTTTTGCAATTGTTGTAATTGGTATTATTGCATCTTTTGCTGTACCAAAATATATGGACACTAGAAACTCTGCAATGACTAGTACAATTCAAAGAGATATTGTAACTACTACAACTTCAATACAAAGTTATTATTTAATAAATAGAGAAATAGAAAAAATTTCTGATGCAGTTACTTTAAATAAAATAAATTGGGAAGGTATGGATACAAAAATAATGACTTTTAAAGATGGTGGAGAAACTTGCCTTACTTTGGAAATTACTGATGAAGATACTATTCTAATAAGTGTTGATTCTGATAATACAAAAAGTGTTTGTAAAGCATTATATGAATTAATAGGAAGTTCACAAACTATTGATTTAATTTAATTTTACTTCATTTAGCTAAAATGTCTTTATAAAATTAAAAAGGTTTTATAAATGCAAAAAGCAATTTTTTTGGATAGAGATGGTGTTATAAATATTGAAAAAGACTATTTATATAAAATAGAGGATTTTGAATTTGTGGATGGTCTTTTTTCTTCTTTAAAATATTTACAAAATTTAGGTTACAAACTTTTTATAATTACTAATCAATCAGGCATTGCTAGAAATTACTACACAATAGAAGACTTTAATAAATTAACTTCTTGGATGCTAAATGAGTTTGAAAAAAACAGTATAAAAATCTCTCAAGTTGAACTTTGTCCTCATGGCCCAAATGATAATTGTGCTTGCCGGAAACCAAAAATTGGAATGATAAATAATATTTTACAAAAGCATTTAATTGATTTAGAAAAATCATGGCTTATTGGGGATAAATCTTCTGATATTTTGTGTGCAAAAAATGCAAATATAAAAAATACAATTCAAGTAAAATCTGGACATATCTTTGATACTAATAAATCAAAGGCCGATTATATTTGTAATAGCATAAAAAATATAGAAGAGATAATAAAAGAGTAGTTAAAATTAAACTTTTTAAGATGCTAGTTTGTATTAGATAATCATAATAGTTTTTTAGATAGAATAATTGTCCTTTACAAAAATATTAAAATATTTATAGGAATGCAAATGAATTTAAGCCAAGAAGATAAAAAGATTATTTACGATTCAATTAGAGATATAGAAGACTTCCCTAAAGAAGGCGTTGTTTTTAAAGATATTACTACTTTACTAAACAATAAAGAAGCTTTTCAAGTACTAATGAATCATTTAGAACAAAGATATGAATCTTATGATTTAGACTATATTGCTGGAATTGATTCAAGAGGATTTATTTTTGGAGCAGCACTTGCTGATAGGCTTAAAATAGGTTTTGTCCCAGTTAGAAAAAAAGGTAAACTTCCTAGTACCACAGTATGTGAGAAGTACGAATTAGAATATGGATTTGATGAAGTTGAAATTCACCTAGATGCATTTCCAAAGAAGAATGCAAGAGTTTTATTAATAGATGATTTAATTGCAACGGGTGGCACAGCTAATGCGTCTGCAAAGTTAATAAAACATATTGGAGCAGATTTAATTGAAGTTTGTTTTTTAATAAATCTTACATTTTTAGAAGGTGATAAAAAATTAAAAGAACATGCAAGCATTTATTCAATACTAGAAATATAAAAAAAGAAGTAGATAATGAAAACAATAAAAAACAATATTTATATACCAAAAGCGTCAAAATTTGATCCAGATGAGAATGGACATTTTGGAGAGTTTGGAGGACGATATGTTCCTGAAACTTTGATGCCAATTTTAAAAGAATTAGAATTAGAATACAAAAAATATAGATTTGATGAAGAGTTCTGGACTGAAGTTAATGACTTACTAAAAGATTATGTAGGACGAGAACAACCACTTTATTTAGCCAAAAATATAAGTGCAGAAATTGGAGCAAAAGTATATTTAAAACGAGAAGATTTAAATCATACGGGAGCTCATAAAGTAAATAATGTAATAGCTCAAGGCTTACTTGCAAAAAAACTTGGAAAGACAAAAGTAATTGCTGAAACAGGAGCTGGACAACATGGTGTTGCAACTGCAACTATTGCTGCACTTATGGGATTAGAATGTACAGTTTTTATGGGTGCAAAAGATGTTGCACGTCAAGAATTGAATGTATTTAGAATGAGATTGCTAGGTGCTAAAGTAGTATCTGTTGAAAGTGGAAGTAAAACATTAAAAGATGCTATGAATGATGCTATTAGATATTGGGTTACAAATGCACGTGATACTTTTTATATAATTGGAACAGTAGCAGGTCCTCATCCTTATCCAATGATGGTTAGAGATTTTCAATCAGTAATAGGATGGGAATCAAGAAGACAAATATTAGAAAAAGAGAATAGATTACCTGATTATGTTATTGCTTGTATTGGTGGCGGTTCAAATGCAATTGGAATGTTTTCACATTTTTTAGAAGACGATGAAGTTACTTGTATTGGAATTGAAGCTGGTGGTTTAGGGCTTGATACAGATAAACATGGTTGTTCTTTGGAAAAAGGTAGTCCTGGAATATTGCATGGACAATGTTCTTATTTATTGCAAGATGAAGATGGACAAGTTTTAGAAGCACATTCAATTAGTGCAGGGCTTGATTATCCTGGAATTGGGCCTGAACACTCTTTTCATAAAGATAATAAAAGTGTTCAATATGATTCTATAACAGATGATGAAGCTATGGACTCTTTTGTATGGTTATCTCAAAAAGAGGGAATTATTCCTGCTTTTGAAAGCGCCCATGCGGTTGCTTATTTAAAAAAGGCAAAAGATATGTTTAAAGGTAAAACAATAATTATTAACCTTTCAGGACGAGGTGATAAAGATATGGTGCAGGCAAAAGACCTTTTGCATTTTGATTAGGAGTTTTTATGATAAAAAAACTACAAAATAACTCAGGAAAAATTCTTTTTATTGTTGTTATCACATTTATTATTTTTCTGAGTTATAATCTTTATATCTCTCCTGTAGAAGGAATAGAAAATAAATTTGTATATCTTTTAAAAACTTACGGATATATAATTTTATTTGCTTGGAGTATTCTAGAAGGTGAAGCTGGTTTAATAATGGCTGGATTATTATCTCATACTGGCAATATGAATTTATATATTGCTATTTTTATTGCTGGATTAGGTGGTTTTACGGGTGATCAAATTTATTTTTATATAGGTAGATTTAATAAATCTTATGTGCATAAAAATTTCAAAGGACAAAGAAGAAAGTTTGCTCTAGCACATTTATTACTTGTAAAATATGGATGGCCTATAATTTTTGCACAAAGATATATGTATGGAATGAGAACAATTATTCCAATCTCTATTGGGCTTACTAGATATAATGCTAAAATGTTTGCAATTATAAATCTTATTTCCGCTTGGTGCTGGGCTGCAATTACTATTGTTCCTGCTTGGTATTTTGGTGAAGAGATTTTAGTTGTTTTAAAATGGATAAAAGAGCATTGGTATTATGCCGCACCATTTGCTTTGACAATATTAGGTAGTGTAATTTATTATTTTTATAAAGTTACGAAAAAAAAGGAGAAATAATTGAAAATTAATTTATTAGAAAAAAAGATAAGTGAAGTAAACTCAGACATTGAAATTTTAATCGTAAATTCAATTGAAGGTTTAAATGAAAAAGAGATATTAGAGAATTTAAATTTTAATGCAAAAGATGAATCAGTTATTTTTTTATCTGAATCAAAAAAAATATTTGTAGGATGTGAAAGTAATGATTATGATGGAATTGCAATTGCAATTGCCACTGCAATTAAAAAATTTAATTCTACAAAATTTAAAAGTGCAATGATTAAAGCAGACGAAATAATTTTAAAACAAAATCTAAAAGCTTTAGTTGAAGGAGCTAGTTTAGGTTCATATACTTTTGATAAATATAAGTCAAAAAAAGCTAAAAAAATAAAACAAAAATTAAATATTTGTTTAGAAGAAGTAAGTAAAGATTTAGAAAAAACTTTCAAAGAATCAATTGAAATAGCAAAAGCAGTTAATAAAACTAGAGATATGGTAAATACAATTCCAGCTGATTTTTATCCAAAAGTTATGGCTAAAGAAGCAAAAAAGATTGCAAAGAAATCAAATCTTAAATATGTAGTTTATGGAGAAGATTATTTAGAAGAACAAGGAATGAACTCTATGAATAGCGTTGGTCGTGCTTCAATTCATGAATCAAAGCTTATACATTTAACATACAAACCAAAAAATGCAAAGAAAAAGATTGTATTAATTGGAAAAGGTTTAACTTATGATTCAGGTGGTTTATCTTTGAAACCAGCTGATTTTATGGTAACAATGAAAAGTGATAAAAGTGGTGGTTGTGCTGTTTTAGGAATTATGAGTGTAATCTCAAAATTAGGACTTGATATTGAAGTTCATGGAATAGTAGGCGCAGTTGAAAATATGATAGGCGGAGATGCCTTTAAGCCTGATGATGTATTAAAAGCTAAGAATGGTAAAACTATTGAAGTAAGAAATACAGATGCTGAGGGAAGATTAGTTTTAGCTGATTGTTTATGTTATGCACAAGATGAGATAAAAGATATTGATTATATTTTTGATTATGCTACTTTAACAGGAGCTTGTGTTGTTGGCGTTGGGGAATATACAACTGGAATTATGGGAAATAATGAAAAACTAAAAGAAGAAGTAGTTTCAAAAGCTATAGCTTCTGGAGAATATGCAGCTTCTCTTCCTTTTAATAGATACCTTAAAAAAACAATAAAATCAGAAATTGCAGATATAAGTAACATTGCAAGCACAAGATATGGTGGAGCAATTACAGCTGGAATGTTTTTAGATAATTTCATATATGATGAAAATAAAGAAAAATGGATTCATTTTGATATAGCAGGTCCTGCTTATGTTGAAAAAGCATGGGGATATAATCCTTGTGGTGGAAGTGGAGCTGGAGTTAGAATGACTCTAGAATTTCTAAAAAATTTAAAATAGTTATAAATTTATAATTAGGATGGAAGATGATTAAAACAGATAAAAAACCAAAAGTTTTAGTAATAGGTGATTTAATGATAGATGCCTATTTAACTGGAAGTTGTAATAGAATAGCTTTAGATGCTCCTGTAGCAGTTGTAGATGTAAAAGAAGAAAAAGATGTTTTAGGAGGAGCTGGGAATGTAATTAGAAACCTATCTTCTCTTGGAGCAAAAGTTTCTCTAATGTCAGTAGTTGGGAATGATGATAATGCAAAACTTTTAAAACATATGTTAGATGAAGTTGAAACTAAATCTTTTTTAATAGAACAAAAGGGGCGAAAAACTTCTAAAAAAACTAGAGTTATGTCTGGGAATCAGCAAATTTTTAGATTTGATCATGAAAGTAGAAATAACATCTCTTTTGATAGTGTAAAAAAATTATATTCAAAACTTCAAGAAAAAATTAATGCTTATGATGTAATTTTACTTGCAGATTATGGAAAGGGTGTTTTAACGAAAGACTTTACAGAAAAAATAATTTCATATGCAAATAAGAATAATGTAAAAGTTATAGTGGACCCTTTTGGTGATGACTATTCTAAATATGAAGGTGCTTATCTTATTATTCCAAATAAAGATGAAGCTGCTATTGCTACAGAAATTGATATAGATAATAGTGATAGACTTTTAGATGCTCTAAAAGAGATTAAAAATAAATATAAAACACAAGAATCTATTGTAACACTATCAGAAGATGGAGTTGCAGTGCTAAAAGATGAAAAACTTTCTGTTCTTCCTACTGTTCCTTTAGAAGTATTTGATGTAACAGGTTCTGGTGATACACTTTTAGCTGCACTTGGATTTGCAGTTGCATTAAATAATGATATTATAAGTTCAGTAGAATTTGCAAACTTAGCAACTGGTGTTGTTTTAAGAAAAGCTGGAACGGCAACTGTATCAATGGAAGAAATTCAATCTGACCAAGTTTATTTGGATAGAAAAATAATTGAAACTCATTTAAGCTGCCAAGTTAAATAAGTAAGTAGCTAAATAGCTAATTAAAAATAAAATCACAAAAAATAAAAGGAGAGGAATTCTCCTTTTAAAACTTCTATAAAATCAATCTTCTAAATTAATTTAAGTTTTAAATAAAATATAAAAGGCCTTGAATAGTCCTTGCTAAAATAATAAATTATGAGTTAATTGCAAAGCTCATTTTTTTATTCCATAATTCTATAAGGTTTATGGAACTTTACATTTTTTATTTTTTGAACACTTTGAGGAAGACGGAAGATTAATATTAGTGCTTTGTGTTCCAAATATAAGAGGTTGTTGAACGACTAAATTGAAGGACGATGACCCCTCAATATGTTTGCTGACTTCTTTTTATAACCACTATGTTAAAGCTTATTTTGGCTTAAAATTTCGATGGGTCACTCGTTCTTTTTCCAATGTTTTGTTAGTCTTAAAATTCAAATTTATTTTAATAGTCGATTAAATATATTTCTATCATTAATAATGTAGCTAAAGACATTGTGATTTCATTTGATTTATATAAATAATCAATATATGATATTTGTCTTAAGGCACCTGTTCCTCCACTTTTATACTGTAAACTACCTGGTAAATCTTTATGAATATAAAACCATTTATGATGAGATGCATTTCGTATTGTACTTTCCAGTATGTCAGTAAAGCGTTTAAATATATTGTTGTTTTCTAGTGGTTTTGATTTTTTCTCTTTTGTAACGTCTTTTAAATATTTATTAAATGTCATATTCTCAAATTCATTAAACTTTCTATTATTTAATACATTATTAGTACATACTAGTGTCAGAATATGTGAAGTGAAAAATTCATATGCATTTCCATAGTACATTTTTACATCATTAAAATTTACAGGACATAAAATTGATTCTGAATCTTTTTCAGGGTGTAGGTTAATTTTATTATTTAATAAAACTCTATTAAATTCTTGGAAGTTATTAAAATATTCATCAAATATTTCTATATAATTTTCGAAAAATAAATCTTTTAAGTTTTCTTTATAATAATTTATAAAATTTTCCATTTCATCATTATTTAATTTTCTTGCTTTTTCAAATTCATTTTCTATATTTAAATATAAATATTTATTAGGAAGTATAAACCTATAAAAGAAATGGAATATAATATTATAAATATCTTTACCATTATTTGGTAAGTTAGAATAATTAGTATATCTTTTTAGTTCTTTATGAACTAATTCATTTAAATTTGATTTATGTAAGTTCCAAGCCTTTTTTATAATTGACCAGTCTTCAAGTAAATTACCATCACCACCTAAAAAATCAAATATTGATAAATACTTTAATTTTTTTCTATGTTCTAATTCATCTTCTTCTGTTATAATACCTTCCTCTCTTGCATGTGCCATCATTAAAGGTGATACTATTACAGAAGGTAATTGAAGTTTATCATGTATTAAATATTTAGGGTATACCATTTCTGCATGTAAATTAAAGGTTATAAATTCATCTTTTTCTTCTACTGGTATTGCATTAAAGAAACTCTTTAGTGAATATCCATCAATAACTTCATTAAGAGTAATTTTTTGTTTAATTGACTTGTCAAATTCTATAATAATAGATATTTTTTGTTTACAATTTGGACATGCTATATTAAAAACCTGAACTTTTTGTTCTCCCATTCCTAGTCTTAATATTAATCCTTGTTCACATGTTTCACATTTTATAGGAAATCTTTTTACCATTATACTTTACCTTTAAATCAAATTATATCTATTTTGTGTCACGGTTTGTATCACAAAAGTTTTAATAGTTAGTTTTAAATTAATAAATAGAGACTAACGTATGATTTAAGTGGACGAGGGTATTTGACCACTTGACTATTTGAAATACATTCTAGCTTTTTTAGACTTTGAAGTTTGAATAATTGCAAGTATACCTTCGTTCACTTCTAGGATTTGTTATGCTTTAGTATTTAACCTTTACCACAAAATCCAGTATTCAATACAAATGGACTAACAATAAAACAATATATTAAAAAACCTATAATAGATACCATTAAAACTAACGCAAAAATAGCTCCTATCTTCGTCATTTCATCACGGCAATATGCTTCATCAGCTACGCTTAATGGTGATAAATATTCTAAAATATACTCTAAAAATACAAATGTCATTATAGTGCCAATAATTGCCACCCCTAAAGAACCTGTAATATAATTTAGAAAAAAAGCAATTATTAATATCCATACGAGTTCTATGGCTGGTAAGCCAGATAAAATAAAAAAAATGAAGTTTTTATTTTTCTTAATTTTTTCATTACAATTTGAGCATTGGAAACACTTGATAAAAGATCCTGAAGATGATTTATTAAAAATAATCCACTTAAGAGGAATTGACTTCTTTCCACAATTAGGACATTGTTTCATAACTTAACCTTTTAGCATAACGTTTGAGTTGAGAAATATTTGAGCCGCAGGGTCAAATATTTCTCTCCAAAGCTTTGTTAGGCTTTTCTTTTGCACTTTCTCTTTTCTTATATTCATTAGTTGCTTCTTGATATAACTCTTCAATAGCACTTACATGCCAAACTTTTCCTAAGTCAGATTCAGAATTAATTCTGCCAGAATAAATACCTAAAAATTCCCATGTTTTTGATGGAGATAATTCAGATATGACTTTATTACCTTCATACTTACGAAAACCTGATGGTCTATAAGCAATTACAGCTGAACCAGATTGTCCTTGCCTTGTCCTGCAGTCAATTAAAAATATAGGATTTTCTTTAGAAACTAAACTTAACTCTTGTGCTAAAAAACCTGTAGCCCAAATTGGAAATTTCATATAACTTGATAAGCCAAAAGGAAAACCAATAACACTAATTGTTTCAGCAGGTGTTATAGCCATATTAACTCTATCAAGATTTGTTTTTAAGTAGTATGGATATTTAATTATATCATTGCCCCATTTTAAATTAAGTGCAACAATATCTGCCTTTTCTTTAAAAGTAGGATGTTCAATCCAAAAAGGTGTTCCATCCTCTCTATAAAGTGGTAGCTTAACTTTCTTCCATTCACTTTTGTTTGTATTATTTTTATGAAAATGAATAATTATATAGTTTGGTTCAGATAAAGTTTTACTTAAATGTTTCCCTGTATCTTGATTTTTACCTGTAACATTATGTCTATTTGTTATTAATGTACAATGTGATTCTCTATCATCAGCAACAAGAATAGCAGTACCTGAACTTAGTAGTGTTTCATTAAAATACATTTCTATGAATAATGATTTCATTGATGGCATCTCAACATTTATATTTTCATCAATACTCATTATTTTCCTTAGAATTTATCATTAGCCTAACGGCGGTGCTGAGCACCACTCAGTCATATTTCAGAAATCACGGAGTGTTTTCTGGAAGATGGATGAGTGTGTGTCTCCTGTCATTTGTTGTTCGTAGCGAAGCGAAGAATGACAAATGACGGGTGACACGTTCAGTGGTCAGCACCGCCGTTGTTCGTTCACGCGAAGCGGGAACGAACAACTATTTATTGAATATACATTATATATAAAACACCCTAAAAATTAACAAATAACATGCACAAAAAATGTCGTATATCAAAATGCCTACAAACACCTTAATTAAGCTATTTTTGTAGATGTTACTATAAAAAATATTGGAAATTGAGATACTTTCTAAATAAATTTTAAGTTTATGATATGCTTTTTATGTATGTTTATTGTCGATATTTAGATGATAATAGTACATAATATATGTATATTAAGGTGATATCGTAATAAACCTGCAAAATGTTAAATATATTAAGAAGAGTAATGTGGACAGAAAATTGCTACAAAGATAAGTTATAAAACAAGTTCAACAACCTGTAAAATCAGAACCATATTTTACAGTTTCATTTAGAAAAAATTAAGTCCTAATTAGATACCATTTTTCAAATTTATTTCTCAGGGCAAGGTGAAATTCCTTACTGGTGGTAACTGTAATTAATAGAAGTCCACGAGCGCCTTACTTTTGTAAGGGTCAAGCAGATTTGGTGTAAATCCAAAACCAACAGTTAAAGTCTGGATGGAAGAGAAAATAATGTTACTACAGGTGTATCAGCACAAGATAGAGTTACTACAATAAAATCTGCTATTTCCAAAGATGGTATATCAAAGATTGTTTCTCCTGGACATAGGCAAAAGGTGAGCAAATAGAGATATTTTCAAAAAAACATTCAATGCCGATTATTACCATTGAAGAGATTATTGAATATAGATTAAAAAAAGAAAAATCATGAATATAATTGACTTTGAAAACATAACTATCGGATAGGGTGGTTAAATTGATATGTCAACAGAAAATAGGAGATAATATTATGTCCTATCTGTGGTAGCCAGATTATAGTGACAAATTATCACTATTATTTTCTATTTCAATGAATCTATCATTTTTCTTAAAGTATCCATCACTCAAAAGCCATCCATTTGATTTTGAAAGTTCAATAATTTCATTCTTATTTTTAAAGTAAATTATTTTGTTTTCATTGAAAGCTTTTTTGATTTTCTTTTCTTTATTTTCAAGATAAAGAATAAAAAATCCTATTACTATTACAAGTGGTGTCACCATAATTATAATGACAAAATTGGCTTTTATAATCTCGTTTAAATTGTTTAAATTAGTTAAAAAAAAATCTAACATTTCGTACTCCAATTAACTTTTTTGCTACCAAACATATTGTTCACCTCTTTATTTATTTTTATTGTATATATTTAATTATTAAGACTTGGTTTTAAAATCTACTTTACTCAATTTTTCTACTCTTAAAATTATAATTTCTTCTTTTTTCTATTGAAAAGAATAAACATAAAATATATCTATGTATTTTTCTGAGCGTCATATTAATATAAATTGCACCAATTTTTACAATTACTGGAGGATCTTCTCCTAATCTTAATTTCATAAGTATTTCATTTCTTATTTGTTTACAATAATTTATTCTAATTCCTTGGGAATATTTTCCTATTGTCTTTAATCTGTCTTTATCATTATTTCTATATCTAATAAGATAAATTTTATCTATTTCTTTGCCATTATCATTTATAATGCGTTTGTAAAAAATACCTTCTTCATTTGTAGGGGTTCTTTTTGATTGTATTTTGAAAATTGTCATTATTTTAGTCCTTGACTAGTCCTTGTGATTTGTAAAATATTGCTAAATAATGATGTTTAATTATACAATGAAAATTATAAAAATCCTTTGTAATGTCGATTTAATGGTTATTGTAGAATATTTATAAATAAATACTAAAGGATAGAAATGGGATTAGGTGTAGGAATAGTTGGACTTCCAAACGTAGGTAAATCAACAACTTTTAATGCTTTAACAAAAGCACAAAATGCAGAGGCACAAAACTATCCGTTTTGTACAATAGAACCAAACAAAGCAGTAGTACCAGTTCCTGATAAAAGATTAGATGAATTAGCAAAAATTGTAATTCCTGATAAAATTCAGTACTCAACAATTGATTTTGTAGATATTGCTGGTTTAGTTAGAGGTGCAAGTAAAGGTGAAGGATTAGGAAATCAATTCTTATCTAATATTAGAGAAGTAGAAGTTATTTTACATATGGTTAGATGTTTTGAAGATGGAAATATTACTCATGTAGAAGGTGATGTTAACCCTTTAAGAGATATAGAAATTATTGAAACAGAACTAGTTTATGCAGATATCTCTCAACTTGAAAAGAAAATTGACAGACTTAAAAAACAATCAAAATTTTCAAAAGAAGCTGCTGCTAGTCTAGAAATTGCACAAGAAGTAATGAAGCATTTAGAAGAATTACAACCTGTAAAAACATTTGAAAATAAAGATGATGAAGATTTTATAGCTTTAGATAAAGAATTAAGATTTTTATCAAATAAAGATGTTATCTATGGTGCAAATGTTGATGAAGATTCATTAGTTGATGGTAATAATTTTGTTGAAATTTTAAAAGAACATGCAGCTAGTGTAGGTGCTGATTTAGTTATGCTTTGTGCAAAAATTGAAGAAGAACTAATTGGTATGGAAGATGATGAAGCAAAAGAGATGCTAAATGATTTAGGTGTTGAAGAATCAGGCTTAGAAAAAATCATTCATTGTGCATTTGATAAACTTGGTCTTCAATCATATTTCACTGCTGGAAAAATAGAAGTTAGAGCTTGGACTATTAAGAAAAATACGAAAGCTCCACAAGCAGCAGCTGTTATACATAATGATTTCGAAAAAGGTTTTATTAAAGCTGAAGTTATTGGGTATAATGATTTTGTTGAACTTGGTGGCGAAGCTAAATGTAAAGAAGCTGGTAAATTAAAACTAGAAGGAAAAGATTATATCGTTCAAGATGGCGATGTGATGCATTTTAGATTTAATGTTTAATAATAAGTATATTTTGATATAATAATCTTTATATAGGCAAGTTGATAGATTTAAATAGGAGTTTTGATGAATAGTAACATTATAGAAAGAATAGAATCTTTACCCCCTTTACCGAAAACAATAATGCAAATTGAAGAGTTTAGACAAGATAGTGAAAAAGAAGCATTTGAATTATTGAAAATAATAGAAAAAGATGCTCTTATTGTATCAACTTTATTAAAGGTCTCAAACTCCGCAATGTTTGGCTTTAGAAGTAAAGTAGAAACAGCGAGTAAAGCTATTAATTTATTAGGAATTAATTTTACAATTTCAATTGCTATTGGTGGAACTGTACAAAATTTATTAAAAACTAATTTATCCGCATATGGTATTAATAGCGATGATTTTATGAGAGCTTCAAATTTAGCTACTACTTTGACAGCTTTATGGCTTTCAAAAGTCTCTTTTGATTTAAAAGAAGAGTTAGTTTTACCTGCACTTTTACAAGAAGCAGGAAAATTTATTTTGGCTGATATTATTGATAGTGAAGGTAAAAGTGAAAAATTTAAGTTATCTTTAGAAAAAGGTAACTCTATTTCCCAAGCAGAAAAAGAGATAGTAGGAATAACAACTTCACAAATAACAGCTGCAATTTTCAAATATTGGAAATTAAGTGATAATCTTATTAATGTTATTGAACATGTAGATGATATTGAAAACTGCCCAGATGAATATATAGAAGAAACTCAAATCTTGGACGTTATTAAAACAATTTGTTGTGTTACTAATGCTATGAGCGATGAAAGTATTGAAAAAGGAATTGCAAAAGCTAAAAAGTATAATTTAGATGTTAAAAATTTAGAAAAAGCAATAGAAAAACTACAAGATAGACTACTTGATGAGTAATTAAGATTTTAATCTTAATTACTTAAATTCATAATATTTATTCTTTGAGTTTTGAGCTAAACTCATTGCATATGATGATTTCTCTATTAAATTATTTTTATTTCCCCAAGAAATTGCAAAGACAAGATTTAGTTTTATTTGATCTTCTTTATAAGTAATTTCAATAGATTTTATTTTTTTAATAATCTCTTCATAGTTATGATTTTTATCAATAAATAATCCTATTTCTGGGCCATTTAATCTAAATGAATCTACAATATTATTAATTTTTAGAACATACTCTTTAAATAAGATATTCGTTTTTAAATACCCATATTTTTTATTTAATTTTTGTAAATCTTCAATATAAACTCTTAGAAAAATAAGTTCATCTTCATCCTCTTTTTGCAAAAGCTCAGTTTTTAGTTTTTCAAAATTATATAGTGTTGTAATTGGATCATTATAAATTGGAATACTTTTTTTATAACTAACAATTAGATTAATAAGATTTTGTTTTATATAGTCCTTGTTTTTTTCAAAAATATTTTCAAAAATATCTTTATAAACAATAGAATATGCCATTTTTAATTTATATTCATCAATAAGTGGAATTTCTATTTTTTCATAACCTAAATCAATTAAACTACACTCTTTCTCACAAAGACCTTGGACAGATGAAAATATAAGTCCATGGAAAATATCTCTTGATATAAAACTCTCAATTTTCTTATCAAGAAGTTCGTTATTTAAACTTTCATTAGTAAAAATTTCTGTAATTATATTTGATAGTTTTTGGTTAATAGTATACTTTAAATTTATCTCTTGTTGCTCTGAAAATTTTAGTAAAAGATTTGTTCCAATCTTAATACATTTTTGGTCTGATACCATTACATTTTCTAAATCTAAATCACTTATTAGTTTTTTTCCATGATTGTATAAGATATTTTTATTAAAATTTGAATACTCGTTATCTAATAATTCTTTTCCATTAATTATTAAATAATTGTAATAATAGAATTTAGATTTTTCAATTTCTTCATAATTTTCATAATATGAATAATAAAGAGATAAAGAGAGATATAATTTTGAATAAATTGACATTAGATGGGAAGCTATTTTGTTTGTTTCAATATAATCTACAAGATCATCTACTATTTTTTCATCAATAGATTTATTTTTATTATTAATAAGTTTATTAATAATTAAATCACAAATATTTAATTTATAAAATTCATGGTAATCATTTTTATATTTTTCAGTTGATATTAAATTCTTCAAGATTTTTAAAAGTGTCTCTTCTTCTATTTCTTTAGTAAAAAGAATAATTGAATGAATCATATTCATATTCAAACTATTTAAGACAGGATTTTTAATAAAGTCTTCAATAATAAGTAAGAAATTATCATTAGAAGATTCATTATATATATAAAGATAATTAACCAAAAGAGCATTTTTAAAATCATCAATTGTTTCAAACTTTTCATTTTTTATGTGATTTATTTCTAATTCATATAATTCTATGATATTTCTGTATTTACTTATATCAGTATAATCTTCTTTTTGATAAGTATTTTCTAATTTATAAAAAAGTGCAGAAAGCAAAGTGCTTGATGAGTTAAGAAAAGTTTTATAATAATCTTTTTGTTTAGCTTCAGAAGATAATCTTGTGTTTTTTGATAAATTATAACCATCACAAAGTTTCTCAAAGATAAATTTAAATTCATCAATTAAATACTGTGAATCTTTATTTGCTTCATTTATATATGGAATATGAGAATAATAAAATAGCATTTTCCCTTGGATATTATTTAAAGAATTAATTTGTGCATCATCTAGTTTTATATTGAATTTTAATGTATTTATTGTCTCACTAATAACATTAATTAAAGAATTAATTGTTTTTTTCCTTAGAACATCAGTTGAATTAATTATACATAGGCCATTAAATAATTCAATTAAAGCTATATATTGATTAAAAATAAGTAGAAAATTATCTTCATCTAATTGTTTTGCTTCTTTAAGATTATCTTCAAATTCTCTAAATAAAGCTCGAAGATTTTCTAAATTATAAGAATTGTAATTTTCAAATATTTCAAATTTTTTACCAAATGATAGTAAGTTTACAATTGTAACTATTTCTTTAAATATAATAGTTGTATTATTTGAAAGAATATTTTGCATTTTTTCTTTTATTAAAATTACTAAATATGCTTTAAAGTTTAGGTTATTATTTATCTCATAAGTAAGTTCTTTAGAGATTTCTTTTTTATCATTATATAAATCACTAATATACTCTACTAAGGCTTTGTAGTCATCATTTCGATTATATAAGAAGGATGTTTCTACATTTATATTTAATTTTTCTAAAAGTTTTGTAACTGCTAAATCTTCAGTTTTTATATCTAGATAATTCGATACATTACTATTTTCAAATATATACATTTTTTCCCCTAGTGCTGAACTTATATATTATATAACTTTGTAACTTATAATCCTTGAAGTAAGATATTCCATAAGTAATCTACTTCTTCATCTTCAAATAAAATAAGAGATTTTTCAAAGAAAAGTTCTTCTACTTTTTTTATTTTAAAGGCTTTACTATAAGTACAAGTTGAATGAACTGGCATAAAACTTCTTACTAAAGAAATATCTTCTAGTATTTCATTTTCACATAAAAAGCAAGTGAAGTCTGTATGTAAACGTCCTTCATGTTGTAAAAGTTTTAAATAACTTTTACAAATAGCTCTTTTTGCATTTTGTTTTATCATTTTATGTGATAGTTTATCTAAAAGTTTAAAATAAAAATTATCAATATCTTCAATATCTTTCAAATGTGGATAAAAGAGTTTTATAAATCTTTGCCAACAATAAAGTTTCTCATTATCAAAAATCCATTCAAAGCCAAGTTGAATTACATCTTTTAATCTAGGAATTGAACTTCTCATATTACTTTCAAGTTCAAAGTCTATTTTATATCCTACATTAATATTAGAGTGTCTTGCTCCATAAAATCTATAAGTAGTATAAATTTGATTTTCAGTTAAAATTGAAACTATTAAGTCATCATCTTTAACTGCTTTTATGTCTATTATATAACCTTGCATATATCTTTCTATTGAGTTAATTTGGAAAAATTATAACAAATTAATATTAGATACTTGCTTCAAATAAAAATTATGCTAAAATTACTGAAAATTATTTTTGATAAAGGAATATAGATGGATTTTGGTAACGTTAGCATTGCAAAGCAAGCAAATATTTTATATGATGGGAATATAACAAGTAGAAGTATCACTTTTGGAGATGGTAGCAAAAAAACTTTAGGAATTATGCTTCCAGGTGAATATGAATTAAATACTGTGAATAAAGCAGTTATTGACATTAACAGCGGTAGTTTAGAAGTTATGTTACCAGCAGAAGATTGGGTTGAGTATGTAGCTCCAGCGAGCGTTAAAATTGCACAAAATTCTAAATATAAATTAAAAGTGACATCATTAGTTGATTATTGTTGTTCTTTTATTAAAGTAACTTATAAATAAAATAAAAAAGAGAAAAATATATATATTTTTCTCTTGCTAAATTAAACAATTTATTATATGTATAATAAATTTAGCAATAACTTCTTTTTTTTTAATACTAATAATTTTCAAAACTTGCTTATATCTCTCATTTAACTGCCATATTTTAAGAATAATAATAATAGAATAATATTAAGTTTAGATAAAGGTATTCGATGAAATTCCATAATATGCAAATTGTGTCAATAGATGATAACAAAAATAATCTGTTTTTAATAGAATCGATGTGTGTAGAAATTGAATTAAATGTAAAAAGTTTTTTTGACCCATTAGAAGCTTTAATGTATGTTTTAAAAAATCATGTTGACATGATTGTAATTGATTATATGATGCCAAATTTAAATGGTATTGATTTTATAAAAGAGTTTAGAAATAAAAATAAAAAAGTTCCAATTATTATGGTAACAGCATCAGGAAATAATGATCAAATACATAAAAATGCATTTGATGCTGGCGTTAATGATTTTTTGAGTAAACCTGTTAATTCTTTGTTATTTAAAGCAAGAGTCTTGAACTTATTAGATAGTTATGAAAATAGGATTCTTTTAGAAGACAAAGCAAAACTACTAGAGTTTGAAGTTCAAAAAGCAACTCAAAAGTTGATTAATAGAGAACAAGAAACTTTAAATATTTTAGGAAAAACAGCAGAATATAAAGACCCTGAAACTGCCTCTCATGTATCGCGTGTGGCACATTATTCAAAAATGCTAGCAAGAGAATATGGCTTAAGCAAAGTAGACCAAGATTTAATTTTTTACGCTTCTCCTTTTCATGACTTAGGAAAAGTAGGAATTGAAGATAAAATCTTATTAAAACCTGGAAGATTAGATAAAGATGAGTTTGAAATTATGAAAACTCATGCTCAAATTGGTTATGAAATCTTAAAAGATTCACAAAGTGAATATTTAAAAGCAGGAGCTATGATTGCTATATCTCATCATGAAAAATTTGATGGAAATGGATACCCTGGTCAAATTAAAGGTGAAGATATTCATATCTTTGGAAGAATAGTAGCTGTAGTAGATGTTTTTGATGCCTTGACTTCAAATCGTCCATATAAGAGAGCTTGGAATTTTGATGATGCATTAAATTTATTAATACAAGAAAAACAAAAGCATTTTGATCCGGTGATTGTAGATTTATTTGTTAAAAATATTGATGAGGTAAAAACAATTTATAATTCTTTCCAAGAAGAATAAATACTAAAAATAATAATTGGATTAAAATATATGAAAAATATAACAATAAAAGTAAAATTAGTTTTATTATTTATTTTAATAAAAATAGTACCTCTTCTTTTTATTTCATACATTGCATATGAAGGAACTGTCAATCTTGAAGGATATGTTCAAAATAGTACGAGATATTTATTTAATAAAAATAAAGAGATTATTTTAGCCACAACAAATGCCTCAATTGAAGATAGTATTAGATATTTAGATAAAAAATCACAAAATTCTATGGAAAGAATATCTTTTGAAATTGCAAATAATGTAGCAAGTTTTTTATATGAAAGAGATAATGATCTTTTATTCTTATCAAAAATAAACATAAATAATCAAATTTTAAATGAATTTAGCAAAAGCAAGCAAAGAAATATTATAGTTCATGGAGATTATAAATATAATGATAAAACTAGCACTTGGGAGATTGTTAACAAAGAGAGAAAAGAATTAAGATTAAAAAATACAGCAGATTTAGAAGAAAATAAAAGAGAGTTTAGTTTTCATGATCCTTTAACATTAAAAACAAAAAAAATACCTATTTACAAAGAGATAAATTATTTTGATTTAAGTGGAAATGAGATTTACAAAGTTTCACAAATAAATAATAAACTTACAAATATCTCAAATAAAGAAAATACATATGTAAACTCTGAAACTTATTTTGAAAAGATTAAAGATTTAAAACAAGGAGAAATTTTTGTTTCAGATGTAATTGGTGAATATGTAAAATCAAAAGTAATAGGAACTTTCAATAAAGAGAAAACAGAAAAACAAAAAATTGAATTTAAGCCAGAAGAGCATGCTTATGCAGGAAAAGAAAATCCTTTAGGAAAGAAATTTGAAGGAATTATTAGATTTGTAACTCCTATTTTTAAAAATAATAAAAAAGTAGCTTATGTCTCTTTAGCTCTTGACCATGAACATATTATGCAATTTACTGATACTTCAAACCCTGTTAGCCTAGATGCAAAACAAAGTATTTCTGACGCAGGCGAAGGTAATTATGCTTTTATGTGGGATTATGAAGGTAAGAATATCTCACATGCAAGGGATTATTTTATTGTAGGATATGACAAAGAAACAGGGAAAAGAGCAATGCCTTGGTTAAGTAATAAGTTATTTTTAAAATATAAAGATTCAAAAAAAGAAATTAATGATTTTTTAAAAGATTATCCCATCTTTGAAGAACAAAGTTTAAATAAAAATGCGAATTTCTCCCAAGTTTTAGAAGATGGAAATGTTGCTCTTGATTGTAGATATCTTAACTTTGCACCCCAATGTCAAGGTTGGATGCAACTAACAAAAAATGGAGGATATGGCTCTTTTTTAATTTATTGGAGTAATGTTTGGAAGTTAACAACAGCGGCAACAATTCCTTATTATACAGGGAAATTTGCAAATAGTAAAAGAGGCTTTGGCTTTGTAACAATTGGAGCAAATGTAGAAGAATTTCACGCAGCAGCAAATGAAACAAAGAAAAGTGTAGAAGAGATTTTATCTTCTCAAACAGAGCAAATGGATCTTATGTTAGAAGAGAATACTTTAGAAATTGAAGAATTAATAAATAATCTAATAAATGAGTTGTCCTTTATAACATTATTGATGCTGGTTTTAATAATTGCAATTGCTATTTGGATGTCTAATTATATTAGTGGAAAGATTGAACGACTTTTAATAGGAACTGAAAAATTTGCTAAGAATGATTTAGATTATAGAATAGAAGTTGAATCAAATGATGAAATTGGGAATCTTGAAAAATCATTTAATAATATGGCTTCAAAGGTCAAAAACTTAATTAATGAACAAAAAGAGTTAAATGAGCATTTAGAAGAAAAAGTAAATGAAAAAACAATAGAGTTAATAGATATAAATCATGGCTTAGAAGAACAAATTGAAGAAAGAACAAAATACTTAAAAGAAACATTAATTAAAGCCCAAAAAGCTGATGAAGCCAAGTCTTCATTTTTGGCAAATATTTCTCATGAAATAAGAACTCCTTTAAATGCCATAATAGGTTTTTCTGAGTTAATTTCAAATAGAGATGATTTGAATATACAAGGGAAAAAGCAAGCTACTATTATTCAAACAAGTGCTAAATCACTTTTAAGCATTATAAATGATATTTTGGATATTTCAAAAATAGAAAGTGGAAATTTTGAATTAAGTATTTATGAAACTGATATTTATTTGATTAGTGAAGATGTGGTAGAACTTTTTTCAAAAAGGGCTAATGACAAACATTTAAAACTAATATTCAACTTAGATAATAAAACTCCTATTTGTGTATTAACAGATGGAACAAGAATTAGACAAATATTGTCAAATTTAATAAGTAATGCAATTAAATTTACAAATAGAGAGGGAACAATAAACGTAAATATTATTGTGCTAAAAAGATTAGATAAAAATGCATTAATTAGATTTGAAGTAATTGATACGGGAATTGGAATAGCAAATAATAAAGTTCAAAATATTTTTGAACCCTTTATTCAAGTAGATCACAAATCAAATAAAGAATTTGAAGGTACCGGTTTAGGACTTAGTATTTGTAAACATATAATTGAGTCTTTAAATTCGAAAATCTATATTGAAAGTGAATTAGGAAAAGGAAGTAAATTTTGGTTTGATGTGAATTTTAATGTATGTAAAGAGGAAGTAGAAGATACAAAAAACTATTTGCATCATTTGAATTTTACTATTTTTGATATAGAAAACAATTTATATTCTTATATAAAAAAATATTTAGAAATATTTGGAACTACAAATGGAAATAAAGATGACACTAAAACTAATATTTTAGTTCATTGTTTTAAAAGTAGAGAAGATTTAGAAGAAATGAGGGAGAAATTTCCTAATACGCAGACTTTAATTTTATTTGAATATGCTAATAATATAAATAAAATAAAGTTTAACTCAAATGAAATTAGCTTATCTTTACCATTTTATCCATCAAAGATAAATGATGCCTTGCAAGAACTTCTTTTAAGATATGACAAAAAAATAGTAGAAAAAATGGAAGATATGGAAATTGAAGGAAGGGTATTAATAGCTGAAGATAATAAGGCTAATCAAGAACTTTTATCTTTTGTATTAACTAGTATGAATATTGATTTTGATATACAAGAAGATGGAGAAAAGGCATTTCAAGCTTATATCAATGGTGAATTTAATATGATCTTAATGGATATTAATATGCCAATTTTAGATGGAATTGGAGCTTTCCATAAAATAAGGAATTATGAAAAAGAGAATAAGTTAAAAAATATTCCAATTATTGCATTAACAGCAAATGCTATTAAAGGCGATAGGGAAAAGTTTTTAGATATCGGAATGAATGAATATTTAAGTAAGCCAATAAATACAGAAGAGCTAAAAAGAATATTTAGAATGTTTTTAAAAAGTAATAAAAAAGTAAAAAGGCTTGGAAGTAAAATTGATATATCAAAAATTACAAAAAAATTAGGAGTTAGTGAAAATATTGCTAGTCTTATTATAAACAAATTTAAAAATGATATATCAAAAGATATAGATGAACTATCTGAATTTATAAAAAAAGATGATAAAACAAAAATAAAAGAAAAAGCACACTATATTAAAAATTCTTGCTTAAATTTAGTTCTAGATGAGGTTTGTGAAGTTCTAAAAGAATTAGAATCTTTAGAATTAGATAAAAATGAGAAACTTGAAAAATTTAAAATAATAAAAAATGAAATAAATATAATAATTAGTGAATAAAATAAATAGAAAATAAAATCCTATAACTTGTAGATATAGGATTTTATCTCTAAACGATATTAAAATAATTGTTTCTTAGTTCTTTTTTAGATGTAAATCAAGCTGTGGAAATGGAATCTCAATATTATGCTTATATAAAGAGTTATAAATTAAAATTAAAAAATCTGACTTTAATGAATTTGGTCTAAATTTATCATTTGCCTTAACCCAAACAAGAAGTTCTAACTCAACTCTATTCATATTCATATTATCAAATCTAATTTCAGGTTCTTTATCTTTTACATCTTTTATATAAATTAAATCACAATTATCAAGTTCTGTTAAAACAACTTCTTTTACTGTTTCAATTTTTGTTCCATAAGCAACACCAAAAGGAATATGTAGTCTTCTTGTTACATCATCTAAAGTCCAATTTATTACATTATTTTGAATAAATGATGAGTTTGGAATAATAATATCAATATTGTCAAAAGTTTTAATAGTAGTAGATCTAATTCTTATATCAGTAACTGTTCCTTTTAGTAAGGCATCTATTTCAATAATATCTCCAATTCTAATTGTTCTTTCAAACATTAAAATTATTCCAGCTATTAAGTTTGAAACAACGGTTTGTAATCCAAATCCAATACCAATAGAAAGTGCACCTGCAATTAAAGAAATTGACGACATATCAATACCTAAGCTTCCCATTGAAATCATAGTGGTAATAAATACTATTAAATAGAAGCCAACATTAGAAGTTAGTTTTAATAACATTTGGCTCATATTAGGCCATCTATTTGAAATTTTATAAATCCATTTTTTGTAAAGTGAACCAATTAAAAAACCAAAAATTATTAGTAATATTGCCTTAACCAAACTCAAAAAAGATATTGATTGTTCATTAAAAACAAAAAGTGTTGAAGTGAAATAACCTTTAAATTGATCAAAAAAGTTCTTACTTTGAGATAATGAATTACTAATAATTAATTTTGTATTTCCAAGCATTTTTTTTGCAAGCTCTTTTATAAAAAGATTTTGGTTTTGATATATTTCTTGAACTTCGCCGTTTAATTCTAATAATAAAGAATCTATTTCATCATGTATCTTTAAGTATTTACTATCATTTTTTTGTATTATAGTATTTATTAATTTTTTATTTAAAAAGTTAATTTTCTCTATTAGAAGGTTTTGTAAGGGTTTATCTAGTTTTTGAATCTCTACTTCTAAATCCTCTTTTTTAATATAGTTTTCATTTATGAGCTCTTTTTCTAATTCAAGCTCCAATGCAACTTTTTCTTGCTTTATTTTTCTTATTTTTATATCAAGTTTATTTATCTCTTCTTTAATATAATCAGAAGAGGACTTTATCTCTTTTTTTAGAGCAATGTCAATTTCTTTTATAAGATTATTTTTGTTTAATGTAGCTACTTGTAATCTACTTTCAATATTTGTTCTTTGGATTTTATAATAAGCATATTGTAATTGATAAGATAATAAATATTTTTTTTCTTCTTCAAGAATATTTTCTATTCTTTTTTTTAATAAAGCTAATTTATTTTGAATATCAATTAAAAGTTCATTTTGTTTTTTTTCTTTTATTTCTAATTCGGAAATATAAAAAATAGCTTTTAATATAGAATCTAATAAGTTTTCTTCCTCTTTTAAAGAGTTTAAATCAAACTTTTCAAAAGGTACTTTTATTAAAGTGCTCTCTTCTAATCTTTTTAAATGAGCTTTTTGTATATTTATTATCTCATTACTTTTAGCTTTTGTTTTTTCTTCTTTTAAGATTTGTTGTTCAATTTCTTTAAAATATGATACGTTTTTAGCTGTATCAAATAATTTTGTATCAATTTGTGCACAAAAAGATATATTTATACTTAAAATAAATAGAAGTAGGTATTTCATTGTTATATTTTCCTTATATTAATGTATGATTATATTATATTTGTATTAAAAAAGAGCGCTTTTTGAAATAACACTCTTTAAGTATGCAAAGAATAAAATATAATAAAAAAGAAAATATAATAGGAAATTTTATGCTTGATAATACTTTTTCACATGCCTTACTTTTGGATGAGCAAGGAGGGGCAAGAAAAATTGGCTTTGAAGAACTTGAAAATTATAATTCAAGTATGGGCTTATTGTGGATCCATTTTGATTATTCACATCCAAAGTCAATAGATTGGCTTAGAAATAAAAGTGGAATTGATGAAATTGCAATTGATTCTTTACTAAGTAATACAACAAGACCAAGAACTACAATCTTAAATGACTCTGTTTTATTAGCTCTTAGGGGAATTAATTTAAATCCAGATTCTGATCCTGAAGATATGATTTCTATTAGATTATATGTAAAGAAAAATATAATAATAAGTAGTAAGAAAAGAGATCTTTTATCTGTACGTGATATTTTACAAAACTTAGATGAAGGTGTAGGACCAAAAACATCTTCAGAATTTTTAATTGAATTAGTAACTAAACTAACAGGAAGAATGGAAGACTATATTATTGATATGGAAGAGAAAGTTTCTGAGTTAGAAGAGTTGAGTTTAGAAACAAATAATTCAGAACTAAGAAGTTCAATTTCTGAAATAAAAAGAGAATCTATCTCTTTTAAAAGGTATCTTTCACCTCAAAAAGAAGCAGTATATAAACTTCATGAGCAAAAAATTTCATGGGTTAGTGAATATGAGAAAATACGTTTAAGAGAGATTAATCATAAACTTATAAAATATGTGGAAGATTTAGATTCTATAAAAGATAAACTTTCTTTAATCCAAGAAGAAATATCTTTAAAACTAGATGAGCAATTAAATAATAGAATGTATGTGCTTTCTTTAATCTCAGCAATATTTTTACCTCTGGGTTTTTTAACGGGACTTTTAGGAATAAATGTTGGTGGAATTCCAGGTTCTGAAAACCCTTTTTCTTTTTCAATTTTTGTAATTATGCTTATTCTTGTTGTAAGTCTTCAATTATATGTATTTAAAAAGAAAAAGTGGCTATAACTGCAAATATAAATCAGATAATTAAAAGGGATAAACCTATGTTAAGAACAGTTTTTTTAATTTCATTTTTTCTTCAATTTTTACTTGCAGATAATATTCTTATTGGAAAGTATGATAGAGTTGATTTTCCTCAATTAGACCTAAAGAATATAAGAGCCAAAATTGATAGTGGGGCTAAAACCTCTTCTTTACATTGTGGATATATAAAACGCTTAGATGGAAATAGAGTAATTTTTGAAGTTTTAGATAATAGCCATAAAAAGTATAAAAAAAATAGATACATCTTTCCAATAAAAAGAATTGCAAAAATCAGAAGCTCAAATGGAATGGAAGAAGAAAGATTTGTAGTTTTAATAAAAACAGTAATTTTTAATAAAGTCTATGACGTTGAGTACTCTTTAAGAAACCGAAGAAAAATGAGTTTCCCGATACTTTTAGGAAGAGAATTCTTAAGACAAGGTTTTTTAATTGATGTAAATAAGCAATACCTTTCTCATTCACAAAAATTTAAAAAGTGAGACATAAATGAAGAAATTATTTTTAATATTACTTCTTTGTAGTTCATTTTTAGTTGCAAACAATGAAGATCTAGAACAAGAGAAAAATAAAAAAGTTGACAATATATGGTTAAAAATTTATTCAAATTATAAAAACTATAATATTGTCCTAGGAAATATTGCAAAAGTTGAGCAAGAACTTGAAAAGATTGTAAAAAAAAATAATATAGCAAAAATACAAGAATTAAATAATAAAATATTAATATATAAATCCAAACTTACTTTATATGAAAAAAGTAATAGCTTTGATGAATTACTAAAAAACTATAAATATGAAATGAGAAGCGTCACTATTTATGATTTTTTATTTTCTATATCTTTAGAAGAACTAAAATCAAAAATCATAAAATATGAAGCTTTAAAAAGAGAATTCTACGAGGCTTTAATTTTTTTACAAAATGCAAACTCTAATAGTGAAGAGTTAGCAAATAATCTTAAAAAAATGCAATTTTTGAAAGAAGAGCTTGATTATTTTAGCGAATATTCAGAAAACATAGAAAAAATGAGCCAAAATCTTTTTGAAATAAAAACTGAGATAGAAAAAAAATATGATGAATATAAAAATGAAGTTTTTATAAAACATTTGATTACTTTAAGTATAGTTTTTGTTTCATATGTTCTTTATAAATTTTTACTTTTTGCATTTTTTTATCTTTCTAGAAATAAAGAAAATATCGAACTTGAGATTAGTTATAGAAAAGTATTGTCTTTACTTTTTGTATTGTCAATTTTAATTTTTGTAATTATTCGCTATATAAATGATTTTATTTATATTATAACTTTTCTAGGGGTAATAGCAGCAGCACTTACAATAGCAACAAGAGATATTATACTAAATATAGCAGGTGCAATATATATCTTTTTTAGTAATGTTGTACGAGTTGGAAATAGAGTTATGGTTCAATTTGAAACAAAACATACAGTTGGTGATATTGTAGATATTTCATTTGTAAAAATGAAATTGAATGAAGTTGTTGATTATACAAATATAAAAGATATAAAAAATGTAGGAAGAACAATTTATATTCCAAATAGTTATATTTTTACAAAAGTATTTTATAATTATTCATTAAAGAAAAATGGAATTATAAATGATTTAATTGAATTTGAATTTGATGTAAATAATGATTTTGATTTTCTACAAACAGTTACACAAGAAGTATTTGAGAAATTTTCATTCCCTTTTAATATGATTTTTTCCTTAAACTCTTCAAAAACAGGAATAAGCGCTCTAATTTCATATGAGGTAAATTATAAAATAGCATCACAAAAAAGGGGTGAAATTTCAATATCTTTATTAAAAGAGTATACAAATAATGAACTTATTAAATTAAAAACATCAACTAAAAATACAAAAAAAGATGATGAAGAATAAAAAAGCATACTAGGATATTAATGAAACATGAAGAAAAAATAGAAAAACTAGAAATCTTAAATAAACATATTCACAAAGTAATTATAGATTATAAAGAGGGAATATGTTCTTATCATCCTTTTGATTTATCAAAAGATCTTTTGATAATAAGAGATCTTGATCAAAAAGAGTATAAAGCAGTTTGTAAAAAAATTCCAAGTGAATTATTTGCTCAAATATTAGTAGAAATGCCAGATTATGTTCAAGAAGAAATCACAGATATAATAAGTGAACAAAAAGTTGCAAGAGTCACCTCAAATATGGATAGTGATGATGCTTCAATGCTGATTTATAATATCTCTTTAAAAAATGAAGAGGCTGCACAAACTGTCTTATCAAAATTGAATAAAGATGAAAAAGAAGTTATTAATGAACTAAATGCATATGATTTTCATGAAGCTGGTGCTTATATGCAAAAAGAACTTTTTTGGGCAAGTATCGATGAAACTATTGGTGAAGCCTTAAAAAGATTAAAAGAGAAAAAAGATTTAAATATATTGAATAATATTTTTCACGCTTTTTTAGTAGATAAAGATAATACTTTTTTAGGTTCAATTGGCTTAGAAGAATTAATTCTTTTTGAAAGAACACAAAAATTTGCTGAGATACCAAATGATAGAATAGAACATTACTCTTTTAATGAAAAAGATGATATTAAAGAAGCCGTTAATCTTTTCTCAAATTACAGCTTAAATGCTTTAGCAATAGTAAATAGTGAAAATAAACTATTAGGAAGAATAACACATGATGAAATTCGTGATGTTATGCAAGACCAAGATACAAAACAATTATACTCTTTAGCTGGAGTTGATAATAAAGTAGAAGAAGTAGAGAGTATTTATAAGATTGGTAAGAATAGGGCATTTTGGTTAAGCATAAACTTAATAACTGCAATATTAGCTTCTCTTGTTATTGGTTTATTTGATGCAACCATTCAATCTTTAGTAGCCTTAGCTGTTCTAATGCCAATAGTAGCTTCCATGGGTGGAAATGCAGGAACACAAACACTAACTGTAACTGTAAGACAAATGGCATTAGGTGCAATTGAGTATGAAGATGCAAAGAAAACTATTTATAAAGAGGTAATTATTTCACTTGTAAATGGTTTCTTATTTGCCTTTATAATTGGTGTTGTGTCATATTTATGGTTTAAAATACCACTTCTTGGATTTGTTATAGCAGCTTCTATGATAATTAATCTTTTTAGTGCAGGTTTCTTTGGTGCGGTTATTCCACTTGTTTTAGAAAAATTTAAAATAGATCCAGCAATTGGCTCAACTGTAATTTTGACTACTGTAACAGATATTGTAGGATTTTTTAGTTTCCTTGGGTTGGCAACTTTAGTTTTATTGTAAAGAGAATAAGGCTTTTGCCTTATTCTATAATTTCTTCTTCTTTTAACTCATTAAATTCACTTATCTCAATTGTAGATTCGTTGTAAAATTCCATTTTATCTTCAGCAATTTGTAAATCTTTTAACTTTGCAATATGAAAAACAGCATCTCCTTCTTGAATTAAAGGTATTTCGGATTTTCCAATAATAACCCCGTCAAAAGTAGCAATTATTTCAAAACTTTTGTCTCCAAGTGGTTCATCCACATAAGCAATAATTTCATTCTCTTTTACAATGTCTCCTAAGGCTTTTATTGTTCTAATAATTCCACCTTCGGCTGATCTTATCCATTGACTACTTCTTGTAATAATTGGAAGTCTATATTTTCTTTTTTTTGTATTTATAGGAAGCATTTCAACTTCTCTTAAAATATTAACAATTCCTTTTACACCAATTCTAATAGACGTTTCATCAAATCTTAAAGCTTCTCCTGCTTCATACAAAAGTACAGGGATACCTTTTTCTTGTGCTTCTGCTCTTAAAGAACCATCTCTTAATTCTGAATGTAAAACGACAGGTGCTCCAAAGGCTTTAGCTAATTTATATGTATACTCATTATTCAAATTTGTTCTAACTTGAGGAAAATTTGATTTATGAATGGAAGCTGTATGTAAATCTACTCCTAAATCACACTTGCAAACAATTTCATCAAAAAATATTTTTGCAATTCTACTTGCAAGTGAACCTTTTTTTGAACCAGGGAAAGAACGATTTAAATCTCTTCTATCTGGCATATATCTTGACAAAGTTATAACTCCGTAGATATTTACAATAGGAATTAAAATAACCGTACCTCTTAATCTTTTTAAAATACTTAGTTTTCTAAATCTTCTAATGATTTCAATACCATTTAATTCATCACCATGCACCGCTGCACTAATAAAAATAGTAGGGCCATCTTTTTTCCCTCTAATTATTCTAATAGGTAGGTTCATTGGAGAATGATATAGTTTAGGAAGTTCTAAATTAATAGTTACATTTGTTCCTCTTTGTATATCTGTTCCTGCAATATTTATTATTTTCAAGATTATGCTCCGATATTATCTCTTTTGATTTTTCGTTTTTTGGTTGTAAGCTCTGTTGCTGGAGTTACATTTTTTTCAATATAATCCATGATTTTCCCAGCAATATCAATTTTAGTTGACTTTTCAATTCCTTCTAATCCTGGACTTGAATTAACTTCCATTACCAAAGGTCCACGGCTAGATGGAATCATATCAACCCCACAAATACCAAGTCCCATAGCTTTAGCAGCTGCTAAAGCAGTTGATTTTTCTTTTCTATTTAACTTATATGAAGTTGCACTTCCACCTTGATGTAAGTTTGATCTAAAGTCTCCCTCAGCACCCTGTCTTTTCATAGCACCAACTACTTCACCACCTACAACTAAAGCTCTAATATCAGCTCCTCCTGCTTCTTCAATAAACTCTTGAACAAGTAAGTTTACATCCATTCCATAAAAAGCATCAAGCACTGATTTTGCAGCTTTTTCACTATCTACAAGTACAACTCCAACCCCTTGTGTTCCTTCTAATATTTTTAAAACTAAGGGTGCTCCACCACTTAATTCAATAACATCTTTTGCACTTGATTTATTTGAAGCAAAAACAGTTTTTGGCATATCTACATCATTTTTTGATAGAACTTGTAAGCTTCTTAGTTTATCTCTACTTCTTGCGATTGCAAGATTTCCAGAAGTACTAAATACATCCATCATTTCAAAGTGTCTAACCATTGCTGTTCCATAAAAAGTTCTACTCGCTCCAATTCTTGGAATAATTGCATCAGGTGTTGGTAAAACTTTACCTAAGTAATTAATTACTAATTCACCTTTCATAATCTCAATAGTACATTTTAAATAATCAATAACTTTTACATCCCAGTTTTTCTCTTCTGCTGCTTCTACTAATCTACTAGTCGAGTATAAATTTGCATTTCTAGATAATATATATAAAATCATTTTATTTTCCTTTTTATTTTTTATTCTGTTTTAAAAAATTAAGCATCTTTACTTAAATACTCTTTTGAAACATCAACTAAAAACCTATCTTTTAAAAATTTTCTTCCTATAAGCATAGGAAACTTCATATCTGCTCTATTAGTTAAAGATATTATACTTTTATACTTCTTCCCCATAAATAAAACGCTTACTTTTATAGAGGGTCTTAACTGAGTTTCACCATTAGAACTTTTTATTTTTTTTAATTTATATAAAGGTAAGCTTATTCTTTTTCCATGGTATGCAAGATGTATCTCATCAAGGAGTGTAAAATGAACATTATTATCAATTATCTCAATATGATCACAATGAAGTGCATTTGAATCAGCACCTGTATCAATTTTAGCATCTAAATCTACTAAGTCCAAATCAAGAATTGATATAATCTCTTTTCTTCCAACTATTTTTTTGTTTTCCATTATCATTCTTTGTAAAAAATTTAACAATATTATAGCTAATTATAATATAGATTATAAAGATTAAATAAAAATAATAGATTTTTCTTTTTTACTTAGAAAGTTGAAGATAAAAAATACTTCCTAAGGTTTTAAAAAGCATAAAAAAAGGTAGAGATAATAATCTCTACCTTTTGATTATATTGTTAACTATAAACTATTCAGCTACAGCAACAACTACAGGAGTAGATTCCCAAATTCCGTGCTTTGTACAGTATCCGTGAGCAACTAAGTTTAATTTTTTAGAAGTTGGAATAATAGTAAATGTTGTTGTATTATGAGCTTTTACATTTCCTAAAGTTCCTGGAACATATGAAGCTTTTGCTAATAATGTTTCTCCATTAAATAATGATACAGATTCAATATAATGATCAAAATCATCTGGATGAGTATATTCATTACCCATTTTTACAGTTACTTCAAATGGTTCACCTGCTTTTGCAGTGTCATTACAGTGAATAAACGGGCTATGTCTATCAATTAAATCTTTCTTAGCTTCTCTCTCTACAGTATCAATGTCAACATATTTGTTAATTTTTGGCATTTCTCTTCTCCTTAAGTTAAATTGTGCGCATTATATCTAAAATAATTAAATTTATTAGGATAGTTTATATCTTAGCAAATTTTTTAAGTAAAAAATTAGAAAAAAAGCACAGTTATGATAATATCGCGTTATGAGAAAAAAGAATAAAGAAGATTTTTTTATAAATCAATTTAATAAAAAGTCAAAAATAATTGGTGATGATGGTGCTGTAATAGGCAATTTAGTTTATAGTTGTGATGCTTTTTTTGAGAACGTGCATTTTAAAAGAGAGTGGATGAGTTTAAAACAGATTGCAAGAAAAGCAATGCTTGTTAATATTTCAGATGCAATTGCAATGAATGCAAGACCCAAATATGCACTTTTAAGTGTAGCAATACCAAAAGAGTATTCAAAAAAAGAGATAAAAGAATTAGCAAGTGGATTTTTAGATATTGCAAAAAGATATGGAATCGAAATTATTGGTGGAGATACAATATCAAATATAAAGCTTGATATTAGTATTACAATTATTTCAAAAACAAAAAAAGCAAAGCTAAGAAGTGGAATGAAAAAAGATGATTTACTTTGTTATACCGGTGATTTAGGAACTTCAAAAAGAGATTTAGAAACACTTTTAAGTGGAGGTATAATCTCAAAAAAATCAAAATTTATAGAGCCAAAATTAAATGCAGATTTCTTTTTTGAAGCTTCAAAATATATAAATGTATCCATGGATATATCAGATGGACTTTTTTTCGAACTTGAAAGACTTTCAAAACAAAATAATAAAAGTTTTAAGTTTTTTTATGACATTCCCACTCATATAGGTTGTTCCGGGGAAGAGTATGAATTACTATTTTCTTTTCCATTAAAATATCAAGCAAAAATAGAAAATATTGCAAAAAAACATAATGTAAATTTAAATATCTTTGCAAAAGCTGTAAAAGGTAAATATAAATGTGATTGTAAAAATCATCATTTTAATTAAAAAGGAAACTAATTGAAACAATTACAAAGATACTTAAATCACTCAAAAATTGATGTTCTATTTAAACAAAACAAAGATGATTTTGTTGTGACAGAAATTCCCTTATATGAATTTAGTGGGGAAGGGGAACATATCATTGTTAAATTTAGAAAAAAAGATTTGACAACATGGGATGCTCTTTCTATATTCGCAGAACAACTGGGATGTAAAAATAGAGATATAGGATATGCAGGTTTAAAAGATAAAAATGCAATGACAGTACAACAAATATCTATTCCTAAGTCTTGTGAAGAAAAATTAAATAAATTTAATCACGCAAATATCAAAATTCTTGAAACTAATAGACATAACAATAAGATTAAAATAGGGCATTTAAAAGGAAATAAATTTTTCATTAGATTAAAAAGAGTAACTCCAATGGATGCAAGAAAAATTGAAGAAGCAATTTCACGAATTGTTAATTTTGGTATGCCAAATTATTTCGGTTTTCAAAGATTTGGAATCGAGGGGAATAATTATGAGAAGGGTGAAGCTATTATAAAAGGTGAACTAAAAGAAAAGAATAGAAAACTAAAGCAAATGTATATAAATGCTTATCAAAGTCATCTTTTTAATTCTTGGTTATCAAAAAGAATAGAAGTATCAAAATTAGTTGATGCTTTTGCTCCAAAAGAGATTTTTGAAAAACTAAATTTACCTTTAGATATTGTGAAGAATATGAAGAAACAAGAACACCCTTTTAAATTATTACCTGGTGATTTGATGAGTCATTATCCTTTTGGAAAAATATTTCATGTTGAAGATTTAGAAGCAGAAGCTGAGAAATTTTCTAAAAAAGATAGAGTAGCAACAGGAATTTTATGTGGAAAAAGAGTGAAAATTGCAGTTGATTTAGCTTATGAAATAGAAAAAGAATATGATATAAAAATACCAGAAGATGGTGCTAGAAGATTTTCTTGGGTATTCCCTGATGAGGTACAAACAAACTATAAAGAAGATAAAAACTGGATGGAAATACAATTTTCACTGCCAAAAGGTTCTTATGCTACAGAATTTGTTGCAGAAGTTATTCATTAGAGATATAATTATATAATATACTTAAGTTTAAATAGGTTAAACTAATTAAACTTAAGTACAACGGATTACTTTTTGGAGAAATATATGACTTATGACGAATTAATAAAAGAGCTTTGTGACGTGATAAAAGAGTCTGAATCAAACTCAATCGCAATTTATGATAATTTAGAATCAATTAATTCTATAATAATTAATTCTAGTATTCATTCACACGAAATAGAAAAAGTTAGCAAATTAGTTTCTACCTCTTTTGGTATGTTACAACATCAAGATTTACATAGACAAAAAATAGAAAAAATTGTTAATTATGTATCTCAAACAAACAATATTGATATAAGCGATTATAATATAGCACCAAGTGCTAAAAATATAGGAAAAAATGACTCTGAAGATATGGTTTCTAATGATGAACTAGAGGCTTTAATTCAAAGTATGGGGAAGTAAAATAAAAAGGAAATTAATCCTTTTTATTTCTTTTTATTTGCTTATTTTACAAGCATCTTTTTTAAGCTGATTTAGTGTTCCAAATATTCTAAGAGTTTCTATCTCTACTTCTTTCGCTTTTTCATTTAATATTACATTCTCTTTTTTATTAGCATTTGAATCAACTAAGTTTTGTAGTTTTATATTAAGACTAGCACTTAAATCTCTTAAGTTATCTATTGAACCCATATTAACATTTGGATTCGTATTAGTATAATTTGTAATCCAATCTTCTAAAGATTGATCTTTTGTAACTTTCCAAGTTTGATATTTACCAAGTTGAGAGTAAACACTATCTTTTAGTTTTAACACATCAACTTTTAAATTTGCTGTATCATAAACTAAATCTACGTTACATACTTCTTCTCTTGCATCTTCTAAGAAGCTAGCTCGTGATGCTGCTGTTACTAAAGAGTTTGACATATCTGCAATTTGAGTTGACATACTTGATATTTCTTCTGCTACATGGGCATTTTCTTGTGTTGCTTTATCTAACATAGTTACAGCATCATTAATTTGAGTAATACCCTTTTCTTGCTCTTTAGAAGCAGTTGCTACATATTCAATTTTTTCAATTGTAGATTTAATATTTGTATTTAATTCATCATAACCTGCAATCATTTCATCTGAAATCTTTTTACCATCATTTGCTTTACTAGTAGCTTTTTGAACAATTTCTTTTATTTCTTTTGCAGCTTCTGCTGATCTACTTGCAAGATTTCTAACTTCTTGTGCAACAACGGCAAAACCTTTTCCTGCTTCTCCTGCTGTTGCAGCTTCAACAGCCGCATTTAAAGATAGGATATTAGTTTGGAAAGCAATTTGGTCTATTACTTCAATTGCTTCTGTAATAGAAGTAACTTGTTTATTTATATCATCCATTGCCCCAGCAGTTCTATTTGCAAGGTTTTGTCCATTTTGGGCAGATTTTGTAACATTATCAGCTAAGTTTGCCATTTGTATTGAAGCTTGTGTATTACCTTGAATATTTGCTGTTATTTCTTCAAGTGCAGCTGCTGTTTCTTCTAGTGAAGCTGCTTGTTGATTTGATGATTTTGATAAATTATTTGATGCAGTTGATAAGGTATGTGTATTTCTATTTAATGAATCACCAGTATTCATAATCATTGCTAAAATTTCAGAAGTATTATTTCCTACTAGTTTAATTCCTGCTGTTAATGAAGCTAAATCTCCGTATATACCTTTGTCATCTATTCTATAATCAAACTTTGATTCAGAATAGTTTCTTAAAGTTATATTTATTTTATCTAGGGTATTTTTTGTACTTAAAATCATTGTATTTAATTTGTTTTTTAGATCTTCTACATATGGGTTAGATGCAGTTGAGTTAACTTGATAAACAAAGAATCCATTACTTGTTTTTTCTAAAATATCATTTGCCTCTTCAATAACTTTTTCATCTTCTTTTAAGCCCTCACGAACTTTTCCCATGTATGAATTAAATAGTTGTGCAACTTCACCAATCTCATCTTTTGATTCGATTTCTAAATTAATACTTGTATCATTAGAATGAAGTAAGTTTTGGAAACCTTCTTTTAATTTTGAAATAGGGTTTGTAGCTCTTTTTACAATTAAGAAAATAAGACCAATAGTAATCCAGCCAAAAAGTGTAGACATAATTAAAATATCTATTATTAAATCACTAATTCTTAAATCAGATTCATCAAGTGAAAATGTTAAGTCCATTACTCCAATAATATCACCTTCAGCTTGGTTTGCATGACACATTAAACAATCTTTTGTTGCAACCATAGGTTTTATCATTCTTAAACTATGACCATCTTCTGTGCTTTCAATTATTTGACTTTGTTTATCTTTGAAAGATTTTAATATAGCTTTATTTTCTGTAAATTTTTCACCAGGAGAGTACATCTCAATTAAAGGCTTACTTTTTGCAATAGTTAATTTTTTTACACCCTCAATTTCACTGGCTTCCTTTTCTGCTTTTGCTATTTGAGCAGGGTCTCCTGTATTCATTGCTGTTCTAAGACTTTGAAACATTGCTGCGTTAATCATTTCTAGATTTTTCTTTGATGCGAAAATTGCATCTTCTTCTACTTGGTTAGTAATAAAATAAGTTACAACTAAACTTGACGAAGTCATTAAAATAAATAAAGCAAGAATAATTTTATTGCTTATCTTTTTCATTATAAATTGAAGCATCTTTACGTACCTTTTGGTTTAAGTTAATTTATTATATAATCTATATTATTTATTATTAATTAAAAAGTGCAATTATTTTACAATTCAAGAGAAAATCATGATCATAGGCTTAGAAGGCATTATTGAAAGAAAAGAACCAACATTATTAAATGTTAATGTTAATGGAATTATTTATGAAATTTTTGTTTCTGTTAACTGTAGTTCAAAAATTACAGACAATAAAATAAAATTATTTATTACACATATTATAAGAGAAGATTCTCAAACTTTGTATGGATTTTTAGAAGCAAATGAAAAAAAACTTTTTGATACAGTAATTAAAATAAATGGAGTAGGACCCAAAGTGGCTCTTGCTATTTGTTCAACTTTCACCCCTGCATCTTTTTCTCAAATTGTAAGTTCAAACGATATTTCAATGTTAAAAAGAGTTCCTGGAATTGGTCCTAAAGGAGCAAGTAGAATTCTTGTTGAACTTTCAGGATTTATAATTGATGGTGAAGATAGTGAAGAGAATTCTTCCGCAAATACAAGTTTAGAAGCATCTTTAGCCTTAGAGTCTTTAGGATTCAAAAAAGATGTAGTCTCAAGAGTCTTGAGAACTTGTGATGCTATAACAACTGGTGAGTTAGTAAAACAAGCACTTAAAAAATTACAAAAATAGAAATTTAGATAGGAGATAGTTTGAAAATAGGAATAGTATTTGGTGGAAAATCATATGAACATGAAATTTCAATTGTTTCTGCAATTGCAATGAAAGATGTTTTAAAAGAAGAGTTAGTATATATTTTCTGTGATCAAAATAGAGATTTTTACCATATCCCAACAAACGTAATGAAATCAAAACTGTTCAGTACAGGTGATTATAAAAAATGTGACACCTTAACTCTTAAAAAAGGTGCCTTTGCAAAAAAAGCTATGTTTGGTGATAAAAACTTAGATGTTGATGTTATTTTAAATATTACTCATGGTGGTGATGGCGAGGATGGGCTATTAGCTTCTTTGTTTGAATTTTATAATCTTCCTTACATTGGCCCAAGAAAAGCTGCTAGTTCTGTTAGTTTTAATAAGTTTTTAACAAAAGGTTATGCCCATAGCGTAGATGTAAAAACTATTCAATATAAATATTATACGAAAAATGACCCGGTAAAGGTTGTACAATTCCCTGTTATTATTAAGCCAGTTACTTTAGGAAGTTCAATAGGAGTTTCAATTGTAAAAACACAAGAAGAGTTATTATACGCTTTAGATGTTGCTTTTGAATTTGATGATGCAATTATAATTGAGCCATTTATTTCTGGAATAAAAGAATACAATTTAGCTGGAACTAAAATAAATGATGAGTTTAAATTTTCTATTGTAGAAGAACCTCAAAAAACAGAATTTTTAGATTTTGACAAAAAATATCTTGATTTTGCAAGAACTTCAACTGCTTCAAAAGCTGATATTAGCGAAGATTTAGAAGAAAGAATAAAAGAGTCATTTAAAAAGATTTATAATACTCAATTTGATGGTTCTTTAATCAGATGTGATTTTTTTGTTCAAGATAATGAAGTTTATTTAAATGAAATTAATCCAATTCCTGGTTCAATGGCGAATTATCTTTTTGAAGATTTTAATAATATTTTACTTTCACTTTGTAAATCATTACCTAAAACAAAAGATATTAAAATTACATATGAATATGTAAATAAAATTCATGCGGCTAAGGGAAAATAATTGGCTCTAAAGAGTATAAAGCTATTAGAAAAACATTTTGATATATCTTATGAAATTGTAAATCCAAGTGCAAGTCAAGATATAGTTTTTCTTCATGGTTGGGGTTCAAATAAAGATATTATGAAACAAGCTTTTGGCTCTTGTTTAAACAACTATAGGCATATTTATGTGGATATGCCAGGTTTTGGAAGAAGTTCAAATAAATATGTTCTTACTACAAATGACTATGCTTTAATTATGCAAGAGTTTTTTACTGTTTTAAATACAAATATTATTGCCGTAGCTGGACACTCTTTTGGAGGTAAAGTTGCAACTTTATTAAATCCTAGAAATCTTATTTTACTTAGCACAGCTGGAATTTTAGAAGAAAAAAGTTTTGATGTTAAAATGAAAATAAAAATAGCAAAAGCTTTCAATTCTTTAGGGCTTAGAAAAATTACAAAAGCTTTTAGAAGTAAAGATGTAGATAGTATGAGTGAAAACATGTATGATACTTTTAAAAATGTAGTTGATGAAGACTTTTCAAAAGTCTTTGAATCTTATAAAAAAAATGCTATGATTTTCTGGGGCGAATATGACAGTGCAACTTCACTTAGTTCAGGTGAAAAAATACATGATTTAATAGAAAATAGTAGTTTTAACTCATACAATAGTGATCACTATTTTTTCATTAAATATGCGCAAGATGTTGCCTTTAGAATAGAAAATGGAATAAAAGATGGAATACTTTAATATATTTACACACATAATACTAATAATGGCCCTAGGCTGGTATTTAATTACAAATTTGCAATGGTATAACTATAAGTTAGAAAGAGTTGTTCTTAAGCATCATAAATGGCAATGGCATATTACATATTTTGTAGCACCTATTGTATTCTTTCATATTTTGCCTGATTTATATTTTGCAATTTATTTTTATGTTTTATATTTAACAAGTTTTATCTTGTGGAATAAAAAGCTAGATCGTCCTGTAGTATTAACTGGGCGGGTGAAAAGATTTTTAGCAATTTTATTGTTTACAACTTTTACTATTACAGCCTTATGTTTAGCTAGTGAATCTTGCCATTCAACAGCCATATTTATACCACTATTTTTGGCTTATGGTATTTCTTTAATTTTAGAAAAAATATTTTTTATCTCTTTTAAACATAGAGCAAAAGAGAGGTTTTCAGCAATTCCTAATTTAAAAACAGTTGCAATTACCGCATCATACGGAAAGACTTCAATCAAGAATTATCTTTACCAAGTTTTAAAAAGAAAATATAAAGTATATAAAACTCCAAGATCTGTAAATACTATGGCTGGAATAGTTTTAGATGTTAATAAAGATTTACCACTTGATACTCAAATTTATATTGCAGAAGCAGGAGCTAGAGAAAAAGGTGATATTGAAGAAATTACCATGTTTTTGGAGCCTGAGTATTGTGTATTAGGTTCAGTAGGAGAACAGCATATTGAGTATTTTAAAACTTTAGATAATATTATTCATACAAAAATGGAGATACTAAAGTCTCCTAAGATGATTCGTGGTTTTGTACATGAATCTGTTCCTATGAAAGATTATGACACTATTATAAAGTTTCCTAATAACCTAAATGTTACCATGTCAAATCTTGATGGTATTTGGTTTGATATTATTATTGATGGCAAACAACAACATTTCCATGCTCCAATACTTGGAAGCTTTAACGCAATTAATTTAACAGCTGTTATTTTGGTGGCTTACGAACTTAATATGAGTATTGATGAAATAAAGCTAGCAATAAAAGATTTACCTCAAGTTGAACATAGATTACAAAAAATTGAAGCAGGTGGTAAAATTATTATTGATGATAGCTTTAATGGAAATCTTGAAGGTATGTTAGAAGGTATTAATATTTGTTCTTCATATGAAGGAAGAAAAGTGATTGTAACACCAGGCTTAGTGGAATCAACATCAGAGGCTAATATTCTTATTGCAAATGAAATAAATGAAAAGTTTGATTTTGCTATAATTACTGGAAATTTAAATACTCATCTTTTAAGTGCAAATATAGATGAAAAGAAACTATTTATTTTAAAAGACAAAAAAGATTTAGAATCAACTTTAGCTTCAAAAACTAAAGCAGGGGATTTAATTCTTTTTGCAAACGATGCACCAAATTTTATTTAGTTAAGGACAACTCGTTGTTCTCTTTAGGCTTTGTTACTAAAGGTGCCTGAAAAAACTAGTTTTTTTAGACTACCTTTAAGTGGAATTTACTTCCACTGATAAAAGTAATCATAAAATATATGGTCCCTTAAAAAAGGGATTTTAAGGAATAAAAATGGACAGAATGTATGCACCTTGGAGATTTGAGTATGTAACTGAAGATAAAATTGAAGGTTGCGTATTTTGTCATATTTGTGAAAACCCAAATGATGATGAAAAGCTTGGCGTCTTATTTAGAGATGAAAACTCTTATGTAGTTATGAATAAATATCCATATTCTCCAGGACATATGATGATAATTCCAAATATTCATACAGATAAAATAGAAGAATTAGATGATAAAATTTGGATAGAAATGTCTTTAAGAGTAAAGCAAGCAACAAAGATGTTAAAAGAAGTATTAAATGCAGAGGGCGTAAATATTGGAATGAATTTAAGCAAAGCAGCAGGAGCTGGAATTGCTGAACATGTTCATTATCATGTACTTCCAAGATGGCTAGGAGATACAAATTTTATAAGCTCAATTGGAAATACAAGAGTCTACCCTGTAGACTTTGACAAAATATTCCAAAAACTAAAAGAAAATTCAACAAAATATTTCATTTAAAAGAAAAATTACTTATATTATTATATTTGTATTTTAGTATCATAGTAGTATAAGTTCAATTATATATTTCAATAAAATTTGATTTACATTAGATATGAGGATTATTAGATGAAAAAAGATGTAGTTATTATTGGCGCCGGAATAATGGGACTTACTTGTGCTTATTTTTTACAAAAAAATGGAAGAAAAGTTACTATTATAGACGAAGGCAATATTACAGATTCTACTTCTTTTGGAAATGCAGGATTATTATCTGCCTTTGATAAAACTCCTTTAAGTAATCCAGGCGTTTTATTAAATACTTTTAAA
This sequence comes from Halarcobacter sp., assembly GCA_030145305.1. Classification (GTDB taxonomy): domain Bacteria; phylum Campylobacterota; class Campylobacteria; order Campylobacterales; family Arcobacteraceae; genus Halarcobacter. Next base: position 345,064 of record JAQYVX010000002.1, on the reverse strand, counting down.
CTAATGTTAAAAGGTCAATCTCCTGCTATTCTTCATCCAACTCTAGACCCAAAAATTTGTAAATGGCTTTTAAATTTTGCAATAAATGCAAATTCTAAACGAACTAAAAAAACAATGATGCTTTTTGAAAAATATGGTGAAATTTCCCTTGATTTGTATAAGCAGATGATAAAAGAAGATAATTTAGATTTTGATTTTCATCATACAGGAATGCTTTCAGTTTTCACTGAAAATAAAACTTATGAAGCAAAATTAAAAAATTATAATTATGTGGATGAAGATAGATTTAAAATTTTAGATAAAAGTGATTTAAGTGAGTATTTACCAAGTGCAAATGAAAAAGTAAAAGGTGCAATACTATTTAAAAAGAATGCTCACTTTGATTCAAAAAGAGTAATGCTTGAACTTAAAAGACATTTAGAAGAATCAGGTGCTGAATTTATACTCAATGAAAAAATAAAAAATATTAATTTTAAAGATAAGAAAGTAAACTATATCCTTTCAGAAAATAAAAATTTTTATGAGGCAGAGCATTTTGTTTTATCAACAGGTTATCAAACACTTTTATCTGATATAAGAAAAAAACCATTATTAATGACGCCAGCAAAGGGATATAGTATAACTTTTGAAATGCCAGAAGTATTAAAACCTAAAACCTCAGTACTTTTTAATGACCTTTTTATAGTAATGACTCCAAGACGAGATAATGTAAGACTCACTTCAAAACTTGAAATAGGAAGTGTTGATAAAAATGTTGTTAAAAAACAAATAGATAGTATAAAAAAGAATTTTTTTGAATACAATAATAAATTTGAAATGAAAGAAGAAGTTCATTGGAGTGGATTTAGACCCTTAACCCCCAATGATATACCTTTAATTGGTAGAGATGAAGAATACAATAATTTAAGTTACGCAATGGGTCTTGGTTGGCTTGGTATGACTTTCGCTCCTGCTCTTGGAAATATCATTTGTGATTTAATAGTAAATGATAAACAAAATGCAAAAAGTGATGATATTTTACTTTTTTCAGGCTTTTATCAATAAAGCCTGAATTTATATTCAAGTTTTTTAATTAACTTTTATTTCAAAATATCCTTAGATGCTCTAATCCCTGAAGCCCAAGCAGCAGTTATTCCTCTAGAAGTTCCAGCTCCATCTCCAATAATATAATAACCTTCTTTTACCATAAAATTATCATTTATAAATTGTGGTTTATTTGAGTAGGTCTTTATTTCAGGATAATAAAGAATAGTAGAAGGATGTAGTACTCCAGGAACTATAGAGTCAAGTTTTTTTAAAGCACTCCAAATATCTCTTAAAATCTTTGCTGGCATACTAAGACTTAAATCAGCAGCAACGGCATTTGATAAAGTTGGCTTAAAATCATATAAATCATCATTAAAAGTCTCTTTTTTACTTCTTTGTCCTAATCTAAAATCGCCAACTCTTTGCATAATAACAGAGCCTCCACTTAACTGCATAACCATTTCACCTAAGATTTTACCAAATTGCTGACCACTAACAACTGGTTGGGTAAGTTTTATAGTTTTTAACATGGCGAAGTTTACAAGATTGTTAGCTTTTTTATCTCTGGATAAAGAGTGACCATTTACAGAATAATAGCCTTTGTATTTCTCTCTTACAATATTTGCACAGCCTGAGTTTGTACAAAAAGTTCTTACTTTATTTGGAAAAAGAATCTTAGGATCATAATAATCTTTTACAATAGGATAATTTTCCTCTTTCATTTCAACTCTAATTCCAATATCTACTATATTATCACTATATTCAACACCTAATTTATTCATTTGTTCTTGCATCCAGTCATAGTCAGCTCGACCAGGTGCTAGTATTATGTTGTCAAAAGCAATTTTTGAATCATCACTTAAGCATAATTCTTTTTTTTCTCCATCTAATTCTTTTACTTCCGTTTCTAAACTTACAGTTACTCCCAATTCTTTTAGCTGTTCAATAAGTCCATTAATTAATTTAGATGATTTATCCGTTCCAACATGAGCTTGATCAATTGCAAGAATTTCTACATTAAGTTTTTGTGCTCTTTTTATGTATTTATCAATATTTAATCTAGTTTCCATTTTAGGCTTCAAATGCCCGGCCACTTCTTTTAATAAAATATCAGCTTCGTCTTTTTCCCAATGCTCTAAAGGGAATCCCACAGGATAAGTATAATTTTGTTTACAATCATTTCTTAATCCACCTGAACTAATTTTTTTCTTTTCAATTAGTAGAACTTTTTTTTTTGAAGATTGTGCAATTTTAAATGCAGCTCCAAGACCAGCAGGCCCTGAACCTACAATAATTACATCATAATATGAGTTTAATTTTAGATTTTCCATAGCTTAATTATATCAAAATTTGTAAAATTTCTTCTAATTTATTTCTTTACTCTCTTCAATCATACGTAAAATATTTTGATAAACTTGGTCTGCTTCTTCATCACTAATTTTATTTTCTTTAAGTACTAAAAGAATATTTTCTAGTTCAACTAAAAATGATTCCATTTCTCTAATGGCATCCATATCATCATCACTTGCCTTTTCTTCTTCCAATAATTTATGCAAATCTTCTAAATATTCTTCCACTTCAGGAATCATTGTTTCTTCAACTATATCTTTTAGATTTTGTTTTACTTCTGACATTTTACACCTTAATATTTTTAATATTATATCTTTTTTATTATCTAAATAAGGTTGAATAAACAATACTAGTTTACTAGTAAATAAAGAGTAAACAAAAAATCTCTATTATTCGCCATCAATTTACAAAAGGATTAAAATGATTGAATTATTATTTAACAAAAAAAGAGTATTTGAGGACTTTGCTTTATTAGTTCTTAGAGTTTTCATGGGTGGAACATTTCTGGTTTATGCAATAAAAAAAGTGCAAGGCTTTGATAATTATGTTGTATTGTTTTCAGATAAGTTAGATTTACCATTTCCAATGATAAATCTTTATTTAGTTATGGCTGTTGAGGGAATAGGTGGAATATTACTTATTTTTGGATTTCTAACAAGAGTTATCTCTCTTCCTCTAATTATTACGATGCTTGTTGCATTTTTTCTAGTAAATCTAGGAAATGGATTTGCTGCATCAAACTTTGGTGTTGAAGTTCCACTTGCATATATTTCAATTTTATTTTTATTATTTTCATTTGGATCAGGTAGAATTAGTATTGACAATAAGATACAAAAGTAATAAATGAATCCCCCTAAGTGTATATTTTTAAGAGCTAAAAAGAAAGATAAATAGTATTTTCTTTTGAAGCTCTTAGTTATATATAGTGTATTGTGTAGTTTCGCATGCTAACTGTAAGGCATGAAATAAAAAGTTACTAAGCTTATAAAAGGATTTTACTCCTAAACTACCCTAATAATCGTTATTCGCCGTGCTTTTTGATTAAGAAAATTAAAAAGTGATCACTCCTTTATTTTCCTTTAAAAAAGGCAACTCATGCCTTAGATGAAAATAGATGGAATGTAAGGATTGAGATAGAGAATTGACCTGTTCGCCATGTGCGAATACTCTAAATTGACAGCATAAGAATTTTAACTAAAAATATCAATTTAACTTAAAAAAGTGACGTTTTTTCACAAAGGATAATTATGCAAAGAAGAACATTAAAGCCCCATTTGGTTGGGTAGGTGGAAAGTCTAAACTATCACAAGATATTATAGATCTTATTCCTGCAGAACATAAGTTATATGTAGAAGTATTTAATGATAGTGTTGTGGTTAGAGAACTATACAAAGGCTTTAATATAAGACCTACAAAAGAGATATCATATACACTTGGAGCAAATGATAGTAAGGTAGAGAAAAAGGTTAAAGAGGTGTTTATTAGTAATTATTAGATAAGAGGAAAACACCTCTTATCTATATTTATTTAAGTCATAAATGTTTATATATATATCTGATTGGATTATCTCAATATCCTTTAAATCATAATCATCATTGATAGTTTTTTCAACTAAATTAAAAAACCATTTTGGAGCTTGAGGGTTAATATAGATATAATTTATAAGATTTTCTCGATTAACATCTAATACTACTTTATCAGCTTTATTGTTGTATCCAATCACTCTTACTTCTTCTTCGTGTTTAAAAGATAACCTTTTATGAAAAAAAGGGCTTAGTGAGTTTTTTTATGATCTGAAATGTTATCTTGAGAATAATCTAAATAATTAACTTTTCCAATATAGTAATTATTCTCATCCAAGGGTTGTATGGAGTTTTTAAGTTGTTTATATGTACTTACAATAGCAACAGATTCCTTGGTTTTTGTATATAAATTCCACATACCAGCTGATTCATGTTTATTCATATGCCAACAGCTTATAAAAGTTTCAAACTTTAATTGCTCAGCCAATAAATTACTTTGGTGACCAAGTAAAAACGAATCTCCTCTACAATACTCCCCTCGGTCTTTTTCAGTAAGTGAGCCTTCATAAGGATCCTCAAAACTAGAAGCTTTTGCTAAAAAAATCTTTTCAGATGAAATTAAACTAATTAATTTACTAAAATCCATAAACCTCCAGATTTTGCAATTCTCATTATTCGGTTGATGATTTGGGAACTCTTGAATTTTCAAATAAAACCTTTTTGTATATAATCACTTATGAATAATTATATTGAAATAATAAATAAGTTAAAAGACATTATATCTAATGATTTTGAAAATAAAAAAATATATGATAAAGATGTAGCAATAGCTCTTGAATTAAATTACAACAACTTTAGAAAAGCAAAAGCTAGAGGTTCGATTCCATATTATGAGATTATGAGTTTTTTAGCTAAAAGAAATATTTCTATCAATTGGTTCTTTTTTAATCAACTTCCTGAATCATTAATAGAAACTACATCTAACTACATTATATTAAAATATCAAAAGAGTGTTATTGCATCTGCTGGAGGTGGAGCAATAAACTATGAAATAGATCAACAACCATTAGTAATAGATAAGCAGCTGTTAGATCATATAAATAGTAGCTATAAATATACAGATATAGTACAGGTGTTTGGTGAGCCTATGGAGCCAGATATAAAAGAGGGCAGTTTAATCTTTGTTGATAAAAGCCAAACAGATATAAAACAAGACTATATATATATGATAAGAGTAAATGACTCCTTATAGATAAAGAGTATTAAACAGGATAAGAGTAATATTACACTCATATCAACTAACACAGCCTTTGATGATATACATTATAATATAGATGAAATAGATATCATAGGAAGAGTTTGTGGAGTATTAATAAAAGTATAAAGGATTAAAGAATGGAGAAAAAAGAAAAAGGCTACACACCCATACTAGAAGTAATTGAATCATTATCTGGAAAAATAGAAAAAAAGATAGATTTTGTTATTTCAATTTTATGGATACTAATAATAGGCGCTTTTCTTTTAATACTTTTTTCTATAGTAGATAATCTGAATGATAAACTTGTAAGTGCATTTCTAATTGGTTTATCAGCATTACTAGCTTCTTCAACAGTTATGAAAAGTGTTTTAAATACAAAAGAAATTAATAATCAAGAAAAACAAGATAAAATGAGAAAGTCAATAAGAAGCTTAATCTTTAATTTGAATGATATCAATCAAATTTTGATAATATTAGAAAATAAAAGAATTTTTTCTCCTTTAAACTATATCCAAGTTATGTATATTTCAAATTATTCCAATCAGTTAATTAAGCTAAAAAGAGAAGTAAAAGAGGAAGTATTATTAACTGGGATATTTGAGAAGGAAATGAGTACTGAATTATCAAATGTATTTACATCTATTGATGAAGTTGAGTCAAAAATAAGTACATATATACTTAAAATGGAACAAGATAAGAATGAAAAGGTTGATATATTTAAACATATAAATGTAATAAGTTTGGCAATTAAATCTGTTAGTATACTTATAGATCACTTAGAGAAAGAAAAGGAAAAACCAAACTTTTAATAGACACTTACTTTTCATTAGCAAATAATTAACATTTCATAAACCGTTTTACACTAACATTTCAAAACTAACAATTTATATTTAAAAATCTCAATCTTCTATTTTACTTAAAGAGGATTGATTATAAACTAATTTATCCTTTTTAAAAGGAAAAAAAATACTAAAAATTTTACTCTAAAGGCCATAAATCTTGACATTTAATCTACTTTGAGTTATAATCCGCGTCCATAAAAAGGGTTAGAGTGCGTTTTTCGTATGTCTAACGAGTTCTTTAAAGGAAAAAAATACATGGAAAAAATTAGATTAAAGCTTAAAGCTTACGATCACAGAGTTTTAGACAGAAGTGTTGCTTCAATTGTTGAAGCTGTTAAAAGAACTGGTGCTGAGTTGAGAGGTCCTATACCTTTACCAACAAAGATCAGAAAGTATACAGTTCTTAAAGGTCCACACGTAAACAAAGACGCAAGAGAGCAATTTGAAATCAGAGTTCATACGCGAATGATTGATATCATAGCTGCGACTCCTGACACAGTTGATTCATTAATGAAACTTGACTTAGCTCCAGAAGTTGACGTTGAAGTTAGATCAATGGGTCAAGAATAAAAGAAAGGGTAATATAAATGGAATTTATCGTAGAAAAAATCGGTATGAGCAGAACTATATCTGTTCCTAGTACTCCTGTTACACTTTTGAAAGTTCTTGATACTAAAGTATGTGCAGTGACTGACGGCGTAGCATTTGTTTCTTATTCATCTGGTAAAAAGATGAATAAAACAATTGAAGGTCAACAAAAGAAATTTAACTTATCTAAAGAGTTTAACAGATTTGCAACAATTACTGTAGCAAACACTGAAGCAGGTGATTTAGATGTAACTGGTTTATCAGAAGCAAAATTATTAAAAACAACTTTTAAAACTAAAGGTAGAGGTTTCTCTGGTGTAGTTAAAAGATGGAATTTTGCAGGTGGTAGAGCATCTCACGGACATAGAATGGGTAGAAGAACTGGTTCTATTGGTATGTGTGAATGGCCAGGTAGAGTTATGCCAGGTAAAAAAATGCCAGGACAATACGGAAATACAACAAATTCTGTAAGAAATGATGTTATTTCATTTGATGCAGAGACTGGTATTTTAGTTGTAAAAGGTGCTGTTTCAGGACCAAATGGTGGATTAGGAAAAGTGAGGATTGCTAAATGAGTAATGCAGTAGTAGTACAAACAAACGAGTTACCAGCGTCTTTTAAAGACATTAACTCGCATAACTTATACTTATATGTTAAATCATACCTAGCAGCTCAAAGAGCAAACACAGCTAGAGTAAAAAACAGATCTGAAGTAAGCGGTGGTGGTAAAAAACCTAAAGCTCAAAAAGGTTCTGGTGGTGCTAGATGGGGTTCTAAAAGATCTCCTTTATTCGTAGGTGGTGGTCAAGTTTTTGGTCCTACTAAAAGAAATTATAAGCAAAAAATCAACAGAAAGCAAAAAGGTTTAGCATTAAACTTTGCTATTAACGCTCATGTTGAAAAGGGTTCTTTATTTGTAGCTGATTCAGTAAAAGTTGAGTCTGGTAAAACTAAAGATGCGATTTCAATTGTTAATGAATTAAACCAAAGAGACACTCTTATTATTGTTGATTCAATAGAAGAAAAATCTTATTTAGCGTTTAGAAACATTAAAAATTGTTACATGATTGAAAAACAAGAAATTAATGCATATTTAATTTCTGCATATCATTCAATACTAATTGAAAAATCAGTATTTGAATCACTAACTAAAGAGGCGTAGAGATGGCAGATATTACAGATATTAAAGCAATATTATATACAGAAAAGACAATCGAGCTTCAAGAAAATGGTGTTGTGGTTGTTCAAACTAGTCCAAGAATGACTAAGAGCAGCTTAAAAGAAGTATTTAAAGAGTATTTTGGTGTTACACCATCAAAAATCAACTCTTTAAGACAAAATGGTAAAGTTAAAAAATTTAGAGGGAAACCAGGTCGAAGACCAGATTTCAAGAAATTCTACGTTACATTACCAGAGGGCGCTGAAATAGCGAACCTTTCAGCTTAAGGAGATTATAGATGGCAATTAAAAAATTTAGACCAATAACTCCTGCAAGAAGATTTATGTCTGTTATGGATACTTCTGAAATTACTTCTAAACCAACAGTTAGATCTTTACTTGTAAGAGTAAAAGCTAGTGCTGGTAGAAATAATAATGGTAGAATTACTTCAAGACACAAAGAAGCAGGTGCTAAAAAACTATATAGAATTATTGATTTTAAAAGAAATAAATTTGGTGTTGAGGGTACTGTTTCAACTATTGAGTACGACCCATACAGAAACTGTAGAATTTGTTTAGTTACTTATGCAGATGGAGATAAAAGATATATCTTACAACCTTCTGGATTAAAAGTTGGTGATAAAGTTCAAGCAGCAGAGTCTGGACTTGATATTTTACCAGGTAATGCAATGAGACTTACAAACATTCCTGTTGGTACAATGGTTCATAATATTGAATTAAAACCAGGGAAAGGTGGACAAATTGCAAGATCTGCTGGTGGATACGCTCAAATCATGGGTAGAGAAGACAAATATGTAATTATGAGACTTCCTTCAGGTGAAATGAGAAAAATCTTAGGTGTTTGTATTGGTACAGTTGGAATCGTTGGAAACGAAGATTTCTCTAACATGGTTGTTGGAAAAGCTGGTAGACAAAGACACTTAGGTAAGAGACCACAAACAAGAGGATCAGCAATGAACCCTATTGATCACCCACATGGTGGTGGTGAAGGTAAGACTAACTCTGGTAGACATCCGGTTACTCCATGGGGTATGCCAACTAAAGGTTACAAAACTAGAAAGAAAAAAGCTAGTGATAAGTTAATCATTTCAAGAAAAAAGAAGTAAGGGTTTAAGATGGCAAGATCAATAAAAAAAGGTCCATTCATAGACGCACACTTAATGAAAAAAGTATTAAAAGCTGTTGAAGCTAATGATAAAAAACCAATCAAAACATGGTCAAGAAGATCTATGATTTTACCTGACATGATTGGATTAACATTTAATGTGCATAACGGAAGAAACTTTGTACCTGTAAATATTACAGAAAACCACGTTGGATATAAGTTAGGTGAATTTGCACCAACTAGAACGTTCAGAGGCCACAAAGGTTCTGTACAAAGAAAGGTAGGATAATGGCTAGAGCTGTATTAAAATTCATTAGATTATCTCCTACAAAAGCAAGATTAATTGCTAGAGAAGTTCAAGGTATGAACGCTGAGTATGCAATTGCATCTTTAGAATTCACTCCAAATAAAGCTGCGGGAATTATTTCAAAAGTTATTGCTTCAGCTGTTGCTAATGCTGGTTTAGAGCCAGAAGATGCGATTATCACATCTGCAAGAGTTGATAAAGGTCCTGTTCTTAAGAGATTTACTCCAAGAGCAAGAGGTAGTGCATCACCAAAACATAAACCAACTGCGCATATCATGATTGAAGTTGCTGCTGCATCACAAGGAGACAAGTAATGGGTCAAAAAGTTAATCCAATAGGTTTAAGATTAGGTATTAATAGAAACTGGGAATCAAGATGGTTTCCAAAATTTTCTACAATGCCTGCTAATGTTGCTGAAGATGATAAAATCAGAAAATACGTTAAAAAAGAGTTATACTATGCAGGTGTTGCTCAAACTATCGTAGAGAGAACTGCTAAAAAAGTTAGAGTTACTATTGTAGCTGCTCGTCCTGGTATCATTATTGGTAAAAAAGGTGCAGACGTTGAAAAACTTAAAACTAATCTTGCAGCATTAGTTGGAAAAGAAATCGCAGTTAATATTAAAGAAGAGAGAAAACCACAATTATCTGGTCAACTTTCTGCTGAAAATGTTGCTCAACAATTAGAAAGAAGAGTTGCATTTAGAAGAGCTATGAAAAGAGTTATGCAAAACGCTCTTAAATCTGGTGCAAAAGGTATTAAAGTATCTGTTTCTGGTAGACTTGGTGGAGCTGAAATGGCAAGAACTGAGTGGTACTTAGAAGGTAGAGTTCCTTTACATACTTTAAGAGCTAGAATCGATTACGGTTTTGCTGAAGCTCACACTACTTATGGTTGTATTGGTATCAAAGTTTGGATTTTCAAAGGTGAAGTACTTGCAAAAGGTATTCCAACTGAGAAAGACACTGCTGATTCTAAACCAAAAAGAAGACCACAAAAGAGAAGAGGTAAATAATTATGTTAATGCCTAAGAGAACGAAATTTAGAAAAGTAATGAAAGGTCGAAACAGAGGTAAGTCAGCTAGAGCTAATACTCTTGCTTACGGAGACTTTGGACTTAAAGCTCTAGAGCATGGAAGAATAGATTCAAGACAAATCGAAGCTGCCAGAATTGCAATGACTAGAAAAGTTAAAAGACAAGCAAAAGTATGGATTATGGTATTCCCTGATAAACCGCTTACTGCTAAACCATTAGAAACAAGAATGGGTAAAGGTAAAGGTGCAGTTGATAAATGGGTTATGAATATTAAGCCAGGTAGAATCTGTTTCGAAATGGCTGGTGTTGATGAAGAATTATCAAGAGCTGCTTTAACTTTAGCAAGACATAAATTACCATTCAAAACTAAAATTGTAACAAGAGATAGTGAAAATGATTTATTCTGATTTAAAAGAAAAAAGTTTACAAGAGTTAAACGAGTTATTAAAAGAAAAAAAGGTGCTTCTTTTTGAATTAAAAGCTAAGCTAAAAACTATGCAGTTAACTAATACAACTGAGTTAAGAGCGTGCAAAAAAGAAATTGCACAAATTAACACAGCTATTACTGCAGCACAAGCTAATTAAGGATCTAAGTATGAGTTCACATAAAAGAGAGATTCAAGGTGTTGTGGTTAAAAAATCTGGAGAAAAAACTGCTTCTGTACTAGTTACAAGATCAGTTATGCATCCTAAATATCACAAAACTGTAAAAAGATTCAAAAAATATTTAATTCATGATGAAAAAAATGAATTAAACGAGGGTGACACTGTAATTGCTATTGAGTGTAGACCTTTATCTAAAACTAAATCTTTTAGATTAAAAACGATTGTAGCTACAGGAGTTAAATAATGATTCAAAGTTTTACTAGATTAAATGTAGCTGATAACACTGGTGCTAAAGAAATCATGTGTATCAAAGTTCTTGGTGGATCTAAGAGAAGATATGCATCTGTTGGTGATGTTATTGTTGCTTCAGTTAAAAAAGCTTTACCAACTGGTAAAGTTAAGAAGGGTGCTGTTGTTAAAGCTGTTGTTGTAAGAACGCACAAAGAAATTCAAAGAGAAAATGGTTCTTTAATTAGATTTGATGATAACGCTGCTGTTATTCTTGATGCTAAAAAAGACCCAATCGGAACAAGAATTTTTGGACCTGTAGCTAGAGAAGTTAGATACTCAGGTTTCATGAAAATTGTTTCACTTGCTCCGGAGGTACTATAATATGGCTGTTAAATTAAAAATTAAAAAAGGTGATACTGTAAAAATTATTGCTGGTGACGATAAAGGGAAAACTGGTGAAGTATTACAAGTTTTACCTACATCTAGACAAGTAATTGTTAAAGATTGTAAAGTTGCTAAAAAAACAGTTAAACCTGATCAAGATAAAAACCCTGAGGGTGGTTTTGTAAACAAAGAAATGCCTATTGACATTTCTAATGTAGCAAAAGTAGAAGGTGAATAAGATGGCATCAAGATTATTAGAAAGATATAATTCAGAAATTAAACCAGTTTTAGAAACAGAGTTTCCAAAAAACAAAATGTTAACTGCAAAGTTAAACAAAGTAGTTATCTCTGTTGGTGCTGGTGAAGCTATGAAAGATAGTAAATTAATGCAAAACATTCAAGATACTATTTCTTTAATTGCTGGTCAAAGAGCAGTTAAAGTTATTGCTAAGAAATCAGTTGCTGGTTTTAAAGTAAGAGAAGGTTACCCTGTAGGTATTAAAGTTACACTTAGAGGTGAACAAATGTATAACTTCTTAGACAAACTTTGTTCAATTGCATTACCAAGAGTAAAAGACTTTAGAGGTCTTAACAGAAATGGTTTTGATGGTAGAGGAAACTTCAACTTTGGATTAGATGAACAATTAATGTTCCCTGAAGTTGTATACGATGATATTATTAAAACTCATGGTATGAATATTTCAGTTGGAACAACTGCTAATGACGATGCTGAAGCATATAGATTATTAGAATTAGTTGGAATTCCATTTACAAAAGGAAGAGCGTAATGGCAAAGAAATCTATGATTGCTAAACAAAAGAGAACTCCTAAGTTCTCTTCAAGAGCATATACAAGATGTTCTGTTTGTGGAAGACCACATTCAGTATACAGAGACTTTGGTCTTTGTAGAATTTGTTTAAGAAAAATGGCTAACGAGGGATTACTTCCTGGCGTTAAAAAATCTAGTTGGTAGGAGAATATAAGCTATGATGAATGATATAATCGCAGATGCTTTAACAAGAATTAGAAATGCTGCAATGAGAAAATTAGATGTTGCAACATTATTACATTCTAACACGGTAGTTGGAGTTTTAAATGTATTACAATCAAAAGAATACATTGATGGTTTCAAAGTAATTGATGGTACAAACAATAAGAAAACTATTCAAGTAACATTAAAATATGATGATAACGAGAAATCAGTTATCAATGAAATCACAAGAGTTTCAAAACCAGGAAGAAGAGTTTATAAAAACGCTTCAGAAATCAAATCTTTTAAAAATGGATATGGTACTATCATTGTTTCTACAAACAAAGGTATAATCGCTAACGATGAAGCATTTGCTGCTAACGTTGGTGGTGAGTTACTATGTACAGTTTGGTAGGAGAGTGTAATGTCTAGAATTGGAAAAAAACCTATCGCAATCCCTTCAGGGATTGAAGTATCAGTTAATGGTACTACTATTGATGTAAAAAAAGGTAACAAAACTTCTTGTGTTGAAACACATGGTAGAGTTACAGTTGAAATTGCAGATGGTAATGTAAACTTAGGAAAAGTTGGAGAATCAAAAGAATCTTCTGCTTTCTGGGGAACTTACAGAGCATTATTAAACAACGCTATTGAAGGTTTAGATAAAGGTTTTCAAAAATCTTTAGAAGTAAACGGTGTTGGTTATAGAGCTGCTGTAAAAGGAAAAGTTTTAGAACTACAATTAGGATATTCTCACCCAATTAACTATGAAATCGCTGATGGATTAGAAATTACTGTTGAGAAAAACTTAATTCATGTAAAAGGTGCTGACAAACAACAAGTTGGTCAAGCTGCTGCAATCATTAGAGGCTACCGAAAACCAGAACCGTACAAAGGTAAAGGTGTGAAGTATACTGACGAGCATATCGTTAGAAAAGCCGGAAAAACTGCTAAGTAAGGTGTGAGAAAATGAGTAGAGCAAAAGATTTAGCTAAAAAGAACTCTTTAAGAGCTATTAGAAAAAGAAGAGTTAGAGGTAATATTTCAGGAACTGCGCAAACACCTAGAGTATCTATTTTTAAATCAAATAGATATTTAAGTGCACAAGCAATTGATGATGTTGCTGGTGTTACACTTGCAGCAGTAAATTCTAAAACATTAGAATTACCTTGTAATAAAGAAGGTGCAGTAAAAGTTGCAGCACAATTTGCTGAGAGCTTAAAAACTGCTGGTATTGAAACAGTAGTATTTGATAGAAATGGATACCTTTATCATGGTGTAGTTGCAGCATTTGCTGACGCACTAAGAGATAATGGTATCAAATTATAAGGGTTAATGATGGCAGCAGTAAATAGAGAAGATTTTCAAGAAGCAATCGTTAAAATCGGAAGAGTAACAAAAGTTGTAAAGGGTGGTAGAAGATTCAGATTTACAGCTTTAGTTGTTGTTGGTGATAAAAACGGTACAGTTGGATTTGGTACAGGAAAAGCAAAAGAAGTTCCTGATGCAATTAAGAAAGCTTTAGATGATGCATTCAAATCATTAATAAAAGTTAATATTCATGGTACAACAATTAATCACGATATTGAGCACAAATATAATGCAAGTAAAATATTATTAAAGCCAGCATCTGAAGGTACAGGACTTATCGCAGGTGGTGCGGCAAGACCAGTACTTGAATTAGCAGGACTTAAAGATATTATTGCAAAATCTTTAGGTTCAAATAATCCAAATAACCTTGTGCAAGCTACAGTTGAAGCTTTAGCAAGAATTAAAGGGTAATTTTATGGTATTAGATAACTTACAACCAGCAGCTGGTAGTACAAAAAATGTTAAAAGAGTAGGTAGAGGTCAAGGTTCAGGAATGGGTAAGACATCTACACGAGGTCAAAAAGGTCAAAAATCTAGATCTGGATACAAAATTAAGAGACATTTTGAAGGTGGTCAACAACCACTTCAAAAAAGAGTTCCTAAAATTGGATTCTTTTCAAGAGTAGCAAAACCTTATTCAATCAATGTTGATAAAATTAAACAAGTGGCAGCACTTGAAGAAATTACACTTGATTCAATCAAAGCTGTTTACAAACTTTCTAGAAGTGTTACAAAAGTTAAATTAATTGGAACAGCTGCTAAAGATTTAGCTTCTAAAATTAAAGACGAAAACGTTACAACTACTGGAAACTAATTATGAGTAAAGATCTGATAAATAAGATTCTTATTACATTAGGTTTTATATTAATGTACCGGTTACTGGCTTATGTGCCAGTACCTGGTGTTAATATTGACGTAGTTAAAGAATTCTTCGATTCAAATGCAAACAATGCATTAGGTCTTGTTAATATGTTTAGTGGTAATGCAATTGAAAGATTGTCAATTATCTCTTTAGGTATTATGCCTTACATTACAGCTTCAATTATAATGGAGCTTTTAGCCGCAACTTTCCCCGCACTTGGTAAAATGAAAAAAGAAAGAGATGGAATGCAAAAATATATGCAGATCATCAGATATACTACTATTGTAATTACATTAATTCAATCTATTGGTGTTTCAATGGGTCTTAATTCATTAACTGGTCAATCAGGGCAAAGTGCTATTTCAATTGATATGGATACATTTGTAGCTGTATCATCAATTTCTATGTTAACTGGAACTATGCTTCTTATGTGGATTGGTGAACAAATCACACAAAAAGGTATAGGTAATGGTATTTCATTAATTATCTTTGCTGGTATTGTTTCTGCAATTCCAAGTGCAATTGGTGGAACTATTGACTTAGTTAATAACGGACAAATGAATTTCTTAACAGTAATCGCTATTTTAGTTATTATTCTAGCAACTGTAGGAGCAATTATTTATGTAGAACTAGGTGAAAGAAGAGTACCTGTTTCTTACTCAAGAAAAGTTATGATGCAAAATCAAAGCAAAAGAGTAATGAACTATATTCCAATTAAAGTAAACCTTGCGGGTGTAATTCCAGCAATTTTTGCCTCAGCTATTCTAATGTTCCCTGCGACAATATTACAAGGTTCTACTAATGAATACCTTTTAGTTGTAGCAGATTTTTTAAGTCCTCAATCTTATACATTTAATGTATTTATGTTCTTATTTGTAGTTTTCTTTGCATTCTTTTATGCTTCAATTACATTTAACGCAAAAGATATTTCTGAAAACTTAAAAAAACAAGGTGGGTTTATTCCAGGTGTTAGACCAGGAGCTTCTACAGCAGAATTTTTAAATGAAACTGCAAGTAGATTAACTTTCTGGGGAGCTATTTATTTAGGAGCTATTTCAACAGTTCCATGGCTTTTAGTAAAAGCAATGGGCGTTCCATTCTATTTTGGTGGTGTTGCTGTACTTATTGTTGTTCAAGTTGCTATTGATACTATGAGAAAAATAGAAGCACAACAATATATGAATAAATATGATACTCTTAGTGCCGTAGGACTATAGATTATGGCTATTCCTTTAAGAAAACCTAATGAAATTTCAAAACTTCGAACTGCCTCTTTGGCAGTTGCGAAGACTTTACAATATTTAAATCAAAATGTAAAAGCTGGTATGACTTTAAAAGAAGTTGATACAATGGGAGAAAAATTCTTAAGAAACTTGGGCGCACGTCCATCTTTTAAAGGTTTATATGGTTTTCCTGGTGCTGTTTGTACTTCTTTAAATGAAGTTATTATTCATGGTATTCCTGATGATACTGTATTAAAAGAAGGCGACATTTTAGGTATTGATATTGGATCTGAAATTGATGGATGGTATGGTGATGCAGCTATTACTATGCCTATAGGAAAAATATCAAAAGAAGATGAAGAATTAATCGCTTGTTCAAAAGATGCTTTATATCATGCCATTGACATTATAGAAGAAGGTATGAGATTTAAAGAACTTTCAAAAGAGATTGAAAATTTCATCGTTGCACGTGGGTATCAACCTTTAATAAGATTTTGTGGACATGGTATTGGTAAAAAGCCACACGATGAACCAGAAATTCCAAATTATGTTGATGCACCAAATGTAAAGTCTGGACCAAAAATTAAAAATGGTATGGTATTTTGTTTAGAGCCAATGATTTGTCAAAAGATGCGAGAACCTGTTATTTTAGATAATAAATGGGATGTTGTTTCAGAAGATAAATTACGAGGTAGTCATTATGAGCATACAGTTGCTGTTATCGATGGTAAAGCAGTAATTTTAAGTCAAGTAGAAGAGTAAACTTAGGAGAAAAAGTGGCAAAAGATGATGTTATAGTAATTGATGGTAAAGTGACAGAAGCTCTACCAAATGCAATGTTTAAAGTAGAGTTAGATAATGGTCATATGGTTTTATGCCATATCTCAGGAAAAATGAGAATGCACTATATCAAAATTTTACCAGGCGATAAGGTAAAAGTTGAAATTACACCTTATTCTTTAGATAAGGGTAGAATTACTCATAGATATAAGTAATTATTTAGAGATACCTTAGTCTAAGGTATCTCTTTTTTATACTCTATTTTTTATTAAATCAATCTCTTCTTCAATAGTTTTTTTCTGTTCTAACATAAAATCCAAATGTTTTTTTACTAATTCTTTATTTTTATATGATTCAATTATAAACTCATACAATTTTGGTCTATTTTTTTTCCAATTCTGTAGTGTTGTTTTATTCACTTCTAAATCTGATTCTAATTTTCTTAAGCTTGGTATTGACATTTTATTTCCTAAAAGATAACACATTGTACAAATAATACATACAAAAGTCAATTTTATATTAATTTTTGTATGTAATAATGGAACAAATAAGCTTAAAAGTAGATTTTTTGTAAACTTTTGCATGACAAAAGCAGTTAAAGAAAAAGTTTTATACCAATTAAATTTCTTAAAATCTATTGGTTATGATTATCATGGAATGTTAAAACTTTCTAATCAAGAAGTAAATAGTAGTATGTTACCAAATAATATGTATGAACTAAAAAATTTAGTGGAGAACTGTTATTTATGTGAATTATCTAAAACAAGAAAAAATATTCTTTTTGGAGAGGGTAATTTAAATGCATCTTTAATGTTGATATTTGATGAACCAACTTCTACTGAGGATGAATTAAAAAGTTTTTTTGTTGGAAAAACAGGAGAACAATTATCTAAAATGATAGAGAATGTATTGTCTTTAAAAAAAGAAGATGTTTATATTACGACTTTAGTTAAGTGTAAAAGTTCTAATGGAATGGATGCCTCTTCTTATAACTCTTGTAGCACTTATTTACATAAACAAATAGATTTGATTAATCCAAAATTAATTGTTACTTTTGGAGAAAAAGCATATCAATTTTTATGTAATGATACAAGTTCTTTAAATCAAGTAAGAGGTCAAATTATGAGTTTTAAAAACTATAAATTGGTTCCAACACATAGTGTTTCTTATCTTTTACGTAATCCATCATCAAAAAAAGAAGCATATTATGATATGCTAAAAATTAAATCTATTTTGGAGTTAAATTGAAAAATTTTATACTTATTTTATGCTCATTTTTTCTATTCGTAGCCTGTGCACAAAAGCCTATTGTTGTTTCCAAACCATCTACAATAGATGAAAAACAAACAGAAGTTCTTAAAGAACAAGTTTTAATTGAACCTTTAGATATTGAATCTGAGGATTTCCTTTTGGAAAATACTTCATTAAATAGGATTGCGGTTATTTATCCTTCTAAAGTAGTTGGGAAATATGCAAAATCTACAATTAGTACTATTAGTGCATATTTATTGTTTAATAATAAAAAATTTCAAATTGAAACCTTTGATACAAAAGATGAAAGTTTAGAATCTATTCTTACTCAATTAAATAGTTTAAAGGATAAAGCTTATACAAAAGTAATTGCACTTTTTACTAAAAATGGTTTTAATCTTTTAAATTCAGTAGAAGGATCTGAAAATCTTAAAATATATTTTCCTTTAATAAATAAAGAAGAAATAAATACTGATAATGATAATTTTGTTTTTGGTGGAATTTCATATCAAAAACAGATTGAATTACTTCAAACTATAGCAAGTGATAAAAACTCTATGTTTTATATAAACTCTTATTTAGGTAATAAATTAAAAGACTCATATTTAAATACTTTTGGACCTTCAATTGTAAAAGAGATTGCAAGAAATAACAATAGATTTAAATATATTATGAATGATGAAAGAATTATTGGCTCTACTGTTTTATTAAATACTCCAATAATCAAATCTTCAATTATAATGACACAATTAACAGCTTATGAAATTTCTCCTTCAAAAATTTTATCTACACAGTTAAACTATAATCCTCTTTTATTAAAACTTACACAAGAAAGAGATAGAGAGAATTTTTATGTGGTAAGTTCAATTTCGGAGGTTGATAATTATATTGAAGATTATGCAAAACTATTAGGCTCAGATATTACTTACAACTGGGTTGATTATTCTTCTTTAATTGGAATTGATTATTTAATCAATGATAATAGCAATAGTATGGAACCTAGATTTATAAAAATAGATTTAGTTGATAATCAAGTTAATTATAAACAAACACTATATAGAAGTACTTTTTACGGTTTCCAAAAAGTATTAACAGATTGAAGAATAAGTAATATTTAGATATAATCGCGAATATTAGTAAATAAAAAAGAATAAAAGACGGAGTCAAATTTGAGAACGCATTATTGTACAGAAATAAACGAAAATAACATTGGTGAAACAGTTACTGTTGCAGGTTGGGTAAATAGTAGACGAGATCACGGTGGAATTATATTTATAGATTTAAGAGATAAAGGTGGATTAGTTCAACTTGTAGCAGATCCAGCTGATTGTAAAGAAGCTTTAGAAGTTGCAGAAACAGTTAGAGATGAATTTGTTTTAATTGCAAGTGGAAAAGTAAGAGCTAGAGGAGAAGGATTAGAAAATCCAAATTTAGTAACTGGAAAAATTGAAATTATTTTAGAAAAACTTGTTATTGAAAATAAATCTAAGCCAATGCCTTTTGATTTAAATGATGAAAAAGTAAATGATGAAATTAAATTAAGAAATAGATTTTTAGAACTAAGATCTACAAAAATGTTTGATATTTTTCAATTAAGATCTAAAGCTGCTATTCAAGTTAGAAATACATTAGATGAATTAGGATTTTTAGATGTTGAAACTCCAATTTTAACTAAATCAACTCCTGAGGGAGCTAGAGATTATTTAGTACCATCAAGAGTTCATGGTGGAGAGTTTTATGCGCTTCCACAATCTCCACAGCTTTTTAAACAATTATTAATGGTTGCTGGTTTTGATAAATATTTTCAAATTGCTAAATGTTTTAGAGATGAAGATTTAAGAGCTGATAGACAACCTGAATTTACTCAAATAGATGTTGAAATGTCTTTTTGTAATCAAGAAGACATTATGAAAGTTGCAGAAAAATTAATTTATGATGTATTTACAAAATGTGGAAAAACAGTACCTTCAACTTTCCCAAGAATGAGATACTGGGATGCAATGGAAAAATACGGTTCAGATAAACCTGATATCAGATTTGACATGCCATTAGTTGATGTAATTGATATTTTTGCTAACTCAACAAATGAAATTTTTGCAGATATAGCAAAAGATAAAAAGAAGAATAGAATCAAAGCTCTTAAATGTCCAAACGGAGATAATATTTTCTCTAAAAGACAAATGAAAGGTTTTGAAGATTACGTTAGAAAATTTGGAGCTAAAGGTCTTGGTTATTTCCAAATGAAAGAAGATGGTCTTAAAGGTCCTTTAACTAAATTCTTCAGTGAAGCAGATTTAGAAGAAATTGTAAAAGTTACAGAGCTTGAAGTTGGTGATGTAGTATTCTTTGGAGCTGGTGATAAAAAAACTGTATGGGATTATATGGGAAGATTTAGACTTTACCTTGCAGAGCAAACAAACTCTATTCCTGCTGATGCTTATGAATTTTTATGGGTTGTTGATTTCCCTATGTTTGAAATTGAAGATGGTAAAACAAAAGCACTTCACCATCCATTTACAATGCCTAAATCACTTGATGATGTAAGTGATTTAGAGGCTATTGAATCTATTGCATACGATATTGTATTAAATGGTATGGAGCTAGGTGGTGGAAGTATAAGAATTCATAAAGAAGAGATTCAATCAAAAGTATTTGAATTAATGGGGATTTCAAAAGAAGAAGCAGATGAAAAATTTGGTTTCTTACTTAATGCCCTTCAATATGGAGCTCCATCGCATGGTGGATTTGCAATGGGACTTGATAGAATGATTATGCTTTTAGCTGGAACTGATTCTATTAGAGATGTAATTGCTTTCCCTAAAACTCAAAAAGCTCAATGTTTATTAACAGGTGCTCCAAGTCCTGTTGATGCTGAACAATTAAAAGATTTAAGTTTAAGAATTAGAAAAAACTTAGAAGCTTAACACCAAATTATATTTTTAAAAAAGGCAATAATATGTATAAAATTCTTTTCATATTATTGCTTTTTCTTACAAACCCTCTCTTCATTTTTGCAAAAACTTCTATAACTGTTACCCATCCAATTGAAAAATATTTTATTGAAAAAATTGCAAGTAAGAATATTTATGTAAAAGTAGTTTTTGATAGAACAAGAAAGTTTAATTTTAAAAATAAAGACTTAGTAGAATCTTTAGCTAGTAATCAGTATTATTTTAAACTAAATTTAGAAGATGAAAAACTTATAGAAGAAAAGTTTAAATCTATAAATAAAGATTTAAAAGTTATTGATATTAGTAAAAATATAGAAAAACTAAGAACTAAAACCAATAAAGAAAATCCTTATATTTGGTTTGATCCAATATTAGTAAGAGAAATAGCCAAAAATATATATGAAGAACTTGCTAGAATAAGATATTATGATAGGCATGTATTAAAAGAAAACTATGAAAAATTTTTAAATGAAATTGATGAAGTTTATTTACATATAAAAAGAAGACTTGATAATAGTGAAGTTTATGGCTTCTTTGTATTTAATAATCAATTAGACTATTTTGCAAAGAGATTTAGATTAAATATATATCATAAAGAGAATAGATATCTTAATATTTCAGAAGTGCCAAATATTATAAATCTATCAGAAAAAGAGCATATTAAACATATAGTTATTGAAAAAAATAGCTTGTACGCTATTGGACAATCAATAAGTGGACATATAAATGGAAAGATTGTAGAAGTTGATATATATTCCAAAAATTGGAAATCAAACTTATATGTCTTTACTAGACAAATCTCAAATTTTTGAAAAACTACAATCTTAAAATCTAATATTTTCTTTATAGTTGTAGTTAAAATAGATTAAGGCACAATACAAAAAAAGCTCAATAACTTAAGAGCCTAACAGATTAATAAAAAGAAGATTTATGAGTAAAATAAACGGAGCAGGTAGATTTTTACCCACTACGAAAGAAGAAATGAATGCCCTTGGTTGGGATCAATGTGATGTAATTTTAATAAGTGGCGATGCTTATATAGATTCACCTTTTATTGGTGTTGCTGTAGTTGGACGTATTTTAGAAACACTTGGCTTTAAAGTTGGAATTATAGGACAACCTAATATTAAAACAGATGATATAAAAAGATTAGGCGAACCAAAACTTTATTGGGGAGTTAGTGGTGGAAGTATTGATTCAATGGTTTCAAATTACACTGCAACAAAGAAATTTAGAAACTCTGATGATTATACTCCTGGTGGGAAAAATGATAAACGACCTGATAGAGCAACTTTAGTTTATACAAATCTTCTTAGACAAAAATATAAAAATACAGTTCCTATTGTTTTAGGTGGAATTGAAGCTAGCCTTAGACGAGTAACGCATTATGATTTTTGGTCAAATAAATTAAGAAAACCAATTTTATTCGATGCAAAAGCTGATTATTTAATTTATGGAATGGGTGAGATTGCAATTAGAGAGTTTACGACAGCTCTTGCAAATGGTGAAGACCCAAAAAATGTTAGAGGAATTTGTTATATTTCAAAAGAACCAGTTGAAGAATATCTTCAAATTCCAAGTCATGATGAATGCTTAAAAGATAAAGAAAAATATATTGATCTTTTTGATGCTTTTTATCAAAATAATGACCCAATATCTGCAAAAGGACTTTGCCAAAAAATTGATACTAGATACTCTATTCAAACGCCACCTTGTGATTATTTAGATGAAAAAGAGATGGATGAAATTGCTATGTATCCATATCAAAGAGATTTACATCCTCATCATAAACCAGAGGGAAAAGTAAAGTGTTTAGAGACTATTAAATTTTCTATTCAAACACATCATGGATGTTGGGGAGAGTGTAATTTTTGTGCAATTGGAGTTCATCAAGGGCGAACAATAAGAACAAGAAGTGAAAAAAATATTTTAGAAGAAGCAAAAGAGTTTACAAAACTAAAAGACTTTAAAGGTATTATCTCAGATGTTGGAGGACCAACTGCCAATATGTATGGTTATGAGTGTGGGAAAAAGCTTAAAAAAGGTACTTGTGATGATATTAGGTGTGTAGATTATGACAGGCTTTGTAAGGTTATGAAAGTTGATCATTCTAGACATTTAAAACTTTTAAGGGATATTAGAAAAGTTCCTGGTATTAAAAAAGCTTTTGTAGCTTCTGGCCTTAGATATGATTTTATTCCTGCTGATAAAAAACATGGAGAAGAGTATTTAAAAGAGTTAGTTGATCACCATATCTCAGGACAGATGAAAGTAGCTCCTGAGCATACTTCGGACAGAGTTTTAAAGCTAATGGGTAAACCTGGAAAACAACCCTTAATTGAGTTTAAAAAGATGTATGATAAATTAAATAAAGAATCTGGTAAAAAACAGTTTTTAACTTATTATTTAATTGCAGCACATCCAGGATGTGAAGAAAAAGATATGCATGATTTAAAACAATTTACAACTCATGAACTTAAAATGAATCCAGAACAAGCACAAGTCTTTACTCCAACTCCAAGTACATATTCTGCTGTGATGTACTATACAGAGCTAGACCCAGAAACAAGAAAACCTATTTTTGTAGAAAAAGATAGACTTAGAAAAGAGAAGCAAAAAGATATAGTAATTGATAAAAAATATTATCAAAGAAGAAAACAAGGCTCTCCTGGAATGCAAAGCTAGAAAAATAAAATATAAACTTTTGTTTAATTTTGCCTTAGAAAAGGCAAAAAAAAAGATTTAAAACAAAAGTTGTACCTAGCACTTTTTTATAAATATAAATTATCGAACTATTATAAAAAAAGTGCTAGGATACAAAAATAAAATCACAATTTTTTTTGAACTTTTTAGTAAAAATATAAAAAGAAAAATAGATAGAACTGGAGAATAATATGACAAATAAAGAATTAATGGATGAAGATTTAAAACACATTTTTCATCCTTGTTCGCAAATGAAAGATTATGAAAAACTTCCTTTGATACCAATAAAAAAAGGAAAAGCTTCATATATTGAAGACTTTGAAGAGAATGTATATTTAGATTGTATTAGTTCATGGTGGGTAAATATTTTTGGACATAGTAATGATTATATAAATCAAAAAATAAATGAACAATTACAAGATTTAGAACACGTTATTTTTGCAGGTTTTACTCATAAACCAGCAATTACTTTAGCAAAAAGATTAGTTGATTTAACACCAGAGCCTTTGCAAAAAATATTTTTTGCCGATAATGGTTCAAGTGCTATAGAAATTTCTTTAAAAATGGCTTTTCAGTATTTTAAAAACAAAGGTGAAAGCAGACCTTTATTTGTATCTTTACAAAACTCATATCATGGGGAAACTATGGGAGCATTAGCAGTTTCTGATACAGGATTGTATAAAGATATTTATAATGATATTTTAATAAAAGCACTTCATGCAAAAACTCCTTCACTTCATGATGAAGATGAAGCAATTGAAGATATGAGAAGAGTTTTAAAAGAGAATGAGGGAAAAGTTTCTTCTGTAGTAATTGAGCCTTTGATTCAATGTGCAGGTGGAATGCTTATGTATGATGCTTCATATATTACAAAACTAAGAGCAGTTTGTGACGAGTTTGGTGTATTTTTAATTGCAGATGAAATTGCTGTAGGTTTTGGACGAACAGGAACAATGTTTGCAATAGAACAAGCTAATATTACTCCTGATTTTTTATGCTTATCAAAAGGAATAACAGGTGGTTATATGCCACTTTCAGTTGTAATGTTTACAGATGATATTTATAATGCCTTTTATTGTGATTACAACGAAGGAAAATCTTTCTTAGACTCACATTCTTATACAGGAAATACTATTGCTTGTGCAGTTGCAAATGCTGTATTAGATATTTTTGAAAAAGATAATGTAATTGAAGAAAACAAAAAGAAAAGTAAGTTAATAAGAGAAAAAACACAAAGATTTAAAACTTTAGATAATGTTCTTGAAGTTAGACAAAGAGGAATGGTTTGTGCAATTGAGCTTAAAAAGTTAGATTCAAATAGAAGAATAAATTTAGAAATTTTTCAAGAAGCTTTAAGTAAAGGCGTTTATATTAGACCTTTAGGCAATACAATCTATTTTATGCCACCATATTGTTTTACAGATGAAGAACTTAATAAAATGATTGATGTTACATATGAAATTGTGGAATCAATTATATAAGTTTTTATTAGATATAATACGCAAATTCAAACAAACAGACTATAATATTTAACAAGGAAATTTAGATGAAAAAACTATTTTTAATTATTGGGGCACCAGGTTCAGGAAAGACTACAGATGCAGAATTAATCGCAGCAAAGCATGACACAATTACTCATTATTCAACAGGTGATATGTTTAGAGCAGAAGTTGCTAGTGGAAGTGAGCAAGGAAAATTAATTGATTCTTATGTTTCAAAAGGAAATTTAGTTCCAATTGAAATTGTAATTGAAACAATCGTAGGTGCAATTAAAAAAGCTCCAACTGATGTTGTAATTATTGATGGATACCCAAGAAGTGGTGAACAAATGACTGAGTTAGATAAATATTTAGCTACTGAAGATGAAGTTGAATTAATGAATGTTATTGAAGTTGCAGTATCTAAAGAAACAGCTTTCCAAAGAGTTTTAGGAAGAGCTGCTGATGCTGAAGTTGTTAGAGCTGATGATAATGAAGAAGTATTTTTAAATAGAATGAAACTATTTACAGATCCATTAGAAGAAATTCAAGCATTTTATAGTGAAAAAAATCTTTTAAAACAAATTAGTGGTGAAGGTACTATTGAAGAAATTGTATCTGAAATGGATAAGTTTATTCAATCACGGGTTTAAATGAATTTTTATAGCGTAATAATAGGAACAGAACTTTTAAATGGGCGTCGTAATGATGCCCATTTTTCATTTTTAAATAAGGAACTTCTAAAACGAGCTTGGACTCACAAAGCATCTTTTGTTATAGAAGATGATACAAATCTTATGAAAAATATTTTTAAACTAATAAAAGAAGATAAAAACTCTGTAATGTTTTGTTTTGGTGGAATTGGAGCTACTCCTGATGATTATACAAGACAAATTGCCGCTGAAGTTTTTACTAATAATAAAATGGAATTTCATGAGAAAGCTAAAGAATTAATCTTAAATCAATTTGGAGAAGAAGCTTACCCTCATAGAATAGAAATGGGAAAACTACCTTTAAATGCAAAACTTCTTAAAAATGTAGTAAATAATGTTCCTGGATTTTATTTAGAAGATAGATTTTTCTTTACTCCTGGATTTCCTTCAATGAGCCAAACTATGGTAATTGAAGCTTTAAATACACATTATCTTAGAAACTGCATTAAAAAATATAGACTAACTTTGACTGCTCAATGTAGTGAAAATGATTTAATACCTTTAATGAAAAAAATCCCAAAAGAAATAGAATTATCCTCTTTGCCAAAAATTATAAATAATAAAAGAAGAGTTGTGCTTTCATTAAGTAGTTTAAACAAAGTAATTTTAGAAGAAAACTTTAGTTTATTTATAGTTTTTTTAGAGAAAAGAAAAATAAAATATGACTCTTTTGATATAAAATAATAAAGCATTTTACATCAAATTTCTAACACTCCCCCCCCTTTATAAAAATATACTATCATCTTTCTAGTATTTTATTATATAAGATTTTTGAATGCTTCCTTAAACTTCAAGCAAATGAGAAAATATCTTTGTATTTTTTACACTTCTACTTTCTACAGACTGTTCTATATTGTCTAAAACCCAATTGTCATCTTTTCTAATAAATGTCCACAACTCACTGAACTCTTCATAATCTTTGTCACTACCTGCAATAATTTTATTATTTTCTTCATCATACATAAAATCAATCATCCCACCATTTATAACTGCTTTTAGACTATCTTTGTCATTTTCTTCATCATCAAAAATTCCAATAATCTTTGTACTTATGAGATTAACTCTCTCAAGTTTATTAATTAGTTTATTTTCAATAAGTCTGTCTGTTTGCATTTTATGTTTTTTATATATTTTATTACTCATATACTCTTTTGCTATATCTTGATCTCTTTTTGTCCATGCCATTTGTACATTAAAAAAGATATTTTCCATTCTTTCCTTTATTGTTCTATAATTCCAAATTTCATCTGTTTCATCAATTTTATCAAGTAGTATTAATGCTTTAGCATTTTTTTTCTCAATACTTTTCCCTAAGGCTACACCTCCTGCCCCTCCTATAAATAAAGATATAAATCCTGCAATAAAAGCTAGAAATCCCTCTCCACCAGATGATGAGCCAGAAGAACCTGAACTTGAAGAAATAGAAACACTACTGTAACTTCCCCCTCCACCTGCTCTTGCATCCAAATTCTTTGGAAAAAGAATTAATGAAATAATCACAAACATACCTAAAAAAAAAAATCTTTTCACATTTACTCCTTAAAATAAGGTATAATAATATCATAATAATTCATAAAATTATATAAAGTAACTATAATCACATATTTATAAAATTTAAGTTAAATCATTTTTTAAAGTCTTATATTGAAGGCTACTCTTGTGAAAACATTGAGATAAAAGAATATTATTAAGTGATAAACTACACAAGTGTAGGTTTAAAAGATGAATATGATTCTTTTATTACTATAATTAATAATTAAAAAAGGATTGATACAGATGAAAGAAATAGAAAAAGAGTGATATTTATATACCTAAAATATTTTCGATGAGATCTATATTTATTTAAATTCAACATTGTAGAGTAACTATTTAATTTATTGAATCTACGGTTTTGTATAAAAGTTAAATTTCCAGCCTTTATCTTCACTATATTTTTGTAAATTATATTCTTTCCAAACTTTTACGCATTTTTTATTGCCTTTTTTCATACCTTCTTTTGCAAAAAGATTAGCTCTTCCAAAGTTTGGGAAAACACCTTTTCCACTTGCATACATAAAAGCTAGATTACATTGAGCATTTATATAGTTTTGCTTTGAGGCTTCTTCAAAGTATTTTACAGCCAATTTATAATCTTTTTCTACAACAGTTCCTACAAGAAGAAATTGTCCAATCATATTTTGAGCAGGAGCATAGTTTTTATTTGCAGCTATTAAAAAAGTGTTATATGCTTTTTTTACATCATAATAAGGACTTTTTTTTGATAAATAAAGTTTCCCCAAATAATAGGTAGCTTTATGATAATCTAATTGGCTAGCTCTTTGCAATAAATCATGAGTTTTAGTGAGGTTTCTTTTAAATGGTTTATTCTTTGAATAAATTATTGCTAAATGAAATATCGATTTAGCATCATCTTCTTTAGCTAAAGATTTATACATACTTAAAGCTTTTAGTATTCCATATTTTTCTTCAACATTTTTAGCATCTTCAAAAGTCATTGCTTGTAAACTTGAAATTAAAAGAGCAAAAGCAATAATTTCTTTTATCATTGTATTACTTTTTCTATGTCTGGATTTAATGTGGCAGTTATTTCATAAACAATTGTATTGTGCATCTTTGCTAATTTAGTAATATCATCAAAAATACAGATTTCTTCATCTGTACTATTTACAGAAATATTATCCATAGATACTCTTCCTAAAATTTCATATCCTTTAGGTGTAAGATATTTTTCTTTTCCATTTAATCTGAAGAATCCATCTCCATAACCTAAATCATAAGTAGAAATTTTCATATCTTTTTTTGCTAAATAGATTCCTCCATAGCCAACTTTTTGATTTTTTTTCAAATCTCTTGTGGCAATTTTTTTGGCCCATAATGACATCACTGGTTTAAGTTCTGGATTTGAAAAAATTATATCTGTTTCTAAATATCCATACTGTGCAATTCCTACTCTTACTAAATCGTCATCACAATTCTTAAATCTAAATAAAGCAGAAGAACTAGCAGAATGAAACTTTGGAATAGTTAATAAAAGTTTTTCACATATTCTTTTCACTTCTTTTTTTACATCCCTAAAAATTGACCTTTGCCAAAAGAAATCACATGAGAGTTCATCAGCAGCTCTATAGTGTGTCATTACTCCACATAAATTTAATTTTCGTCTATGAATCCCATAAATAGCCTTTTCTAAGGACTTTGGAGAAATTCCATTTCTATGCATTCCTGTGTCTATTTTTAGATGAACATTCGTGTTTTCGGGCAGTTTCTCAATATCTTCTAAGGAGTTGATTACTATGTGAAAAGTATGTGAATAAGTTTTAATATTAGTGTCAGCTAAAATTAAGATTTGATTGAAATAAGCCTCTACTTTTGTAGCTTCTTGAATAGTTCTTACAACTGCGTGTTTGATTCCGAATTCATTTGCAAGTTTTGCAATTTCAACTAATCCATGTCCATAAGCATTATCTTTTAAGACAACAGCTATTTTTTCTTTTGAACCAATATGTTCTGAAATAGTATTTAGATTGTGAAAATAGTTAGATTTGTTTAAGACAATTTTTGCCAAAAGTTAAGCCTCTAGATTTTTAAAATAATTAATCAGAAGAATAGCATCTTTTTCGTTTAGAACATCTTTTAATTCTTCTAATTTTGCATTTTTTATATTTTCAAATGTTCCAAAATATAAAAGTAACTTTTTAATTTTTGCTTCGCCTATACCTTTTATTTGTAAAAGTGAGATTTGAGTATCTTCTTTTCTCTTTTGTTTTTTGTGAAAAGTAATTGCAAATCTATGTGCTTCATCTCTTAGTCTTTGAATAAATTGTAATCTTTTATCCGAGGGCACAAGTTCTAGCTTTAAAATTTCACCAGCTCTTTCATAGAAGAGTATATCTTTAGCACTCCCTTTAGCTCGGTGAGCTTTAAAATCAAGTTTTTCTTTAGCAATAGCAACAAGATCTAGGTTTACTCCACAGGAATCTCTAATATCTCTTGCTAGCTTCAATAAAGTTTCCCCTCCATCTAAAACCCAGACATCAGGAGCTGGATTTTTTTCAAAGCTTTCAACTCGCCTAATTAGAGTTTCTCTCATTTGTCCATATTCATCTTTTGATTCTAAATTATAATGTCTAAAATCGGATTTTATAAAGTTTTCTTCCCAAGTTACCATCGCCCCAACCGTAGCTTGTCCCATCATATGAGAATTGTCAAAACATTCAAATCTATTTGGAGTTTTTTCAAGATTAAATAATAGTTTTAAATCTTGATAAAGTGAAGTTTGAGTTGTAGTATTTGAAAGCCTAAGGAGTTCATCACAATTATTATGTGCAACTTGAATTATCTCTTTCTTTTTTCCTCTTTTTGGGTTAATAATACTAATACTTTTTGAAAATTTTTGTTTTATAAACTCTTCAATATCTTCTTTTTCTTCAAGCTCATCAGCAATTAGTATTTCAGAAGGAAGTAGGGGGATTTCATTATCGTAGTAATTTATAATAGCTCTACTATAGGCTTCATTTAAATCAATATTTATATCATCTTTATTTTGTTTTATATAGTTGTGGTTACTTGATGCTAATTTTCCATCTCTAAAGAACATACGAACTAGAACTGCTTTATTATTTATAGCTTTTATTGCAAATAGATCTATATTTTCATTTGTTGCTAAATCCATACCTGTATGGATTTGAGATTTTTTAATTGTTTTTATTCTATCTCTTAATTTCAAAGCCTCTTCAAATCTAAATTCTGAGCTATACTCTTCCATTTTGAGATTTAATCTTGTTATCAATTTATTTTTATTATAAATAAATCCTAGAGCTTCTTCTACAAGTTTCGAATAATCTTCTTTGTTAATCTTTCCTTCACAAGGTGCTAGGCATTTATTTATTTGATGAAATAAGCAAGCTTTCTTTCCTTTGATACAAGATTTTTTTTGAACTAAAGGTATTATTTCATAAATAGAATCCAACATATCTCTAGCACCCGTGGAATAAGGCCCAAAGTATTTGATATTTTTTTCTTTTAAAACTTTTCTTGTAATCTCTATTCTCGGAAACTCTTCATTTAAATTTATGTAAAGATAGGGATAAGTTTTATCATCTCTTAGTAAAATATTGTATTTTGGTTTTAGTTGTTTTATTAAAGAATTTTCTAGAATTAAAGCATCGTGTTCATTAGGAACAACAATCCATTCTAAGGATTTAACCTCTGTAATCATTTTATAAATACGAGCACTTAATCTATCACTAGGAAGAAGTTCAGGGGTAAATTTAAAATAAGATTTTACTCGGTTTTTTAAAACCTTAGCTTTTCCAATATAAAGTAAATGTCCTTCTTCATCAAAGTATTGATAAACACCTGCCTCATTTGGCAAATTTTGTAGTTTTTCTTCTAAATTCATTTTGGATTATACCCAAAGCTTATTAAAGCATTCTCTTGATTTTTAATCTTCACTATCAACAATTCTATGGAGTTTTCTAATAGTTTCATAGTCATCTTTTCTAAAGAAAGTTAAAAGCTCACTTACATCTTCTTTTGACATGCCAAGACTTAATAAAGTCTCTTCTCCTAGTCTAAGACTTCCCTCAGAGGATTCAGGCATTACCCAAGAAGCGCCATGTGTTAATAAGGCATCTCTAGTTTTCATATTTTTAGTTCTTGCTAAAATTCTTAATCCAGATGAAATATTTCTAATATGTGAAACAATTTTTGATGAGGTATGATGATTATCCACAGTTACAATAACAGCATTTGCTCTTGAAAGTCCAATATTTGATAAAAACTCAAGATTGCTTAATTCTCCATAATAAACAGCTCTTCCTTCTTTTTGGCCAATTTCTACTCTTTTTGTATCAATGTCAAAAGCTATAAAAGGTACATTTGCTCGGTCTAACATTGTAGCAATAAGTCTACCAACTCTACCATATCCTACAATAAATACACCATTCCATTCTTCTTCTGGAACATAAGCTGATTTTATTTCTATTGGAGTATTATCGAATTTTATGCTAAGTTTTTCACTTATATTTATTACAAGAGGAGTTAATAGCATACTAAAAGAGATAATAGTAACAGCTGCAACAAACAGTTCATCACTAATTACACCTAAGGCTTTAGCGGCACCAAAAAGTACAAAGCCAAATTCTCCACTTTGAGCTAATAAAAATGAAACAGAGATAGCTGTAGAACGAGTGTATCCCATAAATAACATAATTAAAAATAATATGAGTATTTTTATTCCCATAATTACTATTAAATGTTGAATTAGAATATAAGGATTATCCATCATGGCATTTAAATCAATAGACATTCCAACAGCAACAAAAAACAAAGTCATTAGAAGACCTTTGTAAGGTTCTACATTTGCTTGAATTTGATAGTGGTATTTAGAACTAGATAAAATCATACCCATAATAAATGCACCTAAAGCCATAGACAAACCAGCTTGTTCCATAGCCCAAGCAGCGAAGGCTACTGATAAGATTACAGAAAAAAAGAAGGCTTCTTTATTTTGATTAGAAGCTAAATAATCAAGAAGTTTAGGAATAATATACTTTCCAAAAGCAAATAGAATAAGAATCAAACTAACAGCGATTAGAACTTGTTGCCAAAGGGGATGTCCATCAGTTAAATCCCCTTTATCAGCTAATATTGGTACAAGAGCTAATAAAGGAACAACAGCTAAATCTTGCATTAAAAGAATTGAAAAACTACTTTTTCCCATAGGTGAATAAAGTTCCCCTTTTTCTTGTAATATTTGCATTACAAAAGCAGTAGAAGAAAGAGCAAAAGTTAATCCAACTAACATAGCAACTTGCAAAGAATCAGTATAATAAATAGAGTATAAAGATATAAAAA
Organism: Halarcobacter sp.; assembly: GCA_030145305.1. GTDB lineage: Bacteria > Campylobacterota > Campylobacteria > Campylobacterales > Arcobacteraceae > Halarcobacter. The sequence continues at coordinate 312,469 of JAQYVX010000002.1, read as the reverse complement.
ATCCAGAAATAAGAATTTGCGCACTTCCTAAGCCAAAAACTTCTTTTCTCATGCTCCAAAGTTTTTTAGGCTGCATTTCAAGGCCAATTACAAATAAAAGTAAAACTACACCAAACTCTGTTATATGTCTTACAGATTCCACCTCTTTTGTTAGAATTGGACCAGAAGAATAAGGACCTACAATTACTCCTGCAAGCAATAAACCTAAAATACTACCTAAGCCCAATCTTTTAGAGATAGTTACTAAAATAGTAGCTACAATAATAAGATAAAGAATAGAATTTAATAAATGTGCATTTGACATGAGAATCCTTGATATTAAGTTTATATTTTACTAAATAATATAAAAAAAGAAGTTGAAAATAGTTTATAATAAAGACTATAATTGCAAGTCTAAATCCTTAATATTTATCTAAATAATTATTGGTAATTTATATAATAAGGATTTGTCCAGATTTGTCTTCCTCTTGTAGGTTCTAATCCAAATAATTGTTTTGGTGTCATTATATGTGTATCTGCATTATAAAAAATCTTAAAGCCACTTTTTGCAAATTTCATTTCATTTTTAGTGTACAAATTATTATAGATTTTTATTTTTACAGCAGGATCTCCATGACCATCTATATTATAAACAAGATTTACATTTTCATAGTTTTTAACTTCATCTTTTTTTCTTAACATTCTTTTGTGAAACATATGAACTATTAAATCTTTTTTTTCAAGATCATTTTCAATAATATAATTATTTACTAACTCTTGTGCTGTATTTAATTCTTTTGCAAAAATATGTCCTATAAATCTTCCTGGAGGATATCTTCTATGTTTTGGAATTCTGAATTCTGGGTCAAGGGCTAAGTGTACATTGTCATATTTTAGATATTTTAAAACTAAACTTAGTGCTTCAACTGCTGAGTTTGTTCCCATTTGTAAATCAATAATTACTTTGAAACCTTCTTCTTTAGCTCTCTTTATATATTTTAATAAACTTTTTTCTGAAAGTCTTAGCATATAAGTATTTCTTTTTCCTGGATCAGGTGTTGCTAAACCATAAATAATATGGAAAGCCATTTGAATATCAACTTTATTATTGAGTTCTTTTTTAAAGTATTCTTCTTTTATTTTCATTTTTTTAACTAGAGTATCAATATTACTTTCCCCTAATATTCCTAAAGATTTAGTATTAGGTCTTCCATAATATCCAATAAGAATTTTTTGATTTTCTACTTTTTGAATTGTTTTTATGTTTGCATTTATATTTTGAATAAAAATTATAAAAATTATAAAAATATATAATAAAGGGTTATTCATTAATCTCAACTTTCTAGTTTTGTGGAAGTATAATGTAAAAAAGTAAAAAGAAATTTAAAAAATGATTAAGAGTACTTTTTTATTAAAAAATAAAAAAAGAAGAGTTAAAAGAATAAACTTTATTTTAAAGTTTTAAACCAAAGAATACATAGATTTTTGTATATTTTCATATAAGAATTTAAAGACTTTTTATGTGCCTTTTTATTTTTTTCTTTGCTCTTTTTAAAATAGTATTCAAGTGCTAAGTTTTGCATTTTTTTATTTAATTTAAACTCTACACAAATTGTTGCTAAATCAAAAAAACAATCATTTACTCCTGCATATTCCCAATCAATAAACTTGACACTATTTTTATAAAAAATAATATTTCTTGGATTTAAATCATGATGTGTACTTACAGGTCTTTTTTTATATTTGTCTATTTTTTTTAATTCTTTTAAAGATTCTTGGATAATCTTTTTTGAATCTTTGTCCTGTAAAAGTTTTTTATAGTTTTCAAAATCATTTTTTATATCATAACTTTTTTCTGAACTTTTTATTTTATGGAGTTTTTTAATATTTTTTATAATACTTCTTACTTCAGTTTTTCTAAGCTTATATTTGTGAATTCCTTCTAAGAACTCTGTAATCATAAAACTCTTTTTTTTGTTTAAGTATAAAGGTTTTGGAGCAATTGATTTCTCCCAAGCTTTTTTTTGAATCTTATATTCATATTCTCTACTTATATTTACCGTTGAGTCATCTTTAAAAACACGAAGCAAATAAGAGTTTGTGCAGGAGTTTAATTTATAATTTATATTACAAAAGCCTTGTTTTTTTAATTTTTCAAGGCTTAGAAGTTTTTCATTTTTAAAAATATCTAATTTATTAAGCTTTTTAAGCTTTAGAAAGTTCATACTCTTCTTTCCATTTTTTATAAGCTATAAAAGCGAGGAATGTATATATTGTAAATAAAATTGCTGTTAAATCCAATCCTTTTTGAATATAAATATAAATAGAAATTGTATCAATTACAATCCAATAAATCCAATTTTCTAAAACTTTTTTAGCTAACATATATGTGCTAAATATGGCAAAAACTGTAGTAAAGGAATCGATATAAGCAAAATCTGCATTTGTATAATTGCTCATAATATAGCCTAGAACTATTGATATTCCAGATAAAATTATTATTGCTTTTATATTTGTTGAAAGTCCATAAGTAGTAACTTCTAACTCTTTTTCTTGAAGCTTCCCTCCATATTTCCAAGAATACCAGCCGTAAATAGCCATTAGAAGATAATATACATTTAAAGCACTATCCATTAAAAGTGATACATCAAAAAAGATTATAGAGTAAATAAGTGTTGAAAAAAATGCAGCAACCCAAGACCAAAGATTTTGTTTAATTGCTAATAATAAATAAGCAATAGCTAAAACCATAGCTATTGCTTCCCATGTTGTCATAATTTTTAATGACTCTGTAAGCGTACTTAAAAAACTTTCGATTTTATTATCCTTTAAAGACCAAGAAGTCTTTTGATTTCTTCCTCAATATCCATTGGTTTTGTAATAGAGCCATATCTTTCAATTACTTTCCCATTTGAATCAACTAAGAATTTTGTAAAATTCCATTTAATACTTTGAGTTCCTAAAATTCCACTTTCTTGACTTTTTAAAAATGAGTATAAAGGAATTTCATTTTCTCCATTTACATCAACTTTTGCAAACATATCAAAATTAACACCAAAGGTTAAAGAACAAAATTCTTTTATTTCTTCGTTCGTCCCTGGCTCTTGATTGGAAAATTGATTTGAGGGAAAACCTAAAATCATAAAATTCTTATCTTTATATTTACTATAGAGTTTTTCCAAACCTTCATATTGAGATGTAAAACCACATTTACTAGCTACATTTACAATTAACAGAACTTTATCTTTATATTTTTCTAAAGATACTTCTTCCCCATCTATATTTTTAACTTTAAAATCATAAATACTCATTGCTTTATCCTTAGCATACGATGAACTTAATGTAAGTAAAAAAATTAGTAAAAATTTTTGAAACATTATCTATCCTTTTTTATTAATTTTAACTAAATTAAATGTTTATTTGTATGATAATACTATTAGTTTATAGTATTAGTTTTTACCAAAGAAATTTGTTTTTCCAATAATTATGTCATCTTCTTTAACAAATCTATCGCATTTTAAACCATTTAAGGCAATACATATTTTTTGCCATTTTAAAGAATGTCCAGCATTTTGTTTTGTAAAGTCATTTATAGCAAACATTAAAGCATGAGCATATTCATGAGGCAAGACATTATCCAACATATAATCACTACTTTCTTTAAATCTTTTTTTATTTAAATAGATTTTTATTTCATTCTCTTTTGAAAAAGTTGCAGCTCCATATAAAGAAGAAGGCATTTTATTCGAGACAAGAACCGGTATTTTTCTACTTACTCCAAATTTTTTATAAGCTAAAGTTTGAAGTTCATATTGTTTTATTTTTATTTTTTTTAGTATCTTTACATCTAAGGGATTATTTTCAAATTGATAAGTTTTATACCAAGAGGATATTAAAAAGACAGAAGCTAATAAGGTAGTTACTAGAAAAAATAACTTCAGTCTTTTTAAAAACAAAACAAATACTTAGTTTGGGAAAGCTTTTAAAAGAACTTCTTTATAATGGTTTAACTGTTGCATAAGTTCATCTCCATGATTATTTATATCAGGGTGATATTTTCTTGCTAGTTCTTTATATTTTCTTTTTATTTCATCTTTACTAGGATCACTTGTAAATCCAAAAAAATCTTTTGCTTTACTAACTTCTCCAAGACTAGAAGCGCCATTTTGAAAATTTCCTTGTCTAAACTGTTCTTCAAAATTCCTAAAATCAAAGTTTCCATGACCAGCTTGTCCAGCTTGTGAAAAATCTTGCCCATTAAATGTAAACTTAAAACCGTTTGCATTTCTTTGTCTTATTTTCTTTTTAAACTTATAAATTATGTAATAAATAATAACTAGAACTGTAAAGACAATAATTAAAAATGTCCCAAAATTGGTAAAAATCAAATAAAGAATACCAAAAAATATTCCCCATTTAATCAAACTGCTAATTATAAATGATAATTCTCTTCCCATATTAGATAAAACCTTGATTTTTTTAATTCGATATTATAGTATTTTAACCTAAATAATACGCTTTTATTGTGATTTTTTCGTGTAGTAAAAGTCCACATATGATATTGATGTGATATTTTAACCGTCATATGTTAATTCTTTGTTTAAAAAATGGACATATGATGATTTATCATACATTTTTCATTTCTTTTTTTTATGATTACACTATTCACAAAAGGAGAAATTATGGAAATAGGAACTCAAGCTTTTTTTGCAGCACTTCCAATTTTGGTTGCAGCTGTATTATTAGTTGGTCTTAGACTACCAGCTAAAAAAGCAATGCCAGTTGTATTTGTTGTTACAACATTAGTTGCATTGTATGTATGGGAAGTTACTTTTAACAGAGTATTAGCTTCAACTATTCAAGGGCTATTAATCACAGTGGCTGTGTTATGGATTATCTTTGGTGCAATTTTATTGTTAAATACACTAAAACATTCAGGTGCTATAAAAGCGATTAGACAAGGCTTTAATAATGTAAGCCCTGATAGAAGAGTTCAAGTTATTATTATTGCTTGGTTATTTGGATCATTTATTGAAGGAGCTTCAGGCTTTGGAACACCAGCAGCAATCGCTGCACCACTTATGGTAGCAATAGGATTCCCAGCATTGGCAGCAGTTATGATAGGTATGATGATTCAATCTACTCCTGTATCATTTGGAGCAGTTGGAACTCCTATTTTAATTGGTGTTAACAAAGGTTTAGACTCTGAAGGTATTGGAGCTACATTACAAGCACTTGGTTCAAATTGGGAAACGTATTTACAAATTGTAACAAGTGAAGTAGCTATTGTTCATGCAGTTACAGGGACACTTATTCCTTTATTTATGATTATAATGATGACTAGATTTTTTGGGAAAAACAAGTCATGGACTGAAGGTTTATCAATCTTCCCATTTGCTATTTTTGGTGGTTTAGCATTTACTGTTCCTTATGCTTTAACAGGTGTTTTTTTAGGAGCAGAGTTTCCTTCTTTAATCGGTGCACTAGTTGGGCTTCCAATTGTAACATATGCAGCAAAAAAAGGTTTTCTTCTTCCAAAAGATTCTTGGGACTTTGCACCTAAAGAAGAGTGGCCAGTTCATTGGGTATCAAAATTTGAAATGAAATTAGATGCAATGACTGCAAAAGTTGATATGTCTTTAACTAAAGCATGGCTTCCATATGTATTAGTTGCAATTATCTTAGTAATAACAAGAGTATCAGATGAAGCAAAGGCGTTTGTTAAATCTTGGGTAATTCCATTTAAAGATATTTTAGGGGAAGGCGTAAGTTATTCTATTGTTCCACTTTATTTACCAGGTGGTATTTTAGTTTTTGTTGCTTTACTTACTTATTTCTTACATAGAATGGAATTAAAAGAGATGAAAGAAGCTTTCTCAGAATCTTCAAAAGTAATTATAGGTGCTGGTTTTGTACTTATTTTCACTATTCCTTTAGTTAGAATTTTAATTAACTCAGGTATAAATTCTGCTGGTTTTGATTCAATGCCAGTTGCAATGGCTAACTTTGTAGCAACATCAGTTGGAGATATTTATCCTTTATTCGCTCCAATGGTAGGTGCTCTTGGAGCCTTTATTGCAGGAAGTAATACTGTTTCAAATATGATGTTATCTCAATTCCAATTTGGTGTTGCAGATGCCTTAGGTCTTTCTACAGCATTTATGGTTGCACTTCAAGCAGTTGGAGCAGCAGCTGGAAATATGATAGCAATTCATAACGTAGTTGCAGCAAGTGCTACGGTTGGATTACTTGACCAAGAAGGTGAAACGCTAAGAAGAACTATTATTCCTACTCTTTATTATTGTTTAATTGCAGGAGTTTTAGGTCTTATAGGGATGTATACTTTAGGATTAGTTGATCCATTAATGAAGTAAAAACAAAATATTTTATACAAAAAAGAAGGGAGATTTATTCTTCCTTCTTTTTTTTTATTCAAAAATTTCTAAAAATAAACATTTGTTGTTAAATCTTTTATCTGTTCTAATATTGCTTGTGGATTATTGTATTTAATATTTATTGGATAAATTTCTTTTTTATATTTTATTGCTAAAGATGGAAAACTATTTAAATGAAGTTTTTTTCTTAGATTCATCTTTTCATAAAATTCTTGTATAGTCTCTTCAGAATAAAGATCATTTTTAAATTTTTTAAAATCTAAGTCTAATTCTTTTGCTACTTCAAATATAGTCTCTTCATCACTTGGATTTTTTGCATTTAAATAATAAGCATTTTGAATAGCTTCAATAATTTCTTCTTCTTTTTCTTGTTTTTTCGCTGCTAAAGTAGCTTGACAAGCCAAATAAGTCGATCTTTTAGGAGTACATTTTGTCCAAAAATCATAATTAAATTTTGTTCCTACAACTTCTTCTATCTTTTTCCATGCACCTTGGATTTGTATTCTTAATGCTTCTTCCATAGGCTCCTTGTTGTGAGATGCTAATCCACCAGGAACATATACAATTTCAATATTTGAATCTAAGTTTTTTTTCACTTCTTTGAAAGTATCTCTAAAAGCATAACACCAAGAACACATAGGATCGTAAACATAATATAAAGTATGAATCATTTTATACCTTTTGTTTTTTTATTAATTATATATTAATATTTATAAAGTATCATAAAGTATTATAAATACACAAATTATATACAATTATTGATTATCATATTATTTAGGAAAAAAATGGATTATGAAGAGTTTGAAAAAGCTGTTGACTTATTTGGAATACTTACAAGAACCTCAAAAAAAGATTTAAGAAAAAAGTACTTAAAACTTTCGAAGAAATATCATCCTGATATGCAAGAAGGTAATCATGAAAAGTTTCAAGAACTTCAAGATGCTTATGAATTGTTAAATAATTACATGGATTCTTTTAATTTTTCTTTTGATGAAGAAGAGTTTAAAGGTCAGTTTCCTTCTTTCACAAATTATAAAAACTGGAGATAGTTATGAATAAAAAAATTTTACTAATAATAGCAATATCAAGTTCGATTTTTGCTAGTACGGATATTAAGAGTCTTGATATATTTACAAATAAGACACTTGTAAATCAAAAAATTGATATATCAAAAAATAGTGTTGAGCTTTTAGGTCAAGTTAGACTTGAAGATATTAGGTTTAAACTTAACTCCACTTGTGAAGTAAATAGTACAGAAATAAAAAATGAAAAGTTTAGAGATGATAAGTTAAGTTTAAAAATCGAAGAACTTCAATTTCAAATTAATTCTAAAGAAAATAAAATGAAAGCTTTGAAAAGTAATATTGCTTTTCTTGAAAGAACTTCATTAACTAATATTTCTACTACCAAATCACTAAAAAATACTTCTTCTTTTATAAAAAATGAAATTATGGAAAATCATAATTTAATTTATCAACTTCAAAAAGATATAAAAGAAAAGAATGAAGAATTAAAAGAGCTAATTAAAAAAAGAACAAATACTAAATTTAGTAAGCTTACTTATGATATTTCTTGTGCAAATAAGAAAGATCTTATGATTTCATATCCTATTTATAATATGCAAAGAAATGGCTTTTATGAGATAAATTATGATTCGTCAAAAAAAGATATAAATATTAAAAATTTATCTTTTATCACTCAATCTACAGGAGTTGATTTTAAAAATATTGATATAAAATTATATACATATAATTATACTAATCAAGTTGTGCCTAATAATTTTAGACCTGAATATTTAGATTTATATGAAGAAAAAGCTATTCAAACATATGAAGCAGCTCCTATGTTAGACTCAATATCAATGAAAAAATCTGTAAGAGTAAATACTCTAATTAAACCTAGCTTTGCATATATTGAAGATTCAACAAAATCTTTTTTTAAAGCTTCTAATGTAAATTTAGTAAGTGGTAAAAAAACAGAAGTTGTTTTTGCAAAAGATAGTTATAAGGCTACAAATAGTCTAGAAATTGATGCTTATTCAAGTTCTCAGGCTTTTTATAAAGTAGATTTTAAAAGTAGTAAATTATATGGCGTTTTAAATGCAAAATTATATTTAGATGGAACATATATAGGAAGAACAAATTTAAAAGAGATAAAAAAAGATAAGAAAAGTTCTATTTATTTTGGAACAAATAGATTTATTGATGTTAAAAAAGAGTTAATTAGAGATATAAAAGAAGAACCATTTTTTAGTTTAAATAAATTAAAAACACAAAAAGAATGGAATTTTAAGATTACAAATAATCAAAATAAAAAGCAAAAAATTGTATTGCTTGAGAGATTGCCTATTTCAAAACATGAAGATATAGAAGTTAAGCTTATTGGAAAAACAAAAGAGACAAAAATTGATAAAAATGGTAAAATTTATTTTGAATTTGAGCTAAAGGCAAATGAAACAAAAGAAATTAATTTTGCTTATGAAATTCTAAAACCTGTAAAAAAATAAGGAATTAATATGTTTGATAATAAAAAAGTAAAAGAATTAGTATTAAGTTCTCTTGTAGCAGATGCTTATTGTTTAGGCTCTCATTGGGTTTATGATGAAAAACAATTAGAGAATCTTGAAATAGATTGGAATGAACTAAATGATGCTAAATCTATTTGGCATAAAGATAAAATAGCCGGAGAATTTACACATTATGGAGACCAAGCTTTATGGTTATATGAGTTTTTGCAAGATAAAGAAAATTTTGATGTTAAAGAGTATTTAACATTTTGGGTAAATAAAATCAATAGTTATAATGGATATATAGATGGTTCTTCTAGAATTACTTTAGAAAATATTAATGATGGAAAAATTCCAAGCGCATCTTCTTCAACTGATTTATCGATTGTTGGAAGAATTGCTCCTCTTTTATTAGTTTCCAAAACAAAAGATGAGTTTTTACAAAATGTTGAGAATTTTGTTAAGTGTACTCATAACTCAAATGAAGCTACAAGTGCAGCTAGATTTTTTGCTTCTTTATTACTTGAAGTTCTTGATGGAAAAATGATTGAAGAGTCTATTCTAGGGCTTAAAGAGAAGTTTGATACAAAAATTCAAACATATATTTATAGTGGAGTTGCATCAAAAACTGATGATAGTTTTAAAACCATTAGAGATTTTGGGCCTGCTTGTGATATAAGCGGTGGTTTTCAAGGAGTTATTCATTTACTATGTAAATATAATAACCTTAAAGAACTGCTTATAGCTAATGCAAAAGCAGGGGGAGATTCAAGTGCGAGAGCTATGATTGCTACAATAATTCTTGTAGCACATGATAGTAAAAATATTGCTAAGATTCCCTCTTCTTGGCTAAATATAAAAGCAAAAATAGTTTAAGGAAATATATGCGAAGATTTATGCGTTTTATACATGATAAGTTTTATATTGAATTAGGTTTGGCTTCAATTCTTTTTTTTATTGCCTTATCAATGGATATGCTAATGGAGTTTATTATTTATATGCTTTATTTTATAATTTTTTTAGAAATTGTACGAGCGGTTATTAATTATATTAGAGAACAAAGAGTTGTTTTAGCTTTACTTGTTGATGCATTTATAATACTTGCATTAAGAGAATTAATAGTAAATGTTGTAAAAATAAATACAGAGAATATAAACTCTTTTGATGCATTTTTATCAAGTAGCATAAACTACAATATATTTATTATCTCAATTGTAATTGTATTTCTTTTCTTTGTTAGATACCTATCAGTGAAAACTGCACATAGTCTAGCTAATGAGAATTCGAAATAAATTAAAAAGATGATAGCCTACAATCAACCACTTTATAGACCTCCTGCTGAGGCTAATTCTATTATTATACAAGTTACACTTGGTTGTAGTTTCAACAAGTGTAGCTTTTGTTCAATGTATGAAACAAAAAAATTTCAGATAAGAACTTTAGAGGATATTTTTTTAGATATTGATAAATTATCAAACTATAAAGATACAAGAAGAGTTTTTTTAGCTGATGGGGATGCCTTAGCTTGTGAAACATCTTTCTTAATAGAAGTTCTAAAATATTTAAAATTAAAATTTCCAAAACTTCAAAGGGTTTCTTCTTATGCAAGTCCTTTTAATTTATTAGAAAAAAAGCAAGAAGAATTAAATCTTTTAAGAGAATGTGGATTAAGTTTAGTTTATTATGGAATAGAAAGTGGAAATGCGGATTTATTAAAATATGTGAATAAGTCAATAAAGCTTGAAAAAATGATTTTAGGTTTAAATAAAGCAACAAAAGCAAAGATGAAAATATCTGCAACAGTTATTTTAGGACTTGGTGGGAAAAACTTATCAAATGAACATATCATACAAACAGCAAAATTAATAAATGAATGTGAGCATATAAACTATTTGTCAACTTTACAATTAGGATTAAATTCAACAAAAGAAGATGCTTTTTTCAAGAGGTTTGAGAGTAAAAATAGTCAGTTTATTTTTTGTAGTGATAAAGATATGTTAGAAGAACAAAAAAATTTTATATCTTTGTTAAATCCTAAAAAGCCAATTATATTTAGGTCAAATCATGCTTCTAATGCTTTGCCATTAAAAGGAACCTTACCAAAAGATAAAAATCTTTTATTGGAACTTATAAATATGGCCTTAGAAAATGAAACTTTACTAAGACCACACTTTTTAAGAGCTTTTTAAAAGCTTACTTTTTTTCTTTTTTCTTTTTATCTTTTTTTGCAACTTTTTTAGTTTTCACTATTTTTTTTGTTGTTTTCTTTTTAGTAGGTTTTTTTTCTACTTTCTTAGTTACTTTTTTTGTAACTTTTTTCTTTGGAGCTTTCTTCTTTTCTGTTTTATTAGCAACTTTTTTTGCAACTTTTTTTTCTTTTTTCTTTTCTGCTTTTTTTACTATTTTCTTAGCAAGTTTTTTAGCTTTTACTTTTTTCTCTTCTTTTTTTGACATTTTTATGTCTCCTTTATTTTTATATTTTAAAAGTATATTGTTTTTTATTGATAATGTCAATAAAATATAACTTTTTTCTTTAAAATATATATAAAAGTAACCTTTAGGGAAAATTCCCTAAAGATTTTAGTTCATATCTGGTCTTGGAGTTTTATCAGTTATAACTGGAAGTTGTGGATAAGAAACTTCAGGTTTATCTCCTGTTAATGAGTTTAAGAAGATAGTGATTTTTTCTGTTTCTTTATCAGAAATTTTGATTCCTAATTGAATATCACCCATTAATTTAACGGCTTGTTTTAATGACCATACATTTCCGTTGTGGAAATATGGAGCTGTCTCTTCAATATTTCTTAGTGTTGGAGTTTTTACCATACCATCTTTAGTTCCTGTAAATCCACCTACATTTAAGTCATATTTTGATGCATCAAATGGCATCATTGTTCCACCTAGTCCAATATCATTATGACAAGATGCACAACCTTTATCGATAAATAGACCTAAACCTTCTTTTTCAACAGCTGTTAATGCATTCATATTACCATTTAAAAATGCATCAAATCTTGATGGTGTAATTAAAATTCTTTCAAATACTGCAATAGTATCAGTAATAAGTTCAAAATTAATTTTTACATTATCCCCATAAGCTTTTTTAAATTCATTAACGTAAGCAGGCATAGATGTAACTCTTTTTTCTACTAAGCTTTTAGGTGCAGCCATTTCTGGTCCAGCTTGAATAGGACCTTGTGCTTGTGCTTCTAAGTGAGGATCTCTACCATCCCAGAATTGTGCAGAGTTTAATACTGAATTGTAAACAGTTGGTGAGTTTAAGTGAGCTGGATTTGGAGTCCATTTATGTCCAACAGCAGCACCAACACCATCAACTCCACCCATACCCAAGTTGTGACATGTATTACATGAAATTATGCCACTTTTAGAAAGTCTTGGATCAAAATACAACTTTTTACCTAACTCTACTTTAGCCTTAGTAATAGGATTTTTAGGATTATCAACTAATTTTAAAACCTCTAATTGACTAGCTGGAATTGCTTTCATTCCTGAATTTGCAACTTTTTTTACTAAATCTACATCACTCATACCAAAGGCATTTACACCTGCAAATAACACTGCTGCTAAAACCAAAGTTTTTTTACTTCCTATTCTTTTCATCATTTTCTTCTCCTTAAAATGTTTTCATAGATAAGTATAAAGAAAAAAAATGTGGAAATTCTGAGAAAATAAATTTTTTTTTAAAATAAAAATTTACTTTTTAAATGTAATAATAAATGAAGCCCCGCCTCTGATATTTTTAACTTCTAATCTAGCATCACTCTTTTCAACAATTATTTTAGACATATAAAGACCAATTCCTAAACCTTTGTCCTTTGTAGTAAAATATGGTTCAAATATTTTTTCTAATAATTCTTTTTTTATGCCACCCGCATTATCATTTATCTCTATCTTTACATTGTCTTTTTTTACATAAGTTTTAATTGACAGTTTTGCCTTGGGAATCTTTTTTTTAATAAATTCATCTTTTGCATTATTGAAAATATTAAAAAGTACTTGCAGAAACTCACCTCTATATGCTTTTACAGAGATACTTTCATCTAATTCGTAATCTATGGTTATATCATTGGATTTGAAACTATCTTTTACAAGATTTATTACCTCTTTTATAGAATCACTTAAACTAAAAAGTTCTTTTTGATTTTTATTTTTAAAAAAGTCTCTAAAATCATCAATAGTATCTGAGAGATATTTTATTTGGGCATTTGCTAACTTTGATTTTTTTTCAAAATATTCAGGACTCAACTTATCATTTTCATAGGCTGCTTTTATATTCATCAAAATATATGAAATATGTGTTAATGGCTGTCTCCATTGATGTGCAATATTTCCTATCATTTCACCCATAGATGCAAGTTTAGCTTGGTATGTTAGATGTTGCAATTGTTTTTGTGATTTTTGTAGTTTCCTATAAGATAGAGTAAAGAGTATAAGAAATATTGTTACAAGTACAAAAAGTATATTTAAAGTTATATATACACTATGTTGTGCATTTTTTCTTTGTGTAAGAAGTAAATATTTAGTTTCATCAAGAAGTTTATCTATATCGGGGTTTATAGCAATATTTTGATATTTTAATTGAAAGTTGATACTTTTTTGAAGTGTTTTTACTTTATTTACAAAGTTTTTCAAAAAGTTATTATCCAAATCTAGTTCGAGATCATAATGTTTAACAATATCAATATTGTAAAAACCATTTTGCTCAATCTTTTCTATTATGTCTATTCTTATATTATTAAGTTTATTTTTTGTTTCAATATCAAAGTCTAAAAGTTCATTATGTGATCTATCTAAAATTACTGAAATTGTTTGTTTATTAGTGGCTCTTCTTGCTTTAAATCTTTCTAGCCAAATGATTTTTTTATTAAACTGAGTATATAAATTATCTAAGGCTTTTATATATTGAATTTGGAATTTTGCTAATATGGCATCATTTTTTAATTTTTCAATAGATTTTAAACTTTTATTTATATCTTTATTTAAAATATCAAAATTATTAACAGCACTATTGCCTAATATATAAGTATTAAGTTTGTTATTTAGAGCTAAAATTGTATTTATTTGGTCATTATGTTCAAAAAAGAGTTGAGTATATTTTTTATGAATAACAATAGTATAAATCATTAGGAAAAAAAGTATAAGTAAAGTTATTAAACCTATATATATATTATTTTTTACCAAATATTCTTTCATTCTATTATCGTTACCTTACCATTCAAAGATTTCAAAAATTCTTCGATTAAAAAAGTTTCTTCTTTTGTCAGATCTAGTCCTAGTTGGGCTTTTGCAATAGAACTTATGGTTTCATTTAAAGTCTCAATTCGACCATTATGTAAATATGGATAAGTCAAAGCTACATTTCTTAACGTTGGAACTTTAAAATAGAATTTATCAAAATCATTTTTTGTTATATTATAAAGACCCAAGTCTGGATTGTATTCATTTTTAGTAACATTATCATTTGTACTTTGATTTGTTAAGTTATGGGCCATCTCTTCATCTGTTAAACCAAATTGTGCATAAAGTCCCCCACCTATATTTATGCCATTATGGCAAGAAACACACCCTTTTTTAAAAAAAAGTTCATATCCTTTTTTTTGATTAGAAGTAATCGCATTTTCATCGCCTCTTAGATAATCATCAAAAGCACTTGGAGTTATAAGTGTTTTTTGAAACTCCTCTAAAGCATCACCGATATTTTCTATTGTAATTCCATTTTTATAAATATTGTTAAAAGTTTCATTGTAATAAGAATTGTTTTTTAGAGTTTTAATAAGATTTTGAAAACTATTTCCCATTTCAACTGGATTAGTTATTGGAAATTGTACCTGATGTGCTAATGTTTTTGTTCTTCCATCCCACATTTGTCTAAAATTAAATATTGAATTTAATACTGTAGGTGTATTAATAATTCCTTTTTGCCCTTTTATTCCAAAAGAGAATTTAAGATTATCTACTCCTCCTAGTTCAAGGTTATGACAACTAGCGCAAGAGATTGTATTATCTTTTGATAGAATGGGGTCAAAATAAAGTTTTTTACCAAGAAGTGCTTTTTCTCTATCATATTTGACTATTTTGGGCAGTGGTTGTATAGGTTCATTTGAGTAGAGTGTTGAAAATAATAAAAATAAAACTAATAAAAATTTATACATCTTTTAACCTAACAAATTAATTTGGTATCCAATACCAGATATATTTTTTATACTGTGTTTTGAAATCTTTTTTCTAAGTTCTTGTACAATTGCACGAAGAGCATCTTCTGTCATATTTCCATCCCATACGTAGTTGCTAAATTCATCATATTTTACTGCTCGTTTAGAGTTTTTTATTAGTAATTCTAAAAAAAGTAATTCTTTTTTTGTAAGTGCTATTTGTTCTTTATTTAAAAAAAGTGTTTGGTTTAGGATGTCAAATTTGAATCCACCGTAAATATCAAATATAGAAGAATTTTGTACGCTATTCTCTAAACAGCTTTCTAGTACAGGTAATAAAGTGTCTTCCATTATAGGTTTAACAAGATATTTTATAAGTCCTAATTCAATAGCTTCAATTAAATAAGAAGTTTCTAAAAAAGCAGTAGCAATGATAATCTTAGTAGTTTTGTCATTTTTTCGTATCTCTTTTATCATCTCTATACCATTTAACTTTGGCATCTTTATATCAGTAATAATAATATCAGGTTTTAGTTTTTTATATTTTTCTAAGCCATCTAATCCGTCACTTGCCTCATATACATTATCACAATAAAAACTAAGATACTCAACCGCATCTTCTTTAATAAACTCTTCATCATCAATATATAATATTTTTACATTTTTTAGATTATCCACAAATATACCTTTAAAAAAATAGATTATATAATAAAAATATGAAAATCTTCTTTCTTAATTTTTTTGATAAATTGCAAAAAAATGAGGAATTGAAGGCTCTTGATTATCATCATAAGCTAAGAACTCTATCTCTTTTAATCTATCAATTAAAATAAATTCATCCATTTCAGATTTTGCTAGAGGAAGAGGAATTATATCTTTTTGTTCATTTTCATTTCTACTTCTACAAGAAACCAAGATATATCCCTTTTTAGTCAATAATCCACTCATAGCTTTTCTAGCAAGTTTTCTATAATTGTTTGGGAGGACTTGAATTGTATTACATTCATAAACTAGCTCAAAACTCTCAAACCATTCTTTAGGATAATCAAATAAATCAGCAACAATATAAGTTACTTTTGTATTAGGAAATCTATTTTTGCATAATTGTATTGCACTTGGAGAAATATCAAAAGCTATTACTTCAAAACCAAAAGAGCTTAAAGCTTCAGCATCATCTCCAACTCCACATCCTATTACGCAGGCTCTTTTTTTATCTTTCTTTATTAAATCTTTTTCTAGCCAAGATAATAAATAAGAGCTAGGCTCTAAATCAGCCCAAAACACTTCTTTATAGTTACCTTGGGCACTTTTATAAATGTTTTCAAACCAGCCAGTAGGATTATCTTTATTTTGATAATCCTTGACCATTTCTTTATATTTACTAGCAGAAAAACTTTCTTTTTTAAGAAAGGTAAGATCTTTCATAATTTAGATTATAATTCTATTTCAAGAGCGATAGGGCAGTGATCACTTCCTAAAACTTCATTTAAAATATAAGCATTTTTGATATTGTCTTTTAAATCTTCACTTACATAAAAATAATCAATTCTCCAGCCTACGTTATTAGCCCTTGCATTTGCTCTATATGACCACCAGCTATAATGTTCTGGTTCATCACCAATTACATGTCTTAAGGTATCAACATATCCATGATTTAAGAATTTGTCTATCCAATCTCTTTCCATTGGTAAGAAACCTGAAGTTTTTTCATTTGCTTTAGGACGAGCTAAATCTATCTCTTTATGGGCTGTATTAACATCCCCACATACAATAATTGATTTTCCTTCTTTTCTTAGATTCTCACAATGTTCTAAAAACCTATCATAAAATTCCATTTTATAAACTAGTCTTTCTTCTTTTGATTGTCCATTTGGAAAATATACATTAAAAAATGCAATATCTTTTTCTCCTAGTGTAAAATGAACTTCGTTTATTCTTCCTTCATCTAAAACATCAACTGTAGGACAAGTACATTCAAAACTAGTTTCTATATCTGTAAAAAGTGCTGTTCCACTTCTTCCTTTTATTGCTGATTGTGAAGCAACTAATTTTTTATAGTTTTTTTCAAAAATTGAATCAGGTATTTGTTCTTTCATTGATTTTGTTTCTTGAATACCTAATAAGTGTACTTCATCTTCATCAATCCATTTTAAAGCCTTTTTTTTATCAACTGCTCTAATTCCATTTACATTCCACGATACAAATTTATATGTTTTCATTTATTACCTTTAATTTATTCTTTGAGAGTTAAGATAAAGGCTAAGTTGATTCATGCATGATTCAAAATCATTATTATCTTTATATTTTTTTGAAAGAAGTAGGGCACCTTCAATTGATGCTATTAAAAATGTAGCACATTGTTTTGTATCTACATTTTCTTTTAATTGTTTGTTATCTTTTGCTTTTTGTAAGATTTTAGTAAATAAATCTTTCCAATTGTCCAAAATAGATGTAAGAACTTGAGCAAAATCTTCATCTTGCTCAAGCGGTTCTTGTAATAGGTTTCCTAAAGGACAACCATTTATTAGATCCCAAGAGTTTATATCTTGTAAAATAGAAATTAAAGCGTTTATAATGTCTGCATTAGTATTAGCTACATCATTCCATTTTTTTTCTATTCGTTGTGCTAACTTTTCATCAATCATGGTTAAAACCATATCTTTTTTTGAAGGAAAATAGTGATACATTGTGCCTTTTTTTACTTCTGCACGATTTAAAATATTTGATAAGGATGCACCAGTATAACCTTTTGAAAAGACTTCATGAAAGGTAGCTTCAATAAGTCTTGTCCTAACATCTTGCATTTTTACCTTCTTAACTCTTTATGAATTTTTTTGTATTATATCAATAATATCTTGAGGTTCACATCTCTTTGTATAATCTTCATCTATAAATGAATATATAATCTCTTTGTTTTTATTTATTACATAAGTTGCTGGCATTGGCAACTCGAAGCTATCTTCTTGATTTAATCCAACAATATCAATTCCAAAACTTTCATAAATAGGTCTTAACTCTTCTGCTAATGAGAATACAAGCCCATACTCCTTTGCAATTTTATTATGTGAGTCACTTAATACTTCAAATGCTAATTCATTTTTTTCTTTTGTACTTAAACTTGCATCAGGAGTTTGTGGTGATATAGCTATAAGTTTTGCCCCTAGGTTATTTAACTCTTCATTTATACTTTGTAAAGCTTTTAATTCTAAATTACAATATGGACACCATACCCCTCTATAAAAATTAATAACAACAAAGTCATTTTTTTCAAGTTCATCAAAAAGTGAAACTTCATTATTCGCAGCATTTGCTAGTTTGAAATCTTTGGCAATATCTCCAACTTTTAAAGCATTTTTACTAAGTCTATCTTCTGCTAATTTTTTTGTTGCTTTTAACATAATCTCTTGAACTTCTTTTGGAACTTTTTTGCTAAATTCTTCTTGATAATTTTTAAGTTCATCTAATAATCTTGACATTTTTAATCCTTTTAATTTATACTAAGTTTAAAACCAACTAGTTGGTCTGTTGGAAGTATAACAAAAGATTTTTAAAGTGTCAATGATTTTTTTTAATTAGTTAATTTCTTGTTATTAATTGATTGTTTCTATTTTATCAATAGTGTCTTTTTTTTGAAGAGGGATAAAATTTTTATCTTCTTGTTTCTCTTTTTTATCCTCTGAGCCTTTTTTATTTAAAACAGTGCCTAATCCTACTGCTACACCAAAAGCACTTTTTGAAGTTAAAGAATCACCTTTTCCCCCATGCATATCAATTTTGCCTTTTTGGGTGTCATAGGCAAATGAATTTGAAATCAAAATAATTGATAATGAGAATAAAACTTTAAGCAAGTATTTCATTTTTTTCTTCTCCTCTTTTCATTTCTTTTTTTTCTTTTAAATTTTTATACATTCCATATACTGTAATAATTATCCAAAATACTTCAATAATAAAAGAACCTAGGTTAAAATGTACAAATAGTGAAATAAGAAGTAATATTGCACCAACTAGGTTTAAAATCTGATAAGAAAATGAAGTTATAGTATATTTTTTAATTTGTAATAAAAGATATGCATATACTACTAAAAGCATTCCAACAAAGCCAACAACGTGATAAATATCCAAATTAAGTCCTTTAAGTCTAATTTTGGTATTTTACGATAAATTATTTATAAAGATATTAAAATGGCAGATGAAATATTATTAGGAATCATTGTTTTCTTTACTTCTACAATAGCAGGAGTTGTTGGTCTTGGTGGGGGAATGATATTAATTGCAATTCTTCCTTCTTTTTTACCTATTAATGCCCTTGTTCCTATTCACGGCCTTACTCAAATGTCAAGCAATTTTTCCCGTGCAGTTTTTGGATATAAAGATGTAAAAGTTGAGGTAATACCGAAGTTTTTATTAGGTTCTATCCTAGGAGTTAGCTTTTTTGCAACAATTTTATATTTTATTTCATTGGAATATGTACCTTTATTTATTGGAGTTTATATTTTACTCTCTCTTTGGAGTCAAAAATTTAATGAAAAAATAAAAAGATTTGAAAACTATATAGTTATAGGTTTTTTTCAAAGTGGATTTTCAATAGTTGTAGGAGCTACCGGACCACTTGCTACTACTTTACTTGTGAAAGATTATGATGACAAGCATACCGTTGTTGCAACTGCTGCTGCACTTATGAGTATAACTCATATGTTAAAAGTATTTGTTTTTATGTTTTTTGGATTTGTATTTTTTGATTATATTGGATTATTAACAGCTATGATAATTGGAGCAGTTGCAGGAAGCTATGCTGGAACTAAATTAAGAGACAAAATTGATGGTAAAAAATTTATGCTAGTTCTTAAAATTTTACTTTCACTTATGGCTATTAAATTAATTGTTACAATGTTTATATGATAAAAAGATTATTTAAATCAAGAGAAGCCTTACTTTATGTAATGGCTATTTCTATGGTTTTCTCTTTTTCAGCTTGGATGAGTTTATTAAATAACTTTGTTATTGAAGCTGCATCTTTTGATGGAAGCCAAATTGGCATACTACAAAGTCTTAGAGAAATACCTGGATTTTTAGCTTTTACTGTAGTTCTTGCAATTGCTTTTGTAGCACAACAAAGACTTGCATATATTTCTATGATTTTACTTGGTATTGGAGTTATGTTAACAGGCTATTTCCCAAGTGCTTTGGGACTTTATATTACGACTGTTATCATGTCTATAGGCTTTCATTATTTAGAAACACTTAATCAATCTTTATCTTTACAATGGCTTTCAAAAGATAAAGCACCAATAATTCTAGGAAAAATCACAGCTGCTAAATCTTTTACGGGACTTATTGCTTTTGTACTTATTTTTATTATGATGAAGTATTACTCTATAGAATATAAATATGTGTATATGGTTTTTGGTGGGTCTACTCTTCTAAGTGGTATTTTAGCTTGGATAGCATTTGAGCATTTTAAAGATGATGTAGTTCAAGAAAAGAAATTAGTTCTTAAAAAAGAGTATTGGCTTTTTTATGTGCTTACTTTTTTTGCAGGTGCACGAAGACAAATATTTATAGTATTTGCAGGTTTTTTACTTGTTGAAAAATTTGGTGTGGATATTCATAATATGGTGGCACTTTTATTTGTAAACTCAATTTTGAATATGTATTTTGCTCCAATGATAGGTAGGTTTATTGCAAGATTTGGAGAGAGAATTACTTTAAGACTAGAATATATTGGACTTGTATTAGTATTTTTCTCATATGCTTTTGTTGAGAATCTCTATTTTGCATATTTTCTATTTGTAATTGACCACCTTCTATTTTCAATGGCTATTGCACTTAAAACATATTTTCAAAAAATTGCAGATCCCAAAGATATAGCAAGTGCAAGTGCTATTTCATTTACAATAAATCATATCGCAGCTGTATTTTTACCAGTATTACTTGGACTTGTATGGTTATATTCAAACTCGCTTGTCTTTATAATAGGAACGTTAATCGCTTTAATGTCTTTTGGTTTTTCTTTTTTAATTCCAAGAAATCCAGAGCAGGGGTTTGAGACTACTTTGAAAGATAAAAATGCCAAGACCTAAAAATAAAGATGAACTTTTAGAATTAAGTAATAGTAATTTTAATAAAATGTTAGAATTAATAGAATCATTTGGTGAAGAAGAAATCACAAATGGCAAAATACCATTTGAAGATAGAGATAAAAATATAAGAGATATTTTGGCACATCTTCATCAATGGCATTTGATGATGTTAGATTGGTATAAAGTAGGAATGAATGGAGAAAAACCAAATATACCTGCAAAAGGATATACTTTTAAAACTACACCAGAATTAAATCAAGAAATTTGGAAAAAATATCAAACAACAAAATATAGTGAAATCCTAAATATGATTAAAGAGTCATTTTCAGAAATCCAAATCTTAATAAATCAACATACAAATAATGAACTATTTGAAAAGAGAAAATATAAATGGACAGGAACAACATCCTTAGGTTCTTATCTAACTTCAGCATCATCAAGCCATTATGATTGGGCGATGAAAAAACTTAGAAAGTATAAAAAGGCATTAAAAACAAAATAAAATACAGAAAAAAAGTAAGTAATTAATACTTACTTCTTCTCCCCACAAGATTTACAATAAACTTCATATTTTATGGTTTTCTCATTACACTTTGAGCAAGTTTCATAAAGTTTTGTTCCACAAAAAGGACAAAAATCTTTTGTGTAGTCGATTTTGTATTCACAATTGAAACATTGAGAAAAAGAGATTATTTTTTTAAAATCTTTTTTTATGATTCTTTCTTGTTTAATTCTTGCAGTTCTTTTTTGAATATAATATATTAATCCTCCAAAGAATAGAACAACTAAGGCAATTGAAAAATAGTTTAACAAGGAAACTAAACCAATGCTAACTAAATACTCAATAAGATTTTTTAATAAAGTTTTTGGAATCACATGATAAATCAAAGTTAAACTGTACCAGATAATTGGGAGTATCAGAATAAATGAAATATGTGTAGTTATGATTTTTATTATTGGATTATATTTTTCGCCTTTTAATTGTTTCTTTTTAGTTCTAAGATAGAAAAATCCAAAAAGAAGTAATAAAGGAAGAATAAATAAAAGCATATATCCATACTCTTTAAATGCTTGCCAAAATTTATATTTCTTTTTCTCTTCAAAAAATAAATCTTTGTTTGTTTTAATATATTTTTTGTATTCATCAAAGCCCTCTAATTGGCTAACTTTAGTAATGGAAGCTAGTTCTTTTTTAAGCTTTTTATTATCATTTGTTAAAGTCTCATATTCTATTTTTGCTTCGTTTAGAGCTTTGTTATTTTGCATTTTTGCTATTTGCTCAAAAAGTCTTGTATTATATTGCTTTCTTATTTGCTCTAGTCTAATGTTGTTTTTTCTTTGTTTTTCTTCTAAGGTATTAATTTGTTCAAGATTTTTTTTGAATATTTCAGTTGTTTTAAAAACATTTATTTTTGTTTCTAATTCATTACATAATTTGCTTTTGTTATGAAGTTTTATATAAGAGTTATTTGAATAAAAATCTTTATATGAAGTTTTGACTTCTTTAAAATGCATAGTACAAGAAGAAGGATAATATATATACGTTTTAGGAGCTTTATCTGTTTCTGCTTCAATACCTACTATTACATTGGATAATATAAAAATATCAAGTATTATTAGTAAAAAAATAGATATTTTAGTTAAAGGTTCATCTTTAAAACTAAATAATTCTTTCTTCACGGATTTGCTTTTTTGTAACCAGTTCCACATAAAAATCCTTTTCTATAATTAGATTTATTATATCAAAATCTTTTTTAATATAAATAAACAATAATGGAATAATATTGAAACAATTTTGACTTTTTTGCTCTTTTTTGTTAACATAAAATATGCATCATAAAAAAGACAAAAAAAACAAAAAAGTTTATTCTTTAGAGTATATAGAAAAAATATTTCGAGTAATTCCTCTTACTTTTATACTTATTTTATCTATGGTATCTATTTTTATAAGCTTTGTGATTTTAGAATCAAAACAAAACCGAGATATTGACTTATTAAAACAAAAAAAGATTTTACATAATGAATTTGATAAAAAAGAGAAGTTATTAAACTTTTCTACAAAAATAGAAAATCGTGTAGATGAAGAAATTCTTTTTATTAATAAAACATTGCAAGAACATACTTATAAAATAATTGGTAATTTAGATAATTATACAATTGATAGTGAACTTGATACAACAAGTAAGTTTTTGGAAAAATATGAAAATGAAAATAATATTGAGATAGTATTTTTTGAAGAAAATAATCAAAATATAGTTTATGGGGAGAATAAGATTGAGTTTTTATCAAAACTTATTTTTGGAAAAACAACTCTTAATTATAAAAATATAGTTTTACAATATATCTCTTCGCAAGGAAGATACAATCTTCAAGAGTGGAAAAATGACTTGACAGGAGCATTAAGAGTTAGCTTTTTTGATTCTATAGAAATAGAAGGGAAAAACTATTTTGTAGGTACTTTTTCAAAAGTAGAAAATATGAGATATATTACAAAAAAGCTTATGATTGAGGAGATAGAGTTACATAAAAAATCTAATGACTATTCAATTTGGTTTTTAGATTTGATTACAAAAATTACTTATAATTTTAACAATAAAAATCAATATGATAGTACAAATGTTATTCTTTCAAAGTATAAAAATATGAAGAAATATGAGATATTAAAATATTTTGATAAAAATGAAGAGATGAATGAATCTTTTGATAACTATACACTTTTTAATTCAAAATTCAAATTTCTTATTTCGATTGATTATTCAAATAATATTTTAATAAATGAGAAAGAGATAAAAAATAAATACAACTCTTTATTTATATCTGTAGTTACTTATATCCTAATTATAACTTTTATTTTAATACTTTTTTCTTTGTTATTTTCAAATTTTACAAAGAAAATATTAGATAGATACAACAAAGAGCTTCAAGATAGAACCAACTCTTTAACCCATTGGAAGAATAGATTTGAGCTCGCTATCATTGCTTCAAATGATGGACTTTGGGATATAGATTTTGATGGTGATAAAATCTATTTTTCTGAAAAATGGCTTGAAATATCAGGTTATGAAAAAGGTGAAATAAAAAAGTTCTCTGATTGGTTTGGCTTAATACACAAAGATGATAAACAAAATGTAGAGCAAATTTTTGAACAAATTTTTGCAAATAAACAAGATAATTTTGTATGTGAATATAGATTAAAAACTAAAAATAATGGTTTTAAATGGATTTTAGCTCGTGGTAGACTTTTTATTGATAAGGAAACAGGGCAAAAAAGAATGCTTATGATGTCAATGGATATTGATAAAAGTAAGCGTATGAAAAAAGAACTTCTTGATGTTGAACTTCTAGTAGAAGATGGAAAAATTGTAATTTTCAAATTGTTTAATGATGAGAATTTAAGTGTTAAATATATTTCAAATTCCATTAAAAATTATGGTTTTACAAAACAAATATTTGAAAATAATGAAATGAATTTTTTTGATTTGATTTATAAAGAAGATATAAAAATAGTAAAAGTGGCTATGAATGCTGCGATTAACCAAGATTTATCTGATTTTACTTTTGTATGCCGTGCTTTAAATGCTGCAAATGAAATTAGGTGGATATCTTGTAGAACACTTATTTTAAAAGATTATTCAGGAAACGTAGTTAATTTTTATGGATATATAAATGATATTACAAAAATAAAAGTTAGTGAAGAAGAACTAAAAGTAAAAATTGAAGAAGAATTACTTAAAAATAGACAAAAAGATAGACTTTTAATTCAACAAAGTAAATTAGCAGCCATGGGTGAAATGCTTGGAAACATAGCACATCAATGGAGACAACCTTTAAATAATGTATTTTTATTTTTACAGTTTTTAAAAGATAATTATGAAAATGAGAATGCAAATTTAATTATGGTAAATAAATATTTTGATAAATCTTTTACTCAAATAGAGTATATGTCTCAAACAATTGATGATTTTAGAAATTTTTATAAACCTTCTAAATCTATGAGTGAATTTACAATAGGAAATGCGATAGCTTCAACTTTGGAAATTATTAGATCACAAATACATAGTGATAATATAAAATTATCTACAAATATAAAAGATAAAAAAATTACAAACTATGAAAATGAATTGAAACAATCTTTATTGAGTATTTTTAATAATGCTCAAGATGCAATAAATATTAGAAAACAGAATGAAAAATTTGATGCTTATATCGATATTTCGGCATTTAGTGAAAATGAAAAACTAAATATACATATTTGCAACAATGGTGGGCAAATTGACAAAGATATAATCTTACGAATTTTTGAACCATATTTTACAACCAAATTTGAAACACAAGGTACAGGAATTGGTTTATATATGACAAAATCAATTATTGAAACAAATATGAAAGGTCATATAGAAGTTGAAAATACACAAGATGGAGTTTGTTTTAAAATTTCTTTACCTTTAGAAATAAAAGCAGACAAGATAGATAATGCCTAAAATAAAGACTAAATAGGATTATACATGAATAGAATTACAAGAGTTTTATTAGTAGAAGATGAAGAAGATGCAAGAGAAATACTTGGGTTTTATCTTGACACTATTTTTGATGAAGTAGAAGTTGCAAGCAATGGACAAGAAGGATTTGATAAGTTTCTTGAATATTCAAAACAAAATAAATATTTTGATGTAATTGTTACTGATATTAAGATGCCTGATAAAGATGGTCTTACTATGCTTGAAGAAATAACAGAAATAAATGAAGAACAAAAGTTTATTATAGTCTCTGCATTTAAAGATGAAGAGTATCTTTTTAGGTCTATAAATCTAAATGTGATTAGTTATTTTGTTAAACCTTTAGTTGTAGAAAATATTATGCAAATATTAAAAAAAGTAAAAAACTCAATAATTGAAGCAAAACCTGCAAATATAGTAATAGATGAAAAACCTATAAAAATAAATGAAACATATACTTATGATAAAGTCAAAAAGCTTTTATATGACCATAAAGAAATTGTGGGATTATCAAAAAAAGAAACACTTCTTTTAGACGCAATGATTTTAAGAAAAGGTAGTATTAATAGTAATGAAATTCTTAAAAAAGAAGTCTGGAATGATATAAATACTTCAGATGCAACCTTACGCACAGTTATCAAAAGAGTAAAGGATAAGATAAGTAAAAATGACTTTATTGTTTCAAAAAAAGGACTTGGATATATTATTGAATGAAAATTATAAATAGGGATAGATATAATTGTATTTTGTAATATTTTTGATTATATAAAAGTATATTTTTGATATATTACTTAAATGATTTTTATTAATAACTATACTAAAATAACTGATAAAAGAATAGAAGCACTAATACAAGATAAACCATTATATCAAGAACTACTAACAATAAGAAAAGAGTTAAGAACTTTAGAGTCTCAAATAAATGCAATCAACTTTCAAAACCAAAAACAATCTATAGTTTCTCCTGTAGATGGATATGTAGCAAAACTTATGATAAATACAGTTGGAGGAGTTGTAACCCCTGCTGAAAAACTAATTTCAATAGTTCCAAAAGATTCACCTTTTATAGTAAAAGCAAATGTACTTAATCAAGATATAGGATTTATAAAAAATGATATGGCTTCAAAAATTAAGATAGATACCTTTAGCTTCCAAAAATATGGATTCTTTGAAGGAACGATAATAAACGTAGGAAGTTACTTTATAAAAGATGAAAAACTAGGAGATATTTATGAAGTGAAAATTAAACCAAATGGAGAAAAACTTATGGTTGAAGGTAAAGAAAGATATCTCGAAGCTGGTATGAGTGTGACAGCTGAGATAAAAGTTGGTAAAAGACGAGTGATTGAGTTTTTTATTTATCCTACCATCAAGTATCTTGATGAGGGATTGAGTGTAAGGTAATTAGGTAAATAAGGAGAATAAAAATGAAATCAAAAATTATTATATCAATAACAAGTTTATTAGTAATAAGCCTAGTTTTTTTTGAATATAGATTTATAAAGGAATTTAATAAAGATTTTCAAGGAATAGGAGTAGATAGTCAAAATACAATTTTAAGCCCCATTTACGGTTATTATTATGACTTGAAGAAGTTTAGTTTATTTAATGGTACATTAATTGTTAAGTATAAAAGTGGAAAAATAAAGTCAAAAATAAGTATTAAAGATGGATTAAGAAATGGGACAAAACTAACTTACTATGAAAACGGGAATAAAAAATCTTTGTTTATATTTCAAAATGACATTGCTAATGGAATAACAAAAGAATGGTATCAAAGTGGTGGTTTACTACTAAAAATACCTTATCAAAATGGAAAAAAAAATGGACTTCTTGAAGATTGGTATGAAAATGGAACAAAAAAAGCAGAAGTTTATTTTAATAAAGGGATAAGAGATGGAGTTGTTAAACATTGGTATATAAATGGAAATATAAAATATGTGGAGTTTTTATTAATGGTGAGTTAAATGGAAAATTCGATATGTGGCATAAGAATGGAAATAAATTTTTAAGTATAAACGTAAAAAAAGGAAAAACTGATGGTGAAAGTGAAATAAAACTATGGAATAAGAATGGAAAACAAATAGGATATAAAAAATCAAATGAGTTACAAGCAATAGAAAAAATAATTAGCAATATTAATAAATAAATAAAGGGGACAGGTACAATTAAATATAACAAATATTCTTTTAGTACATATCCTAAAGTAAATTATATTTATAAAAAAAGAGAAGGATCAATTCAAAGTTCTAAGACGGCTTTATATAATAGATTAACTCATATTCAGACGGTATCAAGATTATATCAACTTGAAAATATATCACATAAAGAATCAATACATTTACTAAATCTTGCCATGTTAAATTTCAAATATGGAAGTAAATCTTTAAGCTATCTAAAATACAAAAAGGAGAAATAATGAGATTGTTAATTAGTATTTTAATATTTTTTTGCTTTTTAGAAGCAAATGAACTTTCAAATAAAATCAAAAACAATCTATCGTTTCACCAGTAGATGGATATGTTGCAAAACTTATGATAAATACAGTTGGAGGAGTAGTTACTCCTGCTGAGAAACTAACAATAGTACCAAAAGATTTACCAGATTGACACGGATTTTTGAACAGTCCTCCTGTTTTTTTTTTGGGGGGGTGACAGATCATTATGTCTTTATTTTTTAAATGAATTACTTTACTGCCATTTATAAGTAAAATAATCATATGTGTACTATTACGTAAAGAAAGCTTATCTTTTTTATAAGTACTAGATTTAGATGATACAAAATTTTTGTCATATATCAATTTATATAAATTAGGATTTTGTGTTAAATAATTAGGTAAAGTTATTATCATAAAGAAATTGTAACATAAAATTAAAAAATAAATCTGAGTAATATATATGCCTTAAAAAAGGCATATATATTTATCTTTTATAATAAGCTAAAATAGAAGACTTTGCAAGAGTATGGTTATTTATATAATAACCAACAATAGCAGGATTTGTATTCTTATCTAATCCTAGTTTATCAGTATCTAATGCATAGACTGTAAAAACATATTGATGTGCTTTATCACCTTTAGGAGGACAAGCCCCACCAAAACCTGTTGTTCCATAGTTTGTTAAACTTTGAACAATTCCTTTATGTTCTTTTGCTCCAAAATTTGTTTCCAAATTTGTTTTGTTTTTTGGAATATCAAATATAACCCAATGCCACCAACCAGAGCCAGTAGGAGCATCAGGATCATAAACTGTTACAGCAAAAGATTTAGTACCTTTTGGAGCATTTTCCCAAGATAAATCTGGAGAAATATTCTTTCCTGTACAACCAAAACCATTAAAAACCTGTTTTATCCCTAATTGTCCACTTACTGTCTTACTTTTAAGTGTAAAGCCTTCTGCAAATAAAATACTAGCACTAAAAAATACTAATAGAAATAAATTTTTTTTCATTTCTTTCCTTGTTAATTAAGATAAATGTATTATATAAAAAATTTAAAATTAAACATATTAGAAAAAAACTAATTTTTGTTGTTTTTTATCTGTTTAGGGGTTTGCTTGTATTGTTTTTTAAAAACTTGTACAAACCATGACAAATTATCAAATCCTACTTCTCTACAAACTTCACTTACATTTTTATCTGTATTTTCAAGTAATATCTTTGCTTTTTCTAATCTTTTTATATTTTGCCATTTTTTAGGAGTTGTATTATAGACTTTTTTAAAGTTTTCTCTAAAAGATAAAGAAGTCATGTTAAAAATATCTTTTAAATCTAAAATACTCTCTTCATATGAAAAATTTCTTTCAACTTCTACTTTGAAATAATTATTAGTATAAACAGAAAATAATAAAGCCTTAAAATCATCAGAGATAGAACTATTCAAAATATTTAAAAAAGCTTCTTCAAGTTTTAGCTTAATAAGCTCTTCTTTATTTGGCATTTTACTTTTAAAATAGCCAAAACTAGTCTTCATAAGACTATTTAATTCTTCACTACTTTTAATCTTCAAAAATGAAAAATTATCTTTTCTTTGATTTTCAAAACTTATATTATACTTTGAAATAAAATCAATTAATAAAGAATCTTCATATAAAAATAACATAGCTTCATAATATTCATCTAATACTTCACTCATGATATATTCACCACTTTTTAAAAATAAAAAATGTTCTTTATCTACATCTACATCCTGATTTTTAAAATGTAATATTTTAGTACCTCTAACTACTAATATTAAGATATTTGTATTAATAAATATTTCATTTTTATGCTGAGACTTTTTTTGTATATAGTTATAAAAAGCTATATCTTCAAAAGTATTATTTTCATCTTTGATAAAATCTTTTATCTCTACTTTCATTTATTTTCTAAGTACTGTGCAACAAATTTTAATGTATCCAAAACTTTCCTTTATACATATTTTAATCTTTTTTATTTTTTAGGTTTTCTAATATTTTATCTATAATCATTTTATGGATGACACTCTTGCTTTTTTCAGATTCAAAACAAGGTTCAGGCTCGTTTTTTGAACCTTTTAAAAGTATCTTACCTTTTTTTGTACATAAGGAGAAAGAACTAAAGACATTTGCTTGATTTATTTTTGAGTATAAACTACTTAAAGACTTTAAATGACTATTATCTAATAGTTTCATTTTTGATAAATTTACAAAATAAAACTTGGTAGAACTACTTAAGATACTACTTTTATGAAATAATTTTGATAGCTCAACATCAAATAAAATTGCTTTTTTTATAGCTATTTTTGTTTTGATTTTTTTAGTTAAAACTTCATTAAAAGAGCTTAAATCTATATTGTTTTTTTTGTACCAATTACAATCTAAACTTTGATTTTCCTTACATTGATTTTTATATGAAGAACTATCAAGGTTTACTGAACTTAAAAGCATAGAACTTGTACTACCAAGTAAAAAACCAACAGAGTACACCTTTTTTAAATCTATATATTCTTTAAATCTTGAATTTTTTTTAATCTTTTCAAAAGAGATTAACATATCATTTGCCCTTAGCCAAGGCTCATAAAGTACTTGTTTTATATCAAAATTACTTCTTGTAAGTAAAACAATAAAACCATTCTTAGCTAGACTTTTTGCTAACCAATTTATCTGATTTCTTGCACTTTTCAAACCTCCATGAGATAGAAGGATTAAAGGATACTTGTTTTTTTTTACTTTTCCATTTAGGGCTACAGTTTCTGGTATAAATAATTTATGTTTTCCTAGTATAAAATTCTCTTTTTCTAAACTTGGATAAAAAACCATTGTATTAATATTTTGATTTCTATGCTTAGAAAAAGTACTTATTAAGCTGAAACCTACACTAGTATTTGCATATAATAATATAGCACTAAAAAGAAAAGATATTAAGATATTTTTTAACACATTTTTTCCTTTCTTGGCAATTTAATTTATTATT
The DNA here is from genome assembly GCA_030145305.1 of Halarcobacter sp. Taxonomy (GTDB): domain Bacteria; phylum Campylobacterota; class Campylobacteria; order Campylobacterales; family Arcobacteraceae; genus Halarcobacter. The sequence goes on along the minus strand of JAQYVX010000002.1, from coordinate 281,410 downwards.
ATAGTTATATATTTATATGAATGAGTTTATTAATATTTGTATTTTTTTTATTTTCTACACTTTCACTTTCAACTATCTTCCAAAAAATATTTACAATATTATTCATAAAAATATTATCATGACTTACTAAAATCAAGGCATTATCATAACTTTTCAAAGCCAGTTCTATTGATTTTATTGAATCTATATCCATATGATTTGTAGGTTCATCTAAAATAATTAATTTCATCTCTTCGAGCAAAGCTTTTGCAATAAAAAGTTTTCTAATTTCACCAGGGCTCAGTTCTTTATTTCTTAAAAGTTGTTCAGGGTTTAGGGATAACTTTTTTATAAAGGTAAATATCTTACCTTTTTTTTTATTGTCTAAAAGCTCAATTTCTTCATATAGATTTTTTATTTGATTATCATCAATTTCTTGTGGCAAATAAAAAATATTCTCTTTTGAACTTAATTGTGAAAAAATATATCTTAGGTAAGTACTCTTCCCTACGCCATTGTTTCCAATGATTCCAATTTTATCATTTCTATTTATAATTAAAGTGGTACACTGCAAACTCTTTCTTTCACCAAGTTTTAATACAATTTCTTTAAGAGTCATATTAAATTGTTTTTTTGAAATTTCTTTTCTTTCTATTTTAATATCAGTTTCAAAATCTTTTTCCACTTCAATTTTTTTAGAGATAAATTGCTGATGTTTTTGATGTAAAGTTGAAATAAGTCTTGAATCATGCTTATCTTTTCCAGTCAATTTTGCCAAATTGATTTTTTCTTTTGAATCTTTATCTTTTTTATTAATATTCTTTTTAGAAAGTTTAGATTTTGATTGAGATACTTTTTCTTTTTGTAATTGAATGTTTTTCTCTATATTTTTTATCTTTATATTGTTTTTTTCATTCTCTTTATTTCTCAAATTCATCATTTTATGAAATTCATTTATTGCTATTGAATAATTAGTTTTATAAGTAAAAATTGTTTTATTTTCAATCAAAATAGTATTTGAGCATAACTTGTCCAAAACTTCTCTATCATGGCTAATTAAAACTCCTATGCCTTCATAATTCTTCAAAGTATTTAAGAGAGCCTCTTTTGTTGAAGAATCTAAATGATTTGTAGGTTCATCAAGTAATAAAACATCAACTTTTTGATAAAGAGCAATAGCAACTTGAATTTTTTTCTTTTCTCCGTAACTTAAGTTTTGCCAGTTATAAAACATATCATCTCGGATATTTAATAATTCTTTTATTCTAAAGGTTTCTTTATCGTATGAATAAATAAACTCTTCAAAATATTTAGAGGGTTCATCAAGTTTTTGATTACAATAATATACAAATTCATTTCCATGAATAGTTCCATTTTCATATTTCAATTCTTTTGAAATAAGTTTTAATAAGGTAGTTTTACCAGAGCCATTTGCTCCAACAACTGACGTCCAGCCTTTTTCAAAAAGAAGATTTAAGTTTTTAAATATTTTATTATTAGAGGTATAACTAAAAGATAGGTTATTTATTTTTAAATATTGCATAGTAGTTCCTTGGTATATTTTGTATTAATAACAAGGATAATAGTTGATTTGTTATCCTTGTGTTATAAAGTATTCATTTTAAATCCTTTAGTTTTTTTAATATCAAGATACATTGAATAGTTATTAAGTATCTCACCATTTATAATAACTTTATTTTTCTTAACTTCTATAAAATTAAAACTTTTAAAAAAAGGCTTTGCTGTTATACTTGCATCAACTTTTAATATCTTTATTCCATCACTATTTGCATTTTTAAATATCTGTCCTATCATAAACTTCCCTATTTTTAGACCTTGATACTCATGATGAACATAAAAACAATCAATATAACCATCTTCATAAATATAAAAGCCTACAATTTTATCTTCAAACATGCACAAATAAGTATTTGAAGTTTTAAGCCTATTTTTCCAAGCTTTTAAATCTATACTTTTATTTGCCCATGCATTTAATTGCTCTTTTGTGTAATTTTTTTTATTTATGTTATGCACAGTGTTTGTAAAAAGATTTACTACTTCTTTTAAGTATTTTTCTTCATAAGATTTTATATCAAAAGATATATCTAAGATATTATTTTTCATTTTATTCAAGCTTTTGAACTAAAACCTAAGATATAACCATTTATGTCTCTTATATAAAATTCTTTTTGACCATAGAAAGTTTCATAAATAGGTTTTAATATTTCTACATTTTCTTTTACTTTTTCATATAAAGAATCTACATCATCCACCTCTATATATAAAGTAATTGAGGCTGTGATGTCATTAAAGAAATTGCCAATATCTTCTTTCATACTATTTTTTTCTTGAAACATCAAAGAAACATCACCTTTCTTGATAAGTGCCCAAATATACTCTTTGTCTTCTTTAATTACAGGATTAAAATCTTCTTGTAAAGAATCAACTAACATCTCAATTTCAAAACCAAAGTTGTATTGATAATATGCAACACTTTGTTTTATGTCATTTACGGCTAAATTTGGACTTAATGACTTCATAATACTTCCTTTTATTGTTCTTTTAAGTATTATACATAAAGATACTTTATAAAATAAAGAAATAAAAAAATAAGAATAAAGGGGACAGGAATAATTAGAATAAAGGGGACAGGTACAATTAAATATTAACTAATTTTTTATTATAATATTTTAATTTATTTTATAATATTATAATTAATTATTTAATAAGGATACTATTATGCCGCGAGTAGGAAGGAACTTAGTTGATAATCAAACTTATCATATAATTAATAGGAGAAATCGAAGAGAAACAGTCTTTCATGATAGAAATGATTATGAAAGATTCTTAAAGCTCCTATTTGAATCTAAAGAGAGATACAACATTAAGTATTATGCATATTGCTTAATGCCAAATCATTTTCACCTTGTAATATATACAAAAATTGCAGAAAATCTAAGCAATGCTCTTCACTGGATAAGTTCTAGTTATGTACGGTATTACAATAAAAGATACTCTCTATCAGGACATTTATGGCAAGGAAGATATAAAAGCTTTCTTGTGCAAGAAGAGACTTATCTATTAATACTATTGAAATACGTTGATGCTAACCCTTTAAGAGCAAAGATTGTTCATGATTGTATAGATTATAAATATAGTAGTGCAAAGAACAGAGTATTAAAAATACCAGATGAAATAATTTCATCACCTCCTATATCACTACCTACTAATTGGCATAATTTTATTAATGAAATAGAAAATAAAATAAATATTGATACGATTAATAACTCTATAGAAAGACAAACTCCTTTAGGTGATGAAAATTGGCAATATATGATGTGTAAAAGATATAATTTAGAATCAACTTTGAATCCAGTTGGAAGACCAAAACGAAATTAAAAATTGTACCTGTCCCTATTTCCCCTATTTCCTAATTTCCTAATTGTTTCAAAAAATGGACTTTGATATATTATCGAATAATATAAATCCCTATAAATAGTACTTTATAAATAAATTTTAAAATTTGTAAACAAAATGAAACAATTTTGAAACAATTTATATGTTTCTGTGTTATACTTTCATTGTAGAAAAAAAAAGGGGATTACAATGAAATTTAACTTATTAAAAAAACTTGCTCTTACTTCAGTGATTGCAGCTTCTTTATTAACTGTTGCGAATGCAAAAAAAGCTGAGCAAAAATATGTGATTGCAACTGCAAGTACAGGTGGAACTTATTATCCAGTTGGTGTTGGGATTGCAACTATTGCATCTTTAAAATTGGCAAAAACAAGTAAACTTACTTTTTCAGCTATTACCTCTGCTGGAAGTAATGAAAATGTTGATATGCTTGATAAAGGTGAAGTAAACTTTGCAATTTTACAAGGTTTATTTGGTTCAATGGCTTGGCAAGGAAAAGCTAAATATGAAGGAAATCCTAAGAAAAACTTAAGATCTATTTCTATGTTATGGCAAAATGTTGAACAATTTACTATTAAATCAGATTACGCTAAAACTGGAAATATTAAAGATATTAAAAATCTTTATAATGAAAGATTCTCTATTGGTGGAAGAAGTTCAGGTTCAAGAGTCTCTTCTGAAACTATTTTAGGTTCTTTAGGAATTGATTATAATAAAATGGATTTACAATATTTAGGTTATACTCCAAGTTCAACTGCACTACAAGATGGAAAAGTTCAAGGTATGACAACTCCATCAGGACCTCCAACATCTGCTGTTACTAATGCTTTTGCATCAATAGGTAATGACAAAATCAAAGTACTTGATTTTAGTGAAGGTGATTTAAAAACTATTAATAGTAATTATCCGGTATGGACTCCTTTTACAATTAAAGTGGGAACTTATCCAGGTCAAATGAAAGATATAAATACAATTGCACAACCAAATTTATTGGTTGTTACAAAAGATACTCCTGAAGAGACTGTTTATTTATTGACTAAAACTATTTATGAAAACTTACCATTCTTAAATACAGTTCATAAAGCAACAAAAGCTATGTCTTTAGAAAAAGCAATTGCTGGTTTACCAATGCCTTTACATCCAGGTGCTGCAAGATTCTATAAAGAAAAAGGTATTAATATCCCTAGCTCTTTATTAGCTAATTAAAATTTAAATTTTAAGAAGAGTTTTTTCTCTTCTTAAAAGGACTAGATATTTATAAACTATCTAAGTGATTATATATTGTTTAGATAGTTTATAAAATACTCATTTACCAATTTCAAGGATAATATTATGATAACTATAAAATATTTTAAAGAGATTACTTTTGTCTATGCTATTTTTATTTCATTATTTCATTTTGGAATAAATATTTGGGGAGGAATCAGTGATTTATGGTTTAATTCAGCTCACTTTGCACTTTTAGCTTCCTTGGGTTTTTTAACATATGAAGCAAGTAAAGAAGAAAATGAGGGAAAAAAAGTAAGTATATTAAATCTTATTTTTGCTTTTCTTTCTTTAGGAACTTTCTTTTATATGGTGCTTTTTGAAGAGAGTTTATATGCTGTTGCAAACTCGCAAATGAGAATGAGTGATATAATTGTAGCGGCTCTTACTATTGCACTTGCAACAATTATGGTTAAAAAATCTACTGGTTATATTATTCCAGGTATTATTGTTTTTTGTATAGCCTATTTATTGTTTTTAGGGCAACAATTTGATGGTGTCTTTGCTTTTGCAGGTATGAGTTATGAAAGATTTTTATATAGAATGTTTTATACAAGTGAAGGACTTTTTGGACCAATTGCAACAATATCTTCAACTTATGTATTTATGTTTATTCTTTTTGCTGCTTTTTTATTAAAATCAGGAGCAGGGGATTTTATAGTTGACGTATCAGATGCAGTTGCTGGAAAATTTGTAGGTGGAACTGGTCATGTTGCAGTTTTTTCTTCTGCACTTATGGGAACAATTTCAGGTTCTGCTGTTGCAAATACCGTATCAACAGGTTCTATTACAATTCCAATGATGAAAAAAGCAGGGTTTAAAGGTACTTTTGCAGCAGCAGTTGAAGCAGCAGCTAGTACAGGAGGACAAATTATGCCTCCAATTATGGGAGCAGGAGCTTTTATTATGGCTCAAATGACTCATATTCCCTTTGTAACTATAATTTCTGTTTCTGTTCTTCCAGCTATTTTATATTTTGCTTCAATCTCCGTATATATTCATATTCATGCCAAAGAGAATGATATTAAAGGTAGTAAAACAAATATAAAAATTCTTCCACTTTTAAGAGAAGGTTTTCATTTTATTATTCCTTTATCTACTCTAATAGGGCTTTTAGTTTATGGTTTTACTCCAACATACGCAGCTGGAATTGCTATTGTTGCAATTATTGCTTCATCATATTTAACAAAAACAAAAAGAATGGGAATAAAAGAAATCCTTGAAGCTTTAGCTTTAGGAAGTCAAAATATGGTTGTAACTGGTGTTTTACTTATTGCTGTTGGTGTGATTGTAGGAGTTATAAATATATCAGGTGTAGGAATTACTTTTTCTCAATTAATTATGGAATGGTCAGGAAATTCACTTTTAATAGCAATTATTTTAATAGCAATTGCCTCTTTAGTGCTTGGAATGGGATTACCTGTAACTGCTTCTTATGTTGTATTATCTGTGCTTTCAGCTCCTGCACTTGTAGGACTTATGTTAAGTCCTGAGATGGCAGCTCTTGTAAGTGCGGGAATTGATATTCCTGAAGTTACTATGTATTTATTATCTGCACATTTAATTATATTCTGGTTATCTCAAGATTCAAACCTAACTCCACCTGTGTGTCTTGCCGCATTTGCAGCCGCTGCAATTGCTAAAACTCCACCAATGAAAACTGGCTTAGTATCTTGGAAAGTTGGGAAAGGAATGTATATTATTCCTTTATTATTTGCATTTACTCCACTTGTAACCGGAACATGGATAGAAAAATTTGAAATTTTCTTCTTTGCTTTATTTGGAATTGCAGCTTTTGCAATAGTTATGGAAGGATTCTGGGATAAAAAAATGCCAATTCTAGAAAGATTAGTATTTGGAATAAGTGTTGTTTTACTTTTAACTCCTGATAGTGCTTTTGATATAGAAAGCTATTTTGGAATAATTAACAATACTCATATTGTAGGAATGACAATTTTTGTTGTTTCAATGGGATTACATAAAATGATGTTTAAAGAAGGAAAAAAATATGCAAGTATTAATTAATACCTTAGAAAATTGTGGCTACAAAGTTCATTTTGTACAAACAAAAGAAGAAGCTTTTACTCTGGGAACATCAATGATTAAAAGTTGTATGAGTGTTGGTCTTGGTGGTTCAACTACTGTAAAAGAGATTGGTTTATTAGATTATCTAATAGAAAAATCAGAAAAAGAAGAGATAACTCTTTTTAATCAGTATGAAAAAGGTATTACAATGGAAGAGAATACCAATAGAAGAAGAAAAGGAATGTTAACTGATCTTTATGTAACAGGAACAAACGCTATTACAAGAGATGGAAAACTTGTAAATGCTGATGGAAGTGGAAATAGAGTAGCAGCTTTAATTTTTGGACCTAAAAAAGTTTTAGTAGTTGCTGGGGTTAATAAAATAGTTGATACTTTAGAAGATGGTTTTAAAAGATTAATGGAAGTAGCAGCTACAAAAAATGTTGATAGAATGAATAATTTAGCAAAAATAAATGGTAAAGAGCCACGACACAATCTTGATAATATTGCAAATAAATTTTCATATATTAAAGCAGATGAAAAAGATAGAATAACTATTATCTTAGTAAATGAAGAGTTAGGATATTAAAAAAATGTATGATTATATAATTATTGGGGCTGGGATTATTGGGCTTAATATTGCAAAAAATTTAAAACAAAGATTTCAAGATTCTAAAATTCTAGTAATAGAAAAAGAAGAAGAAGTTGCTATGCATAGTAGTGGTAGAAATTCAGGTGTTTTGCATGCAGGTTTTTATTATACTGCAAACTCTTTAAAAGCAAAGTTCACAAAAGAGGGAAATCAAGCATTAAAAGATTTTTGTAAAGAGAGAAATTTGAGTGTTAATCCTTGCCAAAAAGTAGTTGTTGCTCAAAATTCAAAAGAAGTTGAAGGCTTAGAAGAGTTAAAAAGAAGAGGTGATATAAATGGAGTTGAACTAAAATGGTTAGATGAAAAACAACTAGATGAACTCTATTCAAATGTGAAAACTTTTAAAAAAGCACTTTTATGTCCAAGTACTGCAACTGTAAATCCTAAAGAAGTAACAAAAGAGTTTGCAAAAGTAATCCAAGAACAGGGAGTTAAACTTATTTTAGATTGTAAATACGAATCTTCTAAGGGTAATAAAATAAAAACAAGTAAAGGTGAGTTTGAAGCAAAAAAGATAATAAATTGTGCAGGATTATATGCAGATAAAATAGCAAATGATTTTGGATTTTCAAAAAATTTTGTGATTATTCCTTTTAAAGGAATTTATTTAAAAGATAAAAATAATCAAGCAAGTCTTAAAACTAATATTTATCCTGTTCCAAATCTTGATAACCCTTTTTTAGGAGTTCATTTTACTTTAACAGTAGATAATGAAGCGAAAATAGGGCCAACTGCAATACCTGCATTTTGGAGAGAAAACTATAAAGGTTTTTCAAATTTTAATTTAAAAGAGTTTTTCCAAATAATTTATTATGAAGCAAAACTATTTTTAACAAATGCCTTTGGATTTAGACGTTTAGCATATAGTGAAGTGAAAAAATATTACTCTACATATTTAAAATCCTTAGCTAAGGGCTTAACAAAAAATATGGATGATACAAAATTTGATTCTTGGAGTACTCCTGGAATTAGGGCCCAATTATTAAATAAAAAAACTTTAGAGTTAGTTCAGGATTTTGTAGTAGAATCTGATAATAATTCAGTTCACGTTTTAAATGCTGTTAGCCCAGCTTTCACTTCCTCAATACCTTTTGCTAATTGGGTAGTTGAAGAACATATCCTTAAAAAACAGAAGAAAGATTCTTCTTCAATGCCTTTTTAATAGTATAAAGATGAAGCTATAATACAGTTTCATCTTTCTATTAGAATTCCATCTTTTTTAAATACTCACTAATTTTTGGAATAGAGTCTTTTCTACATACCAAACAAGTAGGTATATAAGCAGTTTTTTTATCCAGTTTTGTAATTTTTAAATCTTCTATATATCCTAATTTTTCTACAAGATTTGTAGGAAGCAAAGTTTTTCCCATACCTGATTTTACACAAGCTAAAATTGTTTCTAAACTACCAAAGGCTAAGCTTTTTTCAATAATTTCACCTTTTCGTTTGTAATGGTTTTTTAAAAACTCATCATAAGCACAACCTTCTTTAAAAGATAAAATCACATTTGGGGCATTTGTGTCTTTGGGTTCCAAAATTGCAATTTCTTCTTCATATTTTTTTAAGATTATTAATTCATCATTTAAAGGTTCTCCACTTACAAAAGCTATATCAACTTTATAATTTAAAATTAATTGAATAATATCTCTAGTTGTTCCTGTTAGAAGTTCTAATTGGGTATTTGGATAATCTTTGTGAATTTTTACTAAAAAAGTAGAAATCCTCACCGCTGCATTACAATCAGTCGAACCTACAATTAATTTTTTTTGTTCTTGAATATTTTGCATATCTAAGACTGCATTTTCTACTTTGTGTACAATTTCAATTGCATGCTTAAAAAGTTTTTCTCCTTCTGGTGTTAGAATTACACCTTTAGGAATACGATGAAAAAGTGTTAGTCCAATGGATTTTTCAAGCTGTTTAATTCTTGAAGTAACGTTAGATTGGGCAAAGCCAAGCTCTAAAGCTCCTAGGGAAATACTCTTATTATTGGCAACTGCTACAAATACTTTTAATAAATTTGAATCCATATCACTTTTCCTTATATCACTTATCACGATTTTATATTTGACATTCTATCACTTTAGGTGATAATATGTCAAATATATATAAATAAGGGAAAGAATTATGAATTTAAGATTACTTGATAGAAACAATAATACTTCAATATTAATTGCAGGAATTCTTTCTGTAATTATTGGTCTTGGAGTTGCTAGGTTTGCTTTTACTTCTTTACTCCCTCCTATGCTTGAAAGCCAAATAAGTGTAACTTTTGCAGGTGTCTTAGCCTCAGTGAATTTTGCAGGATATTTAAGCGGTTCAATTTTTTCTATGTTTATAAAAGATATAAACCAAAAAGTAATTCTTTTTAGATTTGGAATAGTTTTAGCTATTTTAACAACTCTTATTTTAGGGATTACAACAGATACAACTATTTGGTTTGTTTCAAGAATTTTAGCAGGATTTGCAGCTGCTATGGTTTTTGTAGTAGGAGCTGCTATTGTAATGACAAAACTCAGTTTTGAAAATAAAACAAAAGCAATGGGAATACATTTTAGTGGAATAGGTTTTTCAATATTAAGTACAGATTTGATCTCAAGGGCTGTATTAAGCAATGGAGGTTCTTGGCAAGATTCTTGGATAATTTTAACTATCTTTGCTAGCCTTGCATCCTTTTATGCTATGTATATTTTATCTTTTGATAAAAAAATAAAGACAAAAGTTGTAAAACATAAATTTGATAAATCACTTTTTAGTTTTTTTGTGATTTTAATTATCATGGCTTATTTTACAGAAGGAGTAGGCTTTGTAGTTCAAGGAACTTTTTTACCTGATATTATCAATTCACTTGAAGGCTTAGAAGGCTATGGAAATTTGACTTGGACCTTAGTTGGACTTGCTGGAATTCCTTCTTGTATTATTTGGATGAGATTAGCACATAAATATGGAAGTGTAAATATAATTATAATTACTTTATTTATTCAAATGATTGGTATTTTAATACCAACAATGACTTCAAATATTTATTTAAATCTTTTCTCAGGAGTTTTATTTGGAGGAACATTTGTGGGACTAGTTGGAATGTTTATGAATCTAAGTGGAAAGCTTGCTGCTAAAAACCCGGTGGTATTAATGGGAGCTGTTACTACATCTTATGGAATAGGACAAGTTATAGCGCCACTTTATTCAGTTTATTTTATTGAAAAATATGGCTCATATGATTATGCTTTATATTTAACTGCCTTTATAGTTTTTGGTGGTATTGTATTATTGCTTTTTTCAAAAACTGTTATGAGTGACGAGCAAAAAAAATTATAAGGAGAAAAATTAAAATGCCAATTATTAATGTAAAAATGACACATGAAGATGGAGGAGCTACAAAAGAACAAAAAGAGGAATTAGCCAAAAGATTAACTTCTGCTTTTGTTGAAATTTTCAAGCGTGGTGAAAAAACTTGTGTAGTAACTATTGATGAAGTTTCAAGTGATAATTATGCAATTGGAGGAAAGACTATTACGAATATAAGAAAAGACAATTAGCTTAAGATCTTTTATAATTTAATATTAATGTAAATGTAGAAATGCTAGAATAATTTTTAAATAAAATTTAAAAACTAATAAAATAAAGGCTGAATATGTTCGTAAAATTAAATGATAGAGTTAATTTAAATCTTGCAAGAATTACAAGAACAAAAATTGATCACGTAGAAGATGGAATTAGAGTTAGATTCTATGAATGTCAAGACCAAGTAGCTAAATCACAAAGATTTGAAGATGTTGAATCTGCAGAAAAATGGCTTAGTAAACTTCTAAAAAAACTTAAATAATACAATAAGAGTAAGATTTTTCTTACTCTTCACACACTTCAATCACACTTTTAACCCTCTTTTCAATGCTAAAATTCTTATATAAAAAAGGAGAATTTAATGTTAGCAGAAATTAATGAGTTCTTAAATAATCTTATTTGGGGAAATATATTAATATATTTACTACCAGCTTTAGGAATATTTTTTACAATAAGTTCAAGATTTGTACAGTTTAGATATTTTTTTAAAATGTTCAATATTTTAAGAGATACAGCTCACGATAAACAAGGACATATTAGTTCTTTTCAAGCACTTATGTTAAGTGTCGCAGGTCGTGTTGGTGGTGGAAATATTGCAGGTGTTGCAGTTGCTATTACTTTAGGTGGTCCAGGTGCTGTTTTTTGGATGTGGATTATTGGTCTTATTGGTATGAGTACAAGTTTTTTTGAATGTTCTTTAGCCCAATTGTATAAAGAAAAAGATGCAGAAGACTCTTGTCTTTATAGAGGTGGGCCAGCTTATTATGTAACTAAAGCTTTAGGACAAAGATGGCTTGGTGTTATAATTTCAATTTTACTTATGATTACATTTGGTTTTGCTTTTAATGCAACTCAATCTTTTATTATTACAACTTCATTTCAATCTTCATTTGATATTCCTACTTGGATAACAGGTTCTATTTTGACTGTAGTTTTTGCCTTAGCTATTTTTGGTGGTATTAAAAGAATTAGTAGATTCTCAGAAGTTATTGTTCCAATTATGGCTGCTGGATACTTATTAATTGCAATTGTTATAATTGCTTTAAACATAAGTGAAATTCCTTCTTTAATAACGATGATTGTAACTGAAGCATTTAGTCCAAGCTCGGCAATTGGTGGAGGAATTGGTGCTGTTATTTTACAAGGTGCGAAAAGAGGAATGTTCTCAAATGAAGCAGGACTTGGTTCAGCTCCAAATGTTGCAGCAGTTGCTTATGTAGCACATCCTGTTCAACAAGGAATTGTTCAATCTTTTTCAGTATTTATTGATACGATTATTTTATGTTCTTGTACAGCATTTATTATACTTTTATCAGGTGTTTATACTCCAGGTGTTAGCGGTATTGAAGGAGTATTACTTACTCAAAATGCTTTAATTGAGCATATTGGTCCTTTAGGTGGATATTTTGTAACTATTGCTTTATTTTTATTTGGTTTTTCTTCAATGTTATATAACTATTATTTAGCAGAAAATTCTCTTAACTTTTTTATAAAAGGGAATGCAACAGCTTTTAATATTTTTAGAATATTAGCAATTGCTTTAATCGTTTGGGGTTCATTCCAAGATTTAACTTCAATTTTCTCTTTTGCTGATTTAACTATGGGATTATTAGCTGTTATTAACTTAGTTGTTATTGCCATATTATATAAACCTGTTCTTCAACTTATTAAAGGTTATGATAGACAATTAAAAGAAGGAAAAAAACCAGTTTTAAGATACAAAGATTATAGTGAATTTAAAATTGATAAATATACTTGGAAAGAGATTGTTGATAATATTAATGATGAAAGAGAAAAAAACAAAGCATAAGTTTAAAACTTATGCTTTTAGTAATTTTAAGTAAAAATAGGACATGATATTAAACTAGATAACAACAAAGGTTTTCAAATGTTTAATAAAGAAGGAATTCCTTTTTTTACTATTATTATTCCTTTTTTTAGTATATTATTTTTATCATTTTTCTCAGTTTCTTATTATTTGAAACTTTCAAATGAAAATTTAGAATATGATGTAGAAAAGTATAAAAAAATATATTTAGAAAAAAGTGATTTAAATAATAAGAACATTAATGAAAATATTAATGAAAATATTAATGAAAATATAAAAAAAATAGTTTTAAAAACTAAAAAAGAGTTTATAAAAAGAGAGAATGAGTTTAAAGACTTTATGCTTGTCTTAACTATTTCATTACTTGTTTTTATGACACTTTTTTCATTTTTAATGATTTCCATTATAAATGATATTGTAAAAAAATATAAACAACAAGTTAAAAATGAAGAGCATAAACTCCAAAAATTAAATAAAAATCTAGCTTTTGAGGTGCAAGAAGGTATAAAAGAAGCCAAAAGAAAAGATAAGGCTATTTTGGAGCAATCAAAACTTGCAAGAATGGGTTCTATGATTTCAATGATTGCACATCAATGGAGACAGCCATTAAGTGAACTTTCTGGTATTTTAATGGAGTTAGAAACTGCAACTAGATTTAAAAAAGTAAATGACAAACATATCTTAAACTCAATTGAAAGAAGTGATAAAATGATTGAGTTTATGTCAAATACTATTGATGATTTTAGGAATTTTTATAAACCTGATAAGGTAAAAGAAAACTTTTACATACTGGATTCTTGTAAAAAAGCTATTAGTTTGGTAACTGCTTCTCTAGAAGATAGTTCCATAAAATTAGAATTAGATATTAGAGAAAATAAGCAATTTTTTGGTTATCCAACTGAATTTTCACAAGTTATCTTAAATCTTATAGCAAATGCAAAAGATGTTTTAGTAGAAAAGAAGATAAAAAAACCAAAAATTTCTCTAGTCATTGAATCTTTTGGCATAAATTCAATAATTACTATAAAAGATAATGCTGGTGGAATAAAAGAAGAAAATCTTGATTTGATTTTTGATCCATATTACTCTACAAAAGATTCTTCAAAAGGAACTGGGCTTGGTCTTTATATTTCAAAATTAATTATTGAAAAAAATATGGGTGGAGAGTTAAGTGTTAAAAATGATAATGAAGGTGCTGTTTTCAAAATAGTATTAATAGAAGAAGTAGGAAAATATGAATGATATTTTATTAGAAGAGTTAAAAAATATACCTATTTTATGTGTTGAAGATGAAGAGGGTATTAGAAAAGTTGTTGTAGATACTTTAAAGTATTATTTCAATGAGGTTTATGAAGCAAGTGATGGACAAGAAGCTTATGAAATGTATTTAGAGTATAAGCCAAAAATCATTTTAAGTGATATTCATATGAAAAATTGTGATGGTGTTGAACTTGTAAGAAAAATTAGAAAAGATGATTCCCTTACAACTATAATTATGCTTACAGCATATTCAAATGAAGAGTATTTAATGGAATTAATAAATTTGAATATTAATCATTATATTTTAAAACCTTTGAATTTAAAAAAATTAAATGAAGCACTTCTTAAATATTTGGATAAAGCAAATGAACCAATTCTTCTAGCAGAAGATTTACAGCTTAATTTACAAAAAAGAGAATTAATATATAAAAATGAAGAGCCTATACTTTTAAGAAAAAGAGAAAAAGAGTTCTTAGAACTTTTATATAACCAAAAAGGTATGATTTTGTCTTATTTAGATATAGAAGAAGAGTTATGGGCTAGCAAAGAAATGACAAGCCATGCACTAAAATCTTTTATTAAAGAATTACGTGCAAAAATCCCTGTTAATATAATAAAAAATATTCCTCAAGAGGGATATGTACTAAAAGAAAAAAATTAATTTAAGGAAGTAGATATTATGAAAGTAACTATAATAAATACAGGTGGTACTTTTAACAAAAGATATAATCCAATAAAAGGAGCGTTAGAAGTTCCAAAAGATAATAAAGCACTTGATAAGATAATCTCTTCTTGTCATAATGTAGAGTTTGAGATTAAAAATATAGTTTCAAAAGATAGTTTAGATATGACAGATGAAGATAGACAAATTATAACAGATGCGGTTAAACAAAGTACAAATGATAAAATCATAATTATTCATGGAACTGATACTGTTGATTTAACGTCAGCATTCTTGAAAACTCAAATTACAAATAGAAAAATCGTTTTCACAGCAGCTATGATTCCTATGAGTATAGATGAAGTTGAAGCTACAATGAATTTTTCCCAAGCTTTAGGTTTTTTAAGTGCTGATATCGAAGATGGAATTTATTTAGCAATGCATGGCGTAGTAGTTGATGCCTCAAAACTTGTAAAAGATAAATCAATAGGTAAATTTTTAATTAAAGAATAAATAAGAGTAAAAAACTCTTATTTATTTTATATAGTAGGATTTCCAAAACTTCTAGTTGCTAACTCTTTATCAATAGTATAAAGTCCGTATCCATTATCTCCAACAAGTTTTATATGGTCAATAATCTCACCAACTGTTGCTTCTTCTTCAACTTGTTCTGTTACATACCATTGAAGTAAATTATATGTAGCATGGTCTTTTTCTTGCATTGCAATATCCGATAAATTATTTAAATTTTTAGACATAGCTTGCTCATGAGCTAAAGATTTTTTAAATACATCTAAAAGTGATTTATATTCTACTTTTGCACTTTTTATTTCAGGAAGAGTTATCTCTACATTTTGATCTTCAAGATATTTAAATAATTTCATTCCATGTGCTACTTCTTCTTGATATTGAATTAAGAACCAAGATGATGCCCCATTAAATCCCTCTTTTGAACTATATGCACTCATTCCTAAATAAATATATGCAGAATGAAACTCTTTATTTAACTGTTCTATTAAAGCTTTTTGTAAATTTTTACTAATCATTTTTTCTCCTTAAAATATAATTTCGATACTTAAAAGTATCATAACAAAACTTTAGATAAAATATTAGAAATTTGAGGTACAATTTTTGTACTTTTCATAATTTACTACATTTACTAATTTTTTATAAATTGGAATTAAAAGTAGATATAAAAATAATAGGAAAATTAATAATGGCAATATATACATGTGGACATACAACTCCTGATTCAGATTCTATTTGTTCAGCGATTTCATTATCGTATCTTTTAAATAAAATTGGACAGGAAGCAATTCCAGCAAGACAAGGACCCGTAAGTCCAGAAACACAATTTATCTTAGATAAATTTGGTTTTGAAGCACCTCTTCTTAAGACTGAGTTTGCAGGATGTGAACTTTTTATTACTGATTACTCAGATCGTGGTCAAGCTCCAAAAGATTTAGATGAAGCAACTGTTGTTGGTATTGTTGATCATCATAAACTAGGTGATATTACAACTTCTGCTCCTTTGGAGTGTTGGATTAGACCAGTTGGTTGTACAAACACAATTGTAAAAGAAATGTATGATTATCATGGTGTAGAAATTCCAGCTAATATTGCAGGAGTTATGTTGTGTGCAATTTTGAGTGATACTGTAATTTTTAAATCGCCAACTTGTACAGATATTGATATTAAAATAGTACGAGAATTAGCAGAAATTGCTGGTGTCGAAGATTTTGCAGCACTTGGAATGGAAATGTTTACTGTTAAATCAGCAGTTGCAGGAGTTCCAGTAAGAGAACTTATTTTAAGAGATTATAAGCCTTTTGATATGCATGGAAATGATGTAGGAATTGGACAATTAGAAGTTATTGACTTAAGCTTATTTGATAATATAAAAGCAGAACTTCAAGCTGATTTAGATGCTTTAAGAGAAGAAAATAATCTTCATACAGCATGTTTAATTTTAACTGATATTATAAAAGAAGGAAGTGAAGTTTTAGTTTCTTCAAAAGATACATCAATTTTTGAAAAAGCATTTGATATAAAACTAGAAGATGGAAAAGTTTGGCTAGATGGATGTTTATCTAGAAAAAAACAAATTATTCCTTTCTTACAACCTGCTTTTGCGTAAATAGCGATAAATAAAACAAAACCTTTTAGGGTTTTGTTTTATGAAATTTCTTATGAAATCAAATATTTTTAAAAATGATAAATTAAATTTTATTGAACTTTTGTACTTAGAGGATGTAACTCCTTGTTCAAAAACTCATACACATGAAGAGTTAACAATAGCGGTTATAAAAAAAGGCTCCCTAAATTTAATTTTTAATGATACTACCTTAGAACTTTTACCAAATCAAATTCTTATTATAAATAGTGGTGTTCCTCATTTTGCAAGTATTAATAAACAAGTAAAAGATAGTTATGTTTTATATTTAAAAAAAGAGTATTTAGAAACTATTGATTTTGTTTTTACATCTGCTTATGAAATTTTAAAAAATAAGAATATTTATAAAAGTTTTATAAAAATGTGTGATTATTTATTAAATAAAAAGAGCTCTTTACTTGAAAAAGAAGAGATGTTTTTTTCTTTTTGCTTATCCTTCTTTTCTTTTGAATTTAAAGAATTAGACCCCAAAATAGAATCAACTTTGGCTCTAAGTATAAAAAAGTATTTAGATGATAACTTTCTTGATGATATTATTTTAGATGACTTGGCTTTACAATTTGATTTAACAGCAGTTCATTTAATTCGGGTTTTTAAAAAAGAGTTTGGTTTGCCAATACACTCTTATATTTTAAATAAAAAAGTACAAAAAGCAAAAGATCTTTTATCTTCAAATATGTCTATTCTTGAAGTTACACAAAACAGTGGTTTTTTTGATCAAAGCCATTTAAATAGAAGTTTTAAAAGAATTTTCCAAATTACACCAAAAGAGTATCAAAAACATATTTCCCCCAAATGTTAATTTTGTACAAGATTTAATTTTTTTTATTTTATATACTTAGGTAAATAAAAGGAGAAATCATGAATAGTGTAAAAACTAAAAGCTATCATATTCAAATATCAAACTACTTACTTCAACTTTATCTCTTACTCTCTAAATAATTTAAAACTAAAATTTATCATTTCTTGTCGCAATACCTTGCAAAATATATAAAATCATGGAGAATAAAATGACTTATAAAAAATATAAACAATATCCTATTGTCAAAAATTTCAATAGAACATGGCCCGATAATCAAATTACAAAAGCACCAATTTATTGTAGTGTAGATTTAAGAGATGGAAATCAAGCTTTGGTGAATCCCTTAGGAATAGAAGAAAAATTAGAGTATTTTAATTTTTTAGTAAAAATGGGACTTAAACAAATTGAAGTTAGTTATCCAAGTGCTAGTGATACGGATTTTAATTTCACAAGAAAATTAATCCAAGAGAATTTAATCCCTGAAGATGTTTCAATTCAGATTTTAATTCCTGCAAAAAAAGAATGGATTAAAAAAAGTGTTGAAGCTATGAAGGGCGTTAAAAATGGAATCTTTCATTTATATAATCCAACAAATGAATTTCAAAGAAGAGTAGTATTTAAAAAAAGTGATGAAGAGATAATTTCAATGGCAGTTGAGTCAATGAAATACTTAATTGATTTAACAAAGGATTTTGAAGGAAAAGTTACTTATCAATATTCTCCTGAAAGCTTTTCACAAACAGATTTAGATTTTGCTGTAAAAATATGTAATGAAGTAATTAAAATAGTAAATCCATCAATAAAAAATAAAATGATAATTAACTTACCAAATACTTTAGAGGCTTGTATTGCTAATATTTATGCTGATAGAATAGAGTGGATGTGTAATAACTTAGAAAATAGAGAATCAATAATTGTAAGCGTCCATCCTCATAATGATAGAGGAACTTCCGTAGCTTCTACAGAATTAGCAATTTTAGCAGGGGCAGATAAAGTTGAGGGAACATTATTTGGAAATGGCGAGAGAGCTGGAAACTTAGATTTAATAAATTTAGCTTTTAACATACATTCCCAAGGAATTGATTCCAAACTAGAGTTATCAATAATTGATGAAGTAAAAAAGATGTATGAAGAAAAAACAAAATTAGAAGTTCATCCAAGACATCCTTATGTAGGTGATATGATATTTACAGCTTTTAGTGGTGGTCATCAAGATGCAATCAAGAAAGGAATTGATTTTTATAGAAGAGAAAATTCCCAAGTGTGGAATGTCCCATATTTACCAATAGACCCAAAAGATATAAAAAGAGGATATGAAAATGTAATTAGAGTAAATTCCCAATCAGGAAAAGGAGGAATAAGTTTTATAATAAGTGAGTTTTTTGGAGATAATTTAGACAAAAAAACATCTATAGAGTTTGGTCTTTTAATTAAGAAACAAAGTGACAAAGTACAAAGAGAACTGAATAAAGAAGAGATAATCGAGCTTTATAAAGAGTTTAAATAAAGTATTTATAAGATAGATATAAGTGTAATTGATTTAATATCTATAATAGTTTAAAAAAGAGAGAAGATGGCAGAACCTTTCAAAAATTTATTCAACAAAGAACTTGTAGAAGAGTTTGCAAATAATATTCATAAATATGACAATAGTTTCAAAAAAGATGAATATAAAAGTTTTGTTTTATCAACACTTGAAGATTTAGAATTAAAAGATAGAATGAGACTTATCTCTTCTTCTATTCATCCTTTTTTGGACTTGAATTATAAACAAACAGTAAAGATTTTAAAAAAAGTAAAAAAACATTTTTCTACTGAAGTATCTATGGGATTAAAATCTATGGTATTGCCTGATTATGTTGAGGTTTACGGTTTAGATGATTTAGAAACTTCTCTTAATGCTTTAGAATATTTTACTGTTGATTCAAGTTCTGAGTTTGCTATTCGACATTTTATAATTAAATATAAAAAAGAGACTATGCAAGAGTTTATAAAATGGGCTAAAAGTTCAGATGAACATGTAAGAAGGTTAGCAAGTGAAGGTTGTCGTCCTAGACTCCCTTGGGGAATAGCTTTAGCTTCTTTTAAAAAGAATCCAGATTTAGTTTTTGAAATATTAGAACTTTTAAAGAATGATGAAAGTATGTATGTTCGAAAATCTGTTGCAAATAATCTAAATGATATTTCAAAAGATAATCCAGAAAAAGTGATAAAATTTGTAGAAGAGAATTTAGGCTATTCTAAAAATTTAGATTGGATTTGTAAACATGCTTCTAGGACACTTTTAAAAGCAGGAAATAAAAATATACTAGAACTTTTTGGATATAAAAAAGATTCTGCTTTAATTGTAGAAAATTTTGAAGTAGATAAAATAGTAATATTAGAAGAAAATTTAAATTTTTCATTTGATTTAAAAACTACAAATGATAAAATAGGAAATGTAAGAATTGAATATGCGATAGATTTTCAAAAAGCAAATGGAATTTTATCTAGAAAAATTTTCATGTTAAGCCAAAATAAAATAAATCAAAAAAATAAATCATTTAAAAAATATCAGAGTTTTAGAACAGTTACAACAAGAAAATATTATAAAGGTTTACATAAAATTGCTATAATTATAAATGGCGAAGAAAAAATTATAAAAGAGTTTAAACTAAAATGACACCAGCAATTAATTTACTAAAAAAGAATAAATGTGATTTTAAAATACACAAATATGAACATGACCCAGCTTGTACTAATTATGGTTTAGAAGCTGCCCAAAAATTAGGACTTGATGAAAATAGGGTATTTAAAACTCTCTTAGTTGAGTTAAATCCAAAAGAACTAGCAGTGGGATTAATTCCTGTAAATTGCTCAATGTCCTTAAAAAATATTGCTACAGTCTTAGATTCAAAAAATGCAAAAATGGCCGATAAAAATGAGGCTCAAAAAAGTACAGGTTACTTATTAGGTGGAATTTCACCAATAGGACAGAAAAAAAAATTAAGAACAGTTATTGATCAAAGTGCATTTTCTTTTGAAACTATTTATGTAAGTGGTGGTAAACGTGGCCTTGATATAGAAATTAAAACTCAAGATATAATGAAATTATTAAATGCAAAAAAATATAAAATAACATCATAATAAAATTATACTTTTATATATTTTTAACAAAACCTTAATATTTAAATAGTAGTATTAGATAGATAAAATGAAAAGGATCTTCAATGGCTACAACATCCTCTGATATAAATGCAGTTTGTTCTCAACTCTTAACAGCAAAAGATTTAGATATTTCACAAGATTTATTTAATCGTGTTCAAAATGAAATAGTTGTAATACAAATAGTCGATAATAATAAAACAAAAAGTATAAAGATTTATTCTACATATCAACTGTTTTTATCCTCTGTTACTCCTATCTTACATGATATTGGATTTATGATTATTGATGAAGTAACTTATAATATTGAAAATGATAAAAAAACAGTTTTTGTCTCAAAACTTAATTTAAGTATTGAATCAAGTGGGGATCTTAATAGAATTGAATATGCAAAAGAGAATTTAGAAAATCTAATCGTATCTTGTCTAAAAGATACTTCAATGATGCATTCAAAGGTTTTTTCTCTTGTTTTAAATCAAAATTTTGATTTAAGAAAAGTATCATTAGTTCGAGCTTTTATTGAATATTTAGACCAAGCTGTATTAGCAATAAATTCAGCAACGATTCTTAATACTCTAACAAATCATCATACTATCACCAATCTTTTTGTTAATTATTTCTTAACTAAATTTGATCCAAAAATTGAAAAAAGAAAAGAAAAATTATCTGAAATAGAAAATGATATAGAAAATTTAATAAAAGTAATTCCTCAAATTATTGATGATAGAATTTTAAAACTTACTTTATCTTTCTTAAAGTGCTTATTAAGAACAAATTATTTTTTAAATAAAGAGACAATTGCTCTTAAAATTGATACTAAAAGCTTTTCTTATAACTTAAAAGGTTTACAACCAAACTTAGAAAATTTTATTTATCATCCGGATTTTTATGGAATTCATTTAAGAATGAGTAATATTTCAAGAGGTGGATTAAGATGGAGTGATAGACATGATGATTATAGACAAGAAGTAAAATCATTAATGATTACACAAGAAGGGAAAAACTCTATTATTATTCCAGATGGTTCAAAGGGTGGTTTTGTAATAAATAAAACTTCGGCAACTATTACAAAAGAGTATTTTAAAGAAATTTATTCGATGTATATTAATGCAAACCTTGATTTAGTAGATAATAGAATAAATGATGAAATTGTAAAAGATAAAAATATTATAGCTTATGATGGTGATGATCCGTATTTTGTAGTTGCAGCTGATAAGGGAACTGCTGCTATGAGTGATATAGCAAATGAAATTGCAATAAGTCGTGGATATTGGCTAGGTGATGCTTTTGCAAGTGGTGGTTCAAATGGTTATGGTCACAAGGATTTAGGGATTACAGCTCGAGGTTCTTTAATGGCAACAAAAAGATTCTTTATAGAAAAAGGGATTGATATTTACAAGGAAAGTATCACTGTTATGGGAATTGGTTCTATGAGTGGAGATGTTTTTGGAAATGGACTTATTGAGTCTGATAAATTTAAACTTTTAGCTGCTATTGGGCATAGAGAAATTTTCATTGATCCAACTCCTGATTTAGAAAAAAGTTATATTGAAAGAAAAAGACTTTTTGAATCAACTAAAGGTGGCTGGGGTGCTTATGATACTTCTCTTATTTCAAAAGGTGGAGGAGTATTTTTACGAAGTGAAAAAGAGATTGAATTAAGCAGTGAAATTAAAAAGCTAGTTAAAACTAATAAAAAAACAGTAAGTGGTGAAGAGCTATGTATTATGTTACTTACTATGGAAGTTGATTTATTATTTAATGGTGGAGTTGGAACTTATGTAAAAGCTAGTGATGAAAATTCACTTGATATAGGTGATAAACAAAATGAAGCAGTAAGAGTTGATGCAAAAGATATAAAAGCAAAAATTGTATCAGAAGGTGGAAATCTTGGTTTTACTCAAAAAGCAAGAATAGAGTATGCTTTAGCAGGAGGTCGAATTAATATTGATGGTATTGATAACGCTGCTGGGGTTGACACCTCAGATCATGAAGTAAACTTAAAAATATTATTAAATAATATTTCATCACATGAAAATATGTGTCAAGAGGAATCTCGTAATATTCTTCACTCTTTAACTGAACAAATTGTAACTTTGATTTTACAAAGTAACTATAATCAATCTTTAACTATATCAAGTGATGAGAGATTTTCAAGAAAATATTTAAATAACTTCTTAAAAGTAATAAGAGTTTTAGAAAATAATGTTGTTGCCTTTGATAGAAGTTCTTTTTTTATTCCAAAAGATGAAAATATAAATGACATCATTGATATGGAAGGTTCAATAGTACGTCCTGTGCTTTGTTCATTACTTTCATATTCAAAGATTTTTGTAAAAAAATTACTTTTAGAATCAACTATTATTGATGAACCTTTTGCTTTACAATATTTATATAGATATTTCCCTAAATCATTTGTGGGAGCATATGAACATGAACTTTTAAATCATCCTTTAAAACGTGAAATAATTGCAACAAAAATTGCAGATATTGTAATAAATGGACAAGGCTGTACTTTTATTAGTGATTTTGAAAAACTAGGTGTAGAAAGATTTTTATTAAAAATCAAATCTTATTTAGTTGCCAAACAACTGTTCGGAGTAAAAGAAATAAGAGAAAAAATATATGCACAAGACTATATTATGGATGTTGAGAAACAATATAGTTTACTTTCAAAACTTGAATATACTTTATATGCTAGTACAAGATGGATGGTTAAATATTTAAAGAGAAATCAATTAGATAGTGCTCATATGTTAGATCATAAAGAAGAATTATTCTCTCTTTTATCTCAAGTAAATAGCAAAAAACTTGAAGTTCTAATAGAAGATGATACTGACTTTAATCAATTTTTCTCAGTAATTGATTATTTAAGATTTGCAGTACCTGCTATTGTTATTAAATCAAATACGAATCATTCCTTTAAAGATGTTGTAGTCTTGTTTTATTCATTAATCCATGAATTTAATATTTTTGAAATTATTATGTCTTTAAATAAAGTTGAAATCACATCTCCAAATGATATGATTTTAAGAAATCAGGTTTTACAATTTATAGAATTTATAGTAGTTCATTATACAAAATCGATATTAGAATTCCAAAGAAAAGATGAAGAACCAGAAGTTGCATTTTCAAACTTTATAAATAATAGAAAAGAAACTTTTTATAAAGTAAGAGATAATTTAGATACTTTTATGTCAAAAGAGAATAAAGATATAAAAGAAATAGCGGTAACTGTAAATCAAATAATGGTTTCGATATTATAAGTTCATCTTATAATTATTGTTTTAAGTTCAAATTTGTTATAGTCTAAAAAAATACAAAGGAGTTATCATGAAAAGTAATATGGATGATGAATTATCTTTAGATAAGATTGACGATTATAAGGGAACCGAATCAAAAGAAAAAAGAAATATAGTAAGATTAGTTGTGATTTTTTGTTTAGTTGTAGGAGCTATTTTTGCATATTTGAAATATAATAGTGAAGTAAGTGACTATATAGGAACTAAAGAAGCTCCAGGAATCGTTACTAATAAAAAATAATATATAAATGATTAGCTTAAGGTACTTTTACCTTAAGCTTCATCTACACTATTTACCATCCAAATAGAGAAAATATCTAAATACTTCCAAAAAGATTCTTTTAACTCATCACTCATATCAAGACCAGATAAAACCATAATATATGATTCTAACCAAATTCTTCTAGCTTCTTTTGTTATTTTAAAAGGTGCATGACGTCCTACCATTCGTGGTGCTCCTCTATTTTTATCAAAATGTCTAGTTCCTCCACAAATTTGTATAAAAAAATCTGATGAATGTTGTTTTGCCATTTCAAAACCTTTTTCAGAAGGAGGAAACAATCCTCTAATATTGCTTTGTTTTAATAAATCATAATGATCTGATACTACTTTTCTCATACCTTCTTCCCCAAGATGTTCCAAAATCTTAGGATTAGGAAGTTCAACTTGAGGTCTTTGTCCTAATTGTGCTTCTGTAATAGTATATTGCATTTTTTATCTACCTTTTAAATTTTTTAATAACTTATAGTTTCTTTGTTTATGAAATGTATAAATATATTAATTACTTTTAAAAATTAATATTTTGGCTTTAATTATATTTTAAATCACTTTTAACAGAAAATTAAATATAATATTTACAATATCAAAACAATATAAAAATCAATAGAATACAAATAAGAGATGGAATAAGAATTCAAAAAGTACCAAAGGCTAGTTATAATGAATTTAAAAGAATATGAATAATATAATAGAGTGTTATCATTGCGGACTTTTTGTCAAAAAAGAGGACTCTTTAAAGCAAAAAATAAAATGCCCTAGGTGTGGTAGTAAATTAAAATATAAGAGCTTTCACAGCCTTGATTCTTTGTATTATGCTATAACAGCCTTACTTCTTTTTATCTTATTAAATATTTATCCCCTTATTACTTTATCTTTAAATGGTACAGAGTTAAAATCAACACTTTTTAGTAGTTTCCTAATTTTATTTGAACAAGATTTTATTTTTGTTTCTTTATTGATTTTTTTTACAATTATTTTAGCTCCTATTTTAAACTCAATTGTAATAATCTTTGCTTTCATACAAAACTCTATGCAAAGAAAACCTATTTCTAAAAGAATTCTTTTTGATAGTTTTCATTTTTTTAAAACTTGGGGTTTTATAGAGGTTTTTGTTGTAAGTATTATAGTTA
The DNA here is from genome assembly GCA_030145305.1 of Halarcobacter sp. Lineage (GTDB taxonomy): Bacteria > Campylobacterota > Campylobacteria > Campylobacterales > Arcobacteraceae > Halarcobacter. The sequence goes on along the minus strand of JAQYVX010000002.1, from coordinate 255,928 downwards.
CTTATATAAAACTTTTAGGAATGATTTCGACTACAAGATTTGATATAGGTTTTTATATAATGTTAGCATATATTTTTATGTTTTATATGTCAAATAAGAAGTTTGATATTAAATCGGTATTAGAGTAAAAATGATACTAGTCTCTTGCAAAAATTGTCATAAAGTTTATGAAAAGGAAGACTATACTTCTTTTAAATGCAATAAATGTAATCATACAGTTAGAAGACGAGTTAAAAACTCTTTGCAAATATCACTTGCCTTAGTATTAACAGCTTTATTTCTTTTTATTCCTGCAATGATTTATCCAATGATGGAAGTTTCACAATTAGGGGTGGAAGAAGGAAGTACTATTATAGAAGGTATTATTTCATTTTTGAGTCATGGGGATTATTTTATAGCCTTTGTAATTTTAACTGCTAGTGTTATAATACCTTTAATAAAACTTTTAGGTCTTCTTTTTATTTTTAGCACTTTGATTATTAATACAAGATTGAAGAATAAAACAAAAGTAAAAATTTTTTATTTTATTGAAACCATAGGAAAATGGTCTATGATAGATATTTATGTTGTTGCTATTTTAGCCTCTATTGTACAATTGGATGAAATATTTAATATAAAAGGTGGAATCGCAGCCACATCTTTTGCTTTAGTTGTAGTTTTTACAATGATTGCTGCACATAGATTTGATACAAGGATTATTTGGGATGAGCCAAGAGAAAATAGAGAATAAAAATATAGAAACTGTAGTCTATAAAGCAGAAGTAAAAGAAAATAAATCTATCTCTTTTATTTGGATTTTACCATTAATTGTTTTTGCAATTTTATCTTGGATTGCTTATGAAAGTTATACCAAAAAAGGTACTAATATTACAGTTGTTTTTAAAAGTGCTGAAGGATTAAAAGAGGGTGTTACTTCCTTAGAATATAGAGGATTAGAACTAGGAAAAGTTACAAAAATAGATATAAAAAATTCAAATAGTTTCAAAGTTAATATTTTAGTAAAAAGTAATGTATCTAAATATGTTGCCTCCCAAGGCGCAAAGTTTTGGATAAAAAAACCAATTGTTTCTCTTACAAAAATTTCAGGACTAAGTACTATTTTAAGTGGAAATAAAATTGAAGTTGTCCCACCTTTTGAAAAAATAAAAGAGACAGGAGAAATAAAAGAAAAATACAGCTTTGTAGGTTTAGATAGTAAACCAAATTTTGATTTAGACGCAAAGGGATATTATGTATCAATTTTATCTACAAGAGCTGATTTAGTTGAGGTTGAGACTCCTGTATTTTTTAACAAATTCCAAATAGGTGAAATAGTTTCAAAAGAATTTAAAAATGAAAATGTTTATTTAAAAGCTTATATTTATGATAGATATAATGATTTGGTAAATGAAAGTTCTGTCTTTATAATGAATAAAGCTTTAAAAGTGAGCTTTGGAGCGGGAGGTTTGAGTTTAGAACTTAGCTCTTTATATTCAGCTCTTGTTGGTGGAATTACTGTTCAAACTTTAGAAAAAGATGCTAAAAAAATGTCTAAAGATGACTATTATGTTCTTTATGAGGATGAAAAAGATTTAAAAGAAAAGACTTTTTTAAATATAAAAGTAGAAGATGCTCAAGGTATTGGAAAAGATACAAGTATCATGTATAAAGGTATTGAAGTTGGAAAAATAAGTGAATTACATTTGTCTTCAAATAGTGTTATTGCCAAAGCTTATGTATATGAAAATTATAATTATTTATTAACAAATAAAAGTAAATTAGTATTAGAAGAAGTTCAAGTTGGACTTGATGGAGTTAAAAATTTAGGGACAGTAGTAAGTGGAAAATATATTTCAATAAAGTATGAAAAAGGCAAGCCATCATTTTTCTTTGAGATAAATAAAAATGATAAAGATAAATTATTAACAGATGATCTTTTGATTACTTTTTATAGTGAGACTCTTAATTCAATATCAAATAAATCAAAAATATATTTTAAGAATATCGTAATTGGAGAAGTTTTAGATTATGCTTTAACTAAAGATTATAAAAAAGTAAAAATAAGAGCTTTAATAAAAAAAGAATACAAAAATCTTGTAAACGATAAAACACTGTTTTATGATATGAGTTCAAAACTTATAGAGCTTAAAAATTTGGATTTAAATATAAATAATATAGGATTAAAACCTTTGCTTGATGGAGCTATTTCTCTTGTTGATGTACAAAGAAAGGCAAAGCTTACAAAGAAAAATTTTAAGCTTTATAGCTCTTATAAAGATGTTGAAAGCATAAAAAGAGTTCAAACCGAAGGGTTTTATGTAAAGGCGTATTTTGATAATAGTTTTGTGATAAAAAAAGAGGAATCAATAAATTATAAAAACCATGAAATTGGTTTTGTAAAATCAATAAAATTTAATGATAAGAGCTCTGAAGTTAAAATGTTTATTTACTCTAAGTATAAAAAATATATTACAAAAAATAGTAGCTTTTATAAAAAAGGTGTATTAAAATTAGATGCAAGTTTAAGTGGTATTTTATTTGAAGTAGATAATTTTTCATCTTTTTTAAATGGCTCAATTAATCTTGATAATTCTTCAAAAAAAGTTTATAAAAGACCTCAGATTTTTGCTTCAAAAAATGCTATGAAAAACTCTTCAAATACAATTAGTATTATTTTTGATGATGTAGAAGGACTAAAAACAGAATTTTCAAAACTTACTTATAAAGGTGTAATTGTAGGAAAAGTTACAGATATATCTTTGATTTCTAAAAGTAGAGTTTTAGTAAAAGTTCAAATATCAAAAGATATTAAGAAGTTTACAAAAAAAGGAACTCTTTTTTATCTTAAAAAGCCAAAAATATCACTAAATGAAATAAAAAATGTAGGTTCATCAATTATGCCAATTAACATTGGAGTAATAAGTTCAAAAAACAAACGTCACCTTAGAAGTTTTACAGGTGCTAATTCTTTGGAAGATATAAAAAAAGCTGAAAATGGAATTATTCTAAAAGTAATATCTTTACATCCTTCTAGTGTAAATGTGGATGCTCCAATATATTATAAAAATGTGCAAATAGGAAAAGTAAATAAAGTTGACCTTAGTTTTGATGGAACAAAAGTCTTATTAGATTGTTTAATTTACAATAAATATAAACATCTAGTTCGTACAAATTCAAGTTTTCATGATATAAGTGGATTTAAGTTTAAATTTTCAATTTTTGGTGATTCAGAGATACAAACAAATACTTTCTCTTCACTTTTAAAAGGTGGATTGATGGTTGTAACACCATATGCTTATAATGATTTAGCAAGTTCAAAAGATAAGTTTACGTTAGAAAAAGAGTTAATGGAAAATTGGGAGAATATTAGTCCTAGTATTAAAATAAGAGATTAAAATCTCTTATTTTATATAGTTTTCTTTTTTATCTTCAATATCTAATTCTTGACCAATTTCTTGGTATCTTTTGAAATAGTATTTTACAAATGAATTTATTTTTGTATCTTTTGGCATAAAATATTTACCATTTTTTACTACAAAGTTATTTAAAAATTCTGTTGCATCTTTTTTATTTAAATAATGGATTGCTAATTTAGTATAGTTTTTTATATACCAATTTTTTAACTCATCATATCTATTAGCTGTAATATTAATTATCAACTCTTCTTCTCGCCAATCCAAAATTTTAGAATCAAAAAGAGCATTTAGATGAATTAAACCTTCACAATAATATGGTTGAACTTCATCAACTTCCATCCAGCCAATTAAACCAACAGCTCTTTTTATTGTATCAATTAGAACTTGTTTTTCTAAATCTCTTTCATCAGAAGTATCATCTAAGAAAAATGAAACTAAACCTCCTGTTGTGGCTTTGAATTCTTCTATATTTTTAAAGTTCCCTGATTTATTCATTATTGTTTCAGTCTCTTCATCACACCATAAAATATGCCCATATTCATGACCAATTGTTGTAATATCATAAACTTGATGCCAAGCATCAGTTTCATTGAATAAAAAAATTCTATCTTCTGTTAAAAGTTCTTTTCCAAAGATTTCTTGGCTTAATTTTAAAAATGGTTTAGCTCTAGTTGTTTGTAAAATTTCATCTGCAAATGCAAAGATTTTCTTACCTTCTTCTTTTGATACAATTTCATCATTTGGTACAACTTGTGCTGAAAAAAGTCCATTGAATTCTGCTCCAAAAAATAGGGCAGGACGACCAACATAAAGTTGTACTTTGTCAAGAGATTTTAATGAAAAGTCATAAATATCTTGGTATTCTTTTGTTTTTTCTGTATTTTCAAAGATTTTTGAAAATGCAGATTTTATTTTATTTACTCTATTGTCATTTTGTGCAAAGTTTGGATTTGTAAGTCTTATATCCCATTCTAAAGCAACAGCTTTTCTAAAGTGGTCTTCATAGTATTCAAGGGGATGACCTATTTGAATAGGAGTTTTGATTTTCATCCAAGCTCTATCAACATCTGCCCATTTTTCAACTAATAAATGTGTTTTTGTCTCACTAAAGGCTTTGATAAGATTTTGTATATATAAAATATAATCCCATTTTTGACCATAAGTTTCATCTTCAAGCTCTATTAATTTTTCTTCAAACTCTTCAAGTGCGTCAATTACTGCTGTTGTTTGTTCTTTAAAAGAATGTATATATGCTTTTGAGTGGTATTCATCTTTTTCTTTTACAAGCGCAGAGTATGATCTATCTGCTAAAATATTATTGTGTCCTAAATCAAATAGATGATGTTTCTCTAAGTAAGCAAATACTTTTTCTTCATCACCATCAAATTTTGCCATTAGTTCTTTATTTATTCCATTTATAATATGCTTTGTCCATGAACTTTGCCATGATGACATTTTAAGTCCTACATTGTAAACACCTTGAAAAATTTCTTGATAAAATGGTGTTAACAAATTATTGTGTTTTATATAATCAACCGTATTTTTATGTTTTTCATGCCAAAAATCTCTTACAAAGCAATATGCTTTTTCTTGTAATTCGATGATTCTTTTTTCATCACTACCACTTTTTTTAAGAACTTGAACTAAAGAGTCATCTCTTAAATTTACAAGTCTTGTAACAAGTGCAAATCTTAAATCATCACTCATTTCTAAGTCTAATGACGAAGCAAAATCTTCTATAATAGTTAATTTGTCAAACTCTTTTTTTTCTAAATAAGATATTAGTTTATTAATACTGCTTTTTTGAAAGTCTAAAAATTCGTATATATCATTTAAATCATTTATAAATTGTTCTTTATTCATATTTGTCCTTGTATTCCTTTATTCAAGTGGTAGTCTATCAATTTTAATCTTGTTTTTGAATTAGAATTTATTTTTTAGATTATATGAAATTGCAAGAAGAATTAAAAATAATAAAGGAACTACAATCTTTACAATGCCGTCTCCTACGCTAAAGTGGGAAAAAGAAGCGAATATAAAATCAAAAGAAAAACCTGCATATGCAAGAAATCTTAAGTTTTCAAACTTTCTAGGAAGCAATAAAGCAATACCTCCAAGTATTTTAAATACGCCAAGTAAAGTGAAAAAGTATAAAGGATACGCTAAAGCTTTAGATGCCTCTATAACTACTGGTGTTTGTATTATATCTACTACTCCACCAACAATACCAACCATGATTGCTAAAAAAGCTGTTATTACGAAATATATTGTTTTTTTGTTAAAAATCTTTGTTATCATTATTTTCCTTTTTGTTAAAAATTAATTATATTAGTTTTTTGTTTAGTGAGTATTTACTCACTATTAGCACTTTTAATATATAAGTGCTAAAAAAAGTATAGACTTTAGCTTCCTTTTATAAAGTTGTGATAAAATTCTATTTACAAAATACTAAAATATATAGGAGAAATTTATGGCAAAACATCAGTTTCAAACAGAAGTTGGACAATTATTACATTTAATGACGCACTCTTTATACTCTAATAAAGAGATTTTTATAAGAGAGCTTGTATCAAATGCTAGTGATGCAATTGATAAATTAAATTATTTAAAACTTACAGATGAAAAAATTAAAGCAGCACTTCCTGAAGATTGGAAAGGTGAAGTTAATATCTCTTTTGACGAAGCAGATAAATCTTTAACAATTGTTGATAATGGTATTGGTATGAATGGAGAAGATTTAATTGCTTCTATTGGTACAATTGCAAAATCAGGAACTAAATCATTTGTTGAAGCAATGACAGGTGATGCTAAAAAAGATTCAAATCTTATTGGTCAATTTGGAGTTGGTTTTTACTCTGTATTTATGGTAGCTTCTCATGTAGATGTTATTTCTAAAAAAGCAGGTGAAGAAGTTGCTTACAAATGGTCAAGTGATGGTACAGGTGAATTTGATTTAACAGAAGTTACAAAAGAGTCTTCTGGAACTGTTATTTACATCAAATTAAAAGATGAAGAAGCAGATGAATTTGCAGTTAAAGAAAGAATTAAAACAATAGTTGGAAAATACTCTAATCATATTGCATATCCTATTTTCTTAAACTACTCAGAAGAAGTAACTGAAGAGTTAAGTGAAGAAGATACAAAAGCTGGAAAAGAAGCTAAAAAAACAATTGAAAAAAGAAATGAAAAAATCAATGAGGCAACAGCTTTATGGATGCAAGCAAAATCTAAGTTAAAAGCAGAAGAGTATAATGATTTCTATAAATCAATTTCTCATGATTCACAAGATCCAATGGCTGTTATTCATACAAAAGCTGAAGGTGTAAATGAATATACAACTCTTTTCTATATCCCTGCAATTGCTCCAATGGATATGTATAGAGCTGATTACCAACCAGGTGTTAAGCTTTATGTAAAAAGAGTATTTATTACAGATTCTGAAAAAGAATTATTACCAACTTACTTAAGATTTGTAAGAGGTATTATTGATTCTGAAGATTTACCATTAAATGTTTCAAGAGAAATCTTACAAGAAAACAGAGTAATGGCAAATATCAAACAAGGTTCTGTTAAAAAGATTTTATCTGAAATCAAAAAAATGTCTAAAGATGAAGAAAAATATGCTACTTTTATTGAACAATACAACAGACCTTTAAAAGAAGGTGCTTACCAAGACTTTACAAATAAAGAAGCAATCTTAGAACTAATCAGATTCAAGTCTTCAAAAGCAGAGAGTGGAAAAATGACTTCACTTGCAGCTTATAAAGAAGCAGCAGATTCTGAACAAAAAGCAATCTACTATATTGTAGGTGAAAATGAAAATGTTCTTAGAAACTCTCCATTATTAGAAGCTTATAAGAAAAATGATATTGAAGTTCTTATCTTAGATGATAAAGAAATTGATGAAATTATTACTCCAATGTATGGTGCATACCAAGAATGGGAATTCAAAGATATTACTTCTTGTGAAGCTCCAAAAGTTGAACAAACAGAAGAAGAGAAAAAAGAAGTTGAAGAGAAATTTGAAGACATCACTAAAAAAATTAAAGATATTTTAGGTGAAGCTGTTTCAGATGTAAGAGTTACAACTAGATTATCTGAATCTCCATCTTGTGTTGTTAAAGACTCAGGTGATGCACAAATGGCTCAAATGGCTCAAATGATGAGAGCAATGGGACAAGCAATGCCAGAAACTGCTCCAATCTTAGAAATCAATCCAGAGCATGAAATTGTTACTAAATTAAATGGGTTAGCTAATGATTCTTTAGTTCAAGATGTTTCATGGGTATTATTAGACCAAGCAAAACTATCAGAAGGTATGGAAATTACTGATGCAGTAGCCTTTGCACAAAGATTAAATAGAATTACAGCAAAAGCTCTTTAAAAATAAATCAACTATTTGCACGCATCTTTTGCGTTGCAAATAGTTTTTCTTTCAATCACCTACTTATTGTAGGCTCAATCAATAAAAAATATTAGCGCCTTGAATCTACATACAACTAGTTATTTATTTAATTACTTTTCTAGGACTTACGTAATACAATAATAAAAAATTATTTATTGGAATAATATGATTAAAAAACTTTTTATACTTTCATTTACTATTTTTATAACTTTAAATCTTTTTGCTGAATCCCATGATATACATAATCAAATAACAGATATTTATGTAGAAATAGAAAAAGTGAAAAAAGATAAGGAGATAAATACTTTAAAAGAGGATATTAGGAAAATAGAAAAAAAAATAGAAAAAAATAATGATTCCACTATTTTAAACAAAGAGATATTAGACTTTCTAAAAGAAAAGTCAACTATTTTTTTATCTGAAGTTAATTTATTAAATAAAAATAATGTTCTTAATCAAAACAGATGGTCTCCATCTGATATTGCTACAGTAATTATAGCTTTTCTAACAGCATTAAGTGTTTTGTCGATGTTTTGGAGTTCACGCTCACAAATAAATGAATTGAAAATTCAAAATAAAGAACATAAAAAAGCCAATGATGCTAATTTAAAATTATTAATAAAAGAACAGCAACAACAATTTAATGCAATACAATTAAATCATTTAGAAAAAAAGATTGAGAATATACTGATTTCATTAGAAACAATTGAAAGAGAACTTAATATTTTTATAGGTTCAAATATAGACTTATCAAAGTTAGATGATAATAAGTATAAGTGTATATTATTTGCTTTTAAGTTTCAAAGTATGATTGTATTGATTAATAAAGCACTAAATGCTGGTTACGATCTAGAAATATTAAGAGATGACCTTGGTAGATATGCTCCTATTGCAAAAATATTTTATAACAAAAAAATAATAGACTATTCGACATATCATAATTTCAAATTAATGATAGCTTCTTCTGTTCATATTGGATGTAATATAAATATAAATTTAATTGATAAGTTTACCGAAGAATTAAAAATTGAATTAGGAAGTTTTAATAAAGATAATATTTTAAATATAAAATATAATTCTATTAATACAAAAGATGATTTAATTATCACCTTTACAGTTGATTTAAAAGATGGAAGTATTTACAAAAGAGATGAAAAAGGGAAATGGAATATCAATAGTAGGTAAATGATACCCTTATAGGTATTATTTACCTTAATTCATAAGTATGGAAAATTTTTCCATCTAAAGTTATAGTATACTGATTAATAGTTTTTGATTCTTAACGGACTATTTAAATACTAAACTAACCAAAACTTAGTTTCGATTATAGTTATTTATAATATTAGGTTCTCTTTTACCAAGTAACTTTAACTTAGGTTCTTCACTCATATCTCTTTTTCCTAAGTTTAATTTGAAAGTTGCTTCATAATCACCACTTGGGCAAGAAAGAATACTTGTTGTTTCTGTTAACTTTGTTTCTTTACATTGATTAACAGGTGCTGCAAATAAGAAACTACTTATTATCATCATAGAAATTAAAATTCTTTTCATATTATTACCTTTGAATGTATTTCTTTCATATAGGAACTAAAAGTATGCTATCTTAATTATCTTTTTTATTAAATAAAAACGTAGTCATCTTGTATTTTATATAGTTTTTAACATTTTCTGATATAATCTTTAGTAATGCTTTTTGGTATTACTGATAATTATATGTAATATTAAGGATACTCATATGGAAATGAATTTTATTCTCATTTTTCTCATTATTGTTTTTTGGTCTTCTATTGTTCATGGAAGTATTGGCTTTGGTTTTGGCATGATTTCTACACCTTTAGTTGCTTTATTTACTGATATAGAAACTACTATTATTTGTGTATTACTTCCAACTATGGTTGTAAATATTATAAGTATTTTAAGTGAAGGTAAGTTTTTTGAAGCATTAAGAAAATTTTGGTTCATAATTTTACTTATGATAATTGGAAGTGCCTTGGGTACAGCTTTACTTATTTATGCCAATTCTGATTATTTTAAACTTTTATTAGCATTTATTATTTTCATATATCTTCTTCAATCTGTAATAAATATAAAAGCTACTTTTATATCAACTTATCCAAGAGTCTCAACATATAGTTTAGGAATATTTGGTGGTATTGTATCAGGGCTTACAAATATTGTAGCTCCTTTGATGATTATGTATACTTTGGAATTAAAATATACAAGAAAAGATACTATTCAATTATCAAACTTATGTTTCTTATTTACAAAAATAGGGCAGGTATCTGTATTTTTATATTTTGATAGATTTACAGCTGATACTTTTAATATATCTATGATAAGTATTATAGTAGTTTGTTTAGGTATGTTTTTTGGAACAAAAATCAAAAAAAGAATAGATTCAAAATTGTATACTAAAATTTTAAAAGTATTATTGTTTTTTATTGCATTAATCTTAGTTTATCAAACACTAAACTCTTAAAAAGGGAAAAAATGGATTTAAATTTATTAAAAGTTTTTATCAACGTAGCAAATACAAAAAGTATATCTTTAGGTGCCAAGCAGTTAAATTTTACTCAATCAAATGTAACTTTAAGAATAAAACAACTTGAAAAGAGTTTAGGCTATGATTTATTTCATAGGACAAATAGAGGAGTGATATTAACTGTAGCAGGAGAAAAACTTTACCCTTATGCAGTTGATATAGTAAAAAAAGTTGAAGAAGCAACATTAAAAATGAGAAATATTGATTATCAAACGCTTTTGAAAATTGGTTCAACTCAGTCAAATACTACAATTAGATTAACAAAGTTTATAAAAAAAATAAACAAAGATTATGAAGATATGAAACTAGAATTTGTAGTTGATAGTAGTTTAAATCTTATTGATCAATTGCTTAATTATAAACTTGATATTGCTTTTGTAAATGGAAATCCTAATCACAAAGATTTAGAAGTTTTAAATGTAATCAAAGAAGATATTGTTTTAGTTGAAGCAAAAGATAAAGTTCCCGAAAATACCATCTTCGCATATAAAAATGGCTGTCTAAATCGTATATTTTTAGAAGAATATTTAAGTGAACAAAAAAAAGAAAACATATATAAAAAAGTAAATTTAGAAAATTATGAACTGATTTTAGCTTGTGTAAAAGCAGGGTATGGAGTAGCATTATTTTCAAGAGAGATTATTGAAAAGTTTGAATATGCAGATAAACTTAAGATTACAAAAATGGATTTTAATTTAGATACTTATCTTATTTGCAGAAAAGATTATATTCCTATGATTGAAAATTATTTAAGAAATATGAAACTAAGCTAATAAAGAATCTATTTATAAAAAATTAAGTCTATCTTGTTATATTTCTCTTTTATAAAAAGGATATATATGTCAATAACAATAAGAGATGCAAAAGCATCTGATACTCAAACAATACTAGATTTTATTATAGAACTTGCTATTTATGAAAAAGAACCAGATGCAGTTAAAACAAACCTAGAAGAAACACGTGAGATGATATTTGGGGAAAACTCTACAGTAAAAGCATTGATATGTGAAGAAGAGGGAAACGCAATAGGTCATGCCATTTATTTTTATAATTATTCAAGTTGGCTTGGGAAAAATGGTATCTATCTTGAAGATTTATATGTAACTGAATCTAAAAGAGGACAAGGAGCTGGAAAAGCTCTACTTAAACATCTTGCAAATAAAGCTTTGTCTGAGGATTGCGGACGTTTTGAATGGTCTTGTTTAGATTGGAATACTCCATCAAGAGATTTCTATGAAAGTATTGGTGCTGTTTCTCAAGATGAATGGATTGGATATAGACTTGAAGGTGATAGATTAACTAATTTTGCGAAGAGTTAAGCTTTTTTATTAAAGATAAATTTTTTCTTGTTATAATTTACTAACTTAATCTTTGGAGAGAAAAAATGAAATTACGTAATATTCTTATTGTAGGTACTATTGCTGCCTTGAGTTTAAATTTAAATGCAAGTGAGAGAATCACTTATAAATCTGCAAAATCGTCATCATCTTATTATCAAATGGCAGTACAGGTGGGTGAGAATATTGCTAAAAAAAGTAATAATGAAATTAATATTACTATAGAAGAGAGTCAAGGTTCTGTACAAAATGTAAAAGAGGTTAGAAAAAGAAAAGGTAATTACGTTTTCACTTCACCTCCTATTTTAGTAAAACTTGCTCTTGGACAAAAAGCTATGTTTAAAAGAGATAAAGCAGAAGACTACAGTAGTATTAGAACGCTTTTCCCTATTCCTTATTTAACTATGCACATGGTTGTTAGACAAGATTCAGGAATAAAAACTTTTTCTGATTTAAAAGGAAAATCTTTGCTTATAGGTAAGGGAAGTTTTGGGGCTAAAGAAGCTCAGAAATATATTGAATTATTTGGCTTAAAAGGTCAGGTAAAACTTATAGGTGCGGAACTTTCAGGAGCAGTTGCTGCTCTTAAAAATGGGCAAATAGATGGATTTGCTACATCTGGATCTTATCCTGCTCCAAATATAATTGAAGCTGCTGCTAGTAGTAAAATCAAAATTTTATCTATGAGTGATGAACAAATTGCAAAAACAAAAAGAGATAAATTGATTATTCCTGCAAATACTTATGCGGGAGTTGATGAAGATGTTTCTACAACAACTTTACCTGTTGGAGTTTATACTACAACTACAATGAGTGAAGAAACTGCATATAAATTTACAAAAGCATTTTGGGAATCTAAAGCAAACTTAGAAAAACAAAGTGTATGGTGGAAAGCTATTACTACAAAAAATTTAAATATGTTTAATGTAAAACTTCATAAAGGTGCTTTGAAATATTATAATGAAATAAATGTAGATATTCCAGAAAATTTAAAATAGTCTATCTTTATGACAGAGTTAAAAAAACAATTAAATTCTAAAAAATATTTGATTGTAGCTTTTCTAGCTATTATTACTGTATTTTTTCATATTTATTTAATATTTACAGGCTTAATGCCAAACTTAGTTAGTAGACCTATTCATTTGGCTTTAGTATTGCCTTGGATATTTATATTTTCACAAGATGGAAATAGTTCTAAACTAAGTAGGTATTTTGGATATATATTAGTAATGTCTGCACTTTTTTCTACATATTATATTATAAATAATCATGTATATTTAGAAGATCAATATGGTTCTTTAGAAGGAAACTTACAATATTTTGTTGCTATTTCTTTGCTCTTAGCTGTTTTAGAAATGGCAAGACGAGCAGTTAAATTGGCCCTTCCTATGACAGCTGCTATTGCCTTAGCTTATGGTTTATGGGGACATTATATTCCTGGAAGTTTTGGACATCAAGAAATACCAATGGATAGTTTCTTAGGAACCTTAGTTATTGCAGAAGGTGGAATATTTGGAAGCTTAACCGGTATTTCTGTAAATGTAGTTGCGGTATTTGTAATCCTTGGAGCGTTTGTAGGAGTAGGAGAAGGTGGAAATGCTTTTATGTCCATGTCTACAAAACTTGCAGGAAGATTAACAGGAGGAGCTGCTAAAGTCTCTGTATTAGCTTCTGGATTTTTTGGTTCTATTTCTGGTTCTGCTTCTGCAAATGTAGCTTCAACAGGTGCTTTTACTATTCCTACTATGGTTAGATTAAAATATCCACCAAGTTTAGCAGCAGCTGTTGAAGCGGTTGCCTCAACTGGTGGACAAATTATGCCACCACTTATGGGAGCAGGAGCTTTTATTATGGCAGAATTATTAAGAGTGAATTATTCTGTTATTATGAGTGCTGCAATATTTCCAGCAATTTTATTCTTTTTTACTGTATGGATTGGAATTAATGTTTTTGCAAAAAAATATAATTTGCTTGCTATGAATGAAGATGAGATTCCCTCATCAAGCTTAGTTTTAAAACTTGCACCATTTTTTATAATTCCTTTTGGAATACTTTTATATTTACTTTTAGTTCTAGGAAAAACACCACAATATTCAGCAGCAATAGCTATTTTTGCAAGTATATCTTTACTACTTGTAAATCAAGATTGGAAAGTTTCTTTTAAAGGTTTTGTTATTAGATTTTTGGAAGCTTGTATTACTGCTTCAAAACAGATTGCTACTATTGCTTCTGTTATTATTTGTGCTGGTATTATTATTGGTGTTTTAAATATTACAGGAGTTGGTGTAAAAATTACCTCTGCTATTTTATTTTTAGCTGGTGATAATCTTTGGATAGCATTACTTTTAACAGCACTTGCTTGTTTGATTTTAGGAATGGAAGTCCCTACTACTGCTGCATATATTATTTGTGTTTCCGTTGCTGGTCCTATTTTACAAGAGTTTGGGCTTTCAGCTCTTCAAGCACATCTATTTATTTTTTGGTTTGCCTTATTATCTACAATTACTCCTCCTGTATGTGGGACAGTATTTATAGCCTCAGGAATGGCACAAACAAATTGGTTGGGTGTTGTTTCAAAAGCAATGAAACTAGGAATAGGTTTATATATAGTTCCTTTAGCTTTTATTTCAAATAAATATTTGATTTATCCTAATGAAAACTTTCTCTTAGCTTTTATTTCATTTATTAAAATAGCTCTTGGCCTTGCTCTTTTATCAAATGCTTTGGTAAATGATAACTTGAAATATATTAGTAGAGTAGCCTTAGTTATGCTATCTCTTGTAATTATTATGTTTCCTTTTCCCATGAATTAATTTTCTAAAATAATGAGAAAGAGATTAAAAAAAAGATTTGAATATAGCTATGAAAAGAATAAACATTCTTTTCATGGCTTAAGTTTAAAAGATAAAAAGAGTTAAAATTTTTTTAGATAAACTTTGAAGAAATTTCATTTAATATTTTAGCTGCTTCAAAAGATTCACCATTATATTTAACAACTTTTATACCTTCAGATGTAAATGATAAAGCTGTATTTTTACAAGCTTTTTTAACAACTATATAATTACAATCTTTTAAGGCTTTGCCCATTTTGTTGTGTTGCTCAATATGTTCTTTATCATCATGACCATGATTACATTCATGTTCTTCTTCTGCGTGGTCATGATCAATATCTGTTCTTGGATTATTTTTTATATTCTCAAGATTAAAAGATTTGAACATTCCTGCACCAGTCATGGTGTAAACTGCAAATTTTGGAGTATGTCCTGCATTTGGAAAGAATGTTAAATTTTCATCTTTTACTGGAATAGCAATTTTCATAATATATACCTTTTTATTGTTGTTTATAGAGTATCTTACCCTTGAAAATTTAAATTATACAATAACTATTTGATAAGTACATTTTCTTAAGAATTTTGTAAAGCTAATGACCTCTTCCTAACATTTCAGCTGCTTCCATTACTATCATAAAAGCTTCATCATCAGTTTCTTGAATTATCTCTTTTAACCGACCAATTTTTTTAATATCTATAACTATAAAAATAAGTGTTTTATCTTCTTTTGTTTTAAGTGTTGAACCTTTTAATATAGTTCCTTCTTTTCCTAAATATTCTGTAATTGCATGGCTAAGTTCTTCTGCTTTATTTGTGGTTATATGAATTACTTTTGTACTAAGTGTACCTGTTAATACTATGTCAATAGATTTTGAAGTGACATAAATACTCATAATACTCCATAAAGCTTTTTCAATATCTTTAAAAATATATATTGAACAAATTACAATAATAACATCAACAAAAAGTATAATTTGAGCAGATTTTATATGAGAATTTGCAGAAATAATTCTTGCAATAATTGTAGAACCTCCTGCACTTGAGTTTCCTTTTATTATAAGTCCAACTCCAAAACCTATAATAACTCCTCCAAAAATCGAAGCCAAGAGAATGTTATTTGTAATTGTGATAGAAGAAAATATTTGTGTAAATAAATCCATAAAAAATGAAATCAAGATAATAGTAATAATAGTTTTTATTGCAAACTTTTTCCCTAAATATTTTGTTCCCCAGATTAGTAAAGGTACATTTGTTGCAATAACCATTTCACCAATAGAAAAACCACTTAAATGGTGTAAGAGTATTGCCATACCAGGTGTTCCACCTGTAGTAAAATTATTAGGTATAAAAAAAAGTACAACAGAAAGTGCAATAAAAATTGCTCCAAGTAAAATAAAAAAGCTATTTTTTAGCTCATTAGATGTAAATATTTTTGACATGATATATCCTATATAAAAAGTTTTTAATTTAAAATGATGAAAAAACTTTTAAAGGCTTTCTTGTTGCTCGTTTTCTTGATTTGTTAGTTTAAAAATAGAGTTTAAAAGCTCTTCTTTAATAGCAGTATTAAAAGATAGTTTTGTATTTATCTGTCTCATTATCTTTTATTTTGTCCTTTTTTGTATTTTCTATAATAACATAATTTTGATTTATGTCATTATTTCAAAATCTTATTTTAGATAAAATGATTTTCTAAATTTATTGGAAAGAGAATTATATGAAAAAACTTTTATTTACAGCTTTAGCCTTAGTTTCAATTAACACTTGTATTTTAGCAAAAGATGAATTAGTGAAAACTAATGACCCTATGGCACAAGCAAAAGCAGATGAACAATTAAAAATACAAAATAAAGAGATTGTAAAGTTAGTTGTTGAAGCAGCAAGTAAGAAACTTCCTCAAAAAGTTGATGATTATACAAAATATGTGTCTATCAAATCTGAAGGCTTAAATCTTATTTCTACATTTGAGATTAATACTACACCTAAAAGTGATGAAAAAGTAATTGAAGAAGATAAACCAAGAATGGAGCAATTCATTAAAAAAGGTATTTGTCAAAGTTCTAAAAGATTTTTACAAAGTGATATAGGTATTACTTATATATACCTAAATGCATCAACAAAAAAAGAATTATTTAGATTTTCAATGACAGAAAAAGATTGTTTAAAATATAGAAAATAAACTTTAGCACAAAAATAGTTTTTTCTATTTTTGTGCTAGTTCTTCTACGGCACCTTTAATTTGAAATGCTAATTCTTCTGTAATAAAATCATTGTATTTTTGAAAATATAATTTTAAATTTTCTTCATAAACTTCATTCATTGTTTCATTAAAATAATTATTATCATTTATTTCATTTATTATTGGTTCAATTGCAAAATTTTTTGATTGTATTAATTCCATATTTTCATTTACAAATTTTTGGAGTACATCCATTGCCGTTTGTTTTCTTAGTTCTTCCTCAAAAATAGAGTCTAAATTCTCTACTTCTTTTAAATCATTAATAAGTTCATATATTGAACCTAAGGCAAGTTTAAAGTCAACTTCATAAGAAGTCTCCTTTATTCCACTTAAATGTATAAGTTTACCAAGGGCAATTTGGTAATTAGCTTCATATTTTGAAAGATTTTTTATAATATTCTCTCTACTGTAATATTTTTCTATAATCATTTGATAATCCATATATAATATTTTTTGTATTGTATCAAATATCTTATTCCTCTAGAGTAAAAATTTAAAATTTAAAAAATTATTATAAATTATTTAATAAAAATAAGGTAATTTTTATATATATTTATCCTGATTAAAGTTATATAAATAATAATCAATCTATAATAAAATAAATATAAGTTTATTAAGGAAACAAAATGTTTAAAAACATAACCATTAAAGCAAAAGTTATTTCACTTCTTGTTATTTCGTTAAGTATATTAACTGTGATTTTGACAGTATTTTCTGTAAGTAAAGTAAAAGAGAGTTCTCTAACTCAAAGTTATTCCGCTTTAACATCAGCTAGAGATGGAAAAACAAATCAATTAGAAAATTTCTTTCATGAAAGAATTGCTGATATTAATATTTTATCAAAAAGTTCAAATGTAAAAGAGCTTACTTATGATTTAGATAATGCATATGAGTTAGTTGATATTGAAGAAAAAGGAGAATTTCCTATTAATGAAATGGCTATAAAAGATGCAACAAAGCCTCATGAGGACTTTTTCCAAACTTATATGAAAGAGTATGGATATTATGATGTCTTTATTATTAGAGCTGATACTGGACATGTTGTATATACAGCAGGAAAAGAGTCTGATTATGGTAAAAATGTAAAATATGGTTCTTTAAAAGATAGTGGATTAGGTCATGCTTGGGCTAAAACATTAGAAAATAAAAGACCTACTTTTATTGATATGAAACCTTATGCTCCTAGTAATAATGCTCCTGCTATGTTTTTAGGAACACCAATATTTGAAAAAGGAAAAATCCTTGCAGTTTTAGTTTTTCAAATTAGTGATAAAGCTATCAATAAGATTATGCAATTTAGAAAAGGTTACGGTTCTACACAAGAAGATTATTTAGTTGGTATGGATAAATTAATGAGAAGTGATAGTTTTTTAGACCCTGAAGGCCACTCTTTAAAAGTCTCTTTTTCAGAAAATGTAGAAGTATCCACAACTGCTAGTAATAACGCACTTGCAGGTAAATCAAATACAGAAATTGTTATTGATTATAATGGACATCCAGTATTATCTGCATATAATATTATTTCAATTGGGGATGATTTTACTTGGGCAATTATGTCAGAAATTGATGAGGCAGAAGTTTTAGAAGCTCCAAATGCTATAAGAAATATAATTATAATTATATCACTAGCTTTACTTATTTTTGTTGTAATTGGTGCAATTATGATTATAAATAATATTGTTGTAAAAAGACTTCATAATTTCCAAGAAGGACTAATTGGTTTCTTTAATTATGTAAATAGGGATGCTACAGATGTAAAAGAATTAGAAGCTAGCAGCCTAGATGAAATTGGGCTTATGGCAAAGGTAGTAAATAATAATATTCTAAAAGCAAAAAAAGGAATAGAAGAAGATAGGGCTATAATAGATGAAACTATAAAAGTGCTTGGTGAATTTGAAACTGGTAATTTAAGTCAAAGAATAAATACTCAAGTTGATAATCCTGCTTTAAATGAATTAAAAGATGTTCTTAATAAAATGGGAGATAATTTAGAAAAAAATATTGATAATATTCTTAAAGTATTAAATCAATTTACAAACTATAATTATATGAACAAAGTCGATACTACAGGGATACAAGAACATTTAGAAAAATTAGCACTGGGTGTAAACTCTTTAGGAGATTCTATTACTGGAATGTTAATTGATAATAAGAAAAATGGTTTAATAATGGATAACTCTTCTAATGTCTTGTTAAAAAATGTAGATAAATTAAATCAAGCTTCAAATGAAGCAGCCGCTTCATTAGAAGAAACAGCAGCCGCATTGGAAGAGATTACAAGTAATGTTACTTCTACAACTGGAAGAATTACTCAAATGTCAAATTTTGCAAAAGAAGTCACAAAATCAGCAAGTGAAGGAGAAGTTTTAGCTTCAAAAACTACATTAGCAATGACTGAAATTAATACTCAAGTGTCTGCTATTAATGAAGCTATTACAGTGATTGATCAAATTTCATTTCAAACAAATATCTTATCATTAAATGCAGCCGTTGAAGCTGCAACTGCTGGTGAAGCAGGAAAAGGTTTTGCCGTTGTTGCCCAAGAGGTTAGAAATCTTGCTAATAGATCTGCAGAAGCAGCAAAAGAGATTAAAAATTTAGTCGAGAGTGCAAATTTAAAAGCAAATGAAGGTAAATCTATTTCAGATAAAATGATTAATGGTTATGAAAGTTTAAATACTAATATTGATAAAACCATAGAACTTATTTCTGATATTACTAATGCTTCTAAAGAACAAGAAATAGGAATTGTACAAATTAATGATGCAATAAATTCTCTTGATCAACAAACTCAAAAAAATGCATCAGTAGCAAGTGAAACCAAAGAGATTGCTTTAAATACATCTAAACTTGCAAAAGAGATTGTTTCTAAAGCAGATGAGAAAGAGTTTAAAGGTAAAAATAATATTAATATTTCACTTGAAGATAATTATGAAGAAAATCATGTAAAACCTTCTAATCAAAAAACAGAAGAAAAATTTTTAAAAAATCCAAAAAAAATAAAAGCAGATGAGGACTCAAATAATGATTGGGAGTCTTTTTAATTGAATATAGAATAAACTCATTTTATATGAGTTTATTCATTTTTTTTACTTGTAATATAACTAAAAATATGATAAAGTGATTATTTAAAAATAACTTTATGGATATGAAATGAGTTTCTTCGATAAAATATTAAAATTTATAGCCAAAGCATCAATCCCTACATATAAATTTGAAGATGATAAACTTTATTTTAAAGTAAAATCAGAAGAATATTATGAATATGACTTAATCGAATATGATATTAAAACTCGCCATGATCCTTTTATTATGGAAGCTTATACTTTAACAACAAAAAATATTTTTTTAGAATATATTAAAATTGAACATAATACTCAATGGAACGGACAAGCTCTTTCTTTATTTGAGAGTTTTTTTGTTGAAAAATTAAATATCAAAGATTTTGAAGTTATTGAAAAAAAAGATATTGAACATTATACTTTTAAAACTTATAAAATAAATGAGTCTTTTGTTATTCATATGATAGCTATTTATACCGTTATCTCGGATGTAATTATATTAGACACAAAAGGTGATTTATATAAAAATTTATTGTTTAGACTAGATGGTAATTATCAATATAAATTTGACAAAGAAGAAAAAGGTGATATTAATTTTAATATTTCAATGGTAAAAGAAAATTGTTTTAAAGGATTCTTTGGTGCTAGTGATTAAAAAAAGCTTAATTTTTATATCTTCTATTCTTTTTATTGTTAGTTTTTTTGCAGCTTGTACTACAAATACTATAAATAAAAATAGTGCGTTATATTTTGGTAAAAGTGGAAAAGATGCAGTTTCTATAAAACTTACTAATCCAATTTTTAAAAATCAATATACTTTTGCATGTAATGTTAATTCTTATACATTACTTGATGATAATGATTTGTATGGCCAATTATTTATTGAATATATTTATTTAGGCTTTAATTGTCAATGGAATGGCTTAGCTAGTAGCTTTTTTGAAACAAATTTAAGATATGAATTGAAAATAGATACTTTAGAGACTGTTGAAGAGTTTGATTTTGGTACTTATAATTTTAAAACATTCAAAATTGATAAGGATACATATTTATCAATGATTTATATGTTTGGTAATAATACAGATAGATTTATTCTTGATTATGAAGGAAAATTCTATACAAAATTATTAAAAAGTTTTAAACCTGATTATCAAAATAAAATTGCTTTTCAAAAAAGATTTAAAGGTAAATATGATGATAGTTTAGTTAGAAAAAATATTGTAAATCACTACTTTTCAGAAGAGAAAAGTTCTATAGAAAATGATTGGAGATAGTCTTTTTTTATAACAAATAAAAGGTTTCCCTTTTATTTGCCAAATACTTGTTTTAACAATGAAGTTGTTTGGGCAAGAGGGTTTGACCTAATTGCTGCTTCTTTTTCTGCAATCATTTTAAATAAACCATCTATAGCTTTTTCTGTGACATATTCATCTAAATTTTGATCAGAACTTCCTGGAAGATAAGAATCAACTCCAAAATCTTTAGCCATCCCCATAACGGCACTATTGTTTACAAAATCTTTTGCATTTGTTTTATAAAAACTGTTAATTGAGTCATAATAACTTGCTACTTGATTTTGTTTCATAGTTTCTTGAATAATTGGCGTTATCATCTTTTTTAATGAAGTTACAGTATTAGATTTAAAATAATCAGTAGCCGCATTTTCATCTCCTGCTAGGATTTTTTGTGCATCACTTAAACTCATCTTATCAATCGCTTCAACGAAAATTTCTGCAGTTTTAGGCGCTGCCTGAGTAGCTGCATTGTTCATTGAGTTTATTAAATCATCAGCCATTTTGTCTCCACCAGCTTTTCTAATAATTCCTTCAACTTTTTGTAAGTTCTCAGGTAATGGAATTTTTACTAAAGAATTATTTAAATAACCATTATTAGAGCCTAAATTTTTAACAGCATAATCTACACCTACTTTTAAAGCCTCTTTTAATCCATTTGTTACACTTGAATTACTTAATTCTGTTTTTGAAGTAGATGAGGTTGTTGAAGATTTCATATTATCCATTACTCCTTTAGTGATACTTCCTAAATCAAAACCAAAGCCTAAAGTAGTACATAAAACCAAAGATGCCACGATTGATGTTTTTTTTATCATGTTATTTCCTAATAAATTTTTTTGTTATTATATGTTATTTCACATAAAAGTAGGTTATTTTAGTATTTTTTTATATAATAATTGTGAAAAAGAAAAGGTAGTACATATGACAAATGAGATTTCAAGCTATTTATATAATTTTAAAAATAAAGTTATCGAAGCAGAGGAGCTTGCTTCAAAGTTAAACACCCAAATTGAAGAGTTTGCAAAAGAGTTGAGAAAAGAAAAATTAGATATAGAATTTGAAGAAAATTTTTTAACAATATTGGGTTATTCTTATAGATTAGAAAATATTTCCCAAAGACTATTTTTTACTTTTCAAGAATCTGTATATGCAATTGATTTAGATAAATTAATGAGAAATGAAGATTCTGAAAGATTAAACTCTATTGTTTATATTTTAGTTTTAGATGAGCTTATAAAGGAGTTTAATACAAGCATTATAGATGAGGAACTAAAGAAAAAAGCTTTGGTTACTTATAAAAAGATAGAAGATAGAAAATCAAGTGAGAATAAAAAATACCACATGTATCAGTATTAAAGAAACTACTAATCTAGTAGTTTCTCTATTTCTTCTTCAATAAATTTAATATCATCAGTTAGTTTTATAATTTCTAAATCTTTTTTCTCTATCATTCCATTTTTATATAAAGATTTTTTTAAGAATTTAATAAGATATTTCCAATATTCTTCACCTACTAAGAAAACCTTAAATCCATTTAGTTTTCCAGTTTGTGCCAAAGTTAAAACTTCAAATAATTCATCTAAAGTTCCAAATCCCCCAGGAAAAACTACACACGCTTTTGAATACTTAACAAGCATATATTTTCTAGAGAAAAAATGGTTAAATCTTAAACTCTTTGTTGTATAAGGGTTTAGTGTTTGCTCCAAGGGTAAAAGAATGTTTAATCCAACAGATTCCGCATTATGTGATTTGTAAGCACCTTTGTTAGCTGCTTGCATAATACCATTTCCTCCACCTGTTATAACATTAATCTCTTTTTGAGCTAAATTAAAACCAAGTTTTTGTGCTAAAAGTGCATAGTCATCACATTCAGGTGTTCTAGAACTTCCAAAGATAGTAATGCAATTTTTTAAACCTTCTAATAGTTTTTCGCCATCTTTAAAATCATTTATAATTGATTCTGTATAAATACTTTTTTTATTATCGTTCATATTATTCTCTTCATATTTAATTTAATCGAGTATTATAGAGTAAATATGATTGAACTCTTCTTTTTATAATATTTATTAATAAAAAATTTTCTCTAAATAAAAAACTCACTATAATCTCACCTATAAATAATAGAATTTTTCTATTAAAATATAGGAGATTTTTTTGTTTAATGAGAAAAATATTCCAAAACTTATAGTTTTTACACCTGTTCTTTCCGTATTAATTAGTGCATTTTTTACCATTTATTTTTTCGTTAAAAATCAAAATAACTATTTTGAAGAAGAGAGCTTGCGTGTAGAAAAAGAGTATATTCAAAAACAAAGAAATATTTTAAAAAAAGAGATTTCTTCTATACTAAATTATATAAAATTTCATGTTCATGAAAATAAAAAATTAAGTCAAAAAGAGTTAAAAGAAAAGCTAATTAAATATATTGAAACAATTAGGTTTGAGGATAATGGCTATATTTGGATTCATGATACTAGTTACTATCTAAGAGCACATCCTTATAGACAAGATAATATTGGTTTATATGATATTGGTTTAAAAGACGCCATGGGAATTTTAATTACGAAGAAGTTTATTAAAGAAACACTAAATAATCCAGAAGGAGTATTTATTGAATACTATTGGGAAAAACCAAAAGAAGTACATCCCTCTAAAAAACTTGCTTTTTTCAAAATTTTTGAAGAATATAATTGGGTGATTGGAGCTGGTTTATATATAGATGATATTGAGAAATCAATATACAAAAGTAAAAAAGCTCTAGAAGAAAGAATTAATAAATATATTAGACAGGTTTTAATTGTTTCAATAATGATTATTTTTGTAATTGGAATTTTATCTTTTATTATATCAAGAAAAATAAATAGTGCTTTCTCAAGCTACAAAATAAAAGTTAAGAAAAAAGAATTACAATTATCTGATATTAATAAAAATTTAGAAAAAAGAGTTGAAAAAGGAATTCTTGAAACTAAGAAAAAAGATAGAGCAATGCTTCATCAATCAAGACTTGCAAGAATGGGAGCAATGCTTTCAATGATTGCTCATCAATGGAGGCAACCTTTAAGTGAAGTTTCTGGGATTTTGATGGAACTTGAAACTGCAAATAAATTTAATAAAGCAGATGATATATTGATTCGTGAAAGTGTAGAAGAATCTAATAAATTAATTCAATTTATGTCTCACACAATTGATGATTTTAGAAATTTCTTTAAACCTGATAAAAAGAAAATTAGATTTTATGTGGATGATGCTTGTAATGAAGCCATTTCTTTAGTAAGTGCTTCTATTAAGAGTTATGATATTAAATTAAATAAAAAAGTAAATTGTAATAGTGTAATAAATGGATATGAAAGAGAATTTGCTCAAGTTATGTTAAATTTAATTTCAAATGCAAAAGATGTTTTAAACCAAAGAAAAATAGAAAAACCAGAAATAGAAATTGTAATTGATGTAGAAGCAAAGAGTGCTACTCTTACTGTTGAAGATAATGCAGGTGGGGTAAAAGAAGAACATCTTGATTTGATTTTTGAGCCATATTTTACAACAAAAGAGAGTTCAAAAGGTACAGGGCTTGGACTTTATATGTCAAAAATGATTATTGAAAAAAATATGAACGGTGAATTAACAGTTGAAAATACTAAAAAAGGTGCTTTATTTAAAATAGTTGTGGAGATGGATAATGGACAATAAAACAGACAATTTATTAAATCAATTTAAGAATTATACAATTCTTTGTGTAGAAGATGAAGACGGGATTAGAAAAAGAGTAGTTAATACTCTAAAATACTATTTTAAAGATGTTTTGGAAGCTTCTAATGCTGAGGAGGGATATGAATTATATCTTGAATACAAACCAGATATTATTTTAAGCGATATTGAAATGCCAAATAAAAATGGTATTTATATGGTAAAAAAGATTAGAGAGAAAGATTTAAAAACTATTATTATAATGGTTACAGCTTATTCAAGTGAAGAGTATTTAATGGATTTGATTAATCTTAATATTAATCAATATGTATTGAAGCCAATTTATGCGGATAATCTATTAAATGGGATAATAAAAGGACTAGGTGATAAACTAACAAAAAATCTAATTTTTAGTAATAATTGTTATTTTGATGTACAAAAACATGAACTTTTTTATAATAATGAAGAAATTACTTTAAGAAAAAGAGAAAAAGATTTTTTAATACTTTTATATAAAAATAGAAATCAAGTGCTTACATATTATCAAATTGAAGAATATATATGGAAAGATAAATCTATGAGTATGACAGCTTTAAAAACATTTATTAAAGAGTTAAGACAAAAACTACCAATTGAATTAATTCAAAACATCTCTCAAACAGGATATAAACTAGCAAATACTAACTCCTAATATAAAACTCACCACTAACTCACCATTAATAGATAAACTTGCAGATATTAATTTTAAGGAGAGTTATATGATTAAAAAAAGTTTATTTATTGCAGGACTTGCTGCATCACTTTTAGCGGGTGATATTAAAATGGATTTAAATGCAAAATATGGGGCAAATAATTTTCATACAAAAGGTGCGCAAGAATTTGCAGCACTAGTTAAAAATTATTCAAAGGGAAGTATTGATATTACAGTTCATGCTGGATCTTCACTAATTAAGGGAAATCCATTAAAAGCTGTAAAAGATGGAACAGTTGCAATGACTGATATGTTCATTCCTTTCACTTCAGGTGGGGGAAAAGTATTTGGGATTTCTGCATTACCGTTTATTGCACAATCATATGATGATGCTTTTAGACTTTATCAAATTTCAAAGCCAGCTTATGAAAAAACTGCAAGAAAGTGGAATCAAAAACTTCTTTATAGTGTAACTTGGCCACCATCTGGATTTTATTCAAATAAAAAAATGAGTTCAATTGATGATTTTAAGGGTGCAAAGACAAGAACTTATGATAAAAATTCAGCAGCTTTTGTAAATAGTGCAGGGGGAAATGCTGTTGCTTTACCTTGGGGTGAAGTTTATTCATCTTTAAGAACAGGAATGGTTGATTCAGTTGTTACTTCTTCAGCTTCAGGAAAAGATGGTAAATTTTGGGAAGTTCTAGATAATTTCACAAAAATCAATTATGCCTATCCATTACAAGCTGTTACTATTAACTTAGATTACTGGAATAGTTTAGATAAGTCTCAACAAAAAGCTATGTTAAAAGCAGCAAAAGAAATAGAAAAAACTCAATGGGAAGCTTCAAAAATTGAAGATAAAGTTGCTTTAGAAACATTAGTTGAAAATGGACTTAAAGTAGATGAAGCATCGAATGAATTAAAAGCTGAACTTGACAAAATTGCAAATGCTTTATTATCAGAATATTTAGATGGTGCAAATTCTCAAATCAAAAAGATTTTTGAAGAATATAGAAAGTAATAGTGATGAATACTTTAACAAATTTTATAAATAGGCTCTCCAAAGGTGGAGCTTATTTATCAGGACTTTTATTAGTATCTCTAGTTTGTCTAATTTTAACAGAGATTTTTTTAAGATATTTCTTTGATAAGTCTACAATGATTGCAGATGAATATAGTGGATATCTATATTTAGCTTCAATTTTTTTAGGTTTGGCATATACCTTTACAAAAGATGGACATATCCGTATAAATATTGTTACTTCAAGATTAAATAAGCAAGCGAATAAATTTATTGATATTTTTGCTTCAATTATTACTTTGTCTGTGCTAGCTTTTATTTTATATAGAACAGTTTTATTTACATACGATTCTTATGAATTTGAGATGTTATCAGAGGCAGTTTCTGAAACACCACTTTATTTAACACAAATAGTAATGCCTTTAGGAACAGCTTTATTTATTCTGTCAGTTATTGCATTTATTATAAAAAGGCTGAAAAATGATATCTGATCCATTAGTTTTATCTGTAATTATAATTTTAGTAATGTTTGCTTTTTTACTTTCATCTATTTGGATTGGTGTATCTTTAATTTTAACAGGTATTTTAGGAATGCTTTTATTTGACCATAATTTACCTATTGCAATTAGTATCTATGACAAGATAGGGGATTTATTAGCTTCTTCACTTTATGATGCTTTAAATTCATGGTCCTTAGCTGCTCTTCCAATGTTTATTCTTATGGGTGAAATTTTATATAAATCATCAATTTCAACAAGATTGTTAAATGGTTTAAAACCTTGGCTTTCATATATTCCTGGTGGATTATTACATGTAAATGTTGCTGCTTGTTCTCTTTTTGCAGCAGTTTCAGGCTCAAGTGCAGCTACAACTGCAACAGTTGGTAAAATCACATTAGGAGAGCTTGAAAAAAGAGGTTATTCAAAATCAATTGCTATGGGTTCTCTAGCTGGTGCTGGAACTTTAGGTTTTCTAATTCCTCCTTCACTAATTATGATTATCTACGGAGTTTTAGCTGATACTTCTATTGGTAAACTGTTTATAGCAGGAATTATTCCCGGACTTTTACTTGCAACTTTATATTCAGTATATATTATGGTTGCGGCAAAAATAGACCCAAGTATAGAACCAGAGATAAAAGAGACTTTTACTTGGTCACAGAAGTTAGATTCTTTAAAAGATTTAGTTCCTGTATTTTCATTAATTACATTAATCTTAGGATCAATCTATGGTGGATTTGCAACTCCAACTGAAGCTGCTGCTTTAGGAGTTTTTGGTGCAATTATTCTAGCTATATATTTTAAAAGTTTTACTTGGGAAATTTTTAGAACTGCTCTTTTAAATTCTGTTAAAACTTCAACAATGATTAGTTTTATAATAGCAGGAGCAGTTTTTCTTTCTCAAGTAATTGGATTCTTAGGAATTGCTAGGGCTATGAGTGAGTTTATTATAGGACTTGGTTTATCTCCTTTAATGCTTATTTTACTTATTGGTATTATGTATATTATTTTAGGAATGATTCTTGAAGCTATTTCAATAGTTGTAATGACACTTCCAATTGTATTACCAATCGTAATTCTTGCTGGATTTGACCCTTTATGGTTTGGTATATTCTTAGTATTTATGGTTGAAATGGCGCAAATAACACCGCCTGTTGGTTTTTCACTCTTTGTAATACAAAGTATCTCCAATGAAAAGATTGAAACAATTTTAAAAGCAACATTTCCATTCTTTGTTATGATGATTATAACAGTAATGGCAATAACCTTCTTCCCTGAAATTGTTCATTACTTGCCTAATCAAATGATTAAGTAAATTCTTTTGAAGAAGTGAACAAGCTTCACTTCTTTATTTTTTTAAGTATTCTTTATTTTGTACTTGTATGATATTATTATATAAGTGCAAATTTATAAAATTTAATTGCAAGGAAATCAAATGATTAAATTAAATTGTGATATGGGTGAAAGTTTTGGCATTTGGAAAATGGGAAAAGATGAAGAAGTTATGCCATATATATCTTTGGCAAATCTTGCTTGTGGTTTTCATGCTTCTGATGCAATTACTATGAATAGATCTGTTGAATTAGCCAAAAAATATAACGTAACAATAGGAGCACATCCTTCATATCAAGACTTAGTAGGTTTTGGACGAAGAAGTATGTCTTGTTCTCTTGAAGAAATCAAATCAATTATTTTATATCAAATAGGGGCTTTAAGTGCCTTTTGTAAAGCTCATGGCGTAGCTATTTCTTATGTAAAACCTCATGGTGCTTTGTACAATGATATGATGAAAGATGAAAATATCTTTAAAGCAATACTTAGTGCACTTTCTTCATATGATAAAAATATTAAACTGATGGTTCTATCAAAGCCTGATAATGAAGCTTATGAACACACTGCAAAGAAATATAATATTAATCTTTTATATGAAGTATTTGCAGATAGAAATTATAATGATGATGGTAGCTTACTTTCTCGTATGCTTCCTGATGCTGTTATTAATGATGAATTAGAAGTAATGCAAAGAATAGAAATTTTAAAAAACAATGGTTTTCTTGAAAGTATAAAGGGTAAAAAACTATTTTTAAAAGCTGACACAATTTGTGTTCATGGCGATGGGGGAAATGCTTTATCGTTTATAAAGGCCTTAAATAAAGTTTTAATTTAATGGAAATAAAAATGGAAATAAAAGTAGCCTCTGTTGATTCAGTAATTATTTATTTTGATAAGACAATCTCAAAGAATACTTCTTTAAAAGTAAAAGCAGCTTATAAGATTTTGAAATCATTAGAAGATACGGCTTTAATTGAGATTGTTCCTTCTTACACTTCTATTTTAATAACATATGATATTTTTAAATATGATATTAATTCAATAAAAGTATTTTTAAAAGAGCTTTTAAAAGATTTAAAAATAGAAGAAGAAAAAGATTTAAAAGTTATAAATGTTGATGTTTATTATGGAGATGATGTTGGCTTTGATTTAGAAAAAGTTGCCTTAAATGCAAATATATCTATTGATGAGGTAATAAAAATTCATAGTTCAAAAGTTTATGATGTTTATGCTATTGGTTTTCTTCCAGGTTTTGCATATTTAGCGGCAATCGACGATAGAATTATTACTCCAAGGTTAAAAACTCCAAGAAAAAAAATACCAAAAGGTAGTGTAGCAATAGCTGATAATCAAAGTGCTATCTACCCTCAAAATTCGCCTGGTGGATGGAATATTTTAGGAAAAACTGCTTTTGAACTTTTTGATAAAAACTTAGAATCTTTATCTCCTATAACGATTGAATCAAGAATAAAATTTAATCCTATTACTAAAGAAGAATTTTTAAAACAAGGTGGACAAATTGAGTTTTGAGGTTATAAAAGCAGGAATTTTCACTACTCTTCAAGATAGGGGAAGGTTCTCATTTACGCATTTAGGTGTTACAAATTCTGGGATTGCAGATGAATATTCAGCCCTAGCAGCACAAAAACTTTTGGATAATAAACTAAATACTAATATTTTAGAAATAGCTTTTCCAAATCTTGAATTAAAATCAAATGCCAATACAACTCTTTCTATTACAGGAGCTTTTTGTGAGTTTTTTATAAATAATGAGTTAAAAAAAACATGGCAATTACATAAAATTAAAAAAGGCGATATTCTAAGAATTGGAAAATTTTTAGAAGGACAAAGAGTATATCTAGCTGTTAAAAATGGTTTTGATATTCCTAAAGAGTTTGGGAGTAATTCTACTACTACAAAAGAGTCTTTAGGTGGAATAAGAGGGCGTCAAATTAAAAATGGAGACATCCTTTTATTTACAAAAAACAATGAAAATTTAAGAAAAAGATGGCATGAAAGATATATACCTATTTATGAAAAAGAATTGACTACAAGAGTGATTCTTTCCTATCAAGAAGAGAGTTTTTCAAAAGAAGAAAAAGAGAAGTTTTTTAATAGTATTTATACCATAACACCTGATTTTAATAGAATGGCTTGTAAATTAAATGGTGAAGCAATTAAGTCAAGTTTAAATGGAGTTATTTCAGAAGGCATAGCTTTTGGAAGTATTCAAATACCAAATGACGGTCAAGCTATAATACTTTTAAAAGAGAGGCAAACAATTGGTGGTTATCCAAAAATTGGTGCAGTTTTAAGTATAGATTGTTTTAAATTAGCCCAAATGAAAATAGGAAGTAAAATAAGATTTAAAGAAATAGATATTAAAGAAGCTCAAGAAAAACTAAAATCTTTTTATTCTATTTTTTCTTAATATCTTTTAAAAGAGCATTCATAGATTCATGAAATGATTCATCTTTTTTAACTTCTGTAATTGAGTATTGAAAAGTTGGTTTGATAATTACTCCTGAATTACTTTTTAATGTTGTATTAAAGAGTATGCTTGAAGTAGTATATAATAAAGTTTTAAGAGAATCTAAATCTTCTTCATGTAAGCTTATTATAAATTTATTATCCAAGAATCTTGTTATTTCAAAGTTTAACTTTTCTTCTTTAAATTTATTTTTAAAATATGCTGCAATATAAACTAATAGGTTATCAGATATTAATTTACTATACGTTTTTGCAATATAATTATAATCTACAACATCAATTAAAATAATTATTGCATTTTCTTTATAGTTTGCATCTTTATTAAGATATTTATGATAGAGCCATTTTTTATTATTAGCTTTTGTTAAGTAATCTTTATAAATATTATTTGTAATATCTTGAAGTTCATTTTGTAAGTTTTTTATTTGAGAATATAAATCTTTTAAAAGTTGTGCATTTTGTTCTTTTATTGCTTCTTGTGCCTCTAAAGTTAAAGTAGCCACATTATCAATAGTTTTTGCAGCATCATTAACATAGTCATTGATAATATTAAATTCATTTAATATCAACTCACTTAGTTCTTTTTCGAAAAATTCACCATCAATATTTATATCAACAGTTTTTGCATATTTGTCAAAGCATTGAAAATAGTTTGAAGGAAGAACTATCTCTTTTGATAGAAGTTCACTCATTGTTAAGTCTGTTATTTCTTTTAATTTAGTTTTCATCAATTTTTCCAATTATTTCATCAATATGTACAGCTTTTCCTATATAATAACCTTGAGAATAATCTATATCAAGAGACTTTACATATCTTAGTATTTTTAAATCACTTACAAATTCAGCTACGACTTTTATATTTTGTTCTTTACAAAATAAAACTATACTTTTTACTAGGTTATAATAAATATCTTCATCGATTTTTTTTATTAGACTTCCGTCTAATTTAATAAAATCTGTATTAATATTTAATATATGTTCATAATTTGAAAAGCCGCTTCCAAAATCATCAATCGCAATTTGGACATTGTATTTTTTTAAGTCATTAATAAAATCATTTACTAAATAAAAATTATTGATTTTCTTACTTTCAAGAATCTCTATAGTTAAATGGCTACCAATTTTTGTATCTTTTATATTATTTATTATCAAATTTTTGATAGTAGGATTTAAAATATCATTATAATCTAGATTTATGCTAACATCAATTTCATATTTTTTAATATAATTAATAACTTTTAAAATTAATATTTTCATTAATTTATTGAATAATCTATATTTTCTAGCTTTTCCAAGAAAAGCTTGAGGCATAATAAGATTTCCTTCTTTATCAAATATTCTCATTAAAGCTTCATATTTTATGATTTTAGAGGTTTTGTTATCTTGTATAGGTTGGAAATAGGGTTCAACTGTCTCTTCTTTTATACTTCTATGAAGTGTTGAAAGAAGTTCTTCATTTAAAAAATGGTTTTTGTAAAGATTTGAATCATAATACATAAAATGCAAATAATTTAGTTTTGCATTATGTAAAGCTTTTTCTGCATAAACAAGTAATTCTTCATCTTGCCCTTTTGAACAACCAATTGTAATATCAATATCTATTTTAATTTCATCTTTTAATAACGAAAATTGAGAGCTAACAACAGTATTAAAAATTATGTTTCTTATTTTCATAATTTCCATCTCATGTAGTTCTTCAAAGATTGTTAAAGTAAATACATCTACATGTGTATTTTTTATTTCAATTGATATTCTTCTATCGAGAAAAGAAATTATTTCTTTTTTTATAGTTGTTTTTAAAAGTTTAAGAAGTTGGGTTATTATATAGTCGCCATTTTCAAAACCATAAACAGCATTAATATCTTTCATATAAAGGATATCAATTATATATATAGTTTTAGTTCGGTCTTTATAAAAATATTTACAAAACCTTTGGAATAAGGACATTTTATAACCTTCTTTTATATAAATACAATTAGTATATATAATTTAATCTTAAGAATTGTATATTTAAATCTTATAAAAATTTAAATTTTTAAATTTTTATAAAATATTTTTTATAAAATATACATTTTGTATAATTTTTAGCTTTTAAATATTATTTAGTTACAATCTCAAATTATTTTAAAGGTATAAATTGAAAAAAATAAATATAAAAGATAAAAAAGTAGAGATTAATTTAACAGAAGTTCTAAATGCAGTTTCTCAAAAGAAGAATATTGAGATTGATATTGAGGGTGAAATATATTTTAATAAAAATTATAATTTGAAAAAAGTAATTATTTTTAAACTTGATAATTTTGATAATATTTCAAGTATTTTAGAAATAAAAGCTTTAGTAAATAAAATATTCAAAAGTTATAACCCTATTATAAAAAACAATTCTTGTATTTTAAGTCCACTTAAAGCATGGCAAGAAGTAATTTCACTAAATCAAACTAGAATGTTGTATTTTGATCACCAAAGTGATGGTGTTGAATTATTTGAAGATAAGCAATTAGAAGATATAGGTTGGAATGCAATTCCTTGTGATATTTCATATAGAGAAATTTCAGAATTTATAGAGAGTAATTGTGAAGGAATTTTAGTATACTACGATAATGAAATACAGTTTAATGGATTTGTAATAGTTGAGGATATAGAAAAAACAAGAATACTTGTAAAAGAGTTTATAATCAAAATTATAAAAGAAAAAATTGTTAAAAATTTAATTGATATTGAAGATGATGATGTTATTGAAGCATTAGCATTTTTTGAAATAAAGGTGTAACTTGGAAGATTTAATTAGAAGTGGTGGATATTTTGCTTATGTAATACTATTTTTATATTCATTTGGCGGAGGCTTCGTAGGATTGGTAATAGCAGGTGTTTTATCATATGCAGGAGACTTAAATATTGTTGTATCAATGATAGTTGCAGGAAGTGCAAATTTTATTGGTGACCAGTTTTTATTTTATATGGCAAGAACTAATAAAATTTATGCAAGAGATACTATGAAAAAGTACGGAAGAAAAGTTGCTCTTGCACATTTGCTAATGAGAAGGCATGGTTCTCCGGTTGTTTTTATTCAAAAATATATTTATGGAATTAAAACTTTAATTCCATTAGCTATGGGGCTTACTAAGTATTCATATCAAAAGTTTACAATTTATAATGCTTTTGCTTCAGTACTTTGGGCAATTGTTATAGGATATTCAAGTTATATGCTAGGTGAAATAATTTTAACTTATGCAGAAGAG
Source organism: Halarcobacter sp. (assembly GCA_030145305.1). Classification (GTDB taxonomy): domain Bacteria; phylum Campylobacterota; class Campylobacteria; order Campylobacterales; family Arcobacteraceae; genus Halarcobacter. The sequence goes on along the minus strand of JAQYVX010000002.1, from coordinate 221,862 downwards.
TATAAATATTATGGGGTGGCTTTTATTTTAGCTATAGTATTTGGAACATCGTATTATTTTAAGAAAATATAATACAAAAATAAAAGAAAGGCTAGAAAATAAAACACTTTAATAATTTAAATCTTACAAAAGATTTTTTAAAAAATATTGATTCTTTAGGATTTAAAGAGATGACTGATATTCAGTCACTTTGTTTAGAAGATATCTTAAATAATAAAGACGTAGTTGCTAAAGCTAAAACAGGCTCAGGAAAAACTGTTGCTTTTTCTATTCCAATTGTAAATAAACTAAATGTAAAAAAGTTTAGAATTCAATCAATAGTTTTAGCTCCAACAAGAGAGTTAGCAAATCAAATTGCAATAGAAATAAGAAAACTTTCACGACATATTCATAATGTAAAAGTTTTAACACTTTGTGGTGGAGTTCCTTTCAAGCCTCAAGTAGCTTCTTTAGAACATGGAGCTCATATAATTGTAGCAACGCCAGGGCGAATACTTCAACATATAAATGAAACAAAAATTGATTTGTCAAATGTGAATATGCTTGTTTTAGATGAAGGTGATAAAATGCTTGATATGGGCTTTTATGATGATATTTTAAAAGTAATTGAAAATATCCCAAAACAGAGACAAACACTTTTATTTTCAGCAACTTATGAAACAAATATTGAAGGTTTATCAAAAGCAATTTTAAATAAACCAAAATTTGTGGAAACTCAAAGTATTCATGAAAATGAGGTTATTAACCAAAAGTTTTATGAGGTAAAAGATGAAAATAAAACTTCTTTAATCCCTTCTTTAATCTCTTCAAATAAAGCAAAATCAGTATTAATTTTTTGTAATACAAAAATAAAATGTGATGAACTAAGTGATGATTTAATTGACTTAGGATTGGATGTATTAACTTTGCATTCTGATTTAGAACAAAGAGATAGAGATGAGACAATCATTTTATTCTCAAATAAATCATACCCGATTATGGTAGCAACAGATGTAGCTTCAAGAGGTTTACATATTGATGATATCGACTTAGTTATAAACTATGATATAGCAAGAGATGAGATGGTTCATACTCATAGAATAGGGCGTACTGCACGTGCTGGAAAAAATGGGCTTGCTGTTAGTTTATGTACTTTTGAAGATGATAGTAGAGTTGATTTAATAAAAGATAAATTTGAAGATCTTAGTTTTGATAGTCTTAAAAGTATTGTTGATGATTTTGATTATAAAATTGATGCAGATTATAGATCAATTTTTATTTTAGGTGGTAAAAAACAAAAGATTAGACCAGGCGATATTTTAGGAGCATTAACAGCAGGTGTTGGAATTGATAAAAATGAAATTGGAAAAATTGATATTTTAGATTTTGTTTCTTATGTTGCTGTTAAAAAAGAGTTTATTAAAAAAGCAGTTATGGGATTAGAAAAAGGAAAGATAAAAGGAAAGTTCTTTAAAGTCTTTGAAAAATAATTATGTTAGAATTCTCAAAAGTTTAGATGGGACCTCAAAAGAGCATTTGTTTCTCTTTAAAGTATATTTAAAGATGAAAGTCCCTTTTAAATGAAATATTTAAAAGGATAACTATATGGCAACAGCAACAGCTAGACATTTACTTGTTGAAAGTGAAGAATTATGTAATGAATTAAAACAAAAAATCGCAGATGGTGCAAAATTTGAAGATGTAGCAAAAGAACATTCTACTTGTCCTTCAGGTGCACAAGGTGGAGATTTAGGTCACTTTTCACAAGGTCAAATGGTACCAGAATTTGATAAAGTAGTTTTCAATGATGCTATAAATGTGGTTCATGGACCAGTTAAAACTCAATTTGGATACCACTTACTAGAAACAACTTCAAGAGAAGATTAATCTAATACAAAGACTTAGATTCCTTTTAAAAATGATAAATTTAAATATTTTTAAAAGGAACTATTCTTCAAATTATTTATTTAATATTTCTATTAAACTTTTTCTTCTTCTACTTCTTCATCCCATAAAATAGAGACTCCATACTCTTTATCCAAAATCACATATTTAAAATACTCTTTTGTACCAGCTCTTCCATGAAGTCTAACAATTGTTTGCTCATCCTGAAGTAGTTTTTTCATTTCATATTCAGAAAAAGAACGTTTGTTCCATTTTAAAAAAGCATTTGAATAAACTCTAAAAGTACATGTGGAATCAGCAGTAAAAACATATTGTTCACTTTCATCATACTCTTTTTTTGCATTTTCACATGAATATAGTTTAATCTTTTTGCCTTGGGCTACAATTTTTTTTGAGTGTACATTAGCATTACAATAAGGGCATTTACCTAATATTGACATGATAAAACTCCTTTTTTATTTGGATTTTACCATTAATCTAAAAAGTGATGAAAAAATATTTCATTTTGTAATAGTTAATAATTATTCCGTAACATTAACTTTAATATTGCCTGAATTTAATTTAATATTAAGTAAAAAAACAATTTGAAATAACATTCATAAACTTAAATATTGTTAAATTGACTTTTTTGCTAATGTTTCCCTTATTTACCCTATATTATTTTGAATAAATAGCTATAAAATGGGCTTTATATAGCTATATAGATAATTTAAAAGGTAATTATTAAGGGTACTATCACCATGTACCTTTTTTTAGTCTAATAATATTATAAATTGATTGATATTTTAATAGTTTGTATTTATTATTGAAATTAAACTTTACTACTTAAAATATAACTTGTAGTTAACTAACACAAGTTTATTTTATCAAGGTATTAATTATTACTAATTCTAAGATTTTTTAGTACTTCTCTAAATTGGCTAGACTTCATATTAAAATATTTTTTTGAAATTGTGTGATGCCCATCATGTATATAATCTAATAGTTTTTCTAAATGAAAAATCTCTACTTTTAACGTATCATATTTTGAATAGTCAAATGTGCTATTTGAAAATAAGATTAAATGTAAATGTTTTCTTCTGGGATGTTGATTTGATTTTTTCTTATACTTTCTCTTTGTTTTACAATGCCAAGCATACAGGAAAAAAGTTTTTGTATTTAAACTCTCATATAAATTATCCATATATTTATTAACATTAGCAATATTAGGAAATGTCACAATAACATGATATTGAAATTGATACGAATATTGTTTACTATAAATATAGCTTTCATCTTCTTTTGTAAAATATTTGTTATAACCCATAATAAGCCTTTTATTTATAGGTTAGTACTTAAAATAAAAAGTATAACCCAAAGGTAAAGCTGCAAACTTTACCTTTTATTACCTCTCAATTATAATAAACAAAAATCAACTTTACCCGTAGAATTTAAATCAAAGAAAAAAAAGGGTTTCTTAAGGGAATTTATTTCCATTGAGCGAATAGAACAGACTCCTTTAGGAGCTGTTCAGTGAGTGAATAGCTCGAGAACTATTAATTTATTTTATAAAATTCGAAATCGCACTTAAAATTGTTCTGTAAATATTGGGGATATTTATATGAACAATTTTATAAACATAAGAATGACATCTCATAATAATCTAAAGATTTTTAATAATATCAAGCATAATACGAGATATAAAAAATCATTAAGTGAATATAGTAAGATGAAAAATGAATTAATTTGTATTGAGAGGGGAATCTCAATTCAAGAGTTTAGTTCAAGAGATAAGGATGTAACAAAAGTTTTATATCAAAATTTTGCACAAGAATATAAAAAAGATAGAAAAAAACACCATATCTTACATAAAGCTAAAAGGTCTAATAGAAAAGTAAAAGAATCATTTGGAACATGGGGCGAAATGGTCTTTACTTTCTCTGAAGCAATAGATAACGACTTAAATAAGAAATATTCAAAAGAAGAACTTATTAAGGTTGCTCATAATTGTGCATTAGAATTATGTAAAGAGATGGGAACTCAATTAAAAATGATGAATTTAGATTTTGACGAGCAGAGATTGCATTTCCAAATGTTCTTTAAAAACTTTGATGATGCAGGAGCAAGTATTTATTATAAGCATAAAAACACACAATTTTTAGAGCATATGCAAGATGTTGGATTTAAACATTTTAAAGTTTTAGGGATGAATAGAGGTATCTCAAAAAACAAAGAACTTCAAGGTGTTGTCGATTATAAAACAACTAAACAATTTCATCAAAAAGAACTTATTGCTATAAACAATGAAATAAGCCTAAAAAAGCAAGAAATACAATCTATTGATACAAATATCAAAGAACTTAAATCTTTAAGAAATAGCATATCTAATGACAATAATTTAGCAAAGAATGAAAAGAAAAAAGTCTATGTGGAAATTACTAAAACTCAAAAACAACTAAGGTCATTAAGAAAAGATTTCCAAATTGAGAAAAAAGTTATTCTTGATGAAAAAGAAAAGTTAAATACTTTATTTAAAAAATATCACTCAAAATTATCAAATAATGAAACTTTAAAAGAATCAATATTAAAAGAGTTTTCAAGTTATATTATGATTAAAGCAAGTAATGAAAGATTAAAATCAAAAAATAAAGAGTTAGAAAATCAAATCCAGCATTTACAAAAATTGACAAAATCAAAACTTGATTTCCAAAATCTACTTTTACAGGAACAAGAAAAAACGGAATATTTAACCTCTAAAATAATTATACTGGAAGATGAAATTGCAGGTAAAAGTAAAATTATTAATAAACTAGATGATGAGAATAATGAGCTTAGAAGTAAACTTCAAAACATAAATGATAAAGAAAAAGAAGATTCTTTTTCTAATAATAGATAGAACAGGAAGAATTCTTCCTGTTTTAATATAATTGTTACACTACATTTACTGCTTAAAATAGTAATTTATAAAATCAAAATAAAAAGAGGGATAATATGATATTACTACTACTTGAGATATTAAAAAAGTTTGATTACAACATTAATGCAAATAATATTAAATTTGTAATTAGAATTTTAGAACAAGAACAAGCAAAAGAACACGCCTCATCACAAGAGTTTATTAAAAAAATGATTAAAGATATTGAGTCAAAAAGAAAGTTCGAACAACAAGAAAGACACAATAAAATTACAAGAGATTTAGATGAACTTTAAACAACTCAAAAAAGATAGTTTTATCATAAGGGAGCAATATATAACAATAAATGCCATTTTAGGACAAAATCTTGATATTGTGAATAATGAGTTAAAAGCTTTGATACTTCTTCAAAATGAGCTTAAAAACGAAGATAAAGGCTATTTTATTAAGCAAGCTAAAGAGACAAAAGAAAGTACATTTGTATTAAAAGATGCTATGAAAAGAATGAACAAGGTTTTAAGTTATTCTAATAAATTGATTTCTATAGATTCAAATATGAATTTTACTAATTTATAACTTTAATATTTCAAGAAAATAACTCAAATTAAGTAATATAATTATATTATATATCATTATTTTATGACAATACTTAACTAAAGAGGGAAGAAAATTTATGAAAGATTTTGTTGAAAAAAAAGGAATAAAATATCTTGTTCATTTTACAAGATTAGAAAATTTAAATTCTATTTTAGAAAATGGGCTAATCCCTAGAAATGAATTAGAATCAAGTGCAATAGATTCGACTTTTAATGATGAACCTAGATATGATAATTGTAAAGATGCTCTATGTTGTTCAGTCTCACATCCTAATTATAAAATGTTTTATTCTTTAAGAATGGAAAACCCTGATGTAGAATGGTGTGTTTTGGGAATTAAAAAGAAAGTTTTATGGGAAAAAGATTGTGCATTTTGTATTGAAAATGCTGCAAAAAATAGTGTTACATCAATTCCTGTAGATGAAAGAAAAGGTAAAGATTCATTAGAAAAACTATTTGATGAGATTGATGGTTTTCCTAAACGAGAGGATTTAAAAATCCCAGATAATTTTCCAACCAACCCTCAAGCAGAGATATTAGTTTTTGATAAAATCGAACCTGATGATATAATTGGTGTTTGTTTTCAAAATGAAGATAGAAAAAATGAGTATAAAAGACTTTACAATGGCTTTAAATTCATTTATAATAGTGACTTTTTTAGCTATAGAAAAGATTATGAACATTGGAGATAATTACAAATGGCAAAAAGACCAATTTTTGTTCCTGATATAAACGGAAATCAATTATTTACGGAAATCGATATAGATTTTTATTGGCATGCAGGTTTTGCTGCATCTCAAAAACAAAAAAGTATTAAGTCTTTACATGAAAAAGCTTTAGAACAAGGTTTTGGAACACTATTAGAAGTATCATCAAAATCTTCTGAACTTTTAGGACAAAGACTTAGTGCCTTTAGTTTAGAAATCGATACAAAAGAATATCAAAAGATAAGTGTTGAATGTGCTTTTCAAGGTAGTAAAGTTTTTGAAGGAAATCGACAATATTCTGAAATATATACAAAGTCAAGTCTCGATGCAAAAAGATTTCATAAATTAAATTCTTCTGGAAAATTGATTAGATTTAAATTTGAGGATGAAGAATGGGATTTAGAACCCAAAAGTGCTTTTTATGATTGGTTATATATCAAAGCACTATATCCACACAAAGATTATCTAAAAAAGTTATATAAATATCAAGGTTTTACTGATATAGAATTTAATCCCAATAAGTCAATTAATTGCCAAGCTAGAACGTGTGCAATAATAGTTTCATTATTAAAAAGAAACCTATATGATGAGGCAATGAGTTCTAAAAAAAGGTTTATTGAAATTATTTATAAAAGACAATTTAAACAAGGAGAACTTTTCTAAGATACTATCAAGTTTGGATAAGAATCCAAATAATTATCAATAATTATTGCTTCTTCTTTTTCCAAATTACGTAATGTTTGAATAATCCAAAAGCTATTTCTTTTTAATGTTAACATATCTAATAAGTTTTTTAATTCATTCTTCGTAGGGTTTTTATTTGCAATTTCTAATAATGAATCATTTGAAATAATGCTTTCATGAAGTAAAATATTAATTTTTCTTTTAATTCCTATCTCTTCACGCATTTTTACCAATTGTGCATATCTTTTTTCTTCAATTGTCATGTTAATCCTAAATAATTTATTTTGATTAGTGTACTAAAAGTGCTTAAGCACTTTTAGTATTAAATTGTATCATTGCATTTTTAACTAGTTCTTCATCTTCTGGAGTAAGAATAAATGTATAATAACAACTCATAACCATGTGATTTGTTCCTGTTTCAGAATCATTGCAAAAGAATATATTTTCAAAATCAATTTGATGTCTTCCTGTATCAAATAACATATCTTCAACGATTACTCCCTTCATACCAATTTTTAATAAATATCTTAATGAATTCTCTGGGACAATTGTTGTCTCTTCTTTTTTTAATACTGATATAATAGTTTTATATTCAGCTTTACCCTTATCATCTAAATAACTACTTTTTTCTCTAGCTTCTTCTAGAAATTTTCTTAGTATTTCTTTTTGTTTTAATATTTCTTGCTTAGTCATTGTAAATTCCTTATTTAACTTCATTTAATAATTTTGCTAATCTTTGATTATTAACACCATCTTTTTCCATATATAGTGATTGTTGTTCATTTAATGCTTGAATCACTTTTTCATTATTATTTGTTTCTTCTAATAAAGCTTTTGCCCAATTAGTTGGCATTGCAAAGCCATATGAACCAATTCCATCTAAATAACTTTTCAATCTTTTATTATATGCAGGTAAATTATGCACAGGGAAAAAGCTTGCAATTTCTAGAATCTCTTTCTTTGCAGTTTCCATATTGATTAAATCATTTGTTAATTTGATTTGAACTTTTGTGATACCTTTTACTTGCTCGTAAGAGTATCTTTTTTTAGTTTGCTTATCTTCTACAACAATTGGTTCGTTGGGAATATCATTTTGTAGCGTTTTTATAGATGTTAAAGCATCTAATAATAGATTTTGTAACTTTTCATTATCTATAAGAATACTTTCCTTATAAGCCTCTTTTGTATTTAATAAAATACTTTCTATAACTTCTTTCATAACTATCCTTTCTCGTTTTATCTTTTTCATAGTAACATGAGTAAAATAAAAACTAGCTTAATTAGCTATGTAGTTTTTATAACTATTATAAGTTAATATGAGTTATTATAAATAACTCATATTGACTAATTCTTTTTTATGTAGTTAAATCTTCAATTTCCTGTAATTTTTCCAGAGAAATTGAGTTAATAATAGTTCTTAAATTATTTACATTCCTGATTTTCACATAGTATTTATCGTCAATACCACTTAACTTATGTGTAATTGACTTAATATCTTTATCATTAAAACCTTCGCAATGATAATTTAAATAAGAGATAAAGGTAGTTCTTGTTTTATGAATAGTTTTTCCAGAAGAATATTTTTTCACAATTTTAGAAACTTGAGTTCTTACATTTTGAACTCTATATTTACCTTTTTTCGAGTTATAGAATAAATAATCATCATCATTTAAATTAGAAGTTTTATTTATAATATCATCTAATATAGTGATTTGAATAGGTACAACTTTTTTAAAATAGTCTTTACTATCAAAAAAGTTAAAATTGTTATTCTTTATATCTTTCTTCTTTAAGCTGCATAATTCATCTAGTCTCATTCCTGTATGTAGCAAAGTATTGAATATAATACAATCTTCACAATTTGCATTATTTAAAATATTTGTGATTTCTTGATAAGTAAAAATTATTTTTTCTTCTTCTTCCAAACTTAGTTTCTTTGGAATAATAATTGGATTATGTGAGATTTTGTTTGACTTAACCAATCTACCAAAAATAGCTTTTAAATATTTAAAATATCCAATAACTCCACCAATATTAGCATTTCCATCTAATATAAAATATTTAAAATCATCTATATCATCATTTGTAATTTGTGAGTAGTCTTTATCTGAGTTATATCTAATAAGATGATTTCTAATAGTCTTATAGCCACTAAGTGTCGTATCAACTTTGATTTCAACATCAACACCAATTTTTTCTTTTTGTTGTTGTTTTAGCTTGTATTCTTTTTGTCTTTTTTCAATCTCTTTATTCATTAAATCAACTATTGTAAATTTATTTTGCATATCATCAACATTTTTACTTATAATTTTCATGTTAATAGTATTGGAATGATTTAAGTTATATAAGTATTCTTTTAAACTCAGTTTCAACATTTCCTGTGCTTGAATTTTATTTATATTATTATCAGAGAATATGTATTTAATTACATAAAGGTCTAAATGTTGTTTAGCTCTTTTAATTTGTGTTTTATTTTCACACTCTCTTAAACTAATTTTAAATCTATCAAGATTTTCAAATCTTGTAGTATATTGATGAGGGATTCTTTTTATCCAACTTGTATTTTTTTTATTCATATTGTGTACCTTTTTGTCCGTAGACTTATTTTGATACAAAATAATTATAAGTGGTCTATTTCTTTGTTGCCCTTTTTATTCCAACTTTTTAAGAAAATCTTGAAAAGTTAGTCTCTTTTTTAATATAGTTACCATAAATTGGTAATATTAATTTAAAAAAAATATGACATTTTGTAATAATTTTTTTTTAGAATATTAAAAATCAAAGTGATAATTGTATATAATCACACATGAATAAATTCACAAATGAAACAATGTATCAAATTATCCAAATAATAGAACTAGACTTATTATCAAAAGAAAAAATATCTTTTGAAGTTTTAAATCCAGATTTTATAAGTTCAACATATGCAGGTCAAGTAATTAATATAGATAATGAAAAGTTTATTTATAGATCATACAAAGCTTGGACAGATTTAGCTTCTAAGCTTTTTTGTAGAATCTTAACTCCAATTAAAAAAACTGAGCATAGCATAATAATTAGTTTTGAAAAACTAAAAGTAGAGGAATCTTTTCATAAAATAAAAGAAAAAAAAGAAGAAAAATATGGAATAGAATCAACTTTTTCTTTGATAAATAAAAATGAAGAACCCGAGGTTTTATTAACATATTTACAAGCTTTGAATAATGTAAAAATTGAATCTAAAAAAAGAGTTTTAAATTTAGGAATTAATAGTGGAGAAGAGTTTGAGTTAATAAAAGAACATTTAGCTAAACACTTAGAAGATTTTGAAAATATAGAGTTTGTGGGTATTGATTATTGTGAATCTGCAATTACTCTTGCACAAAAGAAATTTGAAAAAAATACTAATGTAAACTTTTATTCTCATGATATTAACAATTTGGAAGAGTTAAATTTAGGTGAATTTGATTTAATTATCTCAATTGGAACTCTTCAAAGTTCTAATCTTGATTTTAATAAAATCTTTATGGATATTGTTCAAAAAAATTTAAAAAAAGATGGAAGTATGATTTTAGGGTTTCCAAATTGTAGATGGATTGATGGTGAAATTATTTATGGAGCTAAAGCACCAAATTACTCGTATTCTGAAATGTCAATACTTTATAAAGATGCATTTTTTTGTAAAAAATATTTACAACAAAAAAAATTTAGAGTAACTCTAACAGGAAAATATTATATATTTTTAACAGCTACTTCTATTAGATAGAAAAAATTAAGAGAAAAATCTCTTAATTTTTAAAATCATTATTCTCCAAATTCCCTTCAATTAATGTAGGGTCTGTTTGATCTGGTTTTTCATTTGAAGTATCACTTACATTGTTTTTATCAATATTCTCTGGTTTTACTTTTTTTAGCATTTCTTTTTTCATCTCTTCTTTTTTTTCTTGGTTTTGATTTGCAAAAGCAAAAGAACTTAAACCTATTAAAGAGGCCAATAATAAAGCTATTCCTTTTCGTGTATTCATGTCAGATCCTTTTATTATTTCTTTGAATTATATCTTAATTATGATGATAAAATATTTTGCAATAATTTTATTTATTCATATTAATCTAAATTTAATTTTTAAAATATAATTTTTATATAATTTTTTGGATTTTATGATATTGTTTTATTATGAAAAAAAACATTATTATTATATTTATTTTTTTGATTTTTCTTTGTTCAAATAGCTTTGCTTATAATAAAAATTACGCAAATAATTCAGATGTAAAAATTTTTATAAATGATTTGGCAAAGAATGAGGGTTTTGATAAAAAAGAATTAATCAATCTTTTTTCTAAAGTTGAAGTACAAAATAGTGCCTTAAAATACTATTTGAAAGCTAAAAAATCTGATATTAAAATTATGAAAAAAAATTATGGGAGCTGGGATAGATATGAGGAAAAACTTTTAAATAAAAAAAGAATTGATCTTGGTATAGAATTTATGAAAAGAAATAAAAAGGTTCTAGTTCAAGCATATAAAAAATTTGGCGTTCAACCTGAATATATTACTGCAATTATTGGTGTTGAAAGTTATTATGGCTTATTTATGGGAAACTATCCGGTTTTTGATACTTTAAGCACTTTATCATTTGAAGAAAATAGAAAAAATAAGTTTTTTAAAAATGAGTTAAAAGAGTTTTTAAAATTAACAAAAAAAAATAAACAAAATCCAAAAAGTATAAATGGTTCTTTTGCTGGGGCAATTGGACTAGCCCAGTTTATGCCAAGTAATTTTAAAAGACTAGCAGTTGATTTTAATAAAGACAATAAAGTTGATTTAAATAATGAAGTTGATGCAATAGGAAGCGTGGCTAATTATTTTCAAAAATCTGGTTGGAATAAATATCTTCCTGTTGCAACAAGAGTTTCATATAAAGGGAAACGTTTTACAAAATTTAAAACAGGATTTAAACACAAATATAAACGTTCTAAATTAAGAGGAATTAGTCCAAAGAATAAGAATTTTTTTTATAATAATAAAGTTCATTTAGTAAAGTTAAATAGAAAAAAATTTGATGAACTTTGGTATGGAACAAAAAATTTTTATGTTATAACTAGATACAATAGAAGTAGTTATTATGCAATGGCTGTTCATAAGTTAGCAAAAGAGATTAGAAAAGAATATAAATTAAGAAGTTGAAATCCACGAAAACTGCACATATTTTGAGTTAAAATTTCAAAAAAAATAGGCAAATAATGAATAATCAAAAAAGTATAAGCTCAATGATAATATTTGGGTGTTTTCTCATTTCTAGTGTTGCAACTTTAGGCTCGCTGTTTTTTAGTGAAGTAATGGAATTTGTTCCTTGTTCTATGTGTTGGTATCAAAGAATATTTATGTATCCTTTAGTATTGATATTTCTAATAAATTTACTTTATCCTGATGAAAAAATATTTAAATATTCAATGCCTTTAGTTTTATTGGGTTTTTTATTTGCTCTTTATCATAATTTGTTAATGTGGGGAATTATTCCCGAAAGTGCAGTGCCATGTAAACAAGGAGTACCTTGTTCAACTGAATACTTTGAGTATCTAGGATTTATAAATATTCCATTTTTATCTCTTTTTTCATACTTTTTAATTTTAGTTTTATTACTTCTTGGTCAAAATAAAATCAAAAAATAATGGGAAATACTATGAAGAAACTTTTTTTAATTTTTAGTTCAATTTTACTTGTACTTTTATTTACTGGTTGTGGTGACGATGCAAAAACTATTATTGAAGATGAAGGTAGTTTTAACGACTTAAAAGTTCAAGGAAATAAAACCTACAATTTTGTGACAACTGAGGGTAAATCAATTACTTTAAAAGTTGATAATAATGTTTTAACTTCAAAACAATTAGAAGGCAAAACAGTATTGCTTAATTTTTGGGCTACATGGTGTGCACCTTGTTTAGAGGAAATTCCTTTATTTAATAAACTTTATGAGAAATATAATGACAAATTAGAAATCATTGGTATTTTAATAGAAAAAAATAAAAAGCCAGAAGAATTACAAGAGTTTATGACAAAACTTAATATGAAGTTTCCTGTTGTTGTTGGAGATGAAAATTATAGAGCAGCAAAAGCATTTGATGATGTTAAGATGTTTCCTGAATCTTTTGTTTTTGGCAAAGATGGTAAGTTTTTAAAAAAATATGTAGGAGTAGTTGACGAAGCTGGTCTTGAATCTTTAATAAATAAAAATTAAGTAAGTTTAAAAAATCACTAGACTTTTTTTAAGCTAAATTTAATAAAATATAAATAAATATGAAGTTTATTTTTGTATACTATTATTTATAAATATTTATAAGGAATGAGAATGTCAGTAAGTCAATTTTTATCAATTGTTAAAGAGTCAAATTATAATATAATAGAAATATATAAACAAGCACAAGATGAAACTTTAATAGTTTTATCTGTATTACTTTTAGCTATTTTTTTAATACTTTTTTTTATAAGAAGATCTATAAAAATCTCAAGTGCACTTAAACTTGTTGATAAAATACAAGATTCAGAAACTTATGATGAATATAATCAAAAGATTTCATTATTAATTGAAGAATTGCCTAAAAGAGGTATAAAAGTTGCTCAAGCTTTAAATACAAGTAAAGAACATATTTTATTAAGAACTTCAAAACTTTTGGCAAATATGAATATTGAGCAAAAAGTTGAAAAATATTTAGAAGTTTCTTCTGCTTATTCACAATTAGCAAAGGCTTCAAAAAAATACAATATTGAAGAACTTACACAATTTTATGAAATAAAATCAAAAGAATTATTAGAAATAAATTTAAACGAAGAAATAGCTTATTATTATCAAAATACATATTTTACAAGTTCTGAAGTTAATAATGTAAATGCAATTGTAAAATATGCAAACAATACTTTAAATACAGATTTAATTTTAAACCCAATGCTTGTAGAGATTAATAAATTCTCATATGGATATAATATTGATTTATTTAAGTTTATTGAAAAACTTAATGAAAAAGAGTCTAAACAGATTTTTGTAAATTGTCATGAAAAACTTGATGAATTATTTACAAGTGGTAAAGCAGAGGTTTCAATTAATATTTTAGATTACTTACTTCAAAAAAATGAAAAAGAAAAAGTTTATAAATATATCTCATCTTTAGAACTTACTTTATATTTAGAACAACTTTATAATCTATATTTTAATAAAAAAGATGATCTTAATTTAGACTTAGCCTTTATTGCAAATCCTACAAAAATTAATTCAGCATATAAAAAATATTTAGATGAAGCATTAACAAATAATTGGAGAGATTCTGAATATATTGATTTTATCTCAAAAGCTCCAGGAGTAATTGATATTTTAGGACATATGGAGTTTAGAACACTTATTGAAAGAATGGACAATATAAGTATTGAAAATGAAAATAGAAAAATGGTTGAAGAAGCCTTATCAATTGCAAAAAGAGCAGAATCAATTGCCTTAGAAGCTAAATCGTTAAATAAAAGACCTATTACTTCTTCTCCATCTACTACTGCATTAAATTAGTAAAAAGAATTAAAAATGCAAGGATATAATTTAATTTATCTTTTAATATTTTTAATTCTTTCTGCTTTTATTTTTATGATTTTTTTTAAAAATAAAAAAAATCATAAACCATCAATTATAAAAAAAGAAGAATTAATTAAAAATTATGAATATGAAATGTTAAAACTTATTAGTAAATATGAAAATGATAAAACAACACTTCAGAAAAAAAAGATAGAATTTTTAAAAGTGGCTAGTAATGAACTTCATAATAATATATTTTTTGATGAATATGAGGCGAAAGCTATTATTCAAAAATTAGCTTCTTTTTAAATAGTTTATACAAAAAAAGGGAGTGAAGAACTATTTCACTCCTAAGGTTTTTAATCTTATTCTAGAATTCTGCGCTTGCAACCCAATCCGCTGGTTCTTCAAGGAATATTACGATTTCTTCTAAAATCTTTTTATGTTTTGTTTCTTCATTTGCAATATGAAGGAAGATTTCTTTTTCTTTTTCATCTTCGATCTTTTTAGCATTTTCTGCATAAAAATCATGAGATTTTTCTTCTCTTACAATTGCATCTTTATAAAATTGAATTTGATCAATATCAAAAGTTACATTATCTTTTTCTTCTAAAAGTGTTTGAAAAATAGTTTTAGTATCTGTAATTAAATCTAATTTTGCTAAATCCATTTTTTCTTTTTTCATCATGTTTTTAAAAACATTATAGTGCTTAATCTCTTCATCTGCAAGCATAGTAAAGATTTTTTTTAGTCCTGCATTTGATGCAGCAACAGCCATCTCTCTATAGTAAGCTTCACCTTCTTTTTCTACTTTCATAGCATATTCATATACGTTCATACTATATTCCTTTAAAATAAGATTTAATAATATAATATAATATCATAAGTATATGAAATTTACAAGATATTATTCATAAGCAACAGGTATTGGTGGAATTGTTTCAAATGACTTTTTTATTGAATGTGAAATTGCATGTTTATATTTTGAATATTGTGTTGGTGAGGCAAATTGCATTAGCTCAATTGAGCCTTGTAATGTTTTCTCTTTTTTATAGACAAAAGCCACTTTTTTGCCCATTTGAACAGTTCTTTCATAGATTAATTTTGCATAATCATTTATATAAGGAAACTCTTTTGGGTTTATTTTTTCACCCCATGCAAAAAATACAAATTTACCTGCAGGAATAATATTTTGAGCATCAAGATACATAATATCTCTATCAAATTCTGTGTTCTGCGCAGAGTTATATGTCTCTAAATCTGCATTAAATTTCATAAGTAATTGTGATGCATCTATGTTTTCTTCAACAAGATTAAATAGGTTTTTTATTTCTACAAGTTTACCTTCAAACTTTTCTTTCATTGCTTGTTTAAATGTAGTAATATAAGTCTCACATTTTAATTCAATATACTCTCCAAATTGATCAAAGTTTTGTTCTAGTAAATATTTATTAGAATCAAAACCAACAGGAGTAACAATAGGATTGTATAAAAATATTGTAGCTGCTATATTTTTTTTTCTATCTTTGTTTGTTTTAATAAGTTGTTTTAATTCTTTTGAACTTATAACTTCATCTTCTTTATTAAAGTACATAAAGCTTGAAGTTAAAAAAATTTCTTCGTATTTAGTTTCTAAAATTCCAAAATATTGCATAGTAATCCTTAAATAATATATGAGATAGTAACAAAATAATACACAGAATCAAGTAAAATAGAGACTTATTATTTTAATTTATAGATTGAATTTGTAAAAAATAAATAAAACTTAAATAAGACTAAAAAACTCCTATTTCTTTTTTATGCATAAAACTCTTTAAGATTAAAACTCTATACTTTCATTACATTAATTATTTGATGTACAAATACACAGCCAAAACACACAATAATCATAATGAAACTAACGTTTAAGTATTAATTCTTCTCCTTCGCTTTTGTTAGTTTCATTGTGTTATATTCTTCTACTATTCAAAAATCATTTTTTTATACTTAGTTAAATTTACTCTTTGCTATAATTCAGGCTTTAATTAATAGGATAATATATGAGATATGAAAAAATGAGTTCTTTTATTGTGATGGATATTGTAAGAGATGCTTTAAAATACGATGATGCAATACATTTTGAAATAGGACAACCAGATTTAACGCCAAGTTTAAAAGTAAAAAAAGCACTTAAAAAAGCAGTTAAAGAGGATAAATTTTCATATACTCAAAGTTTAGGTCTTTTAGACTTAAGAAAAAAAATAGTTAAACACTACAAAAAAACTTATAATGTCAAAATAGATCCTTCTCAGGTTTTATTAACTCCTGGAACCTCAGGAGCTTTTTTAGTTGCCTATACTTTGACTTTAAAGCATAATGAGAGATTAGGATTGAGTGATCCTTCTTATCCATGTTACAAAAATTTTGCCGAAATGTTAGACTTAGAACCTGTATTTATGAATATAGATAAGTCTTGTGATTATCAACTAACTATTGAACATTTAAAAAATGAAAAAATTAATGCTTTACAAATTTCATCTCCTTCAAATCCAACAGGAAATATATATAATAAAAAAAATCTAAAAGAACTTGTAAATTATTGTGATGACAATGGTGTTTCTTTTATCTCAGATGAACTTTATCATGGATTAGTTTATGAAAAAAAAGCTCATACAGCTTTAGAATTTAGTAAAAGTGTTTTTGTAATAAATGGTTTTTCAAAATATTATTGTATGCCAGGTTTAAGGCTAGGGTGGCTAATAGTTCCAAAACATTTATCCAGAGAAGCTGAAATTATTGCACAAAATATTTTTATTTCTGCTCCTACTTTATCGCAATATGCAGCTTTGAAAGCCTTTAATTATAAACATTTAGAAAATATAAAAGATACTTTTAAAGATAGAAGAGATTATTTATATAAAGAATTAAATAAAATATTTACAGTTGATGCTAAACCTGATGGGGCATTTTATTTATGGGCTGATGTATCAAAATACACAGATGATAGCTTTGCTTTTGCAAAAGAGCTTTTAGAGCAAATTCATATAGCTACAACGCCAGGAATAGACTTTGGAAGTAATGAAACTAATAAGTATCTAAGGTTTGCATACACAAGGGATATAAAGCATATGAAAGAGGGTATTAAAAGATTAAAAAAATATCTAAAAAATAGAGCTTGTAAATAATTTAGAAGGTAAGATTTAAAGAATAGTTTTTAACTCTTCTAGCTTATTTATAAAGTAATCAGCTTTTGAGAAATCATGTGTTTTAGTAAATTCATTTTTTACAATAATACATTCAATTTGAGCATTATAAGCTGATGTTAGACCTCTTTGTGAATCTTCAACTACAATAGTTTCTTCTTTTTTTGCATTAAATTTTTTAAGACCTGCTAAATATGGATCAGGATAAGGTTTTGCTCTTTTATATTCTTCTACACAAAGTGTAAAATCCATAAAATCCACTATACCTCTATTTTTATGAATTAAGTCAAAATCAACTCTTCTAGAAGTTGTAATTATTGCCATTTTATAGTTTTGTGAAAGTTCTTTTAAAATATTTTTTACACCAGGAATCTCAATATCTTCTTTTCTCAAAAATTCTTGATAATAAATATCCCTTTGAAATCTTTTTTTATCAATAACTTCCTTTGAAATACCTTGCTTTTTAGCTACTTCCCAGGCAGTTCCACCTCTTGCCATTATCTCCATGTAAGTATCAAAATCTAGATTGACATTAAGCTCTTTGAGTGCTTTTACATTTGCTTGATAATAAAACTTTTCAGTTTCAACTAAAACACCATCGTTATCAAAGAGAATAAATTTTTTCAATTATATTGTCCCTTATTTATCGTTGTATTGTTCAAATTCTTCATCATAAAAACAACCAAGTTGGCAGTGAGTAACTTTTATATCTGAGTTATTTATAGTAGAGCCTACTTTTCTAAGACTTGAACCTTTGTCCTTTGCTGTGTGCCAAGCAATTTGACATTCAACTTTTTTCCCAGTGGTAAAATTTTTAGATAATTTATTATAAATAGTATCTTCAATTTCTGAGAAATGTAATTTTCCAAAAACTCCTAATTCACAATTTGTTATTTTAATATTTAGTGATTTTGTTATCTTATCCATCTCTTTTGGTTTTACACCAATTAATCGTGCTACTTTAAAAGCTTTTAAACAAGATAACTTTTGATCTTCATCTAGATTTGTTAGTAATAAATCAGTCTGAATATTATCAAGTTTTTTCATATCAATTTTTTACCTTCATAAATTTTTTTGAATTATACTAAAAAATATTACAGTTAGTATATTATATGAAACAATTATACAATTTTAGTGTGAATTTTATGTGATTTATTCTTAAAATTCATTACCATCGATTGAATTGTAAGAAAAAGCCGTAACTTCTCCATCTTCTATATAATAATCAACTTCTATAGGTCTACAACAAACCTCACAGTCTTCTACAATCGAAGTATAACCTTGTGCTCCTGTATCTAGTAATATAGTTATGGCTTGTCTACAATATGGACATTGAAGCTTTTGTTCAAACATGAGATTTTTCTTTATTTCCATAAGGTTTAAATATTATTAAAAGCTTCGGCAAAAGAACTAAAGCAGAAGCTAATATTGTAATCATAACAATTACTGTTAAAAGTCCAAAATATATTGTAGGAATCAAGTTAGATAAGACAAGTATTGAGAAACCAATTATTACTACTAAAGAAGTATATGTCATTGCATAACCTATACTTTCATGAGATCTTTTCATTGCATTTATATAATTATGGTCTTTTTTATACTCTTCTTTAAATCTATGAATATAGTGAATTGTATCATCAACACCAATTCCTATTGAGATTGCTGCAATTGTTATTGTCATTACATCTAAAGGAATATTTAACCAGCCCATTATTCCAAAAAGAATTGAAATAGGTACTACATTAGCTGTTATTGCTATAATAGCAACAGTAATTGATCTAAAAAGAATTAAAAACATAATAAATAAAATCCCAACTACAAAACCTAAAGTTTTGATTTGTGAGTCAAATAGTGATTGAAGCATATTATTATATAAAATCATTAGATTTGATAATCTAAATTCAACAGATCTATCTTTTAAAATTTTATCTAAATCTTTATTGATTTTATTAATCAAATTATTTCTTCTTAGCTCTGGGTTTGAATCTACCACTCTAATGTTTATTCTAGCTTGATTTTTTTCTATATTTACGTATGGAGATAATAGTATTTTTTTATACTCTAAAGGAAGCTTATTGTATAAAATTGCTAGTTTAAAACCATCTAATTCTTCTCCATGATTTAAAGTCTTCCCAAGTTTAAGAATTGTTCCTAAAGATTGAACCTTTCCAACTTCAGGGATACTTTCTAAATAATTATGAACTCTTAAGATGATATTCATTTTATCTTCTGAAAACCAATATTGAGCATCATTTTCTGATTTGGCATATTCATCTTCAAAAGAATCAAAGTCATTTTCACTTGAGTTCTTTTCTTTTTTTTCTTCTTTTAAATTTTTTTCTTCTGTGTTAAAAGTTAAAATGACATCAAGTGGAGTAGTTCCTCCTAATTGTTCATCAATTACTTCCATTCCTTTATAAATCTCTGTTGATTTTTTAAAATAATTTATAAAACTATTCTCAACAATAAGTTTTGAAGAACCAGTTAATGAGAATATCACAATAACAGTTGACAATATAATAATTAAAGGACCTTTTTTCTGAACTAAGTTTGATGAGGCCTTAATAATACTTAGTTTAAATTTTGATTGTTTAACACTATTTATTCTTTTTATCATAATTAAAATAGCTGGAAATATAAAAAATGAAATTATTAATGAAATTGCAATACCTGCACTCATCATCCAACCTAAGTTTTTCACAGGATGAATTCCAGATAGTACAAGTGAACCAAAACCTGCGATTGTAGTTATTATTGCAAAAAATGATGGATTTAATTTTGAAAGAATTGTATTAATTACTAGTTTATATTGACTTGATTTTGTATATTTATCACTTAATTCTTTGTATCTTACAATAAGATGTAAAACAATTGAAATTGTAATAATAAGTTGTAAGGCAATAAAGTTTGAAGATATAACTGTAACTTCCCAGCCAAATAGTCCTAAAACTCCAGCTGTTGATACCACTGATAAAGAACAAATTATAATAGGTAATATAATCCAAATTACTTGTCTAAAAATTAGCCAAAGGATAAAAATAAGTAAAAAAACGAGTGTTGAACCATATATTAAAAGGTCATTTTTTACAAAGCCAATAATATCATCAGCAATCATTCCAACGCCACCTAAAAATAAATCAGCATCATTATGATACATTTTTATTATATTTCTAATTGCAACAATGTTTTCGTGGTCTTCTTCTCTTTGAATATCTCTATAAGCTTTAAATTCAGCTACAACTGTAGTTAATTCATTTTCTTCTTCATCATTGATTGAATTATCTCTTCTTTTTGACAATAAAGAGTTTCTTTTTTCTAAAAGTTCAAAATATTTAATATCAGGTTCTAAATTAAGTAAAATTGCAGTGGTAGTAAAATCTTTACTTACTAAACTATTTTTATAAAGTTCAGACTCTAAAAATTCTTTTCTAACTAAGTCTTTATTAGGATTTGAATTACTTAAAGTTTTAATATTATTTACAAGTTGAGAGATTTCTTGAACAGGAGATTGAAGTAAAGGAACATTTAAAATAGAAATTATAGATTTAACTTTCTTTAATTTTATTAATTCATCACTTAGCTTTTTTAAATTTTCTAAACTTATATCTGAAAGTAAATCATCTTTTGGTTTATAAGTTATTAGTAAAAAATCAGGATTATGATAATTTTTATTAACTTCTCTTGCAAATTTTAAATCTTTGTCATCATCAAGTAAAAGTGTTTCAGAAGAAGCATCTATCTCTAATTTACTTGAGTGATATCCAAGAAAAGCAATACATATAAAAAGTATTAAAAGAACTTTTATAGGATATTTTAAAACATAATTATCATAAAACTTTTTAGTCATAAACTATTTTTTATTAGGATTTTTAAGATGAACTAAAAGTTCATTAAATGATTTGTCATTTAAAAAACCTGAAAATTGTTTTCTATATGCTTGAATTATACTAACACCAATTACATCTACGTCATAAATTAGCCAATTGTCTTCATTTCTCATTTTATAAAATTTATAAAAAATATCATGAGTAGCATCTTTACCAACTAGTTGTGTTTTAAGTTTAATTCTTGTTTTCTTAGTTTGTTCAATTCCTACTATTTTAACTAATTCATCTGTATATAAATCAAGCTTTTCAATGTATGAATCTTTTAATTTTTTTGTAAATAAAGTTATAAATTCTTTTTTTTGATCAATTGAAATCTCTTTCCATTTATTTCCTAAAGATAGTCTTGACATTAAGTTATAATCAAAAACATTATCCATAATAGAAATAATCTCTTCACCTTTTTGGTCTTTTGACAAGTTTGAGTCTTTTAATATTATCAAGACTTTATCGATTTTATTTGTCATTTCTATTTTTATTTCATCTTTTGTCATAGCAAAAGATAATGATGTAAAAAGTAAAAATATTGATATAAAAATTTTAAACATTTTATTCCTTAATTAGTTTTTCTCTTTGTTGTGTATAGATATCTTTTAAAAATGGATATAAATCAATTGCATCTTCTTTTACATTTTCATATTTTCCAAGGTTTAAAGATATTTTATTTACTGTATCAAAAGTTTTTATAGCCACTGTTTTTTCTATATTATTTGGGATCTTATATTTTATTTCTCCTGTAGATAAAGGATCTATATAATTATCTACTAAATTACCAGCAAGATCTCTTAAGTTTGATGGGCCTAAAATTGGAAGAACAATATGAAATCCTTCTTTAAAACCATAATAACCTAATGTTTGTCCAAAATCTTCTTCTCTTTTTTGTAAATTAAATTGCTCTTTAGCAGGGTCCATAAATCCTAATATTCCAACAGTTGAATTAAGTAAAAATCTTCCTAACTCTTCACTTGCATAAGAAAATTTAAATTGCAATATATTATTAGCAAATCGTATAGGAAATGTGATATTATGGAAAAAGTTTGAAATACCAACTCTAATATCTTGATGAACAACGTTTGCATAAGTTCTTGCAGTAGGATTTAATACATTTACATATAAAATATCATTAAATGAAGTTACAAGCCTATTATATGGTTCCAAGGGATCAGCATTTTCAGCTTTTTGTGCATATTCATCATCAAAACTTTGCTCAGATAAAAAATTATCTGATTCATTTTCTTTTTCTTGAAGAAATTGTTCTTTCCCAAAAAGAACATAAGTTTTTCTCTCATTTTCGGGAATGGGAATAAGTTCTAAATTAGAATCTATTCTATTGTGGCTTGTAAAAGTACAGGCATTAAACGTAATAATTATAAAAATAAAAATAATCAAACTTCTCATTAATTTGTGACCTTGCGAATTGTATTTGTGCGTGCGAATCTGATATTTTACTAAAATTTTTTAAAATTTTACTTAATATAGTTTATTAGTATTTAATAATCTAATTAATTGTAAGGGATCTACTTGTATTCCATGGACTCTAAAGGCAAAATGCAAATGTGGTCCGGTTACTCTTCCTGTCCTTCCACTTAATCCAATAATTTCTCCTTTTTTTACAAAATCACCATTTTTAAAATTCATTTTACTTAAATGGAAATAACAAGAATATATGCCTTGACCATGATTAATAACTATAGAATTTCCTGCATAAAATCTATTTTGTGATATGGAAACTATTCCATTATTTATTGCTTTAATTTGTGTACCAATAGCTGCTTTATAATCTGTGCCACTATGATAAGATTTAAAAGTATTATTATAGACTCTTTTTTTACCAAAAGAACTTGTGATTTTTGAATTTAAAGGATATAAAGTTTTTTCTTTTAAGTATAGTTTTTCTGAACTTGTATTGTATACTCGCATAGCACTTTCATACTCTTTTTTTGTTCGTTTTTTATTTTTCAAAGTTAAACTTACTTTTCCTTTGTCTACATTAATGGTCTCACTTTTATATTTTCCATCTATTACTTTTATATCTAAGCCTTTAAAAACTTTTTTTTCATTTTTTATATATGAGACGATTATTCTGTAAGTACCGAATTCTTTATAGTAAGAAACAGGAACAAGAGCATAATAAGAATTTTCATTTTTAGGATGTTTGTAAAAATTAATATTATGTTTATCGAATGTTAATTTTGGATTTTGTATATCTTTTTCATTTAATGTAAGTAAAAATGTATTGGCATTTTTTACTTTTTTTGAACTAAGATACAAATTTTTATTTAAAACCTCTTGTGCATTTAAACCTACAATTAATATTAATAATATGAGTATTGATTTTTTCATAATTTTATAATATCTAAAAACAATTTTTGTCTATCTTATAAAGTTATTATTACAAACACGCTATAATCCCAAAAAATGAAATGAATTGGAGTTATTTATGGGTAGAGCCTTTGAATATAGAAAAGCGTCAAAATTGAAAAGATGGGGAGCAATGTCTAGATTGTTCCCAAAACTTGCAAAAGCTATTGAAATAGCTGCAAAAGCAGGAGTTCCTGATCCTGAGATGAATTCTGCTCTTAGAACTGCAATTTTAAATGCAAAAGCTGAAAATATGCCAAAAACTAATATTGAAGCTGCTATTAAAAGAGCGAGTGGAAAAGACTCTGCAAATTATACTGATGTAAATTTTGAAGGAAAAGGTCCTCATGGTGCTTTAATATTTGTAGAAACTGCAACAGATAATAATACAAGAACAGTTGCAAATGTTAAAATGTATTTTAATAAAAATGGTGGACAACTAGCCCCTACAGGTTCTTTAGAGTTTTTCTTTGATAGAAAAGCTATCTTTGAATTTAATAAAGCAGAAGATATGGATATAGAAGAGTTAGAATTAGAGCTTATTGATGCTGGACTTGAAGAAATTGAAGAAGAAGATGGTATTGTTTTAGTAACAGCTGATTATAAAGATTTTGGTGCTTTAACAAGTGCCTTTGAAGATTTAGGAATTGAACTTACAAAAGCAAAACTAGAGAGAATTTCAAATAATCCTCAAGAATTTTCTGATGAACAGCAAGAAGAAATAGCAAAGTTATTAGAAAAACTTGATGAAGACGATGACGTTCAAGCTGTATTTACAAATATGGCATAAAACTAAATAGAGAAATCTCTATTTAGTTTTTTATTTTTAACTCTAGTATTTCGCCTACAATATCTCCAAAAAATAAAACATCTTTTAAAATAGCATAAGAACAAAAGCCTTCTTTATTTAATGAAATAAGAAGTTCTCCTTTTTTACTTTGAAAAATTTTCTGATTTATAAACACCGTAAACTTCAATTTATCCTCAGTTTTTAAAATTTCATTCAAGTTTTTTAAAGATTCTTTTGTAGGCATTAATATATCAATAATTCCTTTTGTCTTATTCGCTCCAACTGCTTTTAAACTATATTTTTCACCATTTTCAAATGCTTTTATTTTATTTTTTAAATTAAAAAATAAAGAGAGAATATCATTTTTTGCAAAATAATTTAAAATAGATTTTTTATCACTATTTTTATCACTTCTTTTATCATTAAGTAAAACTTTTTTATTTTCATAATCAAAAATATAAGTTCTTACCCTTTTTTTATCATTAGTTTTTTTTGTTTTTATAAATTTATTAGGAACAAATTGATTATCTATAATCTTTCCATGGCTTTCGTATATTTCCATTCGATTATTTGTAAGAAATTTTGTCATTCCTGTAGTTTTAGCTTCCATTTTAATTTTATAATTATCATTATTTATTTCTAAAGTGCTAGTTGCAATTCCAAGGTTTAATAAATTTCCATAGCTTATACTGTATTTTGCTTCGATTTGTTTAGCAAATATTTCAAGTGTAAAGAAGAGAAAAAGAAGTAATAGTATTAATTTTTTCATATTTGAATTATTTCAACTTTATTATATACATACCTTCAAAATCTAAGCATATTTTACTATCTTGAATAACTTCTGATTTAAGTTTAAGTGTAATGCTTTTTTTTGATAGTATTTTTTCTTTCATTTTACTAATTTGTTCTTCAGAAGGTAAATATGTATGACATATTAAATCTTTTGTAATTGGAGCACGGAAAGAAGATTGGTTTTTAATTATAGCAATCATAGTGTCACCTAAGCCCATTTCTTTTGAAAGTAAAATACATACAGCCCAACCTGAAATAATTGTTAATGCATTTGAACTTCCACCAAAAGCACTACCTTTATCATTTATATTTACATCAAGAGGCATTGTTGTAATTAATTCCTTTTTATCTAGTGATTCCACCTGAAGTCGCATGAGTTTTGTCATTGGAATTTGAGTATGTAGAGTTTTTTCTAAATCTTTTAACATTTTTTTCCTTTTTAAGTTTTCCCGATTATACTAAAAAAATTTCATTGTACAAAGCTTCAAAATATCTACTCCCCAAAGGAATGTACATATTAATATATAGATGTACAATAATTGTACATATCTACGGCACTTTTGAACTGCACTCTTTCATTTAAATAAAATATAAAGCAAAATATCTTATGAAAAGATTGCTAAATTATCGAAGTATAAGGATTATGTTTGATTTTTTATTACTTTTAGTAACTTAATTTATATAATGAAAAATTGTATCCTGAATTACAAAAATTGTACATTCAAGCAAATAAACATTATGATATACTATTTTAACAAATTAATTAGGAGTTATATATGAGTTTAATCGCTGATTATAGAGCACATACTGAAGAAAGACTACAAGAAGGTGGTTTACCACCATTAGCATTAACTGCTGAGCAAACTGCACAATTAGTAGAAGTTTTAAAAGCAAATACTTCTGATGCCAATTACGCACTAGATTTATTTAAAAATAAAGTTAGCCCAGGTGTTGATGATGCCGCTTATGTTAAAGCTGCATTTTTAAATGATATTGTACAAGATAAAGCTACTTGTTCAGTTATTTCAAAAGTAGAAGCAATTGAAATTTTAGGAACAATGATGGGTGGATTTAATGTTACTCCACTTGTAGATGCATTAAAAATCGATGACGTTGCAGAAATTGCAGCTGCACAATTAAAGAATACAATTTTAGTTTATGATTCATTCAATGATGTAAAAGATTTAGCAGATGCTGGAAATGCACATGCAAAAGCAATTATTGAATCATGGGCAAATGCTGAATGGTTTACAAATAAACCAGCACTTGAAGAAGAAATTACATTAACTGTATACAAAATTCCTGGTGAAACAAATACAGATGATTTATCTCCTGCAACTGTAGCATTTACAAGAGCAGATATTCCATTACATGCAACTGCAATGTTACAATCAAGAATGGAAAATCCACTTGAAACTATGGAAGAATTAAAGAAAAAAGGGCATCCTTTAGCATACGTTGGTGATGTTGTAGGAACAGGAAGTTCTAGAAAATCAGGTATCAACTCTGTTCAATGGCATATGGGTAGAGATATTCCAGGTGTTCCAAATAAAAGAACTGGTGGGGTTGTTATTGGTTCTATTATTGCTCCAATTTTCTTTAATACAGCGGAAGATTCAGGTTGTTTACCAATCCAAGCTCCTGTTGATGAATTAGAAACTGGTGACGTAATTACTTTAAAACCATTTGCAGGTCAAATTCTTAAAAATGGTGAAGTAGTTTCTGAATTTAATTTAGCTCCAAACACATTAACTGATGAAATGAGAGCAGGTGGAAGAATTCCACTTATTATTGGAAAAGGTTTAACTGCAAAAGCAAGAACTGCTTTAGGTTTAAATGCTTCTGATATATTTATAACAGCTTCTCAACCAGCTGCTTCTACTAATGGATTTACACAAGCTCAAAAAATGGTAGGAAGAGCATGTGGTATTGAAGGTGTTAAACCTGGTATGTATGTTGAGCCAATTTGTACAACAGTAGGTTCGCAAGATACAACAGGACCAATGACTAGAGATGAGATTAAAGAACTAGCAGCACTTTCTTTTGGTGCTGATATGGTTATGCAATCATTCTGTCATACAGCTGCTTATCCAAAACCAGCAGATATTAACTTACAACATACACTTCCTGAGTTTATTACAAGTAGAGCTGGTGTTACTTTAAGACCAGGTGATGGTGTTATTCACTCTTGGTTAAATAGATTATGTTTACCTGATACTGTTGGTACTGGTGGAGATTCACATACAAGATTCCCAATTGGTATTTCATTCCCAGCTGGTTCTGGTCTTGTTGCCTTTGCAGGAGTTACAGGTATGATGCCTTTAACTATGCCTGAATCTGTTCATATTAAATTTACAGGTGAATTACAACCTGGAATTACATTAAGAGATTTAGTTAATGCTATTCCATACCAAGCTATTAAAGATGGTTTATTAACTGTTGAGAAAAAAGGTAAGAAAAATATCTTTGCTGGAAATGTAATGGAAATTTCAGGACTTCCAAAACTAAAAGTTGAGCAAGCATTTGAATTATCTGATGCAGCAGCAGAAAGAAGTGCAGCAGCTTGTTCTGTACAATTAGATAAAGAACCAATTATTGAGTACTTATCTTCAAATATCGCTTTAATCGAAAAAATGATTGAAGAGGGTTATGAAGACTCTAGAACATTACAAAGAAGAGCTGATAAAATGAAAGAATGGATTGCTAATCCTGAATTAATTACTCCTGATTCAGACGCAGAATATTTAGCAACTATTGAAATTAATTTAAATGAAATTACAGAACCATTATTAGCTTGTCCTAATGATCCAGATGATGTTGATACTTTAACAAACATCTTAGCAGATCCAAAAAGAATTACAGATAGAATTGACGAAGTATTCGTAGGTTCTTGTATGACTAATATTGGATTATTTAGAGCTTTAGGTGAAGTTCTTAAAGGTGAAGGTCCAGTTCCTACTAAATTATGGATTGCACCACCAACAAAAATGGATCAACAACAATTAACAGAAGAGGGTTATTATTCAGTATTTGGAGCAGCAGGTGCTAGACTTGAAATTCCTGGATGTTCTTTATGTATGGGTAACCAAGCAAATGTTGGTCAAGGTGCAGTTGTATTCTCTACATCTACAAGAAACTTTGATAATAGACTTGGAAAAGATTCTCAAGTTTATTTAGGTTCTGCAGAAGTAGCAGCTTTATCTGCACTTTTAGGAAGACTTCCAACTAAAGAAGAATACCTAGATATGGTACCTAAGAAAATCACTCCTGAAAAAAGAGATGATATTTATAAATACTTAAATTTCCACCAATTAACAGGTGAAGAATTAACTAATTTAGTTCACTCTTAATCTTGAAAAAATAAAACCTAAGCTTTATTAAGCTTAGGTTTTTTTCTTAAGAAATCTATCAAATTTTTTTTATATAGATGAATATTCATTTATAATTAATTTTTTTAATACTATACTTTATACGGATTTTAGACCTATATTAAGGATAAACCATGCCTACAAAAGAAGAAAAAAAGAATACAATTATTGAAAACTCATTAAAACTCTTTTCTACAAAAGGTTTTTATAATACAACAATTCCAGATATTGCTAAATCAATGAAAATGAGCGTTGGCAATATGTATAACTATTTTAAATCTAAAGAAGAGTTAGCAAAATATGCGATTAAATATTCAACAAATGTTTTAGCAACTGAACTTAGAAAAATAAATGAACAAGATATTTCTTCAAGAGATAAAATCTTTGTTTTTACAAAGGCATATTTAGAAAATGTAAAGAAGTCACCTGAAGTAATTGAATATTTTTTAAGAGTTTATCTTTCAAATAGAGAAGTATTTAACGATGGTTGTGAGGGATTTTTATGTGTAAGTGATTTTGTTACTGAAGTAATGATTTTACTTGATGATGGAGCTGCTAAAAAAGAATTTAGACAACAAGAATTCTTTTCTGCTTTTGCTATGATAATGGGTGCTCTTGGTGGATTTGCATTTTTATGTGGAGAAAAAGTTTTAGAAAAAGATATTTTAGAATATTCAGATTCTGTTGCTGAAAATATTTATAGAGCTTTAAAATATGAGGATTCATAAAAAAAGCAAACCAAAAGTATTATGGTTTCAAGCTATCACTTGTAATGGAAATACACACTCCTTTTTAAGTGCAAATGATAATAGAATGCGACTATTTTTAGATAGTTTTGATTTGATTTATCATCCTTCTTTAACAGTAAATATTACTTTAAAAGAGATTTTAAGCTCCAATATTGAAATAGATTATCTTTTAGTTGAAGGTGCAATTAGCTCCAATGAGAGGTTTTTTTCTCTTTCAAATCTTTCTACTAATTCTTTAATAAATAAATTAATAAAAAAAACAAAATACCTAATTGCTGTTGGTTCTTGCGCTTCAAATGGTGGAATTCATGCAAAATTTGAAGAGAATAAAGATATAAAAAGTTTAAGTAAGTCAATAGAAGCTAAAAGCTTATCTTTATTACAACACCCTATTATTAATTTAACAGGTTGTCCTGTTCATCCTGAATGGATTCTTCAAACGCTTTTTTCTTTAAAAGAGTATGGGAAAATGAAATTAGATGAAGAAGGTAGACCAGTTGAATTGTACTCTTCTTTAGCACATCATGGATGTACTAGAAATGAGTATTTTGAATGGAAAGTTGAAGCAGAAAGCTTTGGACATAAAGAAGGCTGTCTTTTTTATGAACAAGGATGTAGAGGTCCTATGACTCATGCTAGTTGTAATAAAATTTTATGGAACGATGTTAACAGCAAAACTAGAGTTGGAATGCCATGTATTGGGTGTACAGAAAGTGATTTTCCAAGAGATAATATGTTAGAGACGAGAAAGAACATCGGAATTCCCCATGAAGTTCCCTTAGGTATTTCAAAAAGAGCATATCTTTCTTTAACAGGAATTGCAAAGACTTTTAAAATTGAAAGACTTCATAAAAAATTAAATGATTAATTATTATAGTTTCTTTTTGATTTTAAATAAATTTCAGTCCATTTATAATTACTAAGATTTTGCAAATCTGTAGTTAAATCTATAGATTCTTTTAAATCTATAGTTTCAAGCGTATATAAAACAAGTATATCATGTCTGTTAGTAAGTGGTAGAATCTTTTTCTCAATATTATCTAAGATTAAAACATCAGAGAATTGTTCTTCTTGATAAGCTAAAACTAAATGATATTCATTTTTTCTTATATTATGTAGAAGTGATAATTTATTTTCATCAACACCTGCTTCTAATAAAGTAAAATATTTTGCAATAACAAAATCTTCACAATCTCCACTACCTTTAAAAATAAACTCTTTTCTTGTCGCCCAATAATCATTTTTTTTATATACTTTTAAATCAGAGCTAAAGTTGTATTCATTAAAATAGTCATTAATAGCATTTAACTTTATAAAATCATCATCAATATTCTTTAAAGATTTTTTTAAAAGTATTAAATCATTTATTCTATCTAGAATAAAATTCTTCTTAGTAGAATGAAGTATTTTTAAAAAATCATCATCAGTAATATCTAAATCTTTTAAAGTTGATGCAAACAAAAAATTTGTGCATATTAGTATAATTAGTATTAATTTCATTAGTTTATTATATAGTAATTGTTAATTCTAATCTTAAAAATTACTGATTTAAAAATAATGCTATTATCGATAATATGTTAAAATTGCTTATTATTTGAAAGGCTATTATGAAAACAGTTGATATTGTTGAGAGAATTGAGGGTGAGGCTAAATTAGTTTGTTCTTGGGATAATAAAATTATAAGTGATGCACGAATCGAATTCTTGAATTTTAGAGGATTTGAATATATGTTAAAAGGGAAATCTGCCTTAGATGCTTTGGTTTATACTCCAAGAATTTGTGGAATTTGTGGACAAGCTCATTTAAAAACAACTGTTGAAGCTTTAGAAAATATTTATGAAAATATAGGTGAAAAGTTAACTATTACAAGAAAGGCTAAACTTTTAAGAGAAATTGGTTTAAATATTGAGATAATTGATTCCCATATTAAATGGTTTTATATGTTTATCATGCCAGATATTACAGCATTATCAAAAAATGACTACTCTTTATACTCACCTTTAAAAGGCAAAAAATGGTTAAAAGCATCTTCTGTTGCTAGTGAAACTATAAAATCTTTGGCAATAATAGGAGGTCAATGGCCACATACTTCTTATATGATTCCAGGAGGAGTTGTTTGTGATCCTACTCTTTTAGATTTAAGTTCTATGCAAAACTATCTAGATAATACAATTAGTTTTTTTGAAAAAGATTTTGCTGGTGTTGAATTTGAAAAATATTTATCTTTTTCAAAAGTAGGGGAACTTGAAAAAATAAAAGGTGATTTAAAAGATTTTGCTAAGCTTTCTTTTGAAAATAGTTTAGAAAAAATTGGAAAAAGTTATAATAGACATATTGTATTAGGAGAATCTTCATTATTTAGAAGTGGAAAAATCAATAAAAGAATGATTCATAAACTTGATTTAAAAAATATAAGAGAAGATAGCCATTATACTTACAATATCGATAAATCAAAAGATAGTGCAGATGCTTTTGGTTGGGCAAAAAACGTTACATATCAAAAAAGTTTTTATGAAACAGGACCCTTGTCAAGAGCAATAGTACAAAATAGGGATTTTATAAAAGATATACATAAAATATATGATGATTCAGTTTTTACTAGAGTAATGGCAAGAATGGATGAATTAGCACATCTTCTTTATACTACAAAGAGTTTGATCAAGCAAGTTGATATTAGTGAAGAATCATTTATAAAACCTAAAATATCTTTAAAAGATGTAAAAAAAGCCGAAGGTACAGCTGTTGTTGAAGCAACTAGAGGTTCATTATTACACCAAGTTTTAATTGAAGATGGAAAAATAAGTAATTATAATGTTATAACTCCTACTGTTTGGAATTTAGGGCCTGGAGATAAAAAAAATCTTTCAGTTGCACAAAAGGCAATAATTGGAAATGATTCCATAGAAAAAGCGAAAATAATATTAAGAAGTTTTGATGTTTGTTCTGTTTGTACAACTCATTAAAGAAGAATTATATAAAAATTGAGACAATTTGTATCACAAACTTAAGAAAATATAAAAAAAATATAAAAACTATTGAAGTTAAACAAAGTGCAAGTTATAATAATCGTATTAAGATATATTAGCTAGCAAGGAAAATATTATATGAAATTAATATATAAAATAGAATTTAACTCAACAAACTTCTATTTTAAACATATTATTGATGATTTGATAAGTAATACAAAGGTAAATATCAAAGCTAAAATGTATAAAGGGTTTATTCTTTTAATCTGTAATGATACAAAAGAAGAACTTGAGATTTTTTTCAAAATACTAGAAGAAAAGTTACCTAATTCAATATTCCTTGCAAATTCTGAATTTATTGATAAATTTGATTTTGATGTAAATTTAGAGTTAGAAGAAAAAGATATAAAAATAAATCTATCTTTATTAACAAATGACGAAATTGTTAAAATCACCTCAGAAAATAATATAGATTTTTCAAATGATATAAATAAAATAAAAAAAGGTGGTGTTTCAAGATTTGAAACTCACAATGGCTTAAAAGATCTTTTCCTTCCTTCTTTGAAAATTAGAAAAGAGTTTGAATCAAAAGGTTATGAAGTTAAACTTTTAATTACTAATATTAATAAGCTATCAACTTTGCTTGAAGTTTCTAAAAAAGATTTACAATTACTTTGCTCTATAGAAAGACCTCTTATTAAATTAAAATTTAAACATTCACAAAATATTAATAATGAGTATTCAAATACAAATTTTATTTATGCAAAAATTGCAGATGATAAGGAAACAGTTCTATTTTCACAATCTTTAAAAAAAGAAGGGATTGATTATTTACTTTATGTAAATGATGATGTTTACCAAGATGGATTAAAAGTTACCTATACACAGAGTCAAAATATAATAATTCATGGTGAAAAAGGAATTTTTCCTAAATATGATTATGAATTAAAAAGAAAAGTTTTTTCATGTAATGATTACTTTGAAGAGTATGGGTCTATTTATAAATCTATTTTGGCCCAATTTGATAAAAAATATGTTCCTTCTATTGGAATATATTTTTCTCAAAAAAGTGAAGAATCGGCAATAAAGATAAATGTTCCAAGTCTTGGAGAAAAAGATGTAATTTTAATTCCAAATGTTTTGAATAATATTGAAAATTGTTTAGAAGATATTAAAAATATTGATGAAAATGCTGCTAGGTTAGTTATAAATTATAAAAAGAAATTTAGTAAATATTTTGAAGAAGAGTTTATTAAAAAAGATTTTAATAGTTTTGCTTCAATTTTAAATTTATTATCTTATATCATGGGAATAAAAAACAATAATGAGTTTGAAGATACAGCACTTTCCTATGATGGAGAGAATGCGCTTCAAATCAATATGAATATTATTAAAATTGATGGTAAGAGATACTTAGATTATAGAAAAATTATTCAAAGTATTATGAGTTACAAAATAGCTGATGTCGATAATCCTAAGCTTGCATACTCTTTTTATGAAAGTTTAGCTGAATTTATTAATACAAATGTCATTCTAATTAATGAAGAATTAAATGCAGAAAATCTAATATTATGTGGTGATCTTTTTTCTAATCAAATATTACTTTCAGAAATAAAAAAAGCTAATGATTCTATGAATATTATAATTCCAAAAGAGTATCCTTTAGACTACTAATTTAAGAGAAAATATTAAAAAATATTATAATAATAATTGAATAAATGCAAAAAACGTATTTATTATTATTTTATAGAAGAGCCTAAAAACCTAAATTTATGTTACCTCCATGTATAAGAATTTATTATTATGAAAGTATTTAAAAAATAAGTTATTAATTTAGTTAAAGTTAAGTTTAAGTAATGTAGTATTTTGATAGACATAAAAATGAGTATTCATTCATTTAAGCTTAATTAATGAATATTTATTTAAAAACTTTAAAAGGAAAATACGTGGAAGATTTAAATTTATTTAAAAAATTGTCTAAGCGTTTAGAAGACTTAGAGCAATTACCTAAGTTGAATGAGGCGAAATCAATACCTGAAGTTTTAGAAGAAAAAGGTATAGAAAGAAGAGATTTTATGAAGTGGGCAACTGCTATTACAGCTATGTTAGCACTTCCTGGAAACTTCACACCTTTAGTTGCTAAAGCTGCTGAACTGAGTGATAGGTTACCAATTATTTGGTTACATATGGCAGAGTGTACAGGTTGTTCAGAGTCATTATTAAGAACTGATGCTCCAACAATAGACTCTTTGATTTTTGATTATATATCTTTAGAATATCATGAAACATTAATGGCAAGTGCAGGTTGGCAAGCAGAACAAAATTTGGAAAATGCATTAAAAAAACATAAAGGTAATTACATCTTAATGGTTGAAGGTGGAATTCCAGCAGGTAAAAATGACTTTTATTTAACAATAGGTGGTCATGGTCATACAGGAGAACATAATGCAAAAATTGCATGTGAAGATGCAAAAGCTATTTTTGCAATTGGTACTTGTTCTTCATTTGGTGGAGTGCAAGCTGCTATTCCAAATCCTTCAGGAACTGTTCCTCTTTCAAAAGTTACAAATAAATCTGTAATTAATGTTCCAGGTTGTCCTCCAAGTGAGAAAAATATCGTAGGAACACTTTTACAATATATCCTTTATGGAACACTTCCATCTCTTGATGCATATAATAGACCAAAATGGGCATATGGACTTAGAATTCATGACATGTGTGAAAGAAGAGGTCGTTTTGATGCTGGTGAGTTTGTTGAACAATTTGGTGATGAAGGTGCAAAAAAAGGTTACTGTTTATATAAAGTAGGTTGTAAAGGACCATATACTTTTAACAACTGTGCAAAAAATAAATTTAATCAACATACTTCTTGGCCAGTTCAAGCTGGACATGGTTGTATTGGATGTTCTGAACCTGATTTTTGGGATACAATGGGACCATTTGAAGAACCAGTTGCAAATAAACTTTATAATACTACTTTTGGTGGCTTAGGTGCTGATGCAACTGCTGATAAAATCGGTATTGGCTTATTAGCTCTAACTGGTGTCGGAATTGCAGCTCATGCAGCAATTTCTAAATTTAAAAATCCAAAAGAAGGCGAGGAGTAGATAATGGCAAATAAAAGAGTAATCGTTGACCCAATTACAAGAATTGAAGGACATTTAAGAATTGAAGTTGAAGTTGATGAAAATAACGTAATACAAAATGCATTTTCTTCTTCTACATTATGGAGAGGATTAGAAACTATTGTAAAAAATAGAGATCCAAGAGATGCAGGTTTTTTAATGCAAAGAATTTGTGGTGTTTGTACATATTCACACTATAAAGCAGGAATTGAAGCAGTTGAAGATGCTCTTAATATTACTCCTCCTTTAAATGCAAAATTAACTAGATCATTAATGAGTCAAGCATTATTTATGCATGATCATCCTGTTCATTTTTATCATTTACATGGTTTAGATTGGTGTGATATAGTTTCAGCTTTAAGTGCTGATCCAGCACTTGCAGCTAAAGAAGCTTTTAAATATACAAAATACCCAGTTGCCGCTGGTGAGGGTGATTTATTAAGAGTAAAAGACAAATTAAAAGCTTTCGTTGATAAAGGAGAACTTGGACCTTTTGCAAATGCTTATTGGGGACATAGTACTTTTAAATTAACTCCTGAGCAAAATTTAATAGTAGCTTCTCATTATTTAAAAGCTTTAGAAATCCAAAGAACAGCAGCACAACTTATGGCTATTTTTGGTGCTAAACAACCCCATCCTCAAAGTTTAACTGTTGGTGGAGTTACATGTATTATGGATTTAATGGATCCTTCACGAATGGGTGAATTTATAACAAAATATAAAGAAGTTTCTGACTTTATTCAAAATGCATATTATGCAGACGTTCTTATGGCAGGTGGTGCTTATGCTAAAGAACCAAGTGTTACAAGTGAAGCTGGAACTATGAATTTCATGGCTTGTAAAGAAATGCAATTAAACAGAACTGAATTCTTATTTGATTCAGGAATTATTATGAATGGAGATCTTTCAAAAGTTCATCCAATTAATGAAGATTTAATTACTGAAGAAGCAACTCACTCTTGGTATGAAGATAATGAACCTTTACATCCATATGATGGGAAAACAAATCCTAAATATACAGGAATGCAAGAGAGAATGACTGTTGGTCCTGATGGTAATGATATTGCTTCTAAATCTATTGACGAAAATGGAAAATACTCTTGGATTAAATCTCCAAGATATGATGGAAAAGCAATAGAAGTTGGACCATTAGCAGCTACTTTAGTATCATATGCAAGTGGAAATAAAAAAGTAATAAAAGTTGTTGATGAATTTTTAGAAGCAACAGGACTTCCTGTATCTGCGCTATTTACAACTTTAGGAAGAACAGCAGCTAGAGCTTTACAAACAAAAATAATTATTGACAATGGAATGGAAACTTTTAATACATTAATTGAAAATTTAAAAGTTGACCAAGATACTTGTGCTCCTTATCATATTGATAAAAATAAAGAGTATAAAGGTAGATTTATAGGTGATGTTCCAAGAGGTATGTTATCTCATTGGGTTAGAATTAAAAATGGAGTTATTGAAAATTATCAAGCAGTAGTTCCTTCAACTTGGAATGCAGGACCAATTGATGCTTCAGGGCAACATGGACCTTATGAATCAAATTTAATTGGAATGAAAGTACAAGATGTTTCTAAACCTCTTGAAATCATTAGAGTTATTCACAGTTTTGACCCTTGTATTGCTTGTGCCGTTCACGTAATGGATACAAAAGGCAAAGATTTAGGGACATACAAAGTAGATCCTATTTATGGAAGCAGTTGTTAGGAGCAAGTTATGATTAAGAAACATTACGAATTTTCGGCTTGGCTTAGAATCACTCATTGGCTTAGAGCACTATCAATAGTGATTCTAACAGCTACAGGTTTTTACTTAGCTTATCCGTTTTTATCAGCAAGCCATAGTGGTGGAGAACCTGTTAATTTCTTATATGCATTATCAAGAAGTTGGCATGTGATTTTAGGATTTTTATTAATTGCTGTAACCATTGGTAAGTTTTATTTATTTATTTTCGATAAAGAAAGTGGAAAAGAAAGAGCCTCTTTTTGGGATTTTATTAATCCAAAAATTTGGTTTAAGCAAATTAAATATTATTTGTTAATTGGAAAACATCCTCATGGAAAAGGAGTTTATAATCCATTACAATTTTTAGCTTATGTAGGAATTTATGTTTCTATAATAGCAATATCTTTAACTGGTCTAATTTTATATGTTCATGTATATCATGAAGGACTAGGGGGATTTTTATACAGCTTTATGAGTCCTATTGAAGTTATGTTAGGTGGACTAGCAGTAGTTAGAGAATTACATCATATTTTTATGTGGGTATTTATTATTTTCTTACCTATTCATGTTTATTTAGCAATTTTTAATTCTGTATATGGGAAAAGTGGAGCGATGGATTCTATTATTTCTGGTTACAGATGGGATGTAGAGAAAAAGAAACATTAATGAATATTTTAATATTAGGAATAGGAAATATCCTATTCCAGGATGAAGGAATTGGAGCTCATTTTATACATTATTTAGATGAAAAATATGAGTTCCATTCCTCTTCAAATACTATTAGTATTGTGGATGGTGGAACTTTAGCACAAAGATTAATTCCTATTATTGTTAAATATGATAAGGTTTTTGTAATTGATTGTATTGATGCTTTAAATTCTAAGCCAGGAGATGTTTATTTTTTCGATTATTTAAATGCACCTTCTGAAATAGATTGGCAAGGAAGTGCTCATGAAGTTGAAATGCTTCAAACACTTAATATGATAAAAATGAATGGAGATCTTCCAAGTACAGATGTTTTAGGTGTAATTCCTAAAAGAATTGCGGATGATACGACTTTTGAATTAAGTTTTGAAATCATAAAAGCAGTTGATACTATGGAAGATACAATTATAAAAGCATTAAAAAAATTAGATATAGAATTAGTGGTAAAAAATGATAATATTACAATTGAAGATATTGCATTAATTTCATTTAAGAGGGAAATAGTTAATGGTCCTAGAATATAAGTTTAAATATCTTTCAAATAATAATACTTTAATAAAATTTTTAAAAGCAATTGTAAGTGAAATGAACCTTGCTTTTGAAATTTTTAGAGAAGAAGATTTTATATATTTGTATATAAAAGCAGAAGAAAATGAGCTTTTAGAAGTTTCAGATAAACTTTCTACACATTTACCTATGTCTATATTTTTAAAAGATTATTCTTTAGAAGTAGTTTTAGAAATTCCAAATAAAGATAAACTTCAAATAAAAGAAGATTTTAATCTTCCTTATTGTCCAATATGTGTTAAAAATGTTGAGAATAAAGAGTCTAGTGATTATTATAATCCTTTTTTTAAATGTAATATTTGTGGGTCTAGTTCTAATGAAAAAACATTAATTTTACAAGAAAAAGCTTCTAATGAAAACTCTTTAATAGATTTTCTAAATAATAAAGAAGTATTTGAATTTTTAGCTTTAAAACTATTTGAAAATAAAAGAGTAAAAATTAAAACAAAACTAAGAAGTTTTGTTTTTTATAAAACTTCTAAACTAAAATCAAAAGATGAAAAAGTACTTTGTACAAATATTAACTCTCTTTCAAAATTGACAGTCACTTCAAAAAGTAAAACAGTAGCACTTTTAAGTATAGAAAAACCAATGATTGATTTTGTTTTAAATGCTGTATATAAATTGAATAATGAACTTGATTTTGATACTGTTAAAATCAGATATGCTTATGATTTAACTTTATATCTTTTATCTTTAGAATTACAAAAGTTAGAAGTAGATTTTCTTACATATGAAGAATCAGATAGTTTTGATTATGAATTAAATTATGATAGTTTAAATGATGAGTTAGAAACTTTAACTACTCCATATATTTCTATTTATGATGAAAAAATATTACTTTTAGAAAATAAAAATTATGACAAAAAATTAGATGATGTTTATAATAAATTTAAGTCAAAATCAAAATCTCAACTTATGGTTTTAATTGAAGAGAACAAACTTTATGAGAAATCAATCTTAAATATTTTTACTACATCTAAGTATAATGATAATATCTCTTTATACTCTAAAAGAATTGATGGAGTTATTGATATTTTGAACTATGATGTTCCCTCTTCTTTAAACACAATTTTTGAAGAAATTGCACTAGAAGATAGTGGTAAGAGATTATTGAAAAACTATAAAGAAAAATTTCCTTTAAATTTTGAAGAAGCCACTAATTATCAAATTAGTAAAAGAGAAAAAAACTCTATATTTGTTCTTTGGGATTATGCTGCGGTTGTTTTAGGCTTTGATAAGGAAAATACAAATACAACTTTTGGAAGTATCCTTCTTGAAAATGCTCAAAAAGCAATTCTACAAAAAGGGCCAAGAATTGATTATAAGTTAAAACAAAGTGATAAATTATTTAATAAAGAGTTTGATTTAACAAAATTTATCAAAAGTGGAATAAGCTTTAAACTAGCTGGCGTTGATGATAAAACTTTATCTTTTGGATATCTTGAAAGTTATGCTTACTTTTTAGCAGATATTATTGATTCTACTAATAGTGAGTTTCCTCTTGATGGAATTAGTTTATCTGGTGATTTAATATCAAATGAGCTATTTTATAAACTAATAACTAAAGCAATTACAAGTAACTTTAATTTATATTACAATAAGGATTTTCCAATACAATTATAAAAAATTGAATAAAAAGAAAATTTATGAACTCTATTGAAATTCAAATAAAAGGAATAGTCCAAGGTGTTGGATTTAGACCTTTTGTATATAACTTAGCCATAATAAATAAACTTTATGGCTGGGTAAATAATGACGACCAAGGAGTTAATATCGCTCTTGAAGGTGATAAAGTTTCTGTTGATATATTTATTAAAACCTTAAAAAAAACTCCTCCCCCTTTATCTAAAATAGATTCAATTATTATAAAAGAAAAAATATTTGAAAACTTCTCTTCTTTTGATATAAAAAAAAGTTTAAATACTTCAAGTAAAAGTACAATAATCTCACCAGATATGGCAATTTGTAAGGATTGTATTGAGGATATAAATGATGATGAAAATTTTAGATTTTCGTATGCTTTAACAAATTGTACAAATTGTGGTCCTAGATATTCTATTATTAAAACTGTCCCTTATGATAGAGTTAATACTTCTATGAGTGAATTTATAATGTGTGAGAAATGTGAACAAGAGTATAAGAATCCTCTTAATAGAAGATATCATGCTCAACCTGTTTCTTGCGAAGACTGTGGCCCTAAAATAGCTTTATATGATAATAAAAATATTGAACTCTCTTCAAATTTAAAAGCAATTATTGATATTGCAAAAAAAATAAAAGAGGGTGAAATTGTTGCTATAAAAGGCTTAGGAGGCTTTCATTTAGTTTGTGATGCAACAAATAATAAGAGTGTAGATAATTTACGAAAAAGAAAAAATAGACCTACAAAACCTTTTGCAGTGATGTTTAAAAATATAGATGAAATAAAAAAATATGCAAATATTTCAAAAAAAGAAGAAGAAATAATTAACTCAAAAGAAAAACCTATTACTTTAGTAGACCTAGATTTAAATCAAAAAGAGTCAAAATTAAGTAAATATCTTGCTCCAAATATTAATAGATTAGGTTGTTTTCTTGCTTATACTCCTTTACATCATATTTTATTCAAATACTTAGATGTGCCAATTATCGCGACAAGTGCAAACTTAGCAGGTGAACCAATTTTAAGATTTAAAGATGAAATAATAAATAAGCTTGGAAATGTAGTTGATTTTATACTAGATTTTAATAGAAATATTATAAATGCTTGTGATGATTCTGTAGTTCAAGTTGCAAATAATGATATTTTGATTTTAAGAAATGCAAGAGGTTATGCTCCAAGCTCTTTTAAATTAGATAAAACTATAAAGAGAAAGAATTCTAAAAAAATACTAGCTCTTGGAGCTAATCAAAAATCTACTATTGCTTTAGCTTTTGAGGATAATCTTATTTTATCTCCTTATATAGGAGATTTAGCTTCTATTAGTTCTTTGGAATATTTTACAAGAACTATAGAAACTTTTAAAAGATTTTATGATTTTACACCTGATATTTTAGTTTGTGATAAACATCCAAATTATGAAAGTACAAAATGGGCAAAAACACAAAATATTAAATTAATACAAATTCAACATCATTATGCTCATGTTTTATCTTGCATGTCTGAATATAATTTAAACAAAGATGTCTTAGCTTTTTGTTTTGATGGAACAGGATATGGAGATGATGGAAATATTTGGGGTGGCGAAGTTTTTATTGCAAATAATAAAGAGTATAAACGGGTTAATCATATTAAATATTTCAAATTATTAGGTGGTGAAAAATCAATAAAAGAACCAAAAAGAGTAGCACTTTCTCTTTTGTTTGAAGTCTTTTCTCTTGAAGAAGTTTTATCTTTAGACAATTCTTGTGTAAAAGCTTTTTCTACAATTGAAGTAAAGTTAATGCATGCAGTTTGGCAAAAATCTT
This sequence comes from Halarcobacter sp., assembly GCA_030145305.1. Taxonomy (GTDB): domain Bacteria; phylum Campylobacterota; class Campylobacteria; order Campylobacterales; family Arcobacteraceae; genus Halarcobacter. The sequence goes on along the minus strand of JAQYVX010000002.1, from coordinate 179,893 downwards.
TAAATACTCCATTAACAAGTTCAGTTGGAAGACTTTTTGATGCAATTGCAAGTTTTGCTTCCCTTACTCAAACTCAAACATATGAAGGTGAAACTGGACTTCAAATTGAGATGGCATATAATAAAAATATAAAAGAATTTTATTCTTTTGATATTAATGATAATCAAATTGATTTAAAAAAAGCTATAAAAGAGATTATAAAAGACAAAAATAAAGAACAAATTTGTAGTAAATTTATAAACATGTTAGTTGAAATTATAATTTCACTTTCAAAGAAATATGATAATCTTCCTATTATATTAACAGGAGGAGTTTTCCAAAATAAAACACTTTTAGAGCTTATAAGTAAAAGATTAGAAAACATGAATAAAGAGTATTATTATTCAAAAAAAATACCATTAAATGATAGTGGTATTTCTATTGGTCAAATTTATTCGCAGATTTAGGATTAACTCTTTTTTCTATAATAAATGCACCAAAAGGAAGTAATGATAATACAAAAAGTTGAAACATTAGTCCTATGTCCCATTTTTCTCTTATCTTAGATTCAAATAAAGAAATCATGAATATTATAAATAATACTCCATGAATCATGCCTAATAATTTAACAGGATAAGGATTTTCTCCCATATATTTTATTGGCATTGCAATAAATACAAGTAATAAATATGATAAACCTTCAATTGCAGAGATAACTCTAAAACGATTTAAGACTGTCCTTAACATAAATATAATCTCCTATATTTTTTTCTTATTATAATAAGATAAAGTTATATTATCCTTTAGAAAAAATTATTATTAATTACACTTAATTATAAAATAAACTTTTAAGTATTTCAATTTGTTTATTTTGTAGATAATTAAATTTAAATTCGCACTCTTTTAAGTAATAAAAAAAGTTTTTTTCATTTATTCCTTTATATTTTTTTAAATTTTCTTCTAAATATCTCCAAAATACATTTAAAGGAGTTGTATAAGAATCTTGGGAATAAATTTTATGCCATTTTAAATATTTTTCAAAAATTTGATTATCTTCTTGACTATTATATTGTGGAAGTTTGGGCATTAAAAGTGTAAATATTTTTCTATTGGAATAAAAGCCTAAAAGATTAATTGCATTGTATAAAGATCTTTTTTTATTCTTTTTTTCTTTTTCTGTAAAATAGTAAAATTCTTCATATGAACTATTATCTAAAATTGAATTATAATATTCATTTTCTAAATAAGTAGCAATTAGTTTTCTAAAGAAAATATATCTATTTTGTACTGTTCTATAGTTAATATTTAAAATCTTAGCACATTTATGTGCACTTATATTATTACAAAAAAAACTAATAATTACATAATCAGTTTCAACTTTTTTTAATGAAAACTTTTTATAACAAGAACTACATTTTTTATAATTATTTTGTAAGGTGTACAATCTTCTTGCATTGCAAAAAGGACATTTTGTAATTTCCATACTTTTAATCATAATTTATTACTTTGTAAAAAACTTAATTTGTTTTTAATTTTTTAAGAATATTTCCAAAGAAGGGCAATATTTTTACACTTAAATATCCAATTATAAGGCCAAATATAATTTCAATTATAAAATTAATAAGACTAGAATTAAATATCTTTTCAAGAAAACTCAAGGCATGTGTTTCATGGGAAATAATTCCCCCTCCAACTGCTAACATTGCTACTGTTCCAATAATTGAAATAGTTTTTATAATAATAGGCATTGAGTTAACTAAAACATCTCCCATCTTTTTTAAAGAAAAAGATTTTTTCTCTTGAAGAAAAAATCCTATATCATCAAGTCTTATTATTAAAGCAACGATTCCATAAACAGCAATAGTTGTTAAAATTCCAATAATAATTAATACAGAAAGTTTAGTTATAAAATCTGAATCTGAAAGTAAGCTAAGTGTTATAACAATAATTTCAAAAGATAAAATAAAGTCTGTTTTTATAGCACTTTTTATTTTTGCCTCTTCTATTTTTTCATTTGAAAGGGAACTATTATCTATTTTTTCTTCAATATGATTATTTTTGTGTAGTTTCTCAAGTATACTTTCAACTCCTTCAAAACATAAATAAATACCACCTAATATTAAAGCAGGTGACATAAGCCAAGGAGCAATAGCACTTATTATTAAAACTATTGGAATAATAATAAGTTTATTTAATAAACTTCCTTTTGCAATTTTATATACAATTGGTAACTCTCTTGCTGCTGCATTTTTTTGAGCTTTTCTTATGGCTTGTTTTTTTATATTTTCAAGTTCTTTTAATACTTCATCTTTAGATTTTTTTTCTAATTTCTCAATATTTTGTTTTAATTCTTTTACATTATGGGCTTTTTTTAACTCATTTTTTAAAATATCACTTGTAGTTTCATTTGTAAAAGAAGAGATTGCCGCTAAATCATCTACTAAAATACCTGAGGATTTAATTCCAGCTAATTTTGTATAAGTTACAATATCGTCAAATAAAATTCCAACATCATCTAAAGAAGTAGCTAGAGATTTTGACGCAGTTACTATTGTTTTTCCAGCTAAGGTACTTATATCATCACTTAGTATGGAAAGGTATCCTAAAATTCCAGCCATTTTATTTCCTATTTAAAAAAGTTTACTAATCATATAAAAGAAATACTTAATAGTTCTAAAAATACACAAGATATAGGCACTATTAGTTCTATTTTAGTTCTTTTACAATAAACTAAAGAAAATGAACAATTATTCATATAATGAATAAAAAAAGGAAGATAAATGTGCCAAGATTGCGGATGTAGTATAACAGACCATCATCATGACCATGAACATAGTCATGAACACTCTCATAGTCATAACCACCAAGCAGCTCATGAAACTTTACATCATAACCCTCAATTAAATGATAGTAAAACAATTTCAGTGATTAAAAAGATTTTAGATAAAAATGATCAGGAAGCAGCTCATAATAGAGCTCACTTTGATAATCATAAGGTTTTAGGTATTAATCTTATGTCAAGTCCTGGAAGTGGAAAAACTACTTTATTAGAGCATATAATTGATATTGCAGATTTTAAATTTGGTGTTGTTGAAGGTGATTTAGAAACTTCTAAAGATGCTGATAGGTTAAAAGAAAAAGGTATTAAGGCTATTCAAATACAAACAGGAAGTGCTTGTCACTTAGATGCTTTTATGGTTCATAAAGGGCTTCATGATATGCCTTTAGATGATTTAGATGTATGTTTTGTAGAAAATGTAGGAAATCTTGTATGTCCAGCTTCTTATGATGTGGGGACTCATTTAAATATTGTCCTAGTTTCTGTTCCTGAAGGTGAAGATAAAATTATAAAATATCCTGTTATGTTTAGATGTGCAGATTTAATTTTAATTACAAAAACTGATTTACTTCCTTATTTTGAATATGATGTTGAAAAAGAAAAAAATGAAGCTAGAAAACTAAAACCAAATGTAGATATTTTAGAGGTATCAACAAAAGATGAAAAGAGTTTGCAAGCAGTTGTAGACTGGATTAATTTTAAAAGAAAGCTGAGACAATAATATGTGTTTATCAATCCCTTCAAAAGTAACTCATATAGACGAAGAACATAATGTAGCAACAATAGACACCATGGGAGTTGAAAGAAAAGCTTCTTTAGACTTAATTGATGAACCTGTTATAGTTGGAGATTATGTACTTATTCATATTGGTTTTGCAATGAATAAAATAAATGAAGAAGATGCCTTGGCTTCTTTAGAAATATATAAAGAAATCATAGAAAAAATGGAAGAAGAAGATAGGCGCCAAGCAATTTTAGATGATGATAACTGCCAAAATAGGGCTTAGTTATGAATAATTTAGAACTAAAAGATTTATATGATGGTTTTCGAGATCCTGATACTATAAAAGCATATAAAAAAATTATAGAAGAAGATGCAAAAAAATTAACACATCCAATTAATATAATGGAAGTTTGTGGGGGTCATACTCATACTATTATGAAATATGGTATTCCTCAAATTTTACCTAAAAATATTAATTTCATACATGGCCCTGGGTGTCCTGTATGTATTATGCCAAAAGAAAGAATTGACCATGCCTATGTCTTAAGTATGCAAGAAGATGTAATCCTAGTAACTCTTGGTGATATGATAAAAGTTCCAGGATCTAATGGAAGTTTGCAAGATGCAAGAAGTAAAGGTGCTGATGTAAGATTTATATACTCTCCTTTAGATTGTTTAAAAATTGCAGATGAAAATAAAGATAAAAAAATAATCTTCTTTGCAATTGGCTTTGAAACTACTACTCCTATGACAGCTGCTTTAATTGATACCGTAATAAAACAAGATATTAAAAATATTTTCTTTCATATAAATCATGTTACAGTTCCTGAAGTAATGAGAGAGTTAATAGATAGTAGAGATGAACATGTAGATTCATATAATCATAAAATTGATGCTTTTTTAGGCCCTTCTCATGTTTCAGTTATAAGTGGTAGTAAGATTTATGAAGAATTTCCAAGAGATTATAAGATTCCTGTTGTAGTAGGTGGTTTTGAACCTGTAGATGTGATGCAATCAATTTCAATGATAGTTAAGCAGTTTATTGAAAATAGATGTGAACTTGAAGTAGAATATAAAAGATTAGTCTCTTATGATGGAAATATAAAAGCACAGAATTTAATTGCAAAATATTTTGAAAAAATAAATCTATTTAAATGGAGAGGTTTAGGAAATGTAAAAGATTCTGGACTTAAATTAAGAGATGAATTTGCTAAATATGATGCTGAAGTTATATATAAAAATGTTTTACCAATTGCAGAGATAGAAGATCATAAGCTTTGCATTTGTGGAGATATTTTAAGAGGAATGGCTAGTCCTCCTGAATGTACAATTTTTGGAACAGCTTGTAAACCAAGTACCCCAATTGGTTCTTGTATGGTAAGCTCAGAAGGTGCATGTGCAGCATATTACAAATATGGGAATTTATTATGAAAACAATTACATTAGCCCATGGAAATGGTGGGCAAGAGAATAATGAACTTATTTCAAAAGTTTTTTATAAGGCTTTTAAAAATGATATTTTAGAGAAAAGTGAAGATGCTGCTGTTATTCATAATGGTAAGTTGGCATTTTCTACTGATTCTTTTACTGTGAGTCCTTTGTTTTTTCCTGGTTCTGATATTGGAAAACTTGCAGTTTGTGGAACTTGTAATGACTTAGCCATGATGGGGGCAAAGCCAAAGTACCTAACTTGTTCTGTAATTATTGAAGAAGGTTTTGACTTTAGAAGTTTAGAGAAAATTGTACGTAGTATGAAAAAAGAGCTTGAAGTAAATGGTGCGATAGTTGTAAGTGGTGATACAAAAGTAGTACCACGTGGTAGTGTTGATAAAATTTTTATAAATACAACAGGTATTGGGGAAATACAAAAAAAAGGTATCTCTTCAAATAACATCACAAAAAAAGATGTAATTTTAGTAAGTAGAGATATAGGAGCTCATGGGGCAACTATTTTTGCAAGCCGTGAAGGTATTGATATGAGTAGTTCTTTGCAAAGTGATTGTGCTTCTTTATATCCTCAAGTAAAAGCTTTAATTGATGCAGATATTAAAATAACTGCATTAAGAGATGCTACAAGAGGAGGAGTTGCCGCTGTTTTAAATGAATGGGCAAGCCAATCTAATATTTGTGTAGAAGTTGAAGAAGATAAAATTCCAATTTCTGATGAGGTTAATGGTATTTGTGAATTACTTGGTTTTGAAGCTATGGCTTTAGCAAATGAAGGAACTTTTGTTTTAGCAATTGAGAAAGAAGATGCCTCTAAGGCATTAGAAATTTTAAAGCGTACAAATGAAACAGCAAGTATTATTGGAACGGTTAGCGATCAATATATTGGAAAAGTAGTATTAAATTCTGCTTGGGGAACTAAAAGATTTTTAGAGTTACCAACGGGTGAATTACTTCCAAGAATTTGTTAAAACTAAGATATGAAAATCTTACTTCTAATTTCTTCTTTTAATTCATTATCTCAAAGAGTATATTGTCAATTAAAAGAGTTGAATTATGAAGTAAGTATTTGTCTTGAAAATCAAGAAAATCTACTAGAAAATATAAATCAAATAAACCCAGATATAATTTTTTGTCCCTATTTAAAAAAATATCTGCCTTCTAAAATCTATAAATCTTATCCTACTTTTATTTTACATCCAGGAATGAGAGGAGATAGAGGACATCAATCTTTAGACCATGCTATAAATGATGAAAGAAAAGAGTGGGGAGTAGTAATTTTAAAAGCAAATGAAGAGCTAGATGGTGGAGATATTTATGCTTCAAGTGAATTTAAAATGAGAAAGGCAAGTAAAAGCTCAATATATAGAAATGAAATTAGTGAGGCTACAGCTAAAGCTTTAAAAACTTTACTTGCAAATTTTAAAAATCCATACTTTAAGCCATTTCCTCAAATTAAAAATAGCATTCATTTAACATTAAAACAAAATGATAGAAAGATAAATTGGGAAGAAGACACAAGTGAAACAATAATTAAAAAAATTAATATGAGTGATTCTTATCCTGGTGTAAAAGAAAACTTTTTTGGAATTGATTGTTTTATGTATGGAGCACACAAAGAAAATGAACTTAAATCAAGTGCAAAAGAGATAATAGCAAAAAGAGATGGAGCTATTTGTATAGGTACTCTTGATGGGGCAATCTGGATAAGTCATTTAAAAAAAGAAGGTGGAATTAAACTTCCCTCTACTTATGTTTTAAAAGAAAATATCAAAGGTGTAAAAGAACAAAGAATACCTTTGATACTTAACTCAGATAATAGAAATACTTTTCATGAAATTTATGTAGAAAAAAAAGAAGATATTGCTTATTTACATTTTGATTTTCACAATGGGGCTATGAATGCAGAGCAAGCAATAAGACTTAAATATGCAATTGAATATTTAAAAGAAGAGTGTAAAATTTTAGTACTTATGGGAGCAAATGAATTTTTTTCAAATGGTATTCATCTTAATATTTTAGAAGATAGTAAAAAACAAGGAGAAGATGGCTGGAGTAATATCAATGCTATGAATGATGTTGTTAAATCAATTTTATTCGCCCAAGATATTATTACAATTGCATCTTTTTCAAAAAATGCTGGAGCAGGTGGGGTTTTTCTAGGGCTTGCTTGTGATTATTGTTTTGCTCAAGATGGAGTTGTTTTTAATCCTCATTATAAAACTATGGGTTTAAGTGGTAGTGAATATCATACTTTTTCATTTTATAAAAGAGTTAAAAAAGATATTGCAGATGAGATTTTAAATAAATGCTTAGTTATAGGAAGTAATGAAGCTAAAAAAATTGGAATGCTTGATGAGGTATTTTCAAGTATGGATTATAATAAAAATCTAGAAACATTTCTAGAAGATTTAGTAAATGATGAAGAAAAATTTGAAGATTTTATAGATTCAAAGAAAGATTTTTTATTTGATAATGAAGAAAAAATAGAAAAATTGAAAGAGAAAGAACTTCAAAAAATGTATCCTGAGTTTTGGGATAAAAAAAGCTCTTTTCATAAATTAAGAAATGCCTTTGTTTATAAAAAAGAGAATAAAAATAGTTTAAAAAGATTTAAGGAATTATAAAATGCATGAATATAGTATTGTTCAATCATTATTAGAAAGTTGTGAAGAACACGCAAAACAAAACAACTCAACAAATGTTACAAAAGTTATTATAAAAATTGGAGTTTTATCTGGAGTTGAACCTGATTTACTTCAAACAGCCTTTGATACATTTAAAGAACAAACCGTATGTGATAAAGCAGAATTTATAATTAATCGCCAAAAAGTTGTTATTACATGTCTATTTTGTAATCAAGAATCTACACTAGAAAAGAATGAATTTTTATGTCCCAATTGTCAATCAAAGGAAGTAAAAGTAATAGATGGTGAAGATATGTATCTTATGAGTTTAGAAATGGAATAACTTAAATAAATAAATTAGATATTAAGATTAATAGTAATAAATATTATTACTTCGATATAATAAGCGCTGAAACGATTATATAAAGGCTTTTTAGTGAATAAAATAATCCTAGAGAAACTTATATACAAAAACTATTTAAAAACTGCATTAACCTCTATTTTATTTATAGAAATCATTTTAGTCATAATATATTTTAGTGCTAATAGAAATATGGTTGATTCAAGTATTAATTTTATTTTAAATGATGTAAAAAAAAGCGCTTATATAAATGTAAATAATTTAACCTCAATGACTGAACATAGATTTCATGATATAGAGAATGCTGTTACTTTACTTCAAAATGAACATCAGAATTTTTTTATAAATAATTACAAATTAAGAAATTCAACTAATCCAGTTTTCAAATACTCCGAAAATGGAATGTATTTTAAATCAATTAATAATCTGGGCTCTTCAGTTGTAGTTTCAAAAAATACTATTATAACTCCTAAAATAAAATCAAAACTAGAAAATAGTGAATTATTAGATAATACAATCAAGTTAATTGTTGAAAATAATGAAATGATAACTTCAGCATATTTCAATTCACATGATAATATTGTTAGATATTATCCTTTTATAGAAGATATATTTAATGTATTTCCATCAGTTATAGATATGAAAAATTATAATTTTTATTATAAAGCAAATTTAGAGAATAATCCTAAAAAAAAGTTAGTTTGGACTGATATTTATTTAGATCCAGTAGGAAAAGGTTGGATGTTAAGTGTAATTGCACCAGTATATAATAATGGTTTTTTAGAAGGTGTTATAGGAGTTGATTTAACTGTTAATTCAATAATAAATAATTTCCTAGATTTTGAGTTACCATATAATGGTTCATCTTTTTTAATAGATAAGAATGGAAAAATTATCGCAATGACTGAAAAAATCAAAGAAATTTTTAATATAAAAAATAGTTCAAAATATCAATTTTTAGAAAATAAAAAGATAAAAAATAAAAGATATGAGAATAAAGAAAATAATATATTTGAATATCCAAATGAAAAGTTTGTTAATAATTTAAAAAAAATAGTAAATGGTTCAACCTTTTCTCATGAGAATATTATAAATGATAATAAATATATGCTTTTTTCAAAAAAAATAGAAAAAACTTCATGGTTTTTAATATCTTTAATAGATGAAGAAGAAATCATTTCAGAAGTTCTTGAATTAGAAAACTATTATAAAGAATTAGGATATTTGATTATTCTATTTATATGTATATTTTATATTCTATTTTTTATTTATTTATACATTAAATCAAAAAGTTTTGTTTTGACAATAAATACACCAATTTTAAAAATTATTGAGATGACTAAAAGTTTAGGGAAAAATAAGAAAAATAAGAAACTAGAAGCTTGTGGTATTCTTGAATTAGATACTTTAAGTGAAAATTTTAATAATTTGTCAAATGAATTAGAAGAAAGAACACGAAAACTTGTTGAATCTGAAACAAAAAGACTTTTGAATGAAAAACTTGCAAATACTGATGCTCTTACAGATGTTTATAATAGAAGGTTTTTGGAAGATTTCTCTAATAATTATTTAAAAATTCTAAAGCGTGAGGGAAAAAAGTTATCTTTGCTTGTTATCGATATTGATGATTTTAAAAATATAAATGATACTTATGGTCATGAAGTTGGAGATACTGTTATAAAAGACTTAGTTACAAGAATTAATAATGTAATTAGAGATAATGATATTCTTGTAAGATATGGTGGAGATGAATTTATTGTTTTACTTCCAAGTAGCGATATATATAATGCAAAAAAGATTGGTGAAAAAATTATTAAAAATATTAATACCACTAATCACTTAGAAGAAAAGAAGATTAATTTTAATGTTAGCATTGGAGTTGGAGAATATCAAAAAGAAGATACCAATATTGAATCAATTTTAAGAAGAGCAGATGAAGCTTTATACAAAGCAAAAAGTGATGGTAAATCATGTGTTAGATAAAAAATAAAAAGTAAGTAAATTCGAAACACTTCCTTTATTTATTATTGCAATTTTCATGCAATTTATTTAAACTTTATTTAAATTTTATGTTTTGTTATGTTACCATCTAAAGACAAATTTTAAGGAGTGTGAATGAAAAAAGTTATGAGTTTAGCTCTTGCTTCTGCATTAACTTGCGGGGTTGCAATGGCAAAAGAAATTAAAATAGGAGCTGTTATGCCAATGTCGGGGCCATTGGCAGCTTATGGACAAGTTACAAATTTAGGTGTTGAATTAGCACAAAAATTACAACCAACTTTAAAAAATGGTGATACTATTAAAATAGTATTAGTTGATAACAAAGGGGATAAAGTTGAGACTGCAACTGCAACTACAAGATTAATTTCTTCAGATAAGGTTGTTGCTATTTTAGGGGCTTTAACATCTACAAATACAGCTCAAACAATAGCTATTGCTGATAAGAAAAAAATTCCAGTTATTGCTTCAGTTGCTACAAATGATAAACTAACTGCAAGAAGAACATATGCTAATAGAGTTTGTTTTACAGATAGTTTCCAAGGTGAAGTTGTTGCGAATTATGCTAAAGAACAAGGTTATAAAACTGCTGTCGTAGTTGTTGATCAAGCACAAGTTTATTCTTTAGGATTATCAAAAGCTTTTCAAAATGCATTTAAAGCAAATGGTGGAAAAATTATTAAAAAAATTAAAGTTACTTCTGGGGATAAGGACTTTAAAGCTGTAGTTTCTCAAATTAAGAAAATGAATCCAGATTTCTTATTTTTACCATTATATCATCCAGAAGCATCTATGATTGCAAGACAGTCTAAGCAATTAGGTTTAATTAAGCCAATGTTTAGTGGTGATGGTGTTGCAAACCAAACATTTATTGATTTAGGTGGAGAATCTGTTGAAGGTTATATGTTTACAGACTTCTTTGATTCTTTAAATCCTCCATCAAAAAAATCTGCTGAGTTTGTAGCTTTTCATGAAAAAGAGACGGGAAATAAAGAAATGAATTCATTCACTGCACTTGGAGCCGATACATACAATGTATTAATCAATGCAATGAATAATTGTGAAGATCCTACAAATTCAATTTGTATTAATGAACAAATTAAAAAAACAATTAACTTTGATGGTGTATCAGGAGCAATTACGATTGATAAAGATGGTAATGCAACTAGATCTGCTGTTATTAAAGAAATTAGAAATGGAAAAGCAGGCTTTAAAGCTACGGTTAATCCATAATAGAAATTTAATTTTATAAAGTCTAGCATTTTTTTGCTAGACTTTTTTTTTGCCATAATAAAATAAATTTTTATCTTTTACATTTATCTTTCTTATGGTAATTACTTATTATAAAGAACGAAAAACTTTTGGGGAGAAGTGATGGATATATTAATATTTATGCAACAAATGGTAAATGGATTTTCTTTAGGATCTATGTATGCTTTAATTGCAATAGGATATACAATGGTTTATGGTGTGTTAAGGCTTATTAACTTTGCACATGGGGATATTATGATGGTTGGTGCCTTTTTAGGATATACATTTATGGTTGTTTTTGCTTTACCTTTTCCAGTGGCTGTACTTTTATCAGTTACGCTATCTGCCTTATTAGGCATGTTAATGGATAAAATTGCATATAAGCCATTAAGAGAAGCTCCAAAAATTTCTTTATTAATTACTGCAATTGGTATCTCTTTCTTTTTAGAGAATGCCTTTACTGTATTTGTAGGTGGAGTTCCTCGTGCTTTTCCAGTGCCTTCTTATATGGAAAATATTTTTAATGTAGCTGGTGTTACTTTTACTACTTCATCAATTGCTGTTCCTATTGTTACTTTAGGTTTATTACTTGGTATTTTGTATGTATTATATAAAACAAAATACGGTATGGCTATTAGAGCTTTATCTTTTGATATTAAAACAGTAAACCTTATGGGTATTGATGGAAATACAATTATTGCTTTAGTATTTGCTCTAGGTTCTGGTCTTGCAGCTGTTGGGGGACTTTTTTGGGCTATTAATTATCCTTCTGTTGAGCCAATGATGGGAGTTCTAGTTGGACTTAAAGCCTTTGCCGCAGCTGTTGTAGGAGGAATTGGCTCTGTAACAGGTGCTGTATTAGGTGGCTTTATTATTGGATTTACAGAAGTAGTAGTAATTGCATTCTGGCCTGAAATGGGTGGTTATAAAGATGCCTTTGCTTTTGTATTTTTAATTTTGGTGCTTTTATTTAAACCAACTGGAATAATGGGTGAAGATTTAGAAAAGAGTAGGTTTTAATCATGATGAACGATGCAATTTTTACAAAACAAAGATTAATCAATCTTGGTATTATAATAACAGCTATTTGGTTCACTTGGTATGCTCAAAATACTTTAGATGAATACACTGTAAGAATTATAAATAATGTTGCTATTTTTATTATTTTAGCAGTTTCATATAATCTTATTAATGGTGTAACTGGTCAGTTTTCACTTGAACCAAATGGCTTTGTCGCAATTGGTGCTTATGTTGTTGCTATTTTAACAGTTGATGCAGAAGGAATGCTTTATCAATATGATATTGAAGATCCTTCTGCTTGGGTTTTAGCTATGCAAGCTGAGTTTATTTGGGCTTTATTACTCGCGGGAATTATTTCAGCATTATTAGCACTATCTTTATCTTTTCCTGTATTTAGAGTAAGAGGAGATTATTTAGCTATTGTAACTCTTGGTTTTGGATTTATTATTAGAATTTTAGCTATTAATTCTCCTACAGTTACAAATGGTTCTTTAGGTATAAATGATATTCCTGAGTATTCTAACTATCTATATTGGACAATGGGAGCAGCTATTATTACAGTAATTGCGATTTTAAATATTATATATTCAAAATATGGGCGGGCTATGAAAGCAGTTCGTGATGATGAAGATGCGGCAACTGCGATGGGTGTTGATACATTTAAAATCAAAACTTTAGCATTTTCTACTTCGGCATTTTTTGAAGGTATTGGTGGTGGATTATTAGCCGCTTTATTAACTTCAATAAGTCCAGATTTATTTACATTCTTCTTAACTTTCCAATTACTAATTATAATTGTTCTTGGAGGATTGGGTTCTACAACAGGAGCAATTTTAGGAACAATTTTTGTAATGGCAGGATTAGAATGGATGAGATTCTTAGATGAACCAATTAGTTTCATGGGAATTGAAACAGAAGGAACACCTGGAATGAGAATGGTTGTTTTCTCATTAATTCTTATTCTTGTAATGTTATTTGCAAGAGAAGGTTTAATGGGTAAAAAAGAGTTAAAAGATTTATTTAAAAAGAAAAAGGCAAACAAATGATTTTAGAAGTTTGCAATGTAACTAAAAAATTTGGTGGAGTAACTGCAATTAAAGATACTTCATTTCATGTAAATTTAAAAGAGATTTATGGACTTATTGGCCCTAATGGTGCTGGTAAAACAACAATGTTTAATATAATTACAGGAAACTATGAGCCAACAGCTGGTTCTGTTAAATTTCATGGACAAAGAATTGATGGTATTAAACCTTATAAAGTTGTACATAGAGGAATTGCTAGAACATTCCAAAATATTAGATTATTTAAATCTATGACAGTTTTGGATAATGTCTTAATTGGATTTGATTATCAAGCTACGTACACATATTTTGAAGCAATACTTAGACTACCTAGATTTTTTAAAGAAGAAAGAAGAGTAAGAGAAAGAGCCTTTGAAATTATGGAGGTTTTAGGAATTGCTGAGTTTGCAGATGAATTAGCAACTTCTCTTTCATATGGAAGTCAGAGAAAAGTTGAAATTGCTCGTGCCCTTGCTGCAAACCCACAACTTCTACTTTTAGATGAGCCAGCAGCTGGTATGAATCCCCAAGAAACACATGAACTAGCAGAACTTTTCTTTAAAATTAGAGATGAGTTTGATGTTACAATTTTATTAATTGAACATGATATGAAATTTGTAAATAAACTGTGTGATAGAGTTATGGTCTTAGATTATGGGAAAACAATCTTTGAAGGTGATATCAAAGATGCAATTAAAAATGAAGAAGTTATAAAAGCTTACCTTGGAGATTTTAAACATGCTTAAGATTAGAAATTTAGAAGTATATTACGGATTAATAAAAGCTGTAAAAGGTATAAATATCGATGTTGAAGAGGGACAAATTGTCTCTTTAATTGGTTCTAATGGTGCAGGAAAAACTTCAACTTTACAATCAATTGTAAATGATGTTAAAAAAACTGGTGATATTCATTTTAAAGATAAAACAATTTCGGATTTGAAAACACATCATATTATTCAAGAAGGAATTTCTTTAGTTCCAGAAGGAAGAAGAGTATTTCAAAACTTGACAATTGAAGAAAATATGAGAATGGGTGCTTTTAATAATAGTGAGAGATATGAAGAATTACAAGAAAGAATGTTTAAACTTTTTCCTAGGTTAATTGCAAAAAAAGGACAACTAGGTGGAACTATGAGTGGAGGGGAACAACAAATGCTTGCAATTGCTAGGGCACTTATGAGTTCTCCAACATTATTAATGTTAGATGAACCTTCTTTAGGCTTAGCGCCAAAAATAGTAGGTGAACTTTTTGAAACTATTACAAAACTTAGAGAAGAAGGTATTACAATTTTACTTGTAGAACAAAATGCTTTCGCGGCACTTGAAATTTCTGATTATGCTTATGTTTTGGAAAATGGAGAAGTTGCACTTGAAGATGTAGCTTCAAAATTAATTTCTTCTGACGAAATTAGAAAAAAATATTTAGGTGCATAATTAAAAAGGGGTTCAATTTTGAATCCCTTTTTTTATAAAACTTTAAAAATAAATTTAATTAATTTTTTTAAATTAATATTTATATTATCTAAATGATATTATAATTTACAATGATGTAAATTAATTAGAAAAAGAATATCTAATGAAAAAAACTATTTTAATATTAATTCTTTTTATATCAATTCTCTATTCTGACATATCTAAGTTAGAAATAAAACAATCAATTTATATTGATAAAAATAATCAAACTTATGAAAATAGTATAAAAAAAGATTTTATAAATTTATCTGAGAAGCATGTTAATTTAGGTTTTGCCCAAAAAAGTATAGTATGGATAAAGCTTGATATTCGGAATAATTCAAACATTAGTATAGATAAGATTTTAGAGATTAATAATCCTTTATTAGAAAAAATATTTTTGTATTCAAATAATGAAATTTATAAATCAGGAATGTTATATATAGATGATTCTAGGAAATTTATAAATCCATCTTTTAAAATTAGTATTGATAAGAGAAGCAACAAAACTTATTATCTAAAAATTTTAAATTCAACAACGGCATTACAGTTTTCTATAAACTTATTAGACAAAGAAAGTGAATTTAAAAAAGATAGGCAAAATCAATTTCTTATAATTTTATTTGCAGGAGCAATAATTGCATTTTTAATATATGCAATAGCTTTATATTTTTTTACAAAAGATAGAAGCTATTTTCTTTATGCATTTTATATTTTAGCTTTGCTTTTTCAACAATTAACATATGTAGGCTTTTTACCTTTATATATGCCAAGAGAGTTTACCTATATAGATAATTTAATAGTTGTTCCTAAAGTTGGAATTATAATTATTTCTGCAATAATCTTTGCAAGGAGTTTTCTAAAAACTAAGTTTTATCCTAAAATAGATAAAGTTTATAAAATTCTTATTTTTATTGTATTTCTACAAATTCTTTTTTTATCAACACCATATTTTTATTATCCAGAAATTACTGTATTAACAGGTTTATTTTTTATTATTTTTAATTTTTATGCAGCCATTTATGTTTATAAAAAAGGAAATAAGCAAGCAAGATTTTTTATACTTGGCTGGGGATTTGTTCTTTTTGGCTTTTTTTTATCAATAATAGATGCTTTGGGTATTTACTCTATTATGTATAATATGACAAGTTTAGTTTTACTTTGTACAACTTTTGAAGCATTTTTTTTACTTTTAGCTTTTGTTGATAAACTAAGTATCTTACAAAAAGAAAAAAATGATACAGATAAAAAGTTATTAGATGAATTACAAAAAAGAAATATAATTGTTGAGCAAGAAGTAAAAAGTAGAACAAAAATGTTAAATAATCTTTATAGAGAACTTCATCATAGAGTAAAGAATAATTTACAAATTATGCTATCAATAATTAGACTGCAAGGGGATAAGTTCAATAATAATATTTTGAAAGAACAATTTCAAAAACTGGAAAATCGTATAAAATCAATAGCAAAAACTCATGAAATTTTATATTTGAATGATGATATTGAAAAAATTGATATGTATGAATATATATATAGTTTAAGTGAAGATGTTAATATTTCTTTTGATAACAATAGCATTAATACTACTATTAGAACAGAAGTGAAAATGCCCTTAAGAGAAGCAGTTTATATTGGCATTATAATAAATGAACTGCTTACAAATAGTATTAAGTATGCTTCTTCTTGTGATAAAATAACTATAAACTTATATAAAAAAGAAGAGTATTTTTATTTAGATATTATTGATAATGGCTCCGGTTATGATAAAAAAAATATATCAAAAAAATCTTTAGGTTTGCTCTTGGTAAATAATTTAGTCGTTGATCAACTCTCTGGAAAGATAGAAGAAAATATTATAAATAAATGTGAATATAATATAAGGTTTAGAATATGAAAACGCCAATTTTGATAGTAGAAGATGAAAGTATTGTTTCAATGGAAATAGAGAGTTATTTAAGTTCTTTAAATTTTAGTGTAATAGGTATAGCAAATAATGCAAAAAGTGCTTATGAATTAGCCCTGGACTATAAACCTCACATTATCTTAATGGATATAAAAATAAAAGGTGAAATTGATGGAATAGATGCAGCTACAAAAATATTAAATGAATTAAATACTTCTATTATTTATTTGACAGCTTATTGTGATGAAGAAACAGTAGGTAGAGCTATCAAAACTAATCCTAGTGGATATTTAACAAAACCATTTAATAAAAAAGAATTATTTGCTTCATTAAGAATCGCCGCATATACTTATGAGAAGAATAAAAAGGATTTAATCTTAAAAAAAGGAGATTTAATATTCGATGATGAGTTTTCATATGATACAAAAAACTCACAATTAATACATTATTGTGAGTATATTCATCTTACAAAAAGAGAAGTTCAATTAATAAATCTTTTAATCAAATCTAAAAATTCAATAGTCTCAATCTATGAAATGGAAAATGAAATTTGGCCTGATAAAGCTCCAAATGAAAGCACTCGTAGAGCTTTAGTTAGTAGATTACGTTCTAAAATAAAATATAAATTCATTGAAACAATTCCTTCTTTTGGATATCGAATCAATATATAAACTTCAAAATCTTCTTTTTACATAATTAATCATCATTTTTCTTGTTTTTGCAACATTTTTGCAACAGTTACTTCTTACAATTAATTATATTATTATGCGGAGGAAAGAAATGGCAAAAATTTTAATACTTATTGCTTTACTATTTAATTTACATGCAAGTAGTGACTATGATAAAGATATTATCGTTCTTGATCAATCAAGAGATGATAAAGTGAAGATTGTATTTAGTGAGTTGATGCAAAATTATGAGGAAGAAGATTCTCATGCTTTTTTTAAATTAATATCAGAAGAACGTTTTATTCAAGATTATATGACTTTTTCAGAAGCAATTGATGAAGATTTTAGAAAATATGAAATTGTAAGTGTTGATACTTGGATTGATAAAATCACAACTGATGGAGTAAAAAGATATCTTTATGTAAGATGGGAAAAACGTTATGAAACAAATGATGGAAGAACTCAACTTAATCAAAGAGGATATTCAAGATTTTTATTTGACGAGATAAATGGTCAATATAAGTTAATAGAATTAGCAGGAAATCATTTATGGGGAAATTCTTTATCAGATTGGAAAGAAGAAGTTCCACAAATTGCAGGACAAGAACCCGACGTAATTCCTTTGGAAAAAGGGCTACCTGATCTTATTATTTTGGCAAACTGTTCATCAGGCTTCGGGGGAGCAATGCCAATTGATATTACAATTACAAATATCGGAGATAGTGCAACTACAAGTGGAAGTATTTATTACGGTGGAAGTGCCTTTTTCTCTACCTTTGAATATGTTGGAAATTTAACTCCTGGACAAAGTATTCTTATAAATAAAAATGGTGATTGCTATAACGGTAATACAGTGATTGTTGACCCTAATAATTTCATTGAAGAAGATGATGAATCAAATAATGAATATATACTTAACTAGGGACAATTATGAAATATTTAAACCTAACATTGATTGGACTAGTAAGTATAGTAAGTGCGTCTGATTTTAAACAAGAAGACAAATGGATAGTTGAGGGAAGACTTAGTGGGTATTTACAAAATGTAGATGTTGAGAATGGAACAAATAGTAAAGAAGGGTTTACTCAATCACATGAACTTGATATTAAATTCCATGGGCCACTATATCATGGAAATGCTAGTATTGAGGCAAGAGTAAGAGAATCTAATGATGAGCGTGTTCAAAAAAACAATGAACATCTTTTATTTTTAAAAGGATATTTCACTGATAAAATTTGGAACCATGAAATAGGGGATGTAGCAGCTTCTATGAATCCATATGTTTTTGGTGGATCAGTTAAGGGAATAAAAACCGAATATAAAAGTAGTAAAAAAGATGATAAATGGGATTATAAGTTTATTACAGGTGTAAGAAAAGCCCAATGGAGAGAAACATATCAAACTGTAGAAGATGAAGGTCTTGATACTTATGTAGCTGCTTTTGAAGCTAATTATACATATGAAAGAGCAAAAGAGATTACTCTTAGTTTAGCAACTTTAAAAAATGATCTTAGCAGCGGATATAACGAGACAGCTCCAGGAAAAAAGGGAACAACACTTGGAATTGATGCAAAATGGAGATTTAATAAGTATATAACTTTAAAAGGTCGTGCGGCCGTATCTCATAGTACAGATGATTTAAGAGGAGACAAAGACTCAGAAACTGAAAATGCAATACAATTAAGATTGTTAACAAGACCTGTACTTTCTTCTGTAAAAAGTAATTTTATGTATAAAAGAATATCTGCAGATTTTATATCAGCAGCAGGTTCAGTTAATGCAGATAATGAAAAACTTGAAAATTCAACTTCTTGGACAATAAATAAACAATTAACTACTAAATTAAGTTTGAAATCAAGTAGAGATAATTTAGATGGTGCCTTAGGAGATACTCAAAACACATATTATGAATCTTTAAGTTTTTTATATAAACCTGAATCAATAAAAAGAGCAACTGTTGATTTTAAATTTACAAATAAAGATGTTCAAGGAAGAGGTGCAAATACGAATCAATTTACAGCTGGAGTTAATGGAAACTATAGAACAACAACTGGCTTTAGATATGGTTTAGGTTACGATTATTCAGACTTAACAGATTCTAATACTGCAAGTTCTTCTCAAACAATTAATAATGTTAGGTTTATCATAGGATATAAACAAAAACTTGAAGGTGAAAGTTCATATCGTATAACTGCAACTGTTGATGCACAAAATGTCAGTCAAAATGGAAATGACCAAGATAGGTATGGTTTAAAACTTGATGCGGGATATCAAGTAAATAAAAAACTATCTATGGACTTATCATATGTTTCTAGAAATACATATAGAGATGATTCCAATGATTCAGTTAATTCTACTTATCAATTTAGAACTACTTATCGATTAGATGATAAAGGTAAGC
This sequence comes from Halarcobacter sp., assembly GCA_030145305.1. Taxonomy (GTDB): domain Bacteria; phylum Campylobacterota; class Campylobacteria; order Campylobacterales; family Arcobacteraceae; genus Halarcobacter. The sequence continues at coordinate 160,160 of JAQYVX010000002.1, read as the reverse complement.
AAACAGTTAGATTATTGTTAGAAAAACAAGATAATGACGTTGAAGATGATTCAGCTAGTAGTTACAATGAACATATAGGGAAATTATCATACGTATATAATTTCTAATAAAATAAATGAGGGAGTCCTTATGTTAAAAAGAATAATAATTTTAGTTTTGCTAAATATTTCTTTATTTGGAAATGTACAAAATGCTGATGATATAGGTTTTGTTGATGATATAACCATAAATGGTAGAGAATTCGAATCATTAGAACAAAGAACTATTGAGTTTTATGAAGAAGATTTACAGAATGGAAAGATTATTATTCAAGGACTTCTTGAGTCTACTGATAAAAATGTAGATGAAAATGATTTATTTGTTGAAATAAGTAAGAATGGTGGAAAAAGTTGGAAAAGAACAAGTGGTCATAAAGATTGGGAGTTTTCTTTTACTCCTAAACTTGGATTTACATATGCATTTTCTTTACGTATTGTTAGAGAGAGTTCAACCTTAGATAATAACAATGAATTTCCTTCTCAATTTAATATTTCAGGTTTTGTTTTAACTTTAGCAAATGATTATGTACGTGAGGGAGATAGAATTACTTCCGGATCAGGTTCTCTTTATGTACCTTGGCTCGAAAGTTTTGGTCTTAATGGAAATATTGACGTAAGTTTTGAAAATCTTGGATTTACAGAAGATAGAATTACTTCAGGATTTATTTCTTATTTATCTAATATGACAATAAATTATGAAGATATTAAACTTGATATTTCAGAACTTGTTTTTAATGCAAATAATACAGGAAATAGTCTTGTCTCAAAACTTTCATCAACTTCAAATGTTTTATTGTCTTCTCTTCCTAATGTAGATATTACTTCTTTATCTTTTGACACAAAAGGAATAGTTGGAACAATAGATTATTCCAATACTTTTAATTTTAATATTTGGTCTGCACAAGATGTTAAAATAGCTTTTAGAAGTCTAAGTCTTAATTTTTCATTACTTATGACTACTGGACTTAGGCTAAATATATCAAACTTAGATGCATCTCTTAATTTTGGTAATTTATTAGGTTCATCGCAAAAAACTTTAGCTATGAAAAAAGATGAATTTGGTAAAAATATAAATGGTATATTTGAATGGGCAGAGAGTTCTAGGAAAAAATTAATAAATGATAAAAATGTATTTTTATCAAATACTATAGGAACTCTTAATTTAAATGACTTTAGTAATCCAAAGATTATTTTTAATACTACTTTAGATTTAAGCGAATATAGTGAATTGTTTTCAAATATGAATAATATAACAGCTGAAAATATGGTAATTTCTAAAAATGGTTTAGGTTCAACATTTTCTACAAATCTAGATCCTATATCAATTTGGGATGAACAAAATGTTAGATTAGTATTTGATGGTCAAATTGATATAGGCTTAGAGTTAAAAACTTCTGGACTTGATATAGATATTAATACAGGTGATATGCAAATAGATTTTGGAAATTTATTTGATTCAGCAACAGCAAGTTTAACACCTCTTATTGACGAAGTAGGGGAATCTATAGCATCTAATTTTTCTTGGGCATTAGCTGAAGGTAAAAATCTTAAAAGTGATGCTAATATTATTTTAGATCAACTATCAGGAGAATTAGATTTATCTAAACTTACAAAACCGATTGTTACTTTTAATGCAAATGCTGATTTAAGTTCTTATGGTGGATTAATTGAAAAAGTAAAAAGCGCTGCAATCTCAAATGCACAAATCTCAAGTGATGGATTATCTGCTAATTTAGGTATTTTAATTGATTCTTTAGATATTTGGAAAGAAAAAGGAGTTAAACTTCATTTTGCTGAAGAGAGTATGCCTTCTTTAAATTTAAGTCTTAGTTCATCTGGAGAATTAAACTTTGGCTTTGATGGATTATCTGCTAGTGTTGATTTTGGTACACTTTTACCTGATACTGTTGCAAGTTTAGATGGTTTAGAAGATGGTATTATGAATTTAACTTTTGATAATTCAAAAGTTATATATTTGTTAAATCAAAAAAATAAATTGGAACAATTAGCTGCGTCTTTAGATTTATCAAATTTAGCTAATCCTAAAATATCTTTTTCTTCAAATTTAAAACTATCAGGATATACAGGAATCTTATCTCAAGTTAGAAATCTTTCTATATCAAATGCCTTAATCTCAAAAGCTGGTTTAGAGGCAACAGCAATGGCAAGTCTTAGAGATATTAATATTTGGGATGAAAAAAAAGTTAAACTTAGTTTTTCTAAAACCCCTAGTTTTTCTTTAATTATAAGTGATAAATTAGACTTTTCTTTAAATAATTTAAATGCATCATTAGATTTTGGAGATTTATTTAATAAAGCTACAGCAGAGTTAACTGCCTTAAAAGATGAAACAGGTAATATCATTAACAATACTTATTCTTGGTCTTTAAGTGATGGCAAAAAAATTGTATCAGATGCAAAAGCTGTATTAAATAATTTAAGTGGAAAACTTGATTTATTAGATTTTGAAAACCCAAGTATAACTTTTAATTCAGACTTAAATTTAAGTGCTTATGGTGGATCACTAGCTAGTATAAATAATGCAAAAATAATGAATGCTAAGATTTCAAAAAAGGGATTAAGTGCACAAACTTCTTTAGAAATAAATAATATAAATATTTATAAAGATAAAAATGTGAAATTAAAATTCAATAAGAATCCTACTTTAAAGTTTTCTCTTACAACAAATGGATATAAAGTTGGTTTATCAAATTTAGATGCTTCTATTGATTTTGGTACACTTTTACCTGATGCTAGAGCAACAATTGGAAGAGTTTTAAATAATTCTGATGTACAAGATGCAATTTCTACTGCTGAAGATATAACAAATGAGGGTCAATCCTTTATTGAAGATAATTCGATATATTCGTGGGAACTTACAGGTTCTTATAATTTATATGGGAATGAAGTTTCATTAAGTACTTTAATGGGAACAATTGATTTTTCTACTTTATCAAATCCTTCTATTTCATTAAATGCAAATGTAGCATTTAATGAAAGTAGCTTTTTACATTCATATGTTCAAAATGTCGAACTTATAAATGCTCATATATCAAAAAAAGGTTTTTCTTCACAAATTGAAACACAATTAAGTGATATACCAATTTGGAATGAAAAAAATGTAAAGCTTGATTTTGATGAAAATGATATTCAGAAGTTATCTTTAAGTGTATTATCAAGTGGCTTTCAATTAAGTTTAGATGAATTTAATGCAGACCTTGACTTTGGTACATTGATTAAAAATGCAAAAGCAGAGATCCAAACTTTAAGTTCCGGTACTTTTTCTTGGAATTTAGGGAATACAGAAAAAAAATTACTTGATACAACTATTGCTCTAAAAAATTTATATGGTTCATTAAATTTAAGTGATATTAGAAATCCAATAATAGAACTCGATGGTGCTATAAATTTAAGTACTTACTCTACGAGGTTTGAGCAAATTGGAGATATATCTTTAATAGATGCAAAAATAACAAAATCATCATTTGAAACTAAGTTATCAGCACAACTTGATGATATTATGATTTATCAAGAGAAACAGGTTAAATTGGTTTTTAATAATGGTGTAACTCCTACTTTTGCTTTTGCTGTAAATAGAGAAGGTATAGATTTTGGAGTAGAAAATATTTCTGCAAGTATTGATTTTGGTGAATTACTTGGAGGACAAATTTTAACCTTGAATAAAAAAGCTAATAGTCAGATAAGTGCTTTAAAAAATAGTTTTAATAATGCTAGAAATTTAACTGCAACAAATTTAGCTACATCAAGTGCTACAAAAATACAATCTAAGGTAAAAGAATTTAAAGAAGTTGCCTCTGCTGTTAAAAAGATTCAAGACTTTAATGGTATTTATACTTGGAACTTATCAAGTTCACACAACTTTTTATCTGATGGAAATGGTTCTATAATGGTTTCTAATATTGGAGGAGAAGTTAATCTAAAAAGTTTAATAAATCCAATTATTGATTTTCATACTACAGCTGATTTTAGTAATTATACTTTAGAAGGTTTTAATTTTGATGCTTTAGTAGAAGTTGAAAAAGCAACAATTTCAAAATCAGGTATTAAATGGAATTTGGCACTTAAAAATGCAAGCACTGATTTTACAGTATTAGATTTAGGTACAGAAGATGAAGATGTTAGAGTTGCATTATTTAATATTAATGCAAGTACGGGTTCCTCTGGGTCGCAGATTAGTTCAGCAGCTGGGACATTATTCTTAGGTAATAAACTTTTTGATGCTAATGTAGAGCCAATTACTTTAGCATATGATGGAGGTAAATATACTTTTTCTTCTACTCAAACATTAAATTATACATACGAAAACACTTCATTGAAAATTATAAACCCAACAGGAAGTATTAAAAAAGTCAATGGCTCTTATGAAGTTAAATTTACAGGAAATGCACAATTTTTTACTGATATTATGAAAAATATAGGTGTTTCTAATATTGATTTAAGTGGACTTAAAATTAATACATCAGGTTTTAAAGCAAATCTTTCTACAACATTCTCACCTATTCAAGAGCATACCTTCTTTGGTGATAAAGTTAGCCTTTCTTTAACTTCTATTGGAGTTAGTATTGATTCAAAAGCAAGTATACCTATAAAACTTAATAGTATAGTTGGGAATGTTGATTTATCTGTTTTATTTAATGAGTCTAAAAATTATGCAAAAACAGCCTTAGGTTTCGCTAATTCCAAGCTTATATTTGATTTTGGTACTGAAATTTTACATCTAGGAAAAGATAATAGGTTTGAATTTAAAAATTTAAGTGGAGCTTTTAATATTGATTCTTTAGGTAAACTTTCAATGAGTCTAAATGGAAACTTTGGCTATAAAGAATGGGAAAATATAAATCTTGAATTAGGTGAATTTACTATTTCATCAAAAGGTGTATCCGGAGAAATTGGATTAGCAGAGGGTACAAAATTATCAACATCAATAGATAATTTAGATATTAATGAGCTTAATGTTAATTTTGTTGATACATCTAATGTATCAGGAAATATTAAAATGCATTATTCAAAAGATGGCTTTTTAGGCTCTGAAACAGAGTTTATTTTTGATATGGGAGCACAACTCTCATTAGAGGGAATAGATAAATTCACATTAGATTCAAATGCTTTACAATCAATACCAATACAAAACTTTGCAAATATGAATTTATTAGGTGTGACAAGTAATTTAGATATGGAAGATTTCTCTCTTTCTTTTAATGGAACACTTCAACCTACACATGACTTATTAAAGTCTTTAAGTGCTGTTGAGTTTGATGGATTAGAAATCTCAAGAAGTGGAATAAGTGTAGATTCAATTTCTTCAACAAAAACAATCACTGGTGCTAGTTTTAATTTGGCAGGTATGACTTTAACTTTGACAGAACTTGGACTTGGTTATAAAGTTTCGGATAAACTTTTATTTTTTAAAGCTTCTGGTTTATTAGGATTAGGTATTACTGAAGCTGGTGCTGGAATGACTTTTTATAGTAATGGCACATACGATATTAATCAAATTGAACTTAATGTAAGTGAACCAGCAATTGTAATGTCTGGTAAATTTGATTGGTATGATGGTGATGTTACATATGGAGAGGGTTTCTCTGCTAGTGGTCTAAACTTAGGTATTGGTGGAATATTTAATGTTGAAGGTGATTTTAAAATAGGTGAGAAAAATTCAAGTCGATATTGGATGGCAAGAGCTATTTATACAAGTACAGCAGGAGTTCCTTTAACTCCAATTCCTATATCGCTCTATGGCTTTGGCGGTGGGGCAGCATATGGTATGGAAATAGTTAGACCAGAAGGTAGTTTTACATCTACTTTTGTTCCAACTGGAACTGATAATATTATTGTTTCAGGACTTATTAAAATGGGTACAAGTGATGTAGGATATACCTGGCATGGAAACTTAGGAGTTGATTTAGATTTAGGTTCAGGTACTACAACATTAACAGGTGTATCTTATCTTTTAAGTGATTTAAACTTAAGTCCAGAAGAAAGAATAATAACTGCAGAAGTTGTATTAGGAACTTCTCCTTTTGAGATTTCTGTTGATGGTGGAATGAATATTAAATATCTTGCTTCAGATTTTGAACTGGTTCACTTACATGGAAATGGTGCTCTTGCCTATACAAGTGCTAGAAAGTATATTCATATTGGTACAAAAGCTGAGCCTATTACTTCAAGAATATTTGATTTAGCTGAAGCTCAATCATATTTAGTTTTAGAAAGTGATTTATTTGCAATAGGAAGTAGGTTTACATCAAGTAAAAAATACAGTAAATGGGGCTTTGGTGTTGGTTATGATACTCTAATTGGTTTTGATGTTGAAGCTGGATTTGGAAGAAAAGTATATATAGATTTACAAGCTACTTTACGAATGGCTATAGAAGCTAGAGTCCCTGTGTATGGTTGGTTTGATTTAGCAAGTGTTGATGGAAAAGTAAGATTTAGAACACCAAACCCTACTATGTTTAGTCTATATTTAAGAGGTTGTGGATTTGGTAAATGTGCAAGTCATACTTTTTATGTAGTGGGAAGTAAACCAAGTGCTTCAGATGAAGCAAATATAAACATACTTAAGGATGTTGAGCCTTATGGTGATACGGAAATATCTTTAAAACCAATTATTAAAATTGGAACATTTGTACCAAATGATGGAACAGTTACAAATATTGCAAATAAGGATTATACTTTTTCTATAGTTAATAGTAAGCTAGTTAAAACAAGTAATCCTACAACACGAATTAATCTTTATCCAAAAAGAGTAGATGAACAAACTATAACTTACATGCCGCCAAATCCTTTAAATCCAAATACTGAATATAAGTTTACTGCTAATGTTCAATGGTTAAGTAAAAATAATGTTGGAACTGATGTATTAGAAAGAATTGATTCTATTGAGAAAATATTTACTACAACTGCTGAACCAATATTATCTTTTAGTGAACTAGTTAGTAAGATTGAACCAAAAGCTAGTGAAAAAGATGTAAGTGCTAGAGCTAAAGTTTATATTAGGTATTCAGATAAAGCAAAAGGATTAACAAGTATGGTGAATAACTATATTATAAAAGTAATTGATGGTAAAAATAAAGATGTTCCAGGTACTTGGGATAGTACTTATTCATCATCTAATCCAGCTAATTTAATTTTAAAAGTCTTTACTCCTAATAAGCCTTTTTCTTCTTATCATTTTTGTTTAAATAATACAACAGGTGAAATAAAAGAGACAGTTATACGCTCAGATGGAAAATATTATAATCCATTTAGAGAATATTCAGTAGATGGAGAAGAAGTAAATAATACTAATACATCAGATGTACAAATGAGTGCAAACTCTACTAGAAGTTTGAATTCTACTGCTAGATTTGGTACTGCTTCTGCGAATGTAAATAGACCTACTGCTTTATCGTTAGGAATATCATCTGAGTTATTTACCGATTTAAATTTAGGAGCACCAACATCTTCAAATGATTCTTTTACATATTATACAACAAGTAAATACATGATAAAAGTTATAGATCAAAGTAAAGATAGAGTTGTCTTTATCTCATCTTTTGAGGCAAAACAATCTGGAAATCAAGGTGATCAATTTGTTTATCTTACAAACAATATTAATGCTTTAGAAGCTAAGATTGAAGTAGAACGAACTAATAAAGTTATAGATGGACAAAGTAGTCGTTATCAACAGATTTGGAATAGTTTTGAGTTCAGAGCTCCCGAATTTCCACCTTGTGCAGCAGACCAAGGAATAGGTCAAATAGCAGCACAACATGGAAATCCTATGTCTCGAACTTGTGCTACGTGTGGAGATTGTAAAACGCATAGAGCTTTAGCGCTTAAACAATTAGAAGTTCCTTCACCAAATATAAATAAAATAACAGTGTATTCTGGAATAAATAGAAGTGAATATCCTAATGTCTTTTCTGTAATTGATGTTGTTTTTGAAGATGAATTGAATCCAGAGATTACTTTTGAAAAAAGTTATCAAGTTTTATATAATAATATAATTGATAATCTCTATCAAATGGAATTTGAAGGAATAGAAAAAATAAAAAGTGCAAGAGTGAAGTATTATGTAGCCGAAGAAAATACTTTTAGAACCTTATTAAATGAAGGAAGAATTGAACCTGTTGTTACTAAAGAAATAGTAATCTTAGATCCAAAATTAGAAAATGTAGAAAGACCTGAAGAATCTAACACGGATTATCCTTCAACAGTTAATCCAGGAACTTATACACCTAATCAACCATATTACAATCAAGGAGGATATAGCGCATGGTAAGAATTTTATTTTTTATGTATCTTATCTTTATGAATTTATCTGCAAGTGAATTAATGAAGGATAAAGTACTAGTTTTTTCTAAATATGATGGTAATGCTATTTTAATAAAATGGACTACTCCAGATTTAGAAAGAGGGTTTACTTATAAGATTTTTAGAACAAATAATAACAATCGTATATTATTAACAACTTTAAAGAAAAAATCATATGAAGAAGTGAAGAATAAGTTTGATAAAGAGATTTTATCTGCGCTTTTTCCATATAAAAATGACAAAACATTAGTACAAAAGATGAAAAGCAAACTTTTTTTAAATGATATTAAAAACATGCTTCCTTCAATTATTTCAACTAAAACAGAATTAGCAAAAGCTTTTGGTACTTATTATGAAGATAAAACAGTACGTCTAAAACAAAAATATACTTATGAAATTGAAGTATTTGAAAAGGATAAGAAAGTTGCTTCTAAGAGTTTTAATATGTATACTTATAAAAAAGCATTATCTCCTACACCTTTAAGTCTTAAAGCAACAGAAGAAAAGGATGCTTTCACTTTTACTTGGCAAGTTGATTCTTTATATTATGAATACAATATTTATATTAAGAAAAGTCCTTCAAGTAAGTTTGTAAGGCTTAATAAATACCCAATAATTGTAAATGGCAAAAGTTCTATTTTATATAAAGATAAAACACTTAAAAAATATGAAACAGCAGAATATAAAGTAACAACTATAGATTCTTTTGGTGAAGAGAGTGCTTATAGTTCTCCTGTAACAGCATATTTTAAAGAAGGTTTTTCTACTCCAAAGATTAAATATTTAAATGCTTCTATAAATAACTCTAGAGTAAAACTTTTATGGAATGAATCAAAAGATAAAAAAATCTTTTATAATATTTACAGAAGTAATTTGATTAATGGTAAGTATAAGAAAGTAAATTTAAAAGATATTACAAAAAACTTTTATGTTGATAAAACTACAAGTTCTGGAAGAAATTATTATTATTATGTAACAGCAGTATCTCCTTTAGGCGAATCAAAGCCATCTTCAAAAAGACTTGTTTCAGCCTTAGATGTAATGGCACCAAATAAAGTTGAAAATATAAAAACTGAAGTAAGTCCGGGAAAAGTAAACTTAACTTGGAATAAGATTGAGGATAATAATTTAATTGGTTATCGCATTTACTTTTCAATGAAAAAAGATGATAAATATTATGCAAGAGTTAATGATGAGATAATCAAAAATAATAGTTATACTCATGTCTTGCCAAAAGGTTTAAGTAGATTTCATTATTATTATAAAGTAACAGCAGTAGATAAACGTTTTAATGAAAGTATAGATTCTAAAATTATCACTGTAAAACTTCCCGATGTAATTGCTCCAAAACAACCAATTTTTTCTATGTATAAAGTATATACCAATAAAATATATTTACAGTGGAATCCAATTTATGATTTTGATTTAAGCCATTATAATATTTATACTCAAGAAGGTAATAAACTGGTAAAATTAAATTTTAATAATATTTTAAAAACGCAATTTGAACTTAATAACTATACTTTAAATGGTCTAAAAAAGTTTATAGTAACATCTGTTGACAAAAATGGAAACGAATCTTCTTTGAATGAACATATTTTATTAAGTAAAAGTGATACAAAAGCTCCTATAATAGAAAGTAGTAAATATTCTCAAACTAAAGAAGGTATTGAAATTTCTTTAGATGTAAAAGATAGTGACTATAATGGATTTGAAGTTTATAGAAGTAGTGGAAAAAGTCTAGAGTTTTATAAAGTATCAAATTTTATAAAGACAAATTCTTATATTGATAAAACATTGTCAAAAGACACAAAATATTGGTATCAATTATGGGTTTATGATAAAATAGGAAATATAAAGAAAAGTGATACAAAGGAAATTTTATGGAAAAAATAAAATATATTAAGCTTGTTTTTTTAACATTTAGTTTGATTTTTTTTGCTGGATGTGCAGAGAGCCAGCAAGTTTTAACTCCTACTATGAAGAATGAAAACTTAAAAAATACTAATAAAGTTTCTATAAAAAATGAAGTTGTTTCAACTTTAAAAAAAAAACTAGAAATAAATACTCAAGAGATGAAGATAATAAATGAAGATGGACTCTTATTTATTTTTGATGGAAAAAAAGAATATGTATTATCTTCTCGTGGATTAGATTATAATGCCCATCTTTCAAGTGATAAAAAAGTTTTAGTGGTAGATATATTAAAAACAAACAATTTACAAACAATAGAACTTTTCTCTAAAAAAGAAAGTAGTCGATTTAAAAGAGTAAAAAGAAGACTTAAAAGAGATATTTGGAACACATATTTAAAAGGTAAAACTTATGAATTTAAAGATATTGATAAGCCTCAATTTGTATTTCATGAATGGGTAGATAGTGATACTTTTGAGCTTACCTTATCTTATGAATTTGAGGATAAATTTTTTGAAGAAATTGTTCGTTATGATGTTTATTAGATAAAAAATAAATGATGATTCATCAATGATTAACTTTTTTTGATTATAATTGCATTTATAAATACAAACAAATATATAGGATATAAATGCTTTTAATGAAACTTTCTACAAAAGAGAAATTCTCTTTTTTACAACTTGCCCACTACTTAGCTCGAATTGATAATGATTATGGAGAAAAAGAACAAGAAATAATATTAGAATATTGCGCTGAAATGGGTATTGAAAATGATGAAAATTTTGAAAATGATCAATTTTTACTAGATGAAGTACTTAAAGATTTTAAAACAAAAAAAAGTAAAAAAATTGTAATCTTGGAATTAATGATTTTAATTCATGCTGATGATAAATTTGATTTAAAAGAGAAAGCTTTAATTTCAAATATTAATGATATTTTTAAATTATCGCCTGAAAACTTAGAGTTTTGTTCTCAATGGGGGAAAGATGTTGCTGCACAATATCATAAAGGTAAACTTTTTATTGAAGATAAATAAAAATTTAAATAATTTTACTAGCTTAATTTAGATAGAATAGCTCTTATGAATATCATTGAAAAATTAAATATGAAAATTGACAAATTAATTTACGAATTTGAACTAGTAAAAAAAGAGAATGAAAACTTACGTCAAGATTTAGATGCTTTAAAAAATAAAAATGATGAATTAGAAAGAAATAATCAGGATATGCTTTTGCGAATTGATAGTACAGTAACTTTTTTACAGGCTAAACATAATGGAAAATAATTTAACTTTTCATATTAATAATATGGCCTATACTATTACAGTTGATGATAAATTTAGAGAAGATGTAGTTAAACATTTGTCTTCAGATAAAAACCTTGATACTAGAGAAGTTTTAGCGGCTTATCTTCGTGTTACAGGTGAACTGTATAATTTAAAACAAGATTTAGAAGTTTTATCTGATAAAATCCCAAAATTATAATAAAAATGAAAAAAGCTTTTTCACTACTTGAACTTATCATTGTTATAGTAGTTATTTCTATAATCTCAAGTTTTGTTATTTCTAAAGTAAATGATAGCATAAACAGCTCAGTAAAAACAAAAGTTAAATCAGAAATTGCACTTATTAGAAATCAAATAGCAAAAACAAAAACAAAAAATATTCTACTTAAAAATGACTCTTTAATAGTTTTAGATAAAGCTTCTGTAAATATAGAAAAAAGTAAACTTTTTTCTAATATCTTAGATTTTCCTCTTATTTCAACTACAAAAGAGAAAAAAGAACCTGGAAAGTGGATTAAAGTAAGTGATAAAAAATATATGATTTTTACAAAAGATGATGAAAATTTAGAATTTAGTTTTATAGATGATTCTTTTATTTGTAAAAGTACTATTTCTTTGTGCAATAATTATGAGTAATTAAGATGAATGAAAATAAAAATTTTTACGAAGTTTCACTTTTAAAATCACCTCTAGCTTCTTTAACTTACCAAAGTAAAGAAGATATTGAAGTAGGATCAAAAGTCTTAGTGCAACTTCGTGGTAGAAAAAGTTTAAGTGAAGCTGTTATTGTAAAAAAAGTAGAAAAACCTGCTTTTAAATGTGTTGAAATATCTGAAATTTTAGCCTTTTATTATGATAAAAAAATGCTTGAAATTGCAAAATTTACCTCACAGTATTACGTTTCTTCCTTAGGTGAGGCTTTAAGTATATTTCATCCATATAATAAAGAAAAAAAAGAAGAATTTGAATTAAAAACTTTTGACTCACAAATTAAACTTTCAAAAGAACAAGAGAAAGCTTATTTTTTTTGTGAAGAGAAAAAGCAAGCACTTCTATTTGCAAATACAGGAAGTGGAAAAACAGAAATATATATTAAAACCATAGAAAAAATTTTAAATAGTGGCGGTGATGCACTTTTACTAATGCCTGAAATTTCTTTAACTCCACAAATGCAAAAGCGTCTAGAGAAAGTTTTTGGAAATACCTTAGCTATTTGGCATTCAAAAGTTACAAAAAAGAAAAAGCAAGAGATATTAGAAGGAATTTATAAAGGGGAAATAAAACTAATTGCAGGTGCAAGATCAGCACTTTTCCTTCCTCTAAATAATTTAAAATTAATTGTAGTAGATGAAGAGCATGATGAATCATATAAAAGTGATAGTAAGCCTAGATATCATGCAAAAGATTTGGCTATTTATATCTCAAAAAAATATGATTTAAGATTAATTTTAGGAAGTGCAACCGCTTCAATTTCTTCTTTTCAAAAATTGCCTTTTGTAAGATTAAAAGAGACTTTCTTTGATACAAGTAAGAAAATACTTTTCGATGATTCTTCAACAGATTTATCAGCAATGATTTTAAATAAGATTACACAAACTTTAAAAAATGAGAATCAAGTAATTATATTTTTACCAACACGTGCAAATTTTAAATATCAAATTTGTACTTCTTGTGGGAAATCAGTTGAATGTCCTTATTGCTCTGTTTCAATGAGTTTACATAAAAATACTATGGCTTTAAAATGCCATTACTGTGGTTGGAGTTCAAAAATACCTGAATTTTGTCCTTCTTGTAAAACAGGAATTATTCACAATTTAAGAGTTGGAACTGCTGAAATTGAGACTCAATTAAAAGAGTTGTTTCCAAATAAAACTATAAAAAGATTTGATAGAGATGAAATTAAAACAGATACAAAATTAAAAGCAGTTTTAAATGATTTTAATAAAAATAAAATTGATATTTTAGTTGGAACTCAAATGCTCTCCAAAGGACACGATTATCATAATGTAAAATTAGCAGTTGTTCTTGGTATTGATTCGGTTTTAAATATGAATTCATACAAATCAAGAGAACGAGCACTTTCTTTATTAATTCAAATAGCAGGAAGAAGTGGAAGAAAAGGTGCGGGTGAAGTAATTGTAAAAACGCAAAATGAAGAGTTTTTTAATTATTATTTACAAGAAAGTGATTATGAAGAGTTTTTAGAATCAGAGCTAGAATTTAGAGAAGATTTATATCCTCCATATTTAAAAATGGCAAAAGTAATTTTTTCACATGCAAATGGCTTAAAAGTAAAAGAAGAATTAGATAAATATATTTACCTTTTAAAGCAGAATAAAAACATAGAAGTTGTAGGTTTTGGAGAGTGTGCAATTTTTAAGATGGCAAATAAATATAGGTATGAAATAATTTTAAGGTCAACTGATGCAAAAGCTTTAATTGTAGCCCTTCATGGTATAGATTCTGCTATGGCTAGCATTGATATGGATACTATTTATTAATCTTTTCTTTTAATATATCTTTAGCAAATTTAGAGTATAATGCCAAAAAAATAAGGAAGATTAATGGCATTTACAAAAGACGATTTTAAAAAATTAGTTGAAGATATTCAATCTCAATCTTGGTATAAAAACCCAATTGGATTTGGTATTGCAAGAGTAGATAGAGGACAATTAAATCCTGATAAAATATTACAAGCAACTTATCCTGTAATTAATTGGAATGAAAATAATGGAAGTGCGGCAGTTTTTTTAAATGCTTTAAAAGAAGCTGGTTGTGAAATTGATACTTCAAAATCTGAATTAGTTTGCAATGTTAATGACAAGTTTTTAACAACTGCAATTGAATCATTTAGACCATTTATTCCAGAAGCAAAAGGGCAAGAACATAAAAATGTTCAAGTTGTTTCTCAATTATCATCTTTACCAATAGATTCTGGATTTACTTCTGATGATTATAAAGTTGTATTTATTTTTGCTGATGAGGCTGTTGAATCAGTAGAAGCTGCATATTTAAAATTATATGCACTTTCAACTGGAAAAGCTGCTTTAAGATCTTTAAACTTAAATGGTATCTTTGGAGCATTACATAACTGTGCATGGGTTGGAAATGAGCCTTTAGAATTAGATTGGTTAAGAGAAAATGAAATTTCATTAAAATTAATTGGAAGATATCCTGAAATTACAATGGTAGATAAGTTTCCAAGATTTTTATCTCATGTAATTCCTGCTGATAATACAAGAATTCTTGAAACTTCAAAAGTTAGATTTGGAGCACAATTAGCAGCTGGAACAACTGTAATGCCTGGTGCTGCATATATTAACTTTAATGCTGGAACGGAAGGTTCTGTTATGGTAGAAGGAAGAATATCTTCTTCAGCTGTTGTTGGTGCTGGTTCTGATGTTGGTGGTGGAGCTTCGATTTTAGGAGTTCTTTCAGGAACTGATGGTATTCCTGTTTCAATTGGAGAAAATACACTTTTAGGTGCAAACTCTTGTACTGGAACTGCTATTGGTGATTCTTGTATCTTAGATGCAGGTGTTACAATCTTACCTGGAACAAAAATTACTTTATCTGAAAAAGCTGTTGCTGCTTTAAAAGAAATTAACCCGGATAAAGAAATAAAAACACTTATGAGAGGTATGGATTTCCAAAAAGTAAATGGAGTTCATTTTAGACAAAACTCTGTAAATGGTCAAATTATAGCAATGAGATCAACAAGAGAAGTTAAATTAAACGCTGATTTACACTAATTATATTTAATAAAAATAAATAAAAAAGGGAAGATATTAATCTTCCCTTTTTTTATTTGTGCAATTTTTATTTAAAATAAATCAACACTTGAAACATGTTCTTCCTCAAATCTTACAACTTTATCTCTACCACTATTTTTAGCTTCATAAAGTGCAATATCTGCATTTTTAACAACAGAATCAAAGGAGCTTGAATCTTTTGGGAACATTGATAAACCTAAACTAACAGTCTTTTTAAGCTTATTTCCTGCATATACATCAATTTCATTTTCTCTAACTCTTTTACCAATTTTATTTGCAACAAATAAAGCATCTTCTTCTGTTTTTACTCCAACTAAAAGAATTATAAATTCTTCCCCACCATATCTTATTACAACATCAGATTCTCTTACTGTATTCATTAATATTGAAGATAATTCCTTAAGGACCTTATCCCCAATATCATGGCCATATTCATCATTAACTGCTTTAAAATGATCCATATCAAGCATTAAAACACCTATATTACTATTTTCTCTAACAATTTGAGGAATGAGTTTTTTAGAGTGTTCTTCAAAGAATTTTCTATTATAAAGTCCTGTTAATCCATCTCTAAATGCAGAATCTTGTAGGGCAATCATTAATAGTTTTACTTCAAGCGAAGGAGCAGCTTCAGCTAGATAACTTTTTATAAAAACAATTTTGTTTTTTAGGGATTCTAATTCTTCTTTCGAGTCACACACAAAATTTATTATTAGTTGTAGATTTTTTGCAATGTCGATATTCATACAATAATAAGATTTTTCTTTGTTTTCAAAATAGGGACAAGAATTATGAAAATCAATTGATATAATATCATTTTTTGTTCTAGCAGCTCTACACTTTTCTGGTCTATCATTCATAATTTTAGAACAATGAAAAGAGTTTCCAACTTCTTGTATCTTTTGCATTTTTTGTTTTAATGTATCAATTTCTATAAATGTAAAATTTTTTATATTAAATTTATTTAAAAAGATTTGAGAAATTCTATTATATATCTCTTCTTTTGAATTATCCAATTCCACTTGCTTTTTAAATTGGTAAAGGTCCGAAAGATTACTAATAATATCTTTAGACGCAGCAAGAGGATTTTGATTTTTATCTGAAATTTGATGCCCAATAAAACCTTGTAATTTCTTTTCAATATCTTCTACTGTCTCTTTAAATACTACCATTAAATTATTATAGTCATCTGTAATATTTATCATCTCTTTTGATAAACCTGAAGGAAGTCCTATTTTATTGTATGTTCCTTTTGATGCATCTTCCATATTAATTCTAAAATTATTATATAATGAAAAATAAGGGTTTAGAATTTTTTTACTAAAAATAAGAAAAAGTATTATAGTTATTAATATTAAAAAAGAAATTATATATAAAGATTTTATTCCAATTTCTTTTAGTACACTTATATCTAAGACTAAAGAAACAGCTCCTAAAGTTGAACCTTGTTTAACATTATGGCAGTTTAAACAATTGATTCCTTTTTCCGCAACTGCGTTATATGGAATTGTAACTCGAACTGAAGTATTTGTTATACTTTCATCTATTTCATAAGCTATCTTGCCCGTTCTTAATACTTCTTTGTCTAACTTATCTCTAGGAATATTTCTATCTTTATCCCCAAATTGTTCATTTATTAAAGGACTTCTTACAAGCCATAATTCTTCTATATTTTTTATATCTGAGACACTATTAATAAAAGTACCAACTTTATCCATATTATTATTTATCATATGGCTAGTTAATCCACTTTTTACTACTTCTGAGATTGATTCTGCATTGTGTATTGCTGATTTTATTCCAGCAGTTCGTAAGTTATATAAACTTAGTGCTGTTATAGTTAAGGATATTAAGACAATTAATATAATTGAATTAATAATAATAATATTTTTTTTCATTTAAAATTCCTTTTACTTTTAATGCTTGTTTAGTCATGATAAATTGCTATTTTGAACAATTATTAAAACTATATTCTAAAAAGATCTTTTGGATTTATATGCATCTCATTTTTAGTTGCTTGAAAAGTAAGTGTGTCATTAACTCTTCCTACGACATAACCTTTTTTAATCCAACGTCCTACTTTTAAAGAGGGAGAGATTTGATCTAAATGTGAGTAAATAGTATGAAGTCCATTTGGATGTTGAATAATAACAACATTTTCAAGCATTCCTGCATCTTTTTTAGCGTATACAATCTTGCCTTTAAAAATTGATTTCACTTTTGCTTGTTTCTTCTTTGTTTTTAAAACAATAGATTCATTAAAAAGCTCAATCTTATAAACAGGATCAAAATATTTTCCAAACTTTTTTATAACTACAAAGGAGTCTAAAGGCGAAATTGTTTTTCTTCCTCTATATCTTGATATTTTAACTCCTGAAGTTGAAGAACCTATCATTCTAACGTCGACATCAATATTATTTGCGTACTTGTTATTTCTTGTATCATCTACACTATAATCGTCTTTTTTACTTTTTTTACTTTTTTTAGCTTTTTTTTTCTTTTCAAGAGCTAATTTTCTAGCTTTTGCAATTCTTTCTCTTTTTTCTTTTACTAATTCTTCTTTTTTTAAAATATTTAGTTTACCAAGTAATTCTTTTAAAGAGTTCTGCTTCTGGATAGTGTTTTTTAGTTCTTGTTGATAGTCTTTATGTTTGTTTTCTAAAGAAGTTAAAGATTTTGAGTATTTATTTTTTAATAAGTTTAGTATTTTCTTTTTCTTTTTTCTTTTTTCAATGTAATCACTAATTTCTTCTATTCTTTTTTGATTGTCTTTTTTATTTTGAGTAAGGAGTTCATAGCTATTGTTCAATTTCAAGATTTCATCTTTTGAACCTTGGGAAAGAATAGTATATATTTCTGAGTCGATTAATTCGCTAAGACTACTTTCTCTTGCGAGTTTTAAAGCAATTGAAGAAGAAAAATCATCAATAATAACTTTTACAATTTGATTTTCACTATCTTTTTTCTCTTTGATTAGAGTTTTAGTATTTTTCTGAAGAGAACCTAGATCTTTTCTTGCTTTTTCTAACTTCTCTTGATGCTCTTTAATATCATTATTAATTGAGTCTATATTTTTTTCTAATTTTGTTAATTCTTTATTTTGATTAGTAATTTGTTTTGCAAGAATTTTAACTTGTAAATTAGTTTTCTTTTGGTTTGAAGTATTTCTTTGCAATATCTCTTGACTATTTTGTATTTTTTTTTCAATACTCTTTGTAGAAGCACTAGCAAAAGAGATAATTAGCAAAATAAGAATTAAATTTTTAATCATGTTTCATTTTATATTTTATTAGTACACCTAAAATTGTCAATATTGAAATTCCAAAAGAAAGTAAGAAAATCTTAATTAAAGAGTTTTCTAAAGTCAAACTAACAACGACTATATTTGCTAAATCATTTGGTAGTAAAACTCCAATATTATCAATTAAGTAAAAAAACATTGCTGATACAATTAAAAAGGAGATTAAAGAACTAAAAATTGCATATTTTAAAATAGTTGAAGAGCTATATAAAATAGAAGCCCCATGAAGTTTCAAAATAGTAATTTTTTCATGATGTTCGTAAAACCAAATTCTTATTTGTTTTGAAATCATAATAATTGAAAAAATTGCAATAATATTAAATAGTATAAAACTTATTTGACTAAGTAGTAATAAAAGTAGATAAACACTATTATGGTTTTTAGAAAAAATTTCAACTTTTCTAATATTTTTATTTTGCAATAGTTGATTTTTTATTGTTTCAAGTTCGCTTGTTGTAGGAAAAACTTCTAGTTTTATTTTATAAAAATGAGGAAGTTTTCTTTTTAATAACTCAATAGAAGAGTTTGAAAGACTTGATTTTATATTTGTAATGATTTTATCTTTTTCAAGGGTGATAATTCTTTCTACATGAATACCAGCTAGTTTTGTAATATCTTCTTTAATAAGTGGGGTATTTGTCACAACTACAATAGAATAGTCATTGGCAATTGTAAGTTTATAGTTATTTAAAATATTTGATGAAAATAAATAAATACTAAAAGAAATTAACATTGCAGTTAAAGGAATAACAAATGCAAAAGTGTTCTTAAGAAACTTCATAAATTATTCCGTCTTCAATTGATAGTTGTCTAAATCTAATTCCAAAGTTTTTTGGAACTCTATGGGTTACAACTACAACTGTAATTCCTAATTGTTCGTTTGCCCCTTTTAATAAATTCCAAACTACATCAGCTGAATAATCATCTAGGTTTCCAGTAGGTTCATCAGCTATTATAATTTTTGGATTATGAGCTAAAGCACGGGCAACTGCAACTCTTTGTTGTTCTCCTCCACTTAGTTCATTTGGATAATATCCTTGCCTATGGGAAAGTTTTACATGTGCTAACAATTTTACTGCTTGCTCTTTTGATATGTCATGAGAATAACCATTGATTTTCAAAGGAATCATAATGTTTTCTTCAATAGTCCACTCTTTAATAAGCTTATAATCTTGAAATATAATTCCAATATCTTTTCTAAGATGTCTAAGAGGTTTTCCTTTTACTCCAAAAACTTCTTGTCCTGCAATTATTAAACTTCCATGCTTTAAAGAAATATCACCATAAAAAGATTTTAAAAGAGTAGATTTTCCACTACCACTTGTTCCGCCAATGAATATAAACTCTTTCTCTTTTATGGAAAAATTACCTTTTTTGATAATGTATTTATTTTCATCATATGAAAGATATATATTCTTGGCTCTAATCATGCTTTTAACATCTTTTTAAATTTATTATGGGCTTTCATATTTGAACTTGTAGGAAGTGGTAAATCTTGAAAATATTTTGCTTTTTTATTTTCAACTAAAATATATTTACTTAAAGGTCTATCAAAACTTCCAAAAGTAATTTGAATTAAGCCTGAATCTTTTTTATCTTCAATTGTAAAAATATCTTCTATGTGTAAAAAATAGTCTTCTCCTACAATAGCTTTTGTAGAAATTGTTTTTATTATTTCATCAAAATTAATGTCATCTTTGAATGTAAAATCATAATCTAAATCAATAGCTTTATCTTCTTGATTACAAAATAAAGTGACATCATAAATATTTTTACCTTGTAGTTTCCATCTATCTTCATATTTACTTGAAATTGGTAAATCTTTATTTATATCGATTACAATTTTTCCTGTACTTAAATTTGTAAGTAATTGGGTACAATAGTCAAAATATTTTCTACTATCAGTTCTTAGTTCAAGTGTTCCTTCAAGTTTTAATACTCTTAAAGCTTCATTTATAAAGGCATTTGAGAATATTCTTCTATGTGGTTTTTTATCCCAAGGAACAGGAAAATGTACAAATATTTTCCCTACTTTATTTGAATCAATAAATTCCATAAATAATCTAGCATCATAATTAACAACTAAAATATTATCAATATTTTGTATTTCTAATTGCTTAAGTAGTTGTTCTATTGAAGGACTATGAATTTCAAGACCTATAAATTGAATATCAGGATTGGCTTTTGCTTGATGTAAAAGATGTCTTCCACTTCCAAATCCAATCTCTATTTGAATCTCTCTTTTTGTTTCAAAATCATTTATAAAATAATCAATATCTTTTAAATACCCTTGATTAGGTTTTACTTTTTGATTTACATTATGAGTATTTGAAAAAGTAATATTAGCTTCTATTGAAGAAGCATAAGAGTTTAAAGCATCTTTTATAAGATGAAGAGGAGAAACTCTTGTAACTTTATCAGCTTTTAGTAAGTAGCTTTCATCTTTTTCTCTTAGAGTTAATAAGAACTCTTTTTCATCTTTAAAAGCACAAATTTTGTATTCAGTATTTCTTTTTTTTTGAGTAAAGTTAAACGACTTTGCTACAAAGTTGAATCCAACGCCATCTTTTTTTGATGGCGTTTCTAATTTTTTATTATATTTATCAAAAACTATATGTGGCATATGCTAATTTAACTCTTTCAATTTTGGTAATACTAATTCCGTTTTATTTGTCATTTCCGACACTATCCCGAATTCATCAACAGATTGAAGTGCATAACTGTACTCAACACCTCTTACAATATCTTTGTCTTCATATCTTAAAGCTTTAATTCCTTCAATTTTAAGAGTTTTTGATTTAAAGAAATTCTCTTTTATTTTTTTAATTATATTGTAAGAAACTGCTCTTTTATCTCCTGCTTGCCAGTTTAAAATTGCTTTTTCACCTTGGATTTGAGCTAAAGTAATAATAGGTTTATTTAATTTACTTAATGTTACTCCCATTACAGAGTTTATATTTAAATCACTTTCTAAACCATCTTTATCAACAGAACTAACTTTATAAAAATAAACTTTTCCATCTTCATTTACAAAATCATTAAATTCAAGAGTTTGAGTATTTACTACTTTAACAATATCAAAGAAATTATTTGCGTTTGTACTTCTATAAATATTGTATTTGATTACATCAGATGATTCTGAAGGCTTCCAATTTAATGTGATCTTTCTTGGTAAATCATTTGTTGCTTTTAGACTTAAAATCCCCTCAGGTAAAGGCTTAGTTTGAGCTTTAACAATTTCACTAGCTTGTGATTCAATACCATCAAAAGATATAGAAGTAACTCTGTAATTATAAATTACATTATCATCTAAGTCTTCATCAATAAACTCAGCTTGTAATCTTCCTTCAACGCTACCAACTTCTTCCCATTCACTAGTTTGAGGGCTTGTTCTTTCAATTTTGTATGAGTTTACTCTTTCATTTTGGTGAGGTCTCCAAATAATTTTTATTTGTCTTGGAAGATTTGAAATTGCTTGTATAAAACTCACTCCTTCAAATTTAGGAAGAGTCGCTACTACATAATCATTTGTTGTTCTTGATTCAACTTCACCTTCTGTTGCTGCTGATATTTTATATACGTATTTTGTATTTGGTTCTAAATCTTCATCTAAATAGTGAGTTTTATATCTATTTTCAAGAGTATCAATTAGTTTTAGTTTTGCTCCATCTTTTTGCATATTTGCTCTGTAAAAATGGTATCCAACAACTCTTGGATCATCCACTTTTCTCCATTCTAAAGCAATTGAGTTCATATCAGATATTGATCTAATTGAACTAGAATCAATTACTTCTAAGCTTTCATCTATTTTTGGTGCTTTTATTTGGGATAAGTTTACTTTATTAGTACAGCCACTAACTAGTAAAACTAAAACTGTTAATGATGTTAGTTTCATTAATTTTGTCATTTATACTCTCCATGTTAAAATTGTTTTCTAAAAAGTCATGCATATCTTCACTCAAGGGGGCTTTAAAGCTCATTTTTTTATTTGTAATAGGGTGAGTTAAGTATAAAATATATGCATGTAAATAAAATCTATTTATTTTATTTAATTCGCCCTTAAATCCATATAAATTATCACCTAGAATATGCCTATTTATCGAACTTAGATGAACTCTGATTTGGTGTGTTCTACCTGTAAAAAGTTTGCAGGCAATTAGGTCATATTTCTCATTATTTGAGACTTCAATTTTAGAAAAAGCTGATTTCGCATTTTTCCCATTTTCTATAATTGCCATTTTAAGACGATTACTTGGACTTCTAGCAATTGGTTTTTCGATAATTAAATCCTCTTTTAAAGGAAAATCAAGCAAGGCTAGGTAATATCTTCCCATTGATTTATTTTCAAGTTGTTTTGATAATCCTGCATGTGCTTCATTGGTTTTTGCAACAACCATAACCCCACTAGTTCCTTTGTCAAGTCTATGAACTATGCCATGCCTTTCTTCTCCACTTATTGTTGAAAGTGAGATATTATTTAGTTTTAACCAATCAACTAAAGTTGCATCTTTAACACTTGGAGCATCGTGCACTGTTAAATTATAAGGTTTGTTTAATACTAAAATATATTCATCTTCATAAATTATTTTAATTTTTTTGCCCATTAGAGATTCTTTTACAAACTCTACATCTTTTATTTTTGAAATTTCTGCTTCTGGAAATGAAACTTCAATTTCTTGATTTACTTTTAATTTAAGGCCATTTTTAAGGGTTTGCTTTCCATCAACTTTTACAAAACCTTTTTTTATTAGTTGTTCAATTTGATTTCTTGAAGCCTCAATGTTAAGACTTAAGAATTTATCTAAGCGATTTACTTCATTAACAATAAAATTTTTATCCATATTTCGATACTCTTTCACTATGCGTTTATTTGATAAGAGAATTATATCTCATTTTGACTATTTATTAATTATATTTATTTTACCTTTGGTATTACTTTCTTACAATTTGATAAGTGAAACCAATACGGCATTAGCTAATAAGCAATTGGTATACTTTTCTATATCCTTGTTTGCTTTTTTTGTAGTATTTATTTTACCAATACGAAGGCATATAAGACTTATTCCTCTTTTATATTGGCTTGGAATTATATTGCTTTTAGCTGTGGAGTTTTTTGGTGAAACAAGACTTGGTGCAAAAAGGTGGCTTTCTATACCAATTGCAGGATTAACAATACAACCTAGTGAACTTTTTAAACCAGTATTTATTTTAATGCTTGGTTATTTAATCCAAATGAAGCAGCCTGAAAAGGGCGGCTATAATAGTAAAGATTTTATTTATTTTTCTTTTTATATTATATTGCCTTTTATTTTAATTGCAAAAGAGCCTGATTTAGGAACTGCCCTTGTTTTATTATTAGTGGGATATGGAATTTTATTTATTGTTGGAGTTTCTTGGAAAATTTGGGCAACAATATTTGTTACTATTGCTTTAACTTCACCTTTTATTTATGGTAATTTAATTAAAGATTATCAGAAAAAAAGAATACAGGATTTTTTATCTGAAAAACCTAGTTATCAAGTACAACAATCTATTATTGCCATTGGAAATGGTGGTTTAACAGGAAAAAATACAAAAGAAGCAACTCAAACCCAACTTAAATTTTTGCCAATTGCAACAAGTGATTTTATTTTTGCATATTTTGTAGAAAGATATGGTTTTTTAGGGGCCTTTGGACTTATCTTTGTTTATGGTTTATTGATATTACATTTATTGTCCATGAATTATTATTTTCATGATGATTTTGTAATTAGGGTCTTTTCCTCCGGATTAGGTCTTTTGATATTTTTTGATATGAGTATTAATATTTTGATGGTAATTGGTTATGCTCCTGTTGTAGGGCTTCCTTTACCCATGTTCTCCTATGGTGGGAGCTCATTTATTAATTTTATTGTTTTATTTGCTATTTTAGAAAATTTATTAGCATTTAGATTTATGGATATGTATAGCTTTGAAAGGAGATTAGCATGAAGCAACAAGGTAATAGTTTTATAGGGTTTGAAGATAATTTTGAGGAATCAAAGGCTGTACTTTTTGGTGCACCATTTGATGGAACAACTTCATTTAAACCAGGAGCAAGATTTGCCCCAAGTGCAATGAGAGAAGATTCTTGGGGATTAGAATCTTATAGTCCATATTTAGAAAAAGATTTAGAAGATTTAAAACTTTTTGATTATGGAAACCTTGAATTACCTTTTGGAGATAAAAAAACTGCATTAAGAATGATTCAAAAACAAGTTCAAGAAATCATTGATGCAAATAAAATTCCAATTATGATTGGTGGAGAGCATTTAGTTTCCTTAGCTCCTGTTAAAGCATTATCTAAAAAATATGATGATTTAAACATAATTCATTTTGATGCACATACAGATTTAAGAGAAGATTATTTAGGTGAATCCTTAAGTCATGCAACTGTTATAAGACGAATTTATGACCAAGTTGGTGATGGAAAAATCAATCAATTTTGTATTCGTTCTGGTCTAAAAGAAGAATTTGAATGGGCAAAAAAACATACTCATTTGGAAAAATTTACATATAATACTTTAGAATCTTGTGTTAGAAGATTGAAAAATAAACCTGTTTATATAACAATAGATTTAGATGTATTAGATCCTTCTGTTTTCCCAGGAACAGGAACTCCTGAACCAGGCGGAATAAACTTTCATCAAATGTTAGAAATTATAGCTATGTTAAGCAAATTAGAAAATGTTGTAGGACTTGATATTGTAGAATTAAGCCCAAAATATGATGCAAGTGGAGTTTCTACTGCTGTTGCTTGTAAAATTTTAAGAGAATTGGTTTTAGCTACTGTTAAATAGTGGTGGAATAACGGTTGATTTCACCGACAGAGTATCCTGTTCGGTGCTAGGATTTGTTGTGTGTATCACCCCTGAATATCAAATTCACCTAATAATCTATCAAAATCACTTTTATATGATTTATCCTGAATTACTTTATATTTCTCAAATTCACTGATAGCAAACTCTTTTGCAATTACGGCTGTAACTTTTCCTGAATTTTGTAAAATATCTCGTTCATTAAATTGTAAAAAAGCATTTAGTTTTTGACTCCAATCTTTCATAGTCATGGGGATATTTCTCTCCGCTTGATCTTCTGCATAATCAAGATACATAGTTACTATTCTATCAAGTGATTTTATCTCATTTTGCGATAGATAGTTTTTAGCTACGCTTACATCTGATTTTAATATTTTCCCATTTGGTGCTTTTTTCCAATTTGTAAGCCCCATAAATTCTTTTTTATGATCTGCTCTTTCAACTATGAGTTCAGAAGCTGTATGCCCATGTATAGCCCAATGCAGTTTATTTTGAACAGTTGCAAAAAAATCTTGTGTAGTTGGAGCTTGAAAATCATAATCTAAAGCAGTTGCATATATATCTGTTATTTGTTGATAAAAGTTTCTTTCACTCTCTCTTATGTCTCTTATCTCTAAGATTAAATCTTTGTAGTACTGAGGATTTAGATAACTACCGTTTTTTAATCTTTCATTATCAAGCACATAACCACGAGTTGCAAATGTTTTTAAAACCTCTGTTGCCCATCTTCTAAACTCTGTAGCTTTATTTGAATTTATTCTATATCCAAGTGAGATAATTACTTCTAAATTGTAGTGTTTTGTATTGTAGTTTTTACCATCACTAGCAGTTATTAGGAATTTCCTAATAACTGAATCTTCATCTAGTTCATGGGTTTTAAATATATTTTTTAGATGCTCATTAACAGTTGCTACATTTACATCAAATAGTTTAGCTATTAGTTTTTGTGTTAACCATACTGTTTCATCTTCTACTTTTACCTCTATTGTATCTTGTCCGTTAGCAGTTGTGAAGATTAGAAATTCTGCTGTTGAGTTTCTTATTGTTAGTTTTTTTTTCATATTAATTGCTTGTCTTAGAGTAATTAAAAAAATCTAATTCTTTAAACTCTGTAATATTATTTATAATTCTATTGTAAATAATTGAATCATCTTCCTCATGTCTTGCAAGTGTTAAGTAGTAATTAGAGCCCTTTCCTTTTGCAAATATTATCCATTCTCCAGTAAGTTCTCTATTTTTTTGTCTACCTAAAAAAACATCATCAACTATTTCATAAATAATTTTTTTATTCATAGTATCATCAAATTTATTAAAATCATTCTTAGATAACAATTTATCTAGTTTTTTATTACCATCATAATTCAATCCAAATTCAGCACCTATATTTTTTAAAATATATTGTGCATCAAAAAAATGTTTATGCCATAAGCCTTTTAGAGGTTTTCTATTAAATTGTGTTTCTTTTTTTGTAGAACTTTTTTTATTACTTTCTAAACTTTTTATTTGATTTACTATATTTGTAATATCAAAATTCATATAATCATTTAATACATATAATTGTGCTAATAAATATTGACTTATATTACTAGTATTTAATCCTAGAAAATTAATATTATTTTGAATAAAATAGTTTAATTCTTCATCAGTAATTTCAGTATTTAATCTTTCTTGAATTCTTTCATAAGTCATTTTTTATCTCCTGTTTATGAGATTTTAACAGAAAAATTAATTTCCTTAAAAAAATATGTCATATAGTAATATTTTTAATTACTCTTAACAATTTTAACTTCATTATCGCTATCTTATTAACAGGATTTAAACTATCAAAGTATTTGTAGTTTTTTTATATTTCTTTTGTAATATTTTAGTGCCTGATAATTTGATATTGTATTTTAGCTAAAGATTGATTTAAAGTTTATTTGTGCACATAACGTTTGACTCTAGCTAATAAATTGCCGCTAGGTAATTTATTGGCTACGAGGTTTTGTTAGGTTTTCTTCTAGCTTTAGTTCTTTTATATGTTTTGTTTCTACTAGTTCAATTAAATCATCTAAAAAATATCTAATAGTTTCTATTTCTTTCGAAGTTAAACTTTTGTTGTTGTCAAAAATCATTGAATATAATATTTCATTTTTATTCATTTCAAATTCTACAGCATATTCAAGTAATGAATCTGATATATCATTAGAAAATCCTTTATTGATATATTCTCTTAATTGCATTCTTATCTTCATAATATGTTCCATCTCCGCAGATGGAACACCTGCAAAAAAACAACTTAACCAAGATTTTAGAAATACTAATAATTCTAATATTCCTGCAATTATTAGTCCATTAATAATTTCATTATAATTAATGGATAATTTATTAGATGTTTTATTAGATAATTTATTAGATAATTTATTTATCTTTTTAGACAAATTATTTAATTCTTTTGATAGTTCATCTTTTGTTAACATTGGATTTGATTTTGCTTTTTTAATTAACTCTTTTTCAATTTTTTTAGCTTTAACTTCATCCATACCAAGTTCAACAAAACTTTTATATATCTTTGAATCTTCACTCAATATTTATCCTTTTAAACCTAACTACTTATTGAATATACATTATATAAATAAAGTACTTAAATCCACTTATTTATTATATATTGATAAAAGTAGCTTATTTTAGGGATATTCATAAAAATATATTACAAAATACAATATTTTTTATAAATATCATTGCTTTTATGTATAGTTTATATTGATATATAGAACTTTAATATACATAATGTATGTAAAAAGTGATAATTTAACTTTAAATAACATTTTAATATTCACTTTTTACAATTAAAAAGGGAGAAAGTGAAGAACTTGTTCTTCAAGATAGAATTCATAAAATAAAAATTTTAAGAATACTTCTTAATTATCCCTTTTACTTCATCAAGAAGTTCAACAGAAGCTTCAATTTCAGCTTTTCTAATTGCAACACTTTCAATATTACAACCAACTGGAATTCCTTTTTTTTGACCATATTTATAAAGCTCTTCAAAAATATCTCGTGAAAGTTTTACAGATTCTTGTAAAATATCACCTGCTTCTTTTAAATCTTCTTCCAAATAATTTGGAACATTTATTCCAAGCCATTTCATAAAATCAAGAGTTTTAGTGCTTCCACAAGGAGTTAGTGTAAAAATAATTGGTACCGCTTTATAGTTGTTTTCTTTTACATATTTTGCATAATCACTTAAAAATGTTTTTGCTGCGTGTAAATCATAAACACATTGAGTAATAAAATATTCACAAGAATCATCTTTTTTAGAAATCACTCTTAAATGCTCATCCTGTTTTTTCATATGTCTTTCAGGAATTGCAATTCCACCTAAGCATAAGTTATCATTTACTTCTTTTTTTAATGAGTAGGCTTCTCTTAAAGTAATATTATTTTGTTGTTCATGGGATGCAGCACCTACAAATACAGAGTGAACTTGACTTTGTTTTGTCTCTTTTAACCAAGCGGTAAATGTTTCAGTAGTGTAGTTTCCTACAGCTCTATATATGATTCTTGGTGTTTTTAATTCTTGTAAATATTTTTTTGAATATTCACAAGGATTTATTGTTTTAATAAAAGGGAAGGGTC
The DNA here is from genome assembly GCA_030145305.1 of Halarcobacter sp. Lineage (GTDB taxonomy): Bacteria > Campylobacterota > Campylobacteria > Campylobacterales > Arcobacteraceae > Halarcobacter. The sequence goes on along the minus strand of JAQYVX010000002.1, from coordinate 131,076 downwards.
TTTTTTCATCAGTTCTATCTGATTCATCTTGAATATCATATAAAACTAAGCCATCCACATCAAGTTTTGAAATTCTATCTATGTGTCTTTTAGCAATATCTTTTATTTCATCTTCTGTATGATTTATTTTTGGAGGTGTAATTCCATAAAGAATAATTCCACTCTCTTTATCTCTTATTTTTTGAGTTAACATCAATTACCTTAATTTTTTAATAAATATAATATATATTATTTTTATGTATTTTACTTAATACAACTTGTAATAAACATAAATCTTAATTTTTGTTTTTGATTTTGGTCTTGGATAATCTTTGTATGCAATTTCAATTGTCTCTACAGAGTTTTTATCAAGAGCTGAATATCCTGAAGAATTTATTAGTTTTAATTCACTTATATCTCCATTTGGGTGAAGAAAAAATTCAACTATATTCATTCCTTGTTGACCTGTTCTTATAGAAATAGAAGGATATCTTAAATATCTTTGTGTAATTCGCCCAATATTTTTCAGGTTTTTTTGCAAATATACTTTTTGAACTTTTGTAAAAGAATTATACTCTTCTCCATAAAGTTTTATGTAGCTTTTTGTAATATCATCTAACATATCTCTATCTAAAGGAAGAGGGTCTGCAAGAAAAAAGTTTTCAAGTGATTTTTTTGGAATAGTTTTTCTTTTTTCTTGAGATTTTATTGGGAGTCTTTTAGTAGGCGTTGGTTTAACTTCAACTCTTTTCACAGGCTTGGGAATAATTTTTTTAGCTTTTTTATGAATTCTTGTTTTCTTTTGAGGAATAATTTTTTTAGCTTCAACTTTTTTATACTCTTTAGGTATCGCTTTTTTAGCTTCAACTTTTTTAGGCTCAGTTTTAGGCTCAGTTTTGGGAGCTACTTTTTCTGGTGCTTTTGGTAAAAGTCTTACAAAGTTCACAGAAGATTTCTTTACTTCTTTTGAGCTTGACGGTTTTTCTTTTAAATCTTTTTTCTCATTAAATGAGGATATAAATAGAAAATGTAAAGATAGTGATAAAATAAAGGCTAGTATAATCAGTTTCATAACGCAATTGTAGTAAAATAATACTTTTAATTTCACTAGATTAGTTAATAATCAATACTATAGGACAAAAAATGTTTGAAAATTCTGTAAAAGCTTATGAAGAAGCAAAAGAGGTAATTCCAGGTGGTGTCGATTCACCAGTGCGTGCATTTAAATCAGTTGGAGGAACTCCACCATTTATGGATAGAGGTGAGGGCGCTTATCTAATTGATATTGATGGAAATAGATATCTTGATTTTGTACAAAGTTGGGGACCATTAATTTTTGGACATTGCGATAAAGATATTGAAGATGCAGTACTTGAAACTTGTAAAAAAGGTCTTTCTTTTGGTGCACCTACACTTTTAGAAACACAGCTAGCAAGTGAAATTGTTGAAATGTTTGATAACATTGACAAGGTTAGATTTGTAAGTTCTGGGACTGAAGCTGTAATGTCAGCTATTAGACTTGCACGTGGGGTTACTAGAAAAGAGGATATTGTTAAATTTGAAGGTTGTTACCATGGACATTCAGATTCACTTTTAGTACAAGCAGGTTCTGGAATGGCTACTTTTGGGAGTCCAAGTTCTCCTGGTGTTCCAGCTGATTTAACAAAACATACCCTTTTATGCGAATATAACAACATTGATAGTGTAAAAAAATGTTTTGAAGATAGTTCTGATATTTCGTGTATTATTATTGAACCAATTGCTGGAAATATGGGATTTGTTCCAGCTGATCCAGAATTTTTGAAAGCTTGTAGGGAACTTTGTGATAAGAATAATGCCTTACTTATTTTTGATGAAGTTATGTCAGGGTTTAGAGCTTCATTAAAAGGTGCAAGTGGCATTTTAGATGTTCAAGCTGATATAATTACCTTTGGGAAAGTAATTGGTGCTGGAATGCCTGTTGGTGCATTTGCTAGTTCAAAAAAGATTATGGGTGAGCTTTCTCCTGATGGTGCAATTTATCAAGCAGGAACTTTAAGTGGAAATCCAGTTGCAATGGCAGCAGGATTAACATCTTTAAGAAAATTAAAAGCAAATCCTGAAATTTATGAAGAGTTAAATAGAAAAGCAGAAAAGTTACTAAATGGCTTAAAAAAAGTTGCAAAAAATAATAATATTGGTTTTCAAGGTGATACAAGAGGTTCGATGTTTGGTTTTTTCTTTGCAGATGAAATGCCAAAAAACTTCAAAGAAGTAAGTGAATTTTGTAATTTTGATAGATTTGGAAAATTTCACCATGAAATGATAAAAAAAGGTTTCTATTTTGCTTGTTCACAATATGAAGCTGCATTTATGTCAACGGTAATAAGTGATGAGGATATTGAAGCTTGTATAGAAGCTTCAAATGAAATTTTTAAAAATCTATAAGGAGATTTAAATGAGTAATATTATTGAAAAAAGAGTCGACTTAATTAAAAAGGCAAATATATATTTTGATGGGAAAATTACAAGTAGAAATTATACAAATGGCGAAGGTGTAATTAAATCTTTAGGTGTAATGCTTCCAGGAGACTATTCTTTTGATACAAAAGCTGCTGAGAATATAGAAATAATATCAGGGAAAGTAGAAGTTTTATTTGGAGGAATGGATAGTAACTGGGAAACTTTTAAAGATGGAGAATCTTTTGATATTCCAGCAAATTCAAGTTTTGAAATAAAAGTAGATGAGATAACAGATTATTGTTGTACTTATTTATAATTTGTAAGATTGGATAATTATGGAAAATAAAGAAAATAAAATACCAAAGCATAAAGATAAGCTAGTAGGGCTAGATAGTCTATCTTTAGGTATTTCAATAGTAGTTGCAGTTGCCTTAGGTTTTGCTATTGGATATGGTCTTAAACAATGGACAGGTTATACTTGGACTTTATGGTTAGGCCTTGCTTGGGGAATTGCTGCTGCTGTACTTAATGTTTATAGAGCTTATAAAAGAGCCCAAAAAACTTATGAAGGTATGGAGAATGACCCAAGATATGCACATAGAGCAAAATATGGGGATAAGTCTGACGACTACGATGAAGACTAGAAATACAATTATTAGTTTTGCAAAGGTCTTTTTTATTGTTGACCTTTGCTTAATTATTTATTCATTTATTTTTCAAGATTTATATTGGGTTTTAAATACTCAAGTAGCTTTTTTTGCTTCATTATTAATAACTATTGCTTCTTTTTTATCGTATAAAAAGAATATTCAAAATAGGTTATTAAATCTTGACACTTCGAAATCAAAAAGTGGTGAAGAAAGGGATAAAGTTGATGAAATAGATGACCCTTATGATTTATATACTCAATATGAAGAAGTTCCAGAAGAAGAATTAACTCCTGAGAAAATAAAACAAATATTGCAAGAAGAAAAATCAAAAGTAAAGAAAAACTCTTTTAAAAATACTATTTTTTCAGCTAGCGGTTTTGCATCTGTTTATAGAATACTTGGATATGCTTTATTGATTTTTGGATTTTTTGCATTAAATAACAATAAGTTATTTCTAGTAATTCCCTTCTTAATTGGGATTAGTGTGGTTCCTTTATCAGTATTAGCTACAAAGTTTGTTTTTAATATTACTTTAAAACAAAAGGAAGATCAACAGTAATTTTATTCTCATTTGAACTTACTATAAAAGATGAATTTTCATCTTTATAGTTAAAAGTTTCTGTATATTCTTTGGTATTAGATAAAACTTCAACACTTATAATAGAGTGTTTTTTCCCATCTATTTTAATATATTCACCAATCTTAAGTATTACAGATGTAGTAATTATACTTGAATCACTAAAGAAGTCATAAATTAAATTCAAAACTTTTATAAATTCATTGGCATTTATTTTAAATTCTGGAATAGAAGGATCATAATTTTTTATAAATTTTGTAGGAGATTTAATTTTTTTAGTAGATATTGTTAAATCAACTAGCGTAAAAATATTTGTAATATTTGTATTTTTAGTACTTAGTTTTGAGTGTTTTTTTACCATTGCACTTTTATAAAGTTTTGTATGAAGTTCATCTTCATTTTCATACTTTACCGTAATTGCATAAAAAGAGTAGTTTTTGATTGTTAAATCAATATAAGAGGTTTCTACTCCAAAAGATTGTGGAGCATATTTTAAAGCTAAATCAAAAAGCTCTTTTTGTTTAATTCTACTTAATAGAAATTGAGCTTCTTGATTTGAATAAATGATTTTTCCTGATGAAGAGAAAGAGATTATAGGGTTTAAATCTAATTCAATCCATTCTTCAAAAAAATTCACTTTTTATTAACTTTCCACGTAATTTTTAAGGTTTTTACCAACTTTAGGATGCTTTAACTTTTTAATAGCACTTGATTCAATTTGTCTAACTCTTTCTCTTGTAACAGAAAGTTCTTTACCAATTTCTTCAAGTGTTCTATCACTTGCATCACTCATAAGACCAAATCTCATTCTAACAACAGCTTGTTCTCTTTCGTTAAGTTGCGCTAAAATTTGATCAATTTGACCTTGTAAATCTTCTTTCATAATGTTATCAACTGGTGTTGGAGCTTTTTCATCTGGTACAAAGTCTCCAAATTTACCATCATCATCAGAACCAATTGGAGCTTCAAGTGATACAGGTTCTTTAGTAATTTTAATTACTTGTTTTACTTTATCAACAGGAAGTCCCACTTCTTTTGCGATTTCATCTACATCTGGCTCTTTACCATTTTCTTGAATACCTTTTCTGATGATTTTATTGATTCTGTTAATAGTCTCAATCATATGAATTGGAATTCTAATAGTTCTAGCTTGGTCTGCAATTGCTCTTGAAATTGCTTGTCTAATCCACCAAGTTGCATAAGTAGAGAATTTATATCCCTTCTTATATTCAAACTTGTCGACAGCTTTCATAAGACCAATATTACCTTCTTGAATTAAATCTAAGAATGGTAAACCTCTATTTGTATATCTTTTTGCAATAGATACAACAAGTCTAAGGTTTGATTTAGCCATTCTGGTTTTTGCTTCATCAGTAATTTTTTTACCACGTTTAATTTGTTCTAAAACATCAATAAGTTCTTCAGGTTCTAAATCAAATCCACCTTTTGAAGCTTCTGCTGTTTGGAAAAGTTTTTTAATTTCCATATATGTAGAAACCATTGTAGCTTCAGGTACCATAGCAGTAATTTGTACTTTTGATAAATTAATAATATTATCTAAAATCTTTTGGTGATTTTTTAATAAAATATCATTAAATAAAGGCAATTTATATTCTAGTTTTTTTAATTCAATATCGAAACCTGTATCTGATTTAAGTGCAGTTTCCATAGCTTTAACAATTTCAGTAATAAGTTTTGAAGTAGGTCCTAAATCTATTAAGGCTTCTTTTAAAACTTTTTTCTTAAATGCAACTGCTAAATTAAATAGCATTTGATCTACTTCACTATCAGATTTTGCTTCTTCTTTTGCTTGAAATTTAAGCCAATCTTTTTTTGCTTTTTCTAATATTTTAAATGAAGCAATAATTGTTTCTGCTCTTTTATCAAGTTTTTTTATTTTTTTACTATCTAAAGATTCTTCACTTTCATCTTCAACTTGCTCTACTTCTTCTGTAGTATCAGAAGATTCAGAATCTTCATCATCAAAGTTTCTAAAAAGTTCTTTTACTTTTCTTTCTCTATTTACTAAAGGTTCTTTGTATTCTAAAATAAAATCTATTAAATATGGAACATAACAAATTGCATCAAGAATAACATCTTCTCCCATTTCAATTTTTTTAGATATTTCTATTTCTTCTTCTTTTGTAAGAAGTGGAATTTGTCCCATTTCTCTTAAATACATTCTAACAGGAGAATCAGATCTTGACCACTCTAGAAGTTCTTTATTTTTTAGAAGGTCAAATACATCATCGTCATTTTCTTTTAATTTTTTTATTAAATCTTCTTTTCTTCTAGCTTCTTCAGCATTCATTCTTTTTGCTTGTTCTTGTGAACTAATTAACGTTACGTTATATAGTTGAGTAAAAGCTAAAATTTTCTTTATATGTGCTGTTGAAGGAGCTTTAGGAAAGATTTTAATAAGTTTTTCAAATGTTAGTATTGATTCTTTGTATTCTTTTACAGTGGTTTCAATATCTTTATTTAAATCTTTTGCGCTCATAAATTGAAGTTCCTTATATGTTTTGAGGATAGGTATGTATTATACCCAAATTTACTAAAAATCTTATTAATATATTTTATTTAATCTATTATTTTTAAAATTTTAGATAAAATGGCTTTCTTTGAAAAAATTATGTAATTACTTTTTGACTAAAAAGTATTGAAAATAAGGAAAAATAATATGAATAAGATTACTGGAAAAGTTTGGAATTTTGGGGCTAATGTAGACACTGATATTATCATTGCTGCAAGATATTTAAATAGTTCAGACCCTGAGCATTTAGCCAAATATATTATGGAAGATGCTGATCCTTTATTTACAAGTAAGTTAAAAAGAGGTGATATTATAGTTGCAGGTGAAAACTTTGGTTGTGGTTCATCAAGAGAACATGCTCCAATTGCATTAAAAGCCGCTGGAGTTGCTGCTGTTGTAGCTCCATCATTTGCAAGGATTTTTTATAGAAATGCTTTCAATATGGGATTACCAATTTTTGAACTTCCTGAATCTTTAGAAATAAAAGAGGGTGAAGAAATTTCAATTGATTTAGATAATGGTGAAATCACTAATAATACAAAACAAAAAACTTATAAATTTACTCCAATCCCTGATTTTATGCAAGAATTAATTGCAACAGGTGGATTAATTAATTATGCAAAAAAAGAAATGAAGGTTAATAAATAATGAAAAAGTATAATGTTTCAATCATCAAAGGTGATGGAATTGGTCCTGAAATAATTGATGAAGCTATAAAGGTTTTAGATGCAGTTTCTGGGATTTCTAACTTTGAATTAGATTACAAAGAGTATTTAATGGGTGGAATTGCAATAGATATAACTGGCGTTCCTCTTCCTACTGAAACAGTAACTGGTGTTTTAAACTCTGATGCATGTTTATTTGGAGCTATTGGTGGAGAAAAATGGGATACTCTTCCAAGAGAATTAAGACCTGAAACTGGACTTTTAAGCTTTAGAGAAGCTATGGGTGTTTATGCAAACTTAAGACCTGCAATTATTTATGATGAATTAGTAAATGCCTCAACATTAAAACCTGAAGTTATTGAAGGTGTTGATATTATGGTAGTAAGAGAACTTATTGGTGGTATTTATTTTGGGAAACCAAGAGCTAATGATGGACATACTGCATACAACACTATGGTTTATACAAAACCTGAAATTGTAAGAATTGGTAAAAAAGCATTTGAATTAGCAATGCAAAGAGATAAAAGAGTTTGTTCTGTTGATAAAGCAAATGTTCTTGAAGTTTCTCAATTATGGAGAGATACAATGGAAGAATTAGCTCTTGATTATCCAGAAGTAGAACTTTCTCATATGTATGTAGACAATGCAGCTATGCAACTAGTACGTAATCCAAAACAATTTGATGTTATTGTAACTGGAAATATTTTTGGGGATATTTTATCTGATACTGCTTCTATGGTTGTAGGTTCAATTGGATTATTACCATCTGCATCAACAGGTGATAAAACAGCAATATATGAACCAATTCATGGTTCAGCACCTGATATTGCAGGACAAGGAATTGCAAATCCAATAGCTACAATTGAAAGTGCTGCAATGATGTTAAGATATTCTTTTAACGAAATTGAAGCAGCTGATAAAATAGATATGGCTATAAAAAAAGCACTTAAAGATGGGTATAGAACAAAAGATTTAGCAGCATATGATGCTAAAGAAGTTGTTACAACTCAGGAAATGGGAGATATTATCGCAAATAATATTAATATTTAAGTAAAACATAGATGAAACTTTATATCAAGTTTCATCTATCATAAATAATTAAAATATATTATTTTGTATTATTATTTAGTACTTTTATGATAATATTATAATTATTTTATAATTACGGAGAAATTATGGTCCAAACTAAATTTAGACTTATAACAAGAAGTGATATGGATGGTTTAGTATGTGGAATATTATTAAAATATATTGGATTAATAGAAGAAATAATTTTTGTTCATCCAAAAGATATGCAAGATGGCTTAGTTAAAGTATCTTCATCTGACATTACAACAAATCTTCCTTATGTAAAAGGTGTTCATTTATGTTTTGATCATCATTACTCAGAAACACTTAGAAATTCAAAAGAAAAAAATCATATTATTTATCCTGATGCTCCAAGTGCAGCAGAAGTTGTTTACCAATATTATGGGGCTGAAAATAAATTTCCTTCTTCTTTCAAAGATATAATGGATGCTTCAAATAAAGCAGATAGTGCTAATTTCTCAAAAGAAGATATCTTAAATCCAAAATCTTGGGATTTATTAAGTTTTTTAATGGATTCAAGAACTGGACTTGGAAGATTTAAAGATTTTAAAATCTCAAATTATCAACTTATGATGAATTTGATTGACTATTGTTTAAATTATAGTATTGAAGAGATTTTAGAATTAGAAGATGTAAAAGAAAGAGTTGAGTTATATTTTAAATATGAAAAAGAATTCAAAGAACAATTAAAACGTTGTTCAAAACTTATTGACAAAGTAGTTGTAATTGATTATTTAAATGAAGGAATAATTTATCCTGGTAATCGTTTTTTAGTTTATGCTATGTTCCCTAAAGTTACGGTGTCTATTCATAAAAATTTAGGAAGAAAGAAAGACATTTTAGTTTATAGTGTTGGAAAATCAATAATTAATAAAAGTTGCGAAAGTAATATAGGAGAACTAATGTTAAAACATGGTGGTGGTGGACATCGTGCCGCAGGTGGCTGTCAAGTCTCAACTGATAATGCAGATAAAGTTTTAGAAGATATAATTATGCAATTAAATTCTAAGATGGTATAAAGTGAAGAGTTTTGATACATTAGAAAAAATTCTAATACCTGTAATGATTACAGGCTTTATATTTATTGTTAGTTTATATATTGGTGTAGATATATTTTTAGGTTCAAGTATTCCAACTTCAATGAAAAACTTTATGGTTTTTTATATGACTTTATTATTGATTACTCTTGTTATAATTGCTGTTTTTGTAACTAATCGTTCTGTTAAAATGCCTATGATTGAATTAACAGAATTTTTGGACAAAATAGAAAATGACCAATATGAAGCTTTTGAAAAGAAATTTAGTAATTCTGATATTGATAATTTTGTTGTTCAAGTAAATAAATTAATTCAATACTTAGGAAAGAAAGATAAAGAAACAAATACTTTAATTAATACTTTAAAATACTCAAATAAATCTTTAGAAGAGTATCAAAAAGCTGTAGATGCCTCGGCTATTATTTCAAAATTTAATACAAGTGGTTTAATTACCTATGTAAATGATAAGTTTTTAGAAAAATCAGAATTTATTGAAAGTGAAGTCCTTGGTAAAAGTTATAATATTACAAAACATAGAGATATGAAAAATGATTTTTTCGAAAAACTTTTACTTACAATTTCAAATAAAAAAATTTGGTCAGGTGAAATAAAAAACAACAATAAGAGTAATAAGGAATATTACACTTCTACAATTATTGTACCAATATTAGATTCCTCTGACAATATCTTAGAGTATCTCTCTTTTAGTATAGATATTACAGAACATATTCATTCTTTGCAAAAAGCAAGGGAAGCCGAAGCTTCTAAATCAATTTTTTTAGCAACTATGTCACATGAAATAAGAACACCATTAAATGGTATTTTGGGTTTTTCAAAACTTTTAGAAAAAGCAGAAATTCCTAAAAAAGAGAGAGGATATATAGAAATTATTAATAGTAGTGCAAAATCATTACTTGGAATAATTAATGATATTTTGGATATTTCAAAAATAGATAGTGGAAAATTTGAACTTGAAAAAAGAAGATTCAATCCTTTTAAAGAGTTTGAGCCTGCTATTGAGTTATTTGTTGCAAAAGCAAGTGAAAAAGATATTGATATTCTTTTCTTTATAGACCCAAGACTCCCAAGTGAAATGATAGGGGATTCTCTTAAAATCAAACAAGTATTATCAAACTTAATTAGTAATGCTATTAAATTTACACCTAAAAATGGCGATATTAATATTAAGATTGAGTTAAAAGAGAAAAGTGATTCTTTTGCTACTGTTTTATTTAGTATAAAAGATTCAGGAATTGGTGTTCCTTTAGATAAACAAAAAACAATTTTCGACCCATTCTCTCAAGCTGATTCTAGTGTAACAAGACAATTTGGAGGTACAGGATTAGGTTTAAGTATTAGTTCGAATATAGTTTCTATTATGGGTTCAAATATTGAGCTTGATAGTAAAGAAAATAGGGGAAGCGAATTTTATTTTGAATTAGAATTAGAGTATAAAAAAACAAAAGATTTATATCCACAAATTGATACAAGTTCAAAAATTGCAATTTTTTGTTATGAATATGATTGCAGTTCTCAACTAGGAATAGTGAAAAAATATCTAACAAATTATAGCGAACCTGAAGTTACGGATAAAGAAGAAAATTTGAATGAGTACTCTTTAATTATTGGGAAATATGACGATTTAGTTAAATTAAATCTAGACAAAATCAAAGTACCACTAATTTTTATTTGTGATTATGAAGAAAAAGATATTGAAATTGAAAATGAATGTCGAATTCTAAAATCTCCAATAAATCAATCAAAACTTTATGATGCAATAGTAGATATATTAAACCCTGGAATAGAAGAAGAGTTAAAAATTGATATGGAAGCAATTAAACACTCTAATGTTACTTGCTTAATTGTTGAAGATAATATTGTAAATCAACATCTTATGGAAGCAATGCTTGCACAAAAAGGAATAAAGTCTAAAATAGCTGAAAATGGGCAAATTGCTTTAGATATTGTAAAGTCTGGTGCAATTTACGATATTGTTTTTATGGATATTAATATGCCTGTAATGAATGGAATTGAAGCTACTCATGCAATTATAAAATACGAAGAAGAAAATAATTTAGAACATACTCCAATCGTAGCACTTACCGCTAATGCGGTTGCTGGTGACAGAGAAAGTTTTTTAAAAGAAGGAATGGACTCTTATATTCCTAAACCTTTTGAAGAACATATGCTAGATGAAATTTTAAATAAATATATTAAATTAGAAAGAAAAAATAAAGAAATTATTTTAGAAAAAAAAGAAGAAAATATTGTGTATTCTATAGAGGATTCAGCAAATGCTTTAGGTTTAAAGCTTCCTATTTTTAAAACTATTCTGAAAACTTTTATTTCTTCAATTAATAAAGATTTAGAAGAGTTAAAAACTTATATAGAAAGTAAAGATTTAGAGCAAATAAAGCTTATTGCACATAAAATAAAAGGTGCTTCTGGAAATCTAAAAATTAACGATATATATGAAATAACAAAAGATATTGAACAAAGTGCAAAAGAAGGACTTGATTTAGATTATTTACTTAAGTTAAAAGAAATAGAAAAGTGTACAGAAAATCTTAAAAAACTTTATGAAGAGAATTCTTAAGAATTACTCTTCTAAAGCTTTTTTTAAAATCTGACAAAAGTTTTTAAAGTCTGGAAGTTTTAAATTACTTTCTCTTTGTTTTTCACCCCACATAGATTCAGGAAAATATGAATCTTCTTTAAATCTTGCCATTATATGAAAGTGAACATGTGGTAAATAATTACCAAAAGAGGCTATATTTATTTTTTCTGGATTATAATATTTTATCATCTCTTTTTCAATAATATTCAAGCACCTGAAAATTTCCAGTTTTATTTCACTTGGACACTGAGAAAACTCTTTGTATTTTTCATTTGTAAAAATTTTTACCCAAGGAATTTCACTTTTTTCTATTTGAATATTAATTAAATTATTAGTGAAAATCATTATGTATCTCTTTTACTTCATCAATATGTTCTACAAAAATATCAACTAATTTAGGATCAAAATGTGAATTTTTTTCTTCTTTTAATAAAACAAAAGCCTCTTCAAAACTCCAAGATTGTTTATAAGGTCTTCTTGAAGTAAGGGCATCAAAAACATCTGCAATTGCTACAATTCTAGCACTTAAAGGTATTTCTTCAGCAACTTTCCCTTTTGGATATCCTGAGCCATCATATTTTTCATGATGATTTAAGGCTATTATTCCACCTTCTATTAAATAAGGGCTTTTCGTATCTTTTAATATTTCGCCACCGATATTAACATGATTTTTCATTATGGTAAATTCATCTTTTGTTAATTGGCCTTCTTTTAATAAAATACCATCAGCTATACCAACTTTGCCAATATCATGAAAAGGAGATGCATAAAAAATTATCTCTTGCTTAAGTTCATCTAGTCCATAATATTTTGCAATCAATTTTGAATAATGTGCAACTCTTAATGTATGATTTGCAGTTTCCGCATCTTTATATTCAGCTGCACGACCTAAAACCATTAAAGATTCGTGTTCTCTTTTTTGAATTTCAGCCGTTGCTTTTTTTACTTCATCTTCAAGTAGCAAAGCTTTATCTTTTAATTTTAATTGTGCATTTCTAAGAGTAAGGAGATTTAAGCTACGTGCTTTGAATTCTGTCATATCAATTGGTTTTGTAAGAAAATCTGTAGCGCCTACTTTTAATGCTCTAATTTTTAATTCTTGGTCATCTCCAACTGCTGTAATTACAACAACTGGTGTATCTTCATTTATCTCTCTAAATTTTTCTATAAGTTCAATACCATCAATGTGTGGCATCATATAATCAGTGTAAAGTATATCTATATTATTGTTTAATATATAATCAAGTCCTTCTTTGGGGTCATTAAATGTTTTTATATTTAAATTAAACTCCATGCCATATGCTTCAACAAGCATCAAATTAACAGGTTCATCGTCTATATAAACCGCTTTTAAGTTTTCAATTTCCATTTTAAGTATAATACCTTTGTAATAAGTAGTAAAATTAAATATTATTATATCTATTTTTTGATTAGAAATATAATAATATTTTGTGATTTAAGCTTGAATAAAACCTTTAAGGCTTTATTAAACAAGCTTTAAGCAAAAATTAATTATAATCCCTTTCCATTTTTTCAACCATCAGAGAATTTTTTATAAAATGTTTTGTGTTTTATAAAGAGTTGGGTAGAACGAGAAAGAAGCAAATAGTAGTTATAGCCTCTTAGGCTGTGACATTGCTTTAGCTTGACTCCGCCTATTTGTATTGTTTTACAATATTGAAAATCGGAGCGAACTACAAAAAAGCAAGAACTTTTGTTTTTTTCTAGTAGTTCTTCCCTGTTGAAATGTGGGAATAAACACAAAAAGAGGACAGACTTATGAAAGTAAGAGCTTCAGTAAAGAAGATGTGTGACAAATGTAAAATTGTCAAAAGAAGAGGTGTCGTAAGAGTGATTTGCGAAACTAAAAAACATAAACAGAGACAAGGATAAGCATGGCTAGAATTGCAGGTGTTGATTTACCAAACAAAAAAAGAATGGAATATGCGTTAACGTATATTTTTGGAATTGGTTTACATAACTCGAGATTAATTTTAGATGCAACTGGAATCTCTTATGATAAAAGAGCACATGAATTAACAGAAGATGAAGCAGCAACAATTAGACAAGAAATCCAAAAAACATATATGGTTGAAGGTGATCTTAGAAAAAAAGTTGCTATGGATATTAAATCTTTAATGGACCTAGGTTCGTACAGAGGATTAAGACATAGAAAAGGTTTACCGTGTAGAGGGCAAAAGACTAAGACTAATGCTCGTACTAGAAAAGGTAAAAAGAAAACTGTTGGCGCAGCGGCTAAGTAAGGATATTTAGATGGCAAAAAGAAAAGTAACTAGAAAAAAAGTTGTAAAAAAGAATATTGCTGACGGTATCGTACATATTGCAGCATCATTTAATAATACAATGGTAACTATAACTGACGCTGCTGGAAATGCAATTGCGTGGAGTTCAGCAGGAAACTTAGGTTTCAAAGGAAGTAAAAAATCTACTCCTTTTGCTGCACAAGCAGCTGTTGAAGATGCAGTACAAAAAGCAATGGAACATGGTATTAAAAATCTTGGTATTAAAATCCAAGGTCCAGGTTCAGGTAGAGATACAGCAGTTAAGGCTGTTGGAGCTATTGAAGGTATTTCTGTTAAGTGGTTTAAAGATGTTACTCCTTTACCACATAATGGGTGTAGACCTCCTAAAAGAAGAAGAGTGTAAGGGGCAGTTATGGCAAGATATAGAGGACCAGTAGAAAAAATCGAGAGAAGACTTGATGCAGACCTTGGATTAAAAGGTGAAAGAAGACTTAACGGAAAATCTGCTTTAGAAAAAAGACCATTTGCTCCAGGACAACACGGACAAAGAAGAACTAAAATTTCTGAGTACGGTTTACAATTAAGAGAAAAGCAAAAAGCTAAATTTATGTATGGTGTTTCTGAAAAACAATTTAGAAAATACTTTAAAAAAGCTGCTTCATCTGAAGGTAATACAGGAGAAATCTTAATTACATTAATTGAGCAAAGATTAGATAACGTTGTTTATAGAATGGGGTTCGCTTCAACTAGAGCAAATGCTAGACAATTTACAACTCATGGACATGTTTTAGTTGATGGTAAGAAAGTAGATATTCCTTCTTACGTTGTTAGACCAGGTCAAAAAATTGAGATTAAAGAAAAATCTAAAACTAATCCACAAATTGTAAGAGCTTTAGAATTAACTAACCAAACTGGTTTAGTTGAGTGGGTTGACGTAGATAAAGATAAAGTATTCGGAATTTTTACAAGAATCCCAACTCGAGAAGAAGTTGTTATTCCTGTTGAAGAAAGATTAATCGTAGAGTTATATTCTAAATAATAAGTAAGGTAGGCTATGAAAAAATTTGCAGATACACCGTTTTTACCAACAGAAGTTGAAATTGAAGCAATCAGTGATAATGAAGCTAAAATATCAGCATATCCATTCGAAAGTGGTTTCGCAATAACTTTAGCACATCCTTTAAGAAGATTACTTCTATCTAGCTCGGTTGGATACGCTCCAATCGCAGTTAAGATTGAAGGAGCTTCGCATGAGTTTGACTCATTAAGAGGAATGCTTGAAGATATAGCTATTTTTGTAATTAATCTTAAAAATATTAAATTTAAAATCAATGGTGATGAAGAACAAGTAGTTGTTGAATATTCTTTTAATGGACCAAAAGAGATTAAAGGTGAAGACTTAAACAACGCTGATGTTGAAATAGTTTCTCCTGATGTTCATTTAGCAACTATTAATTCTGACTGTAACTTAACATTCTCAGTTATTATTCAAAGAGGTATTGGTTATATGCCATCTGAAGATATTAGAGATATTGTTGGGCCAGATTATATTCCATTAGATGCTTTCTTTACACCAGTAAAAAAAGTAGTTTATGATATAGAAAAAATGTTAGTTGAAGATAATCCTAACTTTGAAAAAGCTGTATTTACTGTACAAACAAATGGACAAATTACTCCAATAACTGCTTTTAAAGAAGCTGTTTCTGTTATGTATGCTCAAATGTCAGTATTTAATAAAGTATTTGATTTATCAGAAGTAACAGTAAGTGATTCAGGTGAAGAGCCAGTTGAGCTTAAAGATTTAGTTGTAAAAATTGATGACTTAAACTTGAGTGCTAGAAGTTTCAACTCTTTAGATAGAGCAGGACTTAAATTCTTAGGTGAATTAGTACTAATGAGTGAAGTTGAAGTAAAAAATATTAAGAATTTAGGAAAAAAATCATTTGATGAAATTCAAGAGAAATTAGAATCTTTAGGTTTCCCAATTGAAAATACACTTCCAGAAAATGTTGCATCAGCTTTAAGAAGAAAGCTTGAGCAACTTAAAGCATAATTTAAGGGTTTGATATGAGACATAAGCACGGGTATAGAAGATTAAACAGAACTTCTTCTCACAGAAAAGCATTGTTAAAAAACTTAGCAATTGCAATTATTACTAGAGAGAAGATAGAAACAACTGTTCCAAAAGCAAAAGAGTTAAGAAGATACATTGAAAGATTAGTAACAACTGCTAGAACTGCTGATTTAAACGCTCACAGAGCTGTTTTTCAAGCATTACAAGACAAAGAAGCTACTAAGAAACTTGTAAATGAAATTGCACCAAAGTATGTAGATAGAAATGGTGGATATACTTCAATTGTTAAAACAAGAATTAGAAGAGGTGATGCTACAGCGATGGCATTCATTTCTTTCGTATAATATTTAATTATACTTCTTAAAAGGGATAGATACTATTTGTATCTATCCCTTTTTTTTTACATTTTTTCCTACAAATTTTTATAAATTTTCAAAAAAATCATTTTACCAGCTTTTAATCAAATTTTTTATATAATGTCGCGTAATATATTACACGCAATCCTTAGGAGAAACATTTGATAACTCTAAAAGAAGCACTTAAGTTAAATAGTGACGAAATCATAAAATTAAGAGAAGATATAGCTTCAAAAATTAAAGAAGATAACACAGCTGCATATGTTGAGCAGTTAACTAATACTGAAATTACAAGTTCAGGAGAAGGTATTCCAATTGCAATCAAAGATATTATAAATGTAAAAAATTGGAATATAACATGTTGTAGTAATATTTTAAAAGGATATGTAAGTCCTTACGATGCAACAGTAATTAAAAACCTTAGAAATGCAGGATTAAGTCCATTTGGACGAGCTAACATGGATGAATTTGCAATGGGAAGTGCAACTGATACTTCATGTTATGGTAAAACTTTAAATCCACACAATAAAAATAAAACAGCAGGTGGAAGCTCAGGTGGAAGTGCCGCAGCCGTTGCCGCTGGAATTGCTATTGCAGCACTAGGAACTGACACTGGTGGATCAGTTAGACAACCAGCAGCTTATTGTGGCGTTGTGGGAATGAAGCCAACATATGGAAGAGTTTCTAGATTTGGTGTAACAGCTTATTCTTCATCTCTTGACCAAGTTGGACCTATTACTCAAAATGTAGAAGATTCAGCAATTTTATATGACATTATTTCAGGACATGATCCCTTAGATTCTACTTCTGCTAATGTAGATTATGAAGCAATAGCTCCTAAATTAGATTCAAATAGAAAATTAAAAATTGCAGTAATTGATAACTTTGTAGATCAAGCTAGTGATGATATTAAAGCTGGATTTGAAAAAGCAGTAAAAGCATACAAAGATGCAGGTCATGAAATCATTCATAAAAATATGCTTGATACTGATAAAATTCTTTCTTCATATTATATAGTTGCTACAGCTGAAGCTTCTGCAAATCTTTCAAGATATGATGGTGTTAGATATGGAAATAGAAAAGGTGATGCTGGCTTAAAAGATATGTATGTGCAAACTAAATCTCAAGGGTTTGGACAAGAAGTACAAAAAAGAATTTTATTAGGTTCTTTTGTATTAAGTTCAGGATATTATGATGCATATTATATTAAAGCACAAAAAGTTAGACATTTAATTAAAGATGAATATGAAGCAATTTTTAATGATGCAGATTTAATTCTTTCTCCAGTTGCTCCAACTGTTGCACCTGATTTTGGAACATTTAAGACTTCATTAGAGATGTATTTAAGCGATATTTATACAATTTCAGTAAACCTAGCAGGACTTCCTGCTATTTCACTTCCAGTGTCAAAAGATAAAAATGGTATGCCAATTGGCCTACAATTAATTGCAAAAGCATATGATGAACAAACTTTGTTTGATGGTGCTTTAGCATTAGAAAAAGCTATTAATTATACAAATTAAAAAGAAATTATTAAAGGAATATTATGAGAATTAGAAAAAGAGCATTAACATTTGAAGACGTTTTATTAGTACCAGCTAAATCTGAAGTATTACCTAAAGAGGTATGCTTAAAAAGTAAGTTAACAAAGAATATTACACTAAATATTCCTTTTGTAAGTGCTGCTATGGATACAGTTACTGAACATCAAGCAGCTATTGCTATGGCTAGACTAGGTGGAATTGGTATTATTCATAAAAATATGGACATTGCTACACAAGCCTTACAATGTAAAAAAGTAAAAAAATCTGAGTCAGGAATGATTATTGACCCAGTTATAATAAAGAAAAATCAAACACTTCAAGATGCTGAAGATATTATGGCTTCTTATAGAATCTCAGGAGTTCCTGTTGTTGATGATGATAATAAGTTATTAGGAATTTTAACTAATAGAGATATGAGATTTACAAAAGACTTTACACAATTAGTTGAACTAAAAATGACAAATATGCCATTAATAACTGGAAAAGTTGGAACAACTTTAGACGAAGCTGCTGATATTATGCATTCAAGTAAAATAGAAAAATTACCTATTATTGATGATAATGGCTACTTAAAAGGTCTTATCACAATTAAAGATATTAATAAAAAAAGAGAATATCCAAATGCAAATAAAGATACTTTTGGAAGATTAAGAGTTGGTGCTGCAATTGGTGTAGGGCAATTAGATAGAGCTCGTGCATTAGTAGCTGTTGGTGTTGATGTTTTAGTTTTAGATTCAGCTCATGGTCATTCAAAAGGTATTTTAGATACTGTAAGAGATATTAAAGCTGAAATGGATGTTGAAATAATTGCAGGTAATGTAGCAACTGCTGAAGCAACTGAGGATTTAATCCTTGCGGGCGCTGATGCTGTAAAAGTTGGAATTGGTCCTGGAAGTATTTGTACAACTAGAATCGTTGCAGGTGTTGGGGTTCCTCAAATAAGCGCAATTGATGAATGTGCGGCACAAGGTGCTAAAAGTGGAATTCCAATTATTGCAGATGGTGGAATTAGATATTCAGGAGATGTAGCAAAAGCTTTAGCTGTAGGAGCTAGTGCTGTTATGATGGGATCTGCACTAGCTGGAACTGAAGAATCTCCTGGTGAAGTAGTTCTAAGCCAAGGAAGAAAGTACAAAACGTATAGAGGAATGGGTTCATTAGGAGCTATGACTAAAGGTAGTACTGATAGATATTTTCAAGAAGGAACAGCAGTTGATAAATTAGTTCCTGAAGGAATTGAAGGAATGGTTCCTTATAGAGGAAGTATTGCTGATATTATTCACCAAATGGTGGGTGGATTACGTTCTTCAATGGGATACCTAGGAAGTGCTAATATTAGTATTTTCCAAGAAACAGCAGAGTTTGTAGAGATTACAAGTGCAGGACTTAAAGAGTCTCATGTGCATGATGTAACAATTACTAACGAAGCACCAAACTACCACGTATAAAAAAAGAGGTTTGTAATAGCCTCTTTTTCTAAATTTCTGCGTTATTCGCAGAAATTTTTTCTTCATATGAACTAAGTTCACTTTTTGTGATTTTTATTTAAATCTTGTATTAAGTAAAAATCTATATCTCTCTTTATAAGTGTATCTTTAAATCTTGAATCATTTTTTTTATGGCAATTATGTTAAACTTATCAGCAAAAAATTATAAAATTACTTATTGAACAAATCATAATCAAGGAAGAAGAAGTGAAGAACTATAAATATATTTTGGTGTTGTCAATTTTATTTTTGTTTACTGGATGTGCGAATAAGCAATCAATTGGTGTAACTTATAACACAAAGTATAAAAATAAAAATTACTGATAGTGCATTTATTTGGACTGAAAAAGGCACTCGTCTTAAATATCGAGATACCGGTACAAAAGGGATTTTAAATAAATGTAAAAATGAGTCAAAAAAATTATATAGATACCTTTCTTCAAATCATAGTATTGATGATGATTTTAGAGCAAGAGATATTGAAATTAAATATTTAAATAGTCCTGTAAAAGTATTAGTTAATATAAGTCCTATAGAGTATTATTCTGCTGATGTAACTTCTTGTAAACCAACTTCACTTAAATTTGGTGTTATATTATCTAATATTGATGAGATTTCTAAAAATTGGAAGGGAAGATTAGATGCAAAAAAACTAAAAAAGCTTTCTAATATTCCAGATGAAAAAACAATATGGAGAGGTACTTTTAATATTAATTTTTCAGAAAATAAGGCACTTGATTATAACAATAAAGACTTTGATAATTTACGAAAAATTGTTATTACAGAATTAGAAAAATCTGGACTACTTCTTCCTTATGTTAGAACTATCAAAGATGCAAAGAATTTACGAAAAGATGAAATTTCACGTATTAATAAGAAAAAAAAACTTTCTAAAGATAAACTCTCAAGAAGTAAAACCTTAAATTTATTAGAGTCTATAGATTGCTCTAAGATAAAAGATCGATTAGGTCATGGATATGGAAAAAATTCAAAAGCTTTGTGTATTGGAAATTTATCTTTTACAAATGCTAAAGTAAAGAGTAAAAGTCAAAAATTATCGATGCTTAATGCTACTACGTCAAGAACTGTTTATAAATTAGAAAATAGCACTTGCCCTATGATTGTTGCAAGTGAAGATTCAGGTTCTAAGCAAGATGATAGTGTTGATTTTAAACACACATACAAAGACCAACTTTTGAAAATCTATAATAAAAATTGTCAAATAGATAATATAGATGGAATTAATTTTTTGACATGTAAAAAAGATGGAAAAAAAGATTATTTTCTTGAATTGTCATTTATCAATGATAATAGAATATATAAAAAAAATATGCTTCAAATGGGTGAAATGTGTTTTGATAGGTTTAAACGTCATTTTAATAAAGATAATCTAGGTACTATTTGGCGAACAAAATATGGCTTTAACAAAGATGGTTGGAATTACATTGGAGAAAATATTCTTACTGATTTTTCAATGTACGATAAAGATGGTTATGATTATGATGGATGGAATAAAGATGGTATTAATAAATATACTAAAAGTAAATATGATAAAAACGGTTTCTCTTTATCAGGTAGTAATATTCATGGTATAGATAAAGATGGTTGGAGTTCCAAATTAAAAAAGTTTGTTAAAATAAAAGATAAAAATGATGTACTTCCTTTTGAAATATTGGAACTAAAAACTCTTTTAAAGAATAAGATTTATAATAGAGAGTTTTATGATAACTTGGTATATGAAAAAACAAAAGATGGTTTTTATATGGTAGGAAAAAAAATATATGGAAGTAAAAAGAAACCTGAAAAAATAGAAAAATACTATTTTAGATCAGCAAAAAGTAAATTATTAGATTTAGATAATCCAAATAAATCTATTATGAAAGAAAGATTAGTTTTAGAAAAAAAGATAGTAAGAACTTTTGATAAAAATGGTTATGATAAAGATGGTTTTGATAAAAATGATTGGCATGGAAAGCTCAAAAAATTTAGAAGCCAACTTTAATAAATCTCTATAAAATTCAGGGCTTAGGCTAGATAATCATAAGCATATTTATAATTATGTAGGAAAAACCAAGACCTTGAATTTGCTTTACCTTATTATTTATCTTGTATACTATTAAAAAATACAAAAGCAAGGTCCTAATATATGTCAACTTCTACTCAAAGTAGTGATTTTAAATCTCTTGCTTTATCAAAAACTCCTCTTATTGATGTTAGAGCTCCAATTGAATTTAACAAAGGTTCTTTTCCCCATGCAATTAATTTACCTCTTCTTACAGATGAAGAGAGACATTTAATTGGTATTAAATATAAAAAATCTGGAAATAAAGAAGCTATTACTCTTGGACATAAACTTGTTGGCGGAGAAATTAAGAATAGTAGAATTAAAGCTTGGCTTGATTTTAAAAAAGAGAATAAAGATGCTCTTTTATATTGCTTTAGAGGAGGGCAACGTTCTAAGATAGCACAAGAGTGGATAAATGAACATACTTTAAATATTGTACGCCTAGAGGGTGGATATAAAGCTTTTAGGAATTATTTGATGAGTGAAATTGATAATTCCCCAAAATACTTCAAGGCTATTATTTTAGGAGGTTATACAGGTAGTGGAAAAACTATATTCTTAAATAAAATTGATAATTCAGTTGATTTAGAAGGCTTAGCCAATCATAGAGGTTCTAGCTTTGGCAAAAAAATCACAGTTCAACCTACTCAAATAGATTTTGAAAATTCTTTAGCATATGAATTGATTCAAAAAGTTAATAAAGGCTTTTCTCATCTTTTATTTGAAGATGAAGGAAAGCATATAGGAAGTGTTTATATACCAAAAACTTTAGTCAATTATCTTTCAAGTTCTTCAATGATAGTTCTTGAAACTCCTTTTATAGAAAGAATAAATATTACTTTTGATGAATACATTTTAAAAGCTCAAATAAATTATAAAAAAGAGTTTGAAGAAGATTATCTTAATCTTTGGAGTGATGAAATAAAAAAAGCAATGGAAAGAATACAAAAAAGATTAGGAAGTATGAGATATAAAAATTTAATAGAATTATTTGATGAAGCTCTTAAAGTGCAAGAAGAAAAAGGAGATTTAGCTAAATATAAACAGTGGATTGCTTATCTTTTAAAAGAGTATTATGACCCTATGTATGAGTATCAACTTGAAAAAAATAAAGAAAAAATTATATTTAGAGGGACTTCAAGTGATATTTTAGATTATTTAGAAACTCTTAAAAAAGTATAGTTTTATTTAAAAGTAAAAGCTATATGATAGATATATATTAGTTCTTTATGTTAGAATACCATTTTAAAAGAAAGTTATATTAAATAGGAGTTTATAATCAAGTTAGTAAATGTAATTTCTAATCAAGACAGAATAAATATAATTCAAAGATTTTGCGAAGATGATTTTGAAGGTGAAGTTGAAGATGCTTTAAAAAATATTGTATCAAATGCTTCGTCCTCATTAAAATCAATTATAAAGCTTTTTAATTTATTAGATAATACAAATAGTATTGCAAGTGATTTACAAATTCCTTATACCATTGGTAATAGAACAATTGAAGTAATTAATACTTCAAAGCAATTAGAAACTTCAATGAACTCAATTGAAGAAAACCCTTTTATAGGCTTTGACAGTGAACAAAAACCAACCTTTGAAAAAGGAGAAGCTTCTCATGGCATTGCTCTTATTCAATTGGCTACTAATAAAAAATGTTATCTTATTCAAACCAAACAAATCAAAAATCTAAAACCACTTATAAATCTTTTGGAAAATGATAAAATAGTAAAAATTGGCACGGGCTTAAAAGGTGATAGAGAAGCACTTTTTAAACAATTTAACTTGAAACTAAAATCAACAATTGATCTTGAAGATGTATTTAAAAATTTATCAGCTAGAAGACAAATAGGAGCTAAAAAGGCTGCCTCAATAATTTTAAATGAAAATTTACAAAAATCAAAAAATATGTCTCGTTCTAATTGGGAAAATAAAAGGTTATCTATAGGACAGATTAAATACGCCTCAGAAGATGCAACTGTTGTATATGATGTGATAATTAAAATTATAGAACAATACCCTTTTGTGATTAATATTATGCCAACTTTTTTTCAATTACATTATTCTAAAGAATAAAAAAATTTATAGCCTAAGGCATAAATCTTAAAATTCTAGAAAGAGTATAATCTTATATATGAAAAACTTACCTATTTATGAGCTTATAAACGATATAAAAAATACACTTAACACTAAAACTAGGCTTATTCTTCAAGCACCTCCAGGGGCTGGAAAAAGTACTCTAGTACCTATTTCTTTGCTAAAAGAATCTTGGCTTGGTGATAAAATTATTATTATGCTTGAACCACGTAAAGTAGCAGCTCGTATGCTTGCTAAGCAAATGTCAAAACTTCTTGGGGAAGTCGTAGGGCAAAGTGTTGGTTATCAAGTAAAGATGGAAAAATGTTATTCTAAAAATACTAAAATTTTAATTGTAACTGAAGCAATTTTAGTTCGTAAACTTCAAAGTGATCAAGCTTTAGAAAATGTGGCTATGGTCATTTTTGATGAGTTTCATGAAAGAAGCATACATACTGATTTATCCCTTGCCTTATCTCTTCAAGTGCAAGAATTATTAAGAGATGATTTAAAGCTATTAATCATGTCTGCAACACTTGATTCAAAAGAATTAATAAATATTTTAGGAGATGTTCCTGTACTTACATCTGAGGGCAAGAATTTTAGTGTTGAAAATATATATCTTGATGAAAATATAAAACAGCCAGATATAAAAAATCTAAGTTTGCTTCTTTTACATACAATAAAAAAAGCTATAAAGTCTGATAATGGTGATATTTTAGTATTTTTACCAGGTGTAAAAGAGATTAAAAAACTTCAAAATTTACTAAAAGATGAAGATATTGAAGTTTTTCCTTTATATTCAACTTTAAGTAAAGAAAATCAAGATAAAGCACTTTTAAAATCAGAAAAAAGAAAGATAATTCTTTCAACAAATATTTCACAAACTTCTTTAACCATAGAAGGGATAAAAATTGTAATTGATTCTGGTTTAGAAAAGTTATCACTTTATAACTATTCTAATGCTTTAAATCATTTAGAATTATCCTTTATTTCAAAAGATTCAGCAGTTCAAAGAGCAGGTAGAGCAGGGAGATTAAGCAATGGAAAATGTTATAAGCTTTGGCATAAAAAGAAGATTTTACAAGAATCAACTAAACCTGAAATATTAAGAACAGACCTAAGTTCATTTTTTTTAGATTTGGCTCTTTGGGGTGTAGTAGATATAAAAGAGTTGAAGTTTTTAGATTATCCAGATACCCAAGTTCAAAATAGTACAAGAAGAGTTTTACAAGAACTTTTTATGTTGAATAAAGATTATGAAATAACACAATTTGGAAAAAATGCTCTTGCTCTTGGACTTCATCCAAGATTCGCTTTTATGATTTTGCGTGCAAATAATTTGGGTTTTGCTTATGAAGCTTGTCTTTTATCGGCAATATTAATTGAAAAAGATATATTTAAAAACTCTTACTCAAACTGTGATATATATTCTAGGTTTCTTCCTTTGTATGAA
This sequence comes from Halarcobacter sp., assembly GCA_030145305.1. Classification (GTDB taxonomy): domain Bacteria; phylum Campylobacterota; class Campylobacteria; order Campylobacterales; family Arcobacteraceae; genus Halarcobacter. The sequence continues at coordinate 106,168 of JAQYVX010000002.1, read as the reverse complement.
AAAGATTTTGATAACACTTACATAAATTTTAATAGTGCAAAAAATATTCTAAAACAAGCAGATTTTTTTTATTCTAAATTAAAAAGTTTTCAAAAAATCAAAAAAAATGAAATAAGAATAAATGAAGAAATTTTAAGTCAATTACTTCTTTTTTCCTATCCAGATAGACTAGCACGACAAAGAGTAAAAAATGATAATAAATATAAATTAAGCAATGGAAAAGGAGCAATACTAAATATTGAAGATAGTTTATTTAATGAAGAGTTTTTAGTTGTAGCTTCATTAAATGCACATAAAAAGGATTCCTATATAAACTTAGCACTTAAAATTTCTTTAGAAAATATTGAAAAAGAGTTTGCAAATTATATAGAAAAAGAAGAATCAATTATTTATAATAAACAGAATAAAAAGTTTGATATAAGAGAAATAAGTTATTTTAATAAACTAGAATTATTTTCAAAACCAATAGCAAATGATGCTAAGCATAACTATTCAAAACTTATTTTAGATTTAATTAAAAAAGAGGGTTTGGAACTTTTAACGTGGAATAAAAAAGCTATTGAATTAAAAAATAGAGTCAATTTTATAAATAAAAATATAAATAGCACTTTGCCAGATTTTGGTGATAATGCTTTGTTTTCTTCTCTTGAGCTATGGTTAGAACCTTATTTACATAATATTAAAACAATAAAACAGCTTGAAGCTTTGGATATTTATTCTATTTTATTAGCAGGTATTTCTTGGGAAAATAAACAATTTTTGGATAATCAAGCCCCAAATAGCATAGAAGTACCAAGTGGTTCTAATATAAAAATTGATTATTCAAATAACACAAATCCTATTTTAGCTGTAAAAATACAAGAAATATTTGGAATGAGTGAAACTCCAAAAATATTGAATAATACAATTGCTTTACAGATATATCTTTTAAGCCCAGCTTTAAGACCAATTCAAATAACCTATGATTTAAAAAGTTTTTGGGAAAATTCATATTATGAAGTTAAAAAAGAATTAAGCGGAAAGTATAAAAAACACTATTGGCCTGAAAATCCCTTTGAAGCTCTTGCCACAAATAAAACTAAGAAAGCTATGAAAAAATTTTAAAACTATTATTTTATTTTCTTTTTATTGTCTTTAGATAAAATTACTTGACTAAATAGTCAATAACTATAAAAGGAAATAATATGAAAGAAATTCAGAAAATAGCAGAAGATACTAATTATACAGCAATCAATTTAGGTGATTTAGATGAACTAATGGAATACTCTTTAATTCATCCTGTGAATAAACAAGAAATAGAAGGTAAAGTATTTTTAAAAGATGCTACTAAATCTACAGGTTCTGAAATCTCTTTTAATTCACTTCCTCCTTTGAAAGAACAAACTTATTTTCATATTCATAGAAAAAATGAAGAAACATATATTATTTTAAAAGGTTTTGGTTTTTTTCAAGTAGATGGAAAATGTTTTGAGATAAAAGAGGGTAGTGTAATACGTGTTGCTCCTAAGGGCATAAGAGGTATACGTAACGACTCAAAAGAAAAAATGATATACATGGTAGTTCAATCTAAAGAAAACTCTTTAGAGGAGTATACAACAGGTGATGGAGAGAGAGTTCCTTTTGAACCAAAATGGTAATAATAAGTGAAAAAAAGTATTAAAGCTTTATTAAAGTGAATTAAATTTATTATGTCAACAAAATATAAAAAATCCTAGGAAAATTGAATGAAAAATATTTTACTTATTAGTTTTATCGCGGTTGCAATTGCATATATGTTTGTAATATTATTTGATAAATATAATTCTATAAAAGCTATTTCTGTTAAAAATAATAAAACAATTCAACAAAAAACTAAATAGATTTTTTGTGTATTGCCCTGACATAGTTTATATTAAAGGAAACCCTTCTTCAGGTACTTCTCTTCAACATAAAGAAATTAATAATGAGATTATAGAAATAATCAAATTATATTCTTATGCAATAATAGACTCAGAAGGCAAAAATCTTTCTAATAAAAAAATCCCCAAAGCAAAGGTATATATAGGCTTTTCAAGAGGTTCAAGGTATTTAAATAAACTTGATCCTTCTTCTTTAAAAATATCAATTGCTGGAATATCAGGTTCAAAAGTTTATCTTTTCAAAAATAGCGCTGATAATATATTATTAGGAGATATTTCTGAAGCCTCATTAAAGGCACATTTTATAATTATAAATGAAGATAAACTTAAAATTAAAGCACTAATAAAAGACTTTTTAGACTAAATTTTTTTGATTTAAGCAATACTTTTTATTACAACTGTGAAATCTAAATCAGAACCTGCTAAGGGATGATTATAATCAATTGTTACATCCTCTTTTGTAACATCAGTTACTGTTGCTTTAAAGATTTCTCCATTTTGCCCATCTGCTTCTAAAATCATTCCGATTTCTAAATCAATATCTTCAAAATCTTTGATTGGTAATGTCTCACTAAGCTCTTCATTATATTCTCCATAAGCTTCTATTGAAGGTACGTTTACCTCTCTTCTTTCTCCTTCTTTCATATCAGAGATTCTTTTCTCTAATCCTGAAATTAATTCTCCACTTCCATATTTAAATGCTATTGGACTTTCTTCTAAATTACTTTCTATAATTTCATCATTTATTCTTAATTCAAAATTCATAGTTACTAGTTGATTTTCATTCATTGACATTCTTTACCTTTTTTATTTAATATTTTACTATATCTAAAATTGTTTATATGAGAATAAAAGAGTCTCTCTTAAAGTAATATACAAACTTTTTTTTATTAAAATACTATATGTTTTATAAAAAATTATTTGGAATTATTTTTATATTTATATTTTTAGTTAATTATTCTTTTGCTTCATACAAAGAAGTTGGTATTGGAAAGATTGATGATTATTATAAAGCTAAAATAAGTAAAGATGAATTGATAAATATAATCAATGAAATAGAGTATAAATTAGAATCACAATTAGATACAAATATCTTTGATTATAATGAAAGTAAAAATAATATTAATATCATATATCTTCCTCCTTCAATATTAGAAAAACGCATAAAAAAACAAGTTTGGAAAATAAAAAAGGAACAAAATAAACTTAAAAAGCTAGAAGAATATTTTCTAAAAAATGATAAAAAAATTGAAAAAGAAAAAGTTAAATTTGAGAAAAAAAATAGCTTGCATAATCAAGAAATCAAAAAGTTTAACACTTATGTAAAAAATATAAATCAAAAAAAGAGCCTCTCTTCTAGTGAATATGAAAAAGAAAAAGCATATATAGAAAAAGAAAAAAATAGAATAACTAAAGAGACAAAAATCTTAAAAAGCCAAAGAAAAATTATAAAAAGGCTTGTAAATAACTATAATCAAAAACTTCTTATACACAATAACTTAGTTAAAAAATTTAATAGTTTAAATATTGAACTTGAAAGAATGAATAGAAGTTTTAAAAAAATTAAAGGTAAAACTTTTGGTCAAAAAGAGACTAAATTGAAAACTTTTTATAAAGATGGCAAAAAGATTCAAGAAAAAAGTGTAATTAATAATATGAATAAAATAGAGATTTATGGCTTTGATAATTTATCTGAACTAAAAACTATCCTAGCCCATGAAATCATGCATTTAGTAGGTATTCCTCATATAAATAAGGAAAATTCTTTGATGCATCCAATTTTGCAAAAGCAACAATTAGAAAATATAAATCTAACATATGATGATATAATAAACTTTAAAAAACATTTTTAATAAAATTGATAGATTTTCTAATATCTTTTTTATAAGAATTTCTATACAATCCCAATATTATAAATAAGGTACATCTATGGCAGAATTAAATAATTCAAGTGTAAACACTAAAAAAAGCGATAAAATTGTTGCAAGAATTAAGGCAACTAAAAATGCAGGAGAAAAATCTTTTTCTCAAGCAGAAAACAATACTAAGCAAGTTGTTAATGCTAGAAAAGCATTAAATAAAGAGTTAGGCAAAGCTAAAGCTAAAAAGAAAGCAAAAATGGCAAAAGCTTCAAGAAAGAAAAATAAATAAGATAGTTTTAGCAAAAAGAGAATTTTATATTCTCCAATGCTTTAGTTTTTTATTATCTGTACTCTCTTTTATAAATTCACATAGTTCAGGAAAAAAAATCATAAAATCTTTTTCTAATTTTTCTATATTTTTTTCAACAGCTTGAACATAACTACTTACAGTATCTCTTGATGCTAATTTATCTGATAATCTTTTATCAAACTTTTCAAATGCTTTTTTTAAGTGTTCTACACTTTGGTATTTGTTTAAGATATTATATTTAATAAGTCGATTTACAGATTCTTTTGCATTTTCTGGTAAAAAATCTAATCTTTTATTTGCTTGATTATAAAAATCTTGTGTAAATTCTTCAAAAGGAATAAGACAAAAAGTATCCCAATTTTTTGTTAGAAAATAGTCATAGGTAATATCTATTACTATAGATTTTAATAAACCTTTTTCTCGTAATCTTGCTTTACTTTTTAATATAATAGGATGAGAATCTGTAAAGGAATCTATATTTTTATGAGTTTCTAAGCCATTTTTTAAATGTACTGAAGCTTCTTTCCATGCTCTTCCTTTTAAAGAATCAGCAAGATAATTTCCAATTTGGAAATCTATATTTTGTTCTGATAAAAAGACATGGGCTAACCAGTTCATTATATATCCTATTTAATTTATAAAAATCAAATCTGGTAATCTGGTGTATTATCTTTCCATTCAAAGATAAAACACATAGGAAGCTTACTTTTTTTATTTAAAATAAGCGCTGTTATAGTTGCAGAGATAAAAATACTAAGAATAGCAATAGCAGAAGCAAAAGCCAAAGTTGAAAGACCTGTTAATCCTTGTCCAACTGTACAACCTATAGATAGCATTCCACCTGAACCCATTAAAGCCCCACCAATCATATTGTTTTTTACTCTATTTTCACCACCAGCTGCTGTACAACCAAAGCTATATTTTCTATTTATCTTTGACATTAAAAACGCACCTACTAAGATTCCACATACTAATGAGATTGAGAAAGTTAATTCATTTATTTCATATAACATAAATAATTCTACAGATTTAGCAGTAGGATTTACGAAAGTAATACCTGAAAGATTGATTATTCTTTCCATACTCTCTTCTCCTAAAACCCCAGTAATTCCCCAAGCAAAAGCAATTAACAAACCAATTAAAGCGCCATCTATTAAGCTTGGGATTCTATTTACTTTTTTAACTATAAAAGCTAATAATAAAAGTAAAATACCAACTACAATATAAAGATTCATGCTTATATTTCCTATAATACCTGACCATTCTACTAAAGTAGGATTTGCTATTAGTGGTGAAAAGAAATTTGAAAGTAAACCTTTTGTTGTTGCATAAGCAAAAATACCAATAAAAACCAAACTTATTAGTGAGTTAACATCACCTTGTGCAAATTTAATTAAATGTCTATTACTACAACCATCTGAAATCATCATTCCCACACCAAACATTAACCCGCCTAAGATAATTGTAAAATAGTTTATATTTTCTCGGTAATAAGTTGTTTGAGTTAAATCAAGTTCAAAATATGAAGATACAAGTGTAGTTGAGATAATAGCAACTATCATAGCTGTTATAACTGATGAACCTCTCATTGTAGATTTTGTTAAGATATAATCTTTGATTGAACCACTAAAACAAAACTGCTTTTTTTGCGCAATCATTCCAAAGCTAATACCTAATACAAAACCTAAAATATTGATAATTTCATATATCTCAAAATAGTCCATTTTAATTCCTAGTAAATTAATGTAGTATAAATTAATAAAATTATATTGAGTAAACAATAAATATAAACTACTACAATATTGTTAGTTTATTGCTTTAAGTTTAAATATAACAAAGTAAATAAGTTGTGATTAAATTATACTTCTTGATTTTCACTTTTCATATCAAGTAAGGCATCCATAATCTCATCTGCATCTTCATTTGTAAGTATTTTTTTATCTATATCAACTAAAACATCATCGAAATATTTTTGAACATCTCTTAAATATTTTAATTCTTCTTTTAAATCTTGATTATTTTTATTTTTCTTAACTTTTGATACAAGATCTTCAATTGATTCTTCAAGCTCAACCATAATATCTTCTTTTAAAAGTTTTTCTAGTTCTTCTACTTTTGTCATAATATGTCCTAATTTTTTTTGAAATTATAACCAAAAATAATTAAAGACAATTTTGCTTTACTAAAAAAAGCTTTTAAGATACTATTTGAATTATTAAAAAAGGTTAATTTATGAGCAGTATAAATAAAATATTTACCAAAATATTCACAAATGAAAATCTACCTTTCATAGAACTTCGATATTCAAACTCTAACAAGCATTATAAAAAACACTTTCATAGTACTTTTTCTCTAGGAATAAATAAAGAGGGAATAAGTGTTTATACAAACAATGAGAAAAACTATATCTTAGATAAAAATATGTTAAGTATCATAAACCCTAATGCTGTTCACTCTTGTAATTCTTGTAGCGATATTTTAAACAAGTATTATATGATGTATCTTAATCCTATTTGGTGTATGAATATCCAAAAACTTATTGATAATAAAATAGATACTTTTGTGCCAATACCTTCTGATTTATTAGAAAATGAATCTTTTTATAATAACTTTATCTCTTTATGTGAACACTTGTTTTTAGATTATACTTACCAAGAAAAGCAGAATGAATTAATAAACTTTTTTATAGAGTTCTTTTCTATTTATTTACAAGAAGACAAAGAAGTTTTATTAGATGAAAGATTTGAAGAGATAATCTCTTATTTAAAAGAGAATTATAAAGAAAATATCTCTTTAGAAGATTTAGCTTCAAAATTTGAATTAAACACTTTTTATATTATTAGACTTTTCAAAAATCAAATAAATATGACACCTCATTCTTATTTATTAAATTTGAAGATAAATAAATCAAAAGAGTTATTAAAAAAAGGTAATTCAATTGTTGATACCGCCTTAGAATGTGGTTTTTTTGATCAAAGTCATTTTCATAGAAATTTCTTAAAAATAGTTGCAACTACACCAAAAGAGTATAGACTCAATTTTGTACAATAACTTTTTTTCATAATCTTCTACACTTCCTAAAATATCTAATTATTAGGAAACTTTATGACTTTTGCTATTCTTCTTTCTATGTTATCTTTATCTTTTGTTATGTCAATTTCTCCTGGACCTGTAAATATGATGATTATTTCATCAGGTATAAATTATGGTTTTAAAAAGACCTTTGCTTTTATCTCAGGAGCTACTATTGGCTTTACTTTACTTTTGGTTTTAATTGCATTTGGTTTTCAAAACTTTCTAGTATCAAGTCCTAATTTTCTTTTGTCTATAGAGCTTATTGGTTCTTTATTTATTATTTACATGGGCTATAAAATAGCAAGTTCAAGCTCTCCTATAAATAAAAAAATGCACGAAGAAAAAACACTCAAATTTTATGAAGGCTTTTTATTACAATGGCTAAATCCCAAAGCTTGGTTAGCTTGTATAGCGGGGGTTTCTTTATTTGCAAATAATAAAACAAATCTTATTGTTTTTATAATTATATATTTTATAGTGTGTTATTTATGCTTGTCTTTTTGGGGAGTATTAGGACAAAAAACTACAATATTTTTAAATACAAAATTTAGGCTAGAAGTATTTAATATGACGATGGGATTTATACTTATTTTTGCAGCCTTATCTTTGATTATTATAAATATCTTTTCATAAATTTTCTTAATAATGAATTTGGGAAACATTTACAAAGACTAAACAATTTTTATATATTATGTAAAATTAGTTAAAAAAGGAAGAATATGAAAAAAATGTTTGTTGCAAGTGTTATGTTTACTTTAGCTATATCAAGTATGGCTTCAGGTATTGTTAATGTATCTAGTGATTTTTCTGTAAAAGAGACTTCAGAGCGTTTAGAAACTATCTTAAAGAAAAAAGGAATGAAAATATTTAATCATATAAATCATTCAGCAGGTGCAAAAAGTGTAGGAATTGATCTTCGAGACACAGAGCTTATAATTTTTGGAAATCCAAAAGTAGGAAGTCCTTTAATGAAATGTCAACAAACAGTTGCTCTTGATTTACCTCAAAAAGCTCTTATCTGGAAAGATGATATGAAAAAAGTATGGATATCTTATAATGATCCAAAATATCTGGTACAAAGACATAACCTAAAAGGTTGTGAAAAAGTTTTAGGAAAAGTAGAAAAAGCCTTAGCTGGTATTACAAAAGCTGCTGCAACAAAATAACTAGAGTTTAAACTCTAGTTATTTTGTTTTAGAATATTATATTAAACATTATTCAGGAAATATAATAAGTATCTAAGAATTAGAGATTAAAGCTTCTAAGTCCTAAATTCTTTGTAATTTTAAACTTTGACTTGATGATTTGAAACAGTAGTAGGAACTGTATTTCCACTTGCTTGCATTTTTAAAGATTCTGGATATTCTTTGTAATGATTTCTAACTGTTTGGGCTAATTTTATTTTGCTTATATTATTAATTTCGCCTTCACTATTTATATCTTCAACTATTTTTTCCACAAGAATATTTTGTGGGTATTCTAAATTTTTAGCCCAAGATAGAAGTAACTTTTTATTTACAAACTTTGGAAGTGAAGCCATAATTCCTAAATCATTTTGATTATGAATTAAAAGCCCTGAAGTTGTTCCTCTATCTAAAGTTAATACTTGAAATAAATATAAAGTATGATAATCAAGCTGTTGGGTAATATCATGAATACTAAAGCAAGTTCTTTTTTTGTAAGCATTTGTAATGATGTCTATGTATGCATCTATAATTATATTTCCAAAATTTTGAGCAAATTCAAAATCTTTTTCTTTTTCTTCTGTATTATAATTTTCTAAATAAAAATGAGAAACACCCCTATGTTTTTTAAGTGCTGGTATATAAAAGTATTTATCTCCTTGTTTTATTCCTTCATCAAAACACTCTTTAGAACTCTTTTTTGATGCTTTTTTAAGGGCTTGAATAAAAAATTCTTTATCTCCATTATTCTCCAAACTTGGGTTTAAATCAGCCATAATTCTCCAATAAGAGCTATCATCACGAAGTTTTGTTAAGCTAATATGAATATGAATTGAGGGAACTTTTGGGTTTTTAGGATGAATAATAGTTGAAATTGCACTGGCACTTTGTAGTTTTTTTGATGGCTCATCATCATAATGAACTTGGGAAACATTTACACTTGCTGTATTAAAAAGTTTATTATCCTGTGATTCAAATCTACTTCCTCCACCATGCTTTCCTTCATCTCTAGCCCAAATAACTTCTTGAAAATCTTTATGTGCTCCAAGGGTGAAACTGAGTTCATTTAATTTATCAACAAATCTTTTTTGCAATTTTTTTACTAAAGCCAAGGCTTCTTGTGCCTCTTCTGATTTTGCCATTGTAATCTGTGCCATAGTTGCGATACTTTCAGTATTCATTAAAACCCCAATTTTTGACAAATTCTAGCTAAGGCTTATAAAAGTTAAATTAATTTTTCAAGACAGTTTTTTTATAAAAGAAAATTGTATAATAAGAAAAAGTACATGGAATAAAGATGATTGAATTTATAAAACGACTACCAAAAGCAGAATTACATTTACATATAGAAGGCTCTTTTGAACCTGAATTAATGTTTAAATTAGCACAGAAAAATAAGATAGAAATTCCTTATAAAACTGTAGAAGAACTGAAAAAAGCTTACAACTTTTCAAATCTTCAAAGCTTTTTAGATATTTATTATGCAGGGGCAAAGGTTCTTAGAACAGAAGAAGATTTTTATTTATTAACCCAAGCTTATATTTTAAAATGTGTAGAAAATAATATTATTCACACAGAAATATTTTTTGACCCACAAAGTCATACTTCACGAGGAATAGAGTTTAAAACTGTATTAAGTGGAATCAAAAAAGGCTTAGATGAAGCAAAAGAAAAATATGGAATAAGCTCAAATATAATCATGTGTTTTTTAAGACATTTATCACAAGAAGATGCTTTTGAAACTTTAAAACAATCTTTGCCTTACAAAGACTTTATTATAGGAGTTGGACTTGATTCTTCGGAGCTTGGAAATCCTCCTTCAAAGTTTGAAGAAGTTTTTAAAGAAGCCAAAAAAGAAGGTTTTAAATTAGTAGCTCATGCAGGTGAAGAAGCAGACGTTTCTTATCTTTTTGAAGCTTTAGATTTATTAGATATTCAAAGAATAGATCATGGCGTTCAAGCTATAAATTCAAAAGAATTAATGCAAAGATTAAAAGAAGAACAAATCCCTCTTACTCTTTGTCCAAATTCAAATATAGAGTTAAAAGTTTTTAAAAACTACAAAGAACATAATCTAAAAAAACTTTTAGATTATGGTTTAAATGTATGTATTAACTCCGACGACCCTGCTTATTTCAAAGGTTATTTAAATCAAAACTTTATTAATGTATTTGAAAATTTAGATTTAAGTAAAGAAGATATTATTAAGCTTGTAAAGAATTCATTTAATTCCTCTTTTATTAGTGATAAGCTAAAGGAAAAATATATAAAAGAAGTGGATAAAATAGCAAAATCTTAAAAAATATTTGAGGAAATGATATGCAAGAAATTATAAATTATATAAAAATAAATGATAATATTTCAAGCTCAGGACAACCAACAAAAGAGCAATTTGAAGAAATTGCGAAAGATAATTATGAAATAATAATCAATCTTTCCGCACATAATAGTGAAAATAAACTAGAGAATGAAGATGAAATTCTTTCAAAACTAGGGCTTATTTATATTCATCTTCCTGTTGATTTTTTAAGTCCTACAAAAAAGAATCTAAAAGATTTTATTGAAATTCTTTCTTTTTTTTCCGAAAAAAAAGTTTGGGTTCATTGTATTATGAATTATAGAGTTTCTGCTTTTATGTACGTTTATCATAAATACATACTAAAGACTCCTTTTGAGAATATAAACTTAGAAGTTTTTGAAAAGTGGTCACCAGATGAAAAATGGCAAGAAATCATGAAAACCTCTTTAGATGAACTAAGATAACAAATTTCTTGAAGCCTTCTTTAAAAGCTTCTTCATCTTATTTTTGCTACTATGAGAAAAATATTAAGCAATAAATTATTACTGGATAGAATTTGAAAATAGAAACAAAAGTTGCAAAATTTAACGAACCTTTATATTTAGAAAGTGGTAGGATTCTTGAAGAATTTGAACTTATTTATGAAACTTATGGGGAACTAAATGAAGAGAAATCAAATGTAATCGTAGTTTGCCATGCCTTAGCAGGTTCTCATCATGCAGCAGGGCGCTATGCAGATGAAGCAAAGCCTGGTTGGTGGGATAAATTAATTGGCGATGGAAAAGCAATTGATACACAGAAATATTTTGTAATTTGTTCAAATAATTTAGGAAGTACTTATGGCTCTACAAATCCTCTTAGTATTGATCCCTCTTCTAAAAAAGAATATAGATTAAAATTTCCAATTTTAACTATTTCAGATATTGTAAAAGCACAAATGAGACTTTACAAATCCCTAGGAATCACAAATGCAAAAGCAATAGTAGGCGGTTCAATGGGTGGAATGCAAGCCTTATGTTATGCAATTGAATTCCCAGATTTTGCAGAGCATATTTTTGCCCTTGCAACAACTGCATACACAAGACCTTGGGCAATTGCTTTTAATAAAATCGCAATAGAATCAATCCGACATGACCCTTTATTTAAAGATGGTTTTTATAAAAAAGATGATTTACAAGCAAAAGGTTTAGCAGGTCTTGCCATTGGAAGAATGGCGGGATTAATTGGATATTTAAGTCCAAATGTTTTTAATGAAAAATTTGGAAGAGAGTATTCAAGGACAGATGGTTTATATGAACTTTTTGGACGATTTGAAGTTGAGAGGTATTTAGAATACAATGCCTACTCTTTTCCAAAAAACTTTGACCCTCTTTCATATCTTTATATTTGTAAAACTATGAATATTTTTGATGCAGGAAGAAATAAAGATAAATTGGAAGATTCTTTTGATAAAGTAAAGACGAATCTCCACTTAATCTCTTTTTCTGATGATATGTTATTTTTCCCTGATGAGATGGAAGAGATTAGAGATATTATGACTAAACTTGGACGTGAAAAACAAGTTACTTATAAAATGGTAGAAAGCCAATCAGGACATGATTCCTTTTTGGTAGAAGTAGAAAAATTTGACAAATATATAGTTGATTTATTAGAAGGAAAAAAATGAGTAAAGAAAAAAAAGAAGAGTTAAGTTTTGAACTTAAAATAGAAAAAGCAAAAGAGTTATTAGAAAAACTTTCAAAACCAGATATTACACTTAGTGATTCTTTAGATGTTTATAAAACAGGAATCAAAGAATTAGAAGAAGCAGAAAAGCTTTTAGATGAAGCAAAACAAATATTTATAGTTCAAGACAAACAAGACAAAAACGAACCATTTTAAAAGCAAATATTTAGAAAAGAGTTAAAAATATTGCAAATTGTTATATTTTAAAACAAAGTTAAAATAAAAGATAAACTTTTCCTATAAAACAAGGAGAAGTTTGTGAAATCAATTAATCAATTACAAAACTTAGATAAACCAAGAGAAAAACTTTTAAAAAAAGGTGTAAAATCACTAAAAGATTATGAGCTTATGGCTGTACTTTTGGGAACTGGAGTTCGAGGCAAAGATGTAATAAAACTCTCACAAGAAATAATAAAACTATTTGAAGAAGATTTTGAAAATATAAATCTGGAAAAGCTATTCTCAATTCATGGCTTAGGACTTGCAAAAGCCTCTCAAATACTAAGCTCAATAGAACTCTCCCGTAGATATTTAATAAAACAAAACAAAAAAATAACATCCGCAAAGGATGTTTTTGAAGAGTTAAAAGAGTATCACAGCAAAAAACAAGAATACTTTTTGTGTATTTACTTAGATGGAGCAAATCATATAGTCCAGACAAAAGTAATAACAATAGGAATTCTAAACCAAAGTCTAGTACATCCTAGAGAAGTCTACGCCTACGCAATAGAAAAAAGATGCGCAAGCATAATAGTGGCCCATAACCACCCAAGTGGAGTTTTAAGCCCAAGTATTGAAGATATAAATGTGACAAAAAGATTAAAAAAAAGTGGAGAAATCCTAGGAATAGAGTTGCTTGATCATGTGATATTTACAAATGAAGGCTTTATAGCTTTAAAAGAAGAAGGTTTGTTATAGTATTTCTACAATATTATGAAATTATTTTAAGATAAAAAAGTAAGAACTCATTGGGATGAAAATAAAGAAATGATTAGATATTTCAATTTTATAAATTTTACATTGAACATATAAGCCGAAAGGTTGGATATATAGTGTAAAATAATTTTTTTAAAATTATAATACCTTGGACAATAAATGAAATATAATGAGGATACAAGAGTAAAAATACCATCTATATTACATCTTGCACGATTAGGATATAAATATCTATCTTTAAAAAATTCCAAATGGGATATGAACACAAACATCTTTACAGATATTTTCAAATCTAGTATTGAAAGAATCAACGAAAACACAAAAGATTTAGATTCAAAAAAAGTTTATGAAGAAGTTTCTTTATTACTTGATTATGAAGATTTAGGAAAAGCTTTTTATCAAAGAATCATTGAAAAATCAGGTGTAAAACTTATAGATTTTGAAAACTTTGAAAATAACTCTTTTCATGTTGTTACTGAACTTACATATAAAAACTCTGATGAAGAGTTTAGACCTGATATTATACTTTTAATCAATGGGATGCCATTGGTTTTCATTGAAGTTAAAAAACCTAATAATAAAGATGGGGTATTAGCAGAAAGAGAAAGAATAAATCTTAGATTTTCAAATGATAGGTTTAGAAAATTTATTAACATAACCCAACTTATGGTTTTTTCTAACAATATGGAATATGATGATAATTCTATTGAACCAATTGAAGGAGCTTTTTATGCAACACCTTCACAAAAACCAATTTTTAACTATTTTCGAGAAGAAGAAAAATTAAATTTAGCAGAACTTTTAAATGACTTAGATGATAAAACTGAAAATGAGATATTAAAAGATAATAATCTTGAAGTAATAAAAAACAATGCAGAATTTATTACAAATAAATCGTCTGAAACACCTACAAATCGTTTAAGCACATCTTTGTTTTCAAAAGATAGATTAAAGTTTTTATTACAGTTTGGAATTGCTTATGTGAAATCAAATAATGGTATGCAAAAACATATAATGCGATACCCACAAATATTTGCAACAAAAGCCATAGAAAATAAACTTGATGAGGGGATAAGAAAAGGTATCATTTGGCATACACAAGGGAGTGGTAAAACAGCACTTGCTTTTTACAATGTTAGATATTTAACAAACTATTTTCAAACTAAAAAGATAATTCCAAAGTTTTATTTTATTGTCGATAGATTAGATTTATTAACACAAGCAAAAAAAGAATTCACAGCTAGAGGTTTAAAAGTTCACACTATTGCTAGTCGTGAAGATTTTGCAAAAGATATTAAAAAAACTACTGCTATTCACAATGATAGAGGTGAATATGAAATTACAGTAGTAAATATTCAAAAATTTGAAGATGACCCAAATGTTATCTCACTACAAGATTATGATATTAACATTCAAAGAGTTTATTTTTTAGATGAAGTTCATAGAAGTTATAACCCAAAAGGAAGCTTCTTAGCGAACTTAGAAACTTCTGACAAAAATGCAATAAAAATTGGACTAACAGGAACACCTCTTTTAGGAGAAGATACAAGTTCAAAATTATTGTTTGGTGATTATATTCATAAGTATTATTATAATTCTTCTATTTCTGATGGCTATACATTAAGGCTTATAAGAGAAGAAATAGAGACAAATTATAAGTTTCAGCTTCAAAAAGCTATTGAAAATATTGAAATTTTACAAGGGGATTTAAAAAAAGAAGAAGTTTATTCTCACAAAAAATTTGTAGACCCAATGTTAGCTTATATTGTAAATGATTTTAAAACTAGTAAAAATAGATTTGATGATGATTCTATTGGTGCAATGGTTATTTGTGATAGTTCAGCCCAAGCTAAAAAAATGTATGAGATATTTCAATCCAAATATGAAAAACTTGAAACTATTAACAATGAAAACTTTTCAGCCCAACTAGTAGCCCAACCTCAAGCTACTTATGGATCAAATGATATTGAAGTAAAAAAAGACTTAACAGCTAAACTTATTTTACATGATATAGGAACTAAACAAGATAGAAAAGATTGGGTTGAAGGGTTTAAAGATGGAAAGATAGATTTTCTTTTTGTTTATAATATGCTTCTTACCGGATTTGATGCTCCAAGACTTAAAAAACTATATCTAGGTAGAATCATAAGACAACATGGACTATTACAAGCTCTTACAAGGGTAAATCGTACATACAAAAAATTTAAATATGGTTTTGTAGTAGATTTTGCAGATATAAGCAAAGAGTTTGATGCTACAAATAAAGCTTATTTTAAAGAGTTACAAAATGAACTAGGCGATGAGATGGAATCTTACTCTTCACTTTTCAAATCAAAAGAAGAGATAGAATCAGAGATAGAAAATATAAAAGATATTTTATTTGAATTTAATACTTTAAATGCTGAAGTTTTCTCACAACAAATAAGCAAAATTCAAGATATTAAAAAAATGCAAGAGATAAAAAAAGTACTTGAAAGTGCAAAAAGTTTATACAACCTTATCAGACTTTTTGGACATTATGAATTACTTGAAAAAATAGATTTTCAAAAGTTAACTTTACTTTATAGAGAAGCTTCAAATCATTTAAATCTTTTAAATCAAAAACAAGCTTTAGAAAATGGCGATGAAAATACAAATATCATAAATCTAGCTTTGGAAGATATTATTTTTAAATTTACAAAAATAAGTGAAGAAGAACTTATTTTAGCTGATAAATTAAAAAATACTTTAAGAAAAACTAGAGAAGCTTTTCAAAATAATTTTGATAAAAAAGATCCTCTTTATATCACTTTAAAAGAGGAACTTGAGCGATTATTTAAAAATAAAAACCTTAGTGAAATAACACAAGATGAGATGAATGAAAATATTGCTGAACTTAAAAAAATAGATGAAAAAATAAGAGAATTAAATAGACAAAATGACCTCTTAAAGGATAAATACAAAGGTGATAGAAAATACGCAAGAATGCATAAAAGAATCAAACAAAACAATATAACAGATAAACAAAGCAAGATTTTTTCTGCCTTAGAGAAGATAAAAACACAACTTGATGAGCAAGTTTTAAATAACAGTGCCATATTAAAACATGAAAACTTTTTTATAGCACAAACAGAACCTATAGTAGATATAGAGTTTGAAGATAATAATAAAATAAAATTAAATGATGAAACTTTTAAATATATCAACACACTAATAGCAACAGAATATTTAAATGAATACAACGGAGTAAACAATTGGTAATAGTAGAGTTTGAAAGAGAAACAAAAAAGTTAATTGATAGTTTAAAAGCAGTATGTGCAAACTTCGGACTTGGAAATGATGGAAATGAGTTCAAAATCATCACCCAAGTATTTTTATACAAGTTTTTAAACGATAAGTTTGCTTATGAAGTAAAAAAAATAGATGATAACATCAAAAATGCCCCAAGTTGGGAAGAATATTATACAAACTTAAGCCAAGAGAAAAGAAATAAAATATTAAGACGAATAGGTGCAAAAGCTGCAAAGTTAAAGCCAGAGTATCTTATAACACATCTATTTAATATCCAAGATAGTCCTGATTTTGCTCAAACTTTTGATGATACCTTACATCAAATATCTATAGATAATAAAGACATCTTTTCAGTAAAAACAGAAGGTGGAGCAAAAATAGAGCTTTTTGATACTTTGAGTAAATATATTATAGATGATAAAGATGCTTTTTTCAAAGCTATAATCAATAAACTTGTAGCTTTTAGTTTTGAAAGTATCTTTAACCAAAAGTATGATTTCTATGCAACTATATTTGAATATCTAATCAAAGATTACAACAGTGACAGCGGTGGTAAATATGCAGAGTATTACACTCCACACGCAGTTGCAAAAATCATGGCAGCTATTTTAGTAAAAAAAAATGAAGAGATCAAAAATGTAACTTGTTATGATCCAAGCGCAGGAAGTGGAACACTTTTGATGAATATAGCTCACGCAATTGGTGAAGATAAGTGTAGTATATATTCACAAGATATATCTCAAAAGTCATCAAGTCTTTTACGACTAAATCTGATTTTAAATAACCTTGTACACTCTATATCAAATGTAATCAAAGGAAATACACTTTTAATTCCATATCATAAAGAGGGTGAGAGTTTACAAAAGTTTGACTATATCGTTTCAAATCCACCTTTTAAAACTGATTTTAGTGATTATAGAGATGATTTAGACTCAAAAGAAAATCACGATAGATTTTTTGCAGGTATTCCAAATGTACCAGCAAAGAAAAAAGACTCTATGTCTATTTATTCTATGTTTTTACAGCATATTATTTATTCACTAAAAAAGGGTGGAAAAGCAGCTGTTGTAGTTCCAACTGGATTTATCACAGCTCAAAGTGGAATAGATAAAAAGATACGACAACATCTAATTGAAAACAAAATGTTAGGTGGAGTTGTATCAATGCCTAGTAATATTTTTGCTACAACAGGAACAAATGTATCAATCATATTTATAGATGATACAAATAAAGATGATGTAGTTTTAATAGATGCTTCAAATCTAGGAAAAACTGTAAAAGAGGGTAAAAATCAAAAAACAGTATTAAGTGAAAAAGAAGAAGAACAAATCATAAATACTTTTAATGATAAAAAAGAAGTAGATGATTTATCTGTAGTTGTATCTTATGATGATATAAAAACGAAGAATTATAGTTTTAGTGCAGGGCAATATTTTGATGTTAAGATTGAATATATAGATATTACAAAAGATGAATTTAATGCTAAGATGAAAGGGTTTAATGATAATTTAGAAGCTATGTTTGGGGAATCAAAAGTCTTGGAAGATGAGATAAAGAAGCAGTTAGCAGGGTTGGTTTATGAGTAAAACTATATCTTTAAAGAAAGTTGCTAAATATTCAGGCACAAGAATACCAATTAAAGATGTAACAATTAATAATTTTGTAACAACAGATAATCTTTTACAAAATAAATTAGGTATTACTAAACCAACATCATTACCACCTCAAGATGGTAATATGACAGCTTACTTTAAAAATGATATTCTGATAGGAAATATTCGACCTTATTTAAAAAAAATATGGTTTGCAAATAGAGATGGTGGAAATTCTGCTGATGTACTTACAATACAAGTTAATGAAAAACATAATCCAAAATTTATTTATTATGCTTTATATAGAAATGATTTCTTTGAACATATGATGAAAGGCTCAAAAGGTACTAAAATGCCTAGAGGAGATAAAAATCAGATTATGAATTTTTCAATTCCTGATATAAGTTTAGAAAATGAAGAAAAAATAGCAAATGTTCTATCTTCTCTTGATTCAAAAATAGAACTAAACAATAAAATCAATAAAGAACTAGAAGCTATGGCAAAAATTCTTTATGATTATTGGTTCGTGCAGTTTGATTTTCCTGATGTTAATGGAAAACCTTACAAATCATCAGGTGGAAAAATGGTTTATAATCAAGAGTTTAAAAGAGAAATTCCTGAGGGGTGGGAAGTTTGTAAGTTAGAAAAAATTGAAGATAATATAATAACTGGCAAAACCCCACCAAAAATAAGTCCTAAATATTTTAATGGTGACATACCATTTATTACTATTGGAGATATAAGAGGAAATATGCACATAACTTCAACCGAAGAAACATTGAGTAAATTAGGTGCTGATTATCAAAGTACAAAATATATTAATAAAGGTGCTTTATGTGTTAGTTGTATAGCTAGTCCAGGGTTAATAGGTTTTGCAACTAAACTATCACAAACAAATCAACAAATTAATTCCATCGAATGTAAAAAAGAAGAAAATTCATTTTATCTCTATTTTTCACTAAACGATTTTTTTAAGACTTCAAAAGCTAAAACTGGGAACACATTCCCTAATATGAATAAAGGTGACTTTTCAGATATAAAACTTATAAAACCGAATGAACAAGTTTTACTATCTTTTAGTAAAAAAATAAAATCATCAATTGAGCAAGTTTATATAAATTCAGAACAAAACCAAGAACTAACAAACCTAAGAGATTGGCTTCTTCCAATGCTTATGAATGGACAAGTAAAAGTAAAATGAAAATTATTTGATTTTGTATTCATTTTGGGATATAATATGAATATAAAAGGAAAACAATATGAAAACACAAACAACAATTAGAGTTGATGAAGAAAACTATTTTGAAGCTAAAGATATTTTAAAAAAACTAGGACTTTCTTACTCACAGGCAATCTCAGTTTTTAATAATATGATTGTTTTAAATAATGGCTTGCCTTTTGATGTAAAAATTCCTACAAAAGAGACTTTAAAAGCAATAAATGAATTAGAAGAAAAAAAAGGTAAAACTCACAACAATGTAGATGAATTATTTAGTGACTTGGATTCATAAGTGTTAAATATATTTAGAACTAATAGTTTTAAAAAAGATTATAAAAAACTAAATTCAAAAGATAAAGAACTTTTAAAAGAAGTCATTATTAAACTTGCTAGTGGTGAGGAATTAGATATAAAATATAAAGACCACAAATTAATAGGAAACTTTGTTGATTGTAGAGAATGTCACATAAAACCAGACCTGCTTTTAATTTATAGAATAAATAATGATATTTTAGAATTAGCACTTACAAGAGTTGGTTCACACTCCTCTTTATTTAAAAAATAAATTAAATCTGCTATTATTATGCCTACAAATAATAAAAATAAACACTACTTATTAACTAAGGATTAAACATGAGTGAAATACATGAATTTTTTAACAGACAAATAAAACTTTGGGGTGAAGAAACACAAGATTCTCTTCAAAATAAAAAAGTAGCAATTATAGGAAGTGGTGGACTTGGTTGTTCTTTAGCTATTGCTCTTGGGGCTTCAGGGATTGGAGAGTTTGCTCTTGTTGATTTTGATGAGGTTGGTGTTCATAATATTCACAGACAAATTGGTTTTAAAGTGGGCGATGATGGAAAAGCAAAATGTGAAGTTTTAAAAGAATTAGTGGAATCTAGATGTCCTTATACAAAAGTAACAGCTTATAACGAAAGCTTTCAAGATTTTGCAAAAAGAGGTTTAGAGTTTGATTTAGTAATTGATGGAACTGATAATCTTCCTACTCGTGCAGATATAAATGAATACTGTATATCAAACAATCAAGCTTGGATATATGGCTCAGTTGAAGAATTTCATGGTCAAGTTTGTTTCTTTGAAAAGGCTTCTTACGAAGCAGTATTTCAAGTAAATGATAGAAAACCAAATGGAATTGCTTGTCCTATTGTTATGCACATAGCATCACTTCAAGCAAACTTAGCAATTAGATATCTTACTGGACTTCCTGTAAAAAAAGATATTTTGTACTATTTATCTTTTGATAGTGAAGGTGTTTTAGATACAAAAAGATTTAATCTTCCAACTTCATAAATAATAAAGAAGTATAATTTTTATACTTCTTTATGTCTTTTTAACTAACCGAATTTTAAGCACTTTATGGATATACTCTCCAAATTTATAAAAATATATGTGGGGAATTTTTATGCCAAAAAGAGAAGATATAAAATCTATTTTACTAATCGGTTCTGGACCTATTGTTATAGGACAAGCGTGTGAGTTTGATTATTCAGGAACTCAAGCAACTAAGACACTTAAAGAGTTAGGATATAGAGTTGTTTTAATTAATTCTAACCCAGCTACTATTATGACAGACCCTGAGTTTGCTGATAGAACTTATATTGAGCCAATCACTGAAGAAGTGGTTGCAAAGATAATCAAAAGAGAAAATATTGATGCTATTTTACCAACTATGGGTGGACAAACAGCGTTAAATGTTGCAACTTCAATGTACGATAAAGGAATGCTTGAAGGTATCCAATTTTTAGGAGCTCATCCTGATGCAATCAAAAAAGGTGAAGATAGACAACTTTTTAATGAAGCAATGATAAAAATTGGTATGGACTTACCAAAAAGTGCAAATGCTTATTCTGTAGAAGAAGCTATGAAAGTTGCTCGTGAAATTGGATTCCCTGTTATTTCAAGAGCCTCGTTTACCCTTGCAGGTGGAGGTTCTGGTGTTGCATATAATATGGAAGAGTTTAAAGAATTAGCAGAAGCTGGTCTTGATGCTTCTCCAATCAGCGAGATTGAGATTATGGAATCTATGCTTGGTTGGAAAGAATACGAAATGGAAGTTATTAGAGACAAAAAAGATAACTGTATTATCGTATGTTCTATAGAAAACTTTGACCCTATGGGTGTTCACACAGGAGATTCAACTACTATTGCCCCAGCTCTTACTTTAACAGATAAAGAGTACCAAAATATGAGAAATGCTTCTTTTGCAATCTTGCGAGAAATTGGTGTTGATACAGGTGGTTCAAATGTACAGTTCTCAATTTGTCCAAAAACAGGAAGAATGATTGTAATTGAAATGAATCCAAGAGTTTCAAGATCTTCAGCACTTGCTTCAAAAGCTACTGGTTATCCAATTGCAAAAGTTGCAACTTTATTAGCTGTTGGATTTACTTTAGATGAAATTGAAAATGATATTACAGGAACTACAGCTTCTTTTGAGCCAGTTATTGATTATATTGTTACAAAAATTCCTCGTTTTACTTTTGAAAAATTCCCTAAAGCAGATTCGACTTTAACAACTAGTATGAAATCTGTTGGTGAAGTTATGGCTATAGGTAGAACATTTAATGAATCAATTCAAAAAGCACTTTGTTCACTTGAAACTGGTCTTATAGGATTTGATTCTATTTCTACAGATTTAGAGTTTATTAAAAAAGAGATTAGACGACCAAATTGTGATAGATTACAGTATTTAATGGATGGAATGAGACAAGGTTTATCAAATGAAGAAATCTTTGATCTTTGCCAAGTTGATCCATGGTTTTTAAGTAAATTTAGAGAAATGTATAATATTGAAAAATCAATGGACGAGTCAATTTTAAGTGATGAAATTAAAATGAGACACGCAAAATCAAATGGTTTTTCAGATGCTATGATTGCAAGACTTATTTCTAAAACTGAAGAAGATGTATATAAGGCTAGAAAAACTTTAGAAGTGGATTTTGAATATAACGAAGTTGATACTTGTTCTGCTGAATTTAAAGCTTTAACTCCATATCTTTATTCAACTACAAATATAACAAAAACTCCACAAGTAAATAAAATTACAAATGATAAAAAAGTTATGATTATTGGTGGAGGGCCTAATAGAATTGGCCAAGGAATCGAGTTTGATTATTGTTGTGTTCATGCTTCATTTGCCTTAAATGAAATGGGAATTAAAACAATTATGTATAACTGTAATCCTGAAACTGTATCAACTGATTATGATACTTCAGATATTTTATACTTTGAACCAATTGATTTTGAACACGTAAGAAGTGTTATTGAAAAAGAGAAGCCAGATGGTGTTATTGTTCATTTTGGTGGACAAACTCCTCTTAAACTTGCAAATGCATTAACAAATGCAGGTGCAAAAATTATTGGTACTACAGCCGAAGTAATTGATTTAGCAGAAGATAGAAAAAAATTCTCTAAGTTTGTTGATGAAGTAGGATTATTACAACCTGAAAATGGAACAGCTGTTGAAGTAAACGAAGCGATTGTAATCGCAGAAAGAATTGGCTATCCAGTTTTAGTACGTCCTTCTTTTGTTCTTGGTGGTCGTGGAATGAGAATTGTATATTCAACTAAGGAATTAAAAAAATACATGGACGAAGCAGTTTCAGTTTCAAATGATGCACCTGTATTAATTGATAAATTCCTTGACAGAGCTATTGAGCTTGATGTTGATTGTATTAGTGATGGAAAAGAAGTTTATATTGGTGGAATTATGCAACATATTGAAGAAGCAGGTGTTCACTCAGGTGATTCAGCTTGTTCTTTACCACCTGTATCAATTTCGCCTGAATTAATCAAAGAGTTAGAAACAAAAACAAAAGACATGGCATTAAGCCTTGGTGTTGTAGGACTTATGAATACTCAATATGCTATTCATAAAGGACAAATTTATTTAATTGAAGTAAATCCAAGAGCTTCAAGAACTGTTCCTTTTGTTTCAAAAGCAACTGGTATGCCATTAGCAAAAGTTGCAACTCGTGTTATGTGGGGTGAGAGTTTAAGATCTGCACTTGCAACATATAATGAAGATTTAATTTGGGAAGACAATGGGGTATTAAAACCAATTTTAAAAGACCATGTATCTGTAAAAGAAGCTGTGTTCCCATTTAATAAACTTTCAGGTTCTGACATGATATTAACTCCTGAAATGAAATCAACTGGTGAAGTAATGGGTATAGCTTCAAACTTTGGTGAAGCATATGCAAAAGCGCAAAGTGCAGCTAAAAATAGCTTACCAATAGAAGGAAAAGTATTTATTTCATTATGTGATTTAGATAAAGAATTTGCACCACAAATTGCTAAAGGCTTAATAGAAGAAGGTTTCTCTATAGTTGCAACGGGTGGAACACATAAAGCTATTAGTGATGCTGGAATTGAGTGTGAGAAAGTACTTAAAATTTCTGAGGGTCGTCCTAATATTACAGATGCAATTACAAATGGTGAAATTGCACTAGCTTTTAATACCTCTGATGGAAAAGAATCATCAAAAGATGATGGAAAAAATATTAGACGTGCGGTACTTAAAGAGAATATTCCTTATGGAACAACAGCTGCAACTGCATTAGCTTGTATTGAAGCTATGAAAGCTCTTAGAAAAAAAGATGGATTTGGTGTTAAATCAATTCAAGAATTTTTAAATGACTAATGCATAAAAATCTCGTATATTTAGTCCAAACTGATACAACAGTTGGTTTCTCATCATTAAATGATGAGAAACTATCTTTGATAAAACAAAGAAATACTTCTCAAAAAATACTTCAAACAGTGGATTCTTTTGATACTTTAAAACAGATGACAAGAGTCCCTTTGAGGTTTAGAAAAAAAATTAGAAATTCGAAAAAAACTACTTTTATCTATCCAAATAAAAACTCTTTTAGAGTTATTCCAAAAGATGATAATTTTTACCCTTTTATATCCAAATTTAATAATTTGTATTCAACTTCTGCAAATCTTACTTCTGAAAGTTTTGATATAGATTTTGCTTCAAAAAATAGTGATGTTATAGTTTATACAAAAGAAGATTTTAGTGAAAAAAGTGCCTCAAATATTTTTATACTTAGTAAAAATAAAATGAACAAAATAAGATAAAAGAAAGTATAATGAAGAATGTTTTTACAAAGAGAAAAAGAGCTAGAATCTTTAAATAATAGTTTTAATAAAGCAAACTCTTCAATTGATTTTATATTTGGAGCAAAAAATAGTGGTAAAACTACTTTACTTCATGAATATATAAAAGAAAAAGATAAAATCTATTTCTCAAATTATGAGATGATACCAACTCAATTCTTTACACAAATGGGCAATACCTTAAATAATTACTTCAATCAAGCAAATATATCAGGTAATCCTTTTAATTGCTTCTTAGACGTTCTAAAGCTTTTAGATAAGCAAATTATAGAGAAAAAACTTATTATTATTTTAGATGATTTTCAAAATATTTTAAAAGTAGATAAAAACACTTTACAAGATTTAATCAAATTTTGGAAAAAGAGTTTAAAGTATAAAAATATTCAAATTGTAGTTTCTTCTAGTATTTTGTTTAATGACTCTTATACTACTGATTTAGAACGAATTTCAAATGAAATAATTAAGCTTGAATATCTAAATTTTATTGCCATAAAAGATTTTTTCCCTGATATGAATAAATTAGACCAACTTTATATTTACTCTCTTTTAGGAACTACACCTTCAAATCTAAAATATTATAATGCAAAAATAGACTTTACTGAAAATATTTATAATCTTTTTTTATCTATAAATTCTTATCTTTTTGATTATGGAATAAAAGTTCTTAAAAGTGAAATAAGTGATATAGGAACCTATTCTTCGATTTTGCATTCAATTTCAAAAGGAAATATAAAAATGGGGGATATTGCAAACTCTTTAAATGTTAAGTCAACTTATTTAACAAGATATTTGCAAAAACTAATTGATATGATGATTATTAAAAAAAGTATACCAATTGGTGATAATGAAAAAGCTTCGAAATTTGGAAGATATGAGATAAAAGATAATGCTTTAAAATTTTGGTTTTCATATATATATCCAAATCTTACAGCTTTACAACTTGGGAATATAAAAGAAGTTAGTAAATTAATACAAGATGAATTTATTAGCAAAACTGTTTTTTTATCTTATAAAAAGTGTATAAAAGAAATTATTGATAATCAACAAAAAGAGATTTTTTCATACACTCCAACTGCTATTGGAGGTTGGTGGGATAATAACAATAATTCTATTGATTTAATTGCCCATGACAGGAAAACTGTAACCTTTGTTCAAATACTTTGGGAAGATAAAGATATGGCTAAAATCTCATACGGAAAATTAAAATCAGCTTCGGAGAAGTTTGATACCTCACTTAATAAGAAATATATTATTGTTACAAAGAATACTTTTTTTAATATGAAGTAAAAAATAATTTTAATTTTAACTCTATTTTTCTTTCCATAATACTTATCTAATATGTTGAGTAACATATCTTATATTTGATTCAAAATATATCGTAAAGAACTATTAATAAAGCTTGTTTAAAATAGTTATGTTATTAAACATAACTATATGAAATGTATAAATAGAATGAATCAAATTAAGACTTACTTTTAGGTATAATAATCATACTTAAGTATTATTATGAGGAAAGTATTATGGCAACGGATAGTAAATATATTAAATATCAAAACAAGACTGTTAAAATCATTGATAAACCTATAGAAGGTGAAAATGTTTCTGTATATGTAAGACCTGGGGATTTAGTAGATTTTAAAATTCCTGGAATTGATTTTGAAGACTTAGATTACCAATTAGTTGGTGGAGATATTGTAATTGATATTCCAGGATATGGGACTTTTACTTTTGTATCTATGGCTTTAATGGGATTTAATGATACTCCTCCAAAATTTATTAGTAACTCAGGAAAACAATTCTCTTTAGGAGATATTTTATCTGAAGTTGAAGAAATCAATTCCTTGCCTATTGATTCTTTGGTTTCAAATGCTGAAGTTAATATTCCTGATAATACAGCTAAGCAGAATGAAGAAGGTGATGAAACACAAAATAATTCTGAATCTGCTCCTCAAGTAATAGTACAAGAAATTGAAATTGCGCCAGATGAAAACCCAGAAGAAGAGGAAGAGGAATCAGAATTTGATATACCTCCTGTTGAAGAAGTTATAGTAGAAGAAAATCCCTTTACAAGTAATGAAGAAGATGATAGTTCTAATTCAAGTTCTGAAGAAGCAGAAACTGAAGGGATAAAGCCTAGTCTTAAATTTGATATTAACATTGAACATCTTAAATTAGAGGATAATAGGGGAGAAGAAACTACCCTTACAGTAGAAGGTGGTGGTGGTACTAAATATGATAATATGTATCCAAACACCTCAATAGATGATAAATCATTACTTATAAAACAAACTGATGCTGAAGTTATTGATTATAGAAATGTCACTAACCTTGATGCTAATAAAGTAGTAATAAATGCTGATGACTCTAGATATTTTGATGAAAATACAATTTCAAGAACAATATCTTTATCTCCAAACCAACCAATTGGCTTTGCAATTGATAGTATTACAATTTCAAGTGCAGATTTTCCTGATGATTTTTCAATCTTAGGTGGAACGAAAAATGGAAACTCGTGGACTTTGCAAAAAGATGACCCTGATACTCCTGCTGTTGAAGGATTTACTTTAGATTCTAGTGGAAAAATTCAGATAAAAATTTCAATGGATAAAAATCAAACTAAAAATTTTGAAATGAAAGTAGAAGCTACTACAAAATTTAGTATCGATAATATTTCGGAAGATGAAAGAGAAGGAGTGGAAACTCCTGCTGAAACATCACTTAGTTTTTTAAAAATCTATGGAATAAATGTTAAAAAAATTAATAACTTAAATGATCCAAATGAATATTTATATGAACAACTTTTAGATTCCTCAGGACAGCCTATTGAATCAGGTTTTGTAATTACAACTAATATTAATGATAATATTATTTATGGTTCAGAAACTATTGCAAATGAGATTAATGGTGGCTTGGCGAATGATACTGTTATTACAGGAAGTGCAAATGATACCATAACTACAAATGCTGGGAATGATATTATTACAGCAGGACTGGGTGATGATACTATTGATGGTGGAGAAGGAAATGATACTTTAAATTTCTCTTCAATAAATAATACAAATGGAATAGGCGTAGTTGCGGATCTTACTAATAGTTTAGTTACAGGAGATGGTACAGATATAGTTTCTAATATAGAAAATGTAATAGGAACACAAGGAAAGGATATTATCACAGGAGATGATAAGGAAAATATTCTTAAAGGTGAAAATGGAAATGATACTTTAAGAGGTATGTCTGGAGATGACACTATTGAAGGTGGCTCTGGAGATGATACTATTGAAGGTGGCTTAGGAAGTGATATTTTAAGAGGTGATTCTGGAAAAGATACTGTAAGTTATGAAAATGCAGCAGCTGGTGGAGTAACTGTTTCACTTGATAGTGGTGAGGGAATTGAAGGAAAAGGAATTGCTACAGGTTCTGATGGTACAGATGAATTATGGAATTTTGAAAATGTAAGAGGTTCTAATGATGATGATACTATTACAGGTAATGATGCAAGTAATACTCTAAAAGGTCTTGCTGGAGACGATCATATTTATTTAAGTGCGGGTAGAGATGTTATTGATGGTGGTACTAATGGGATTAATGGTGATACTATTGATGCCTCAAATTCAAGTGTAGCTCACACTATTAATCTTAGAGATGGACAAGTATTTGGAGATGGCTTCTCAACAGTTGAAAATATCGAAAATGTTATTGGTTCTGATGGGAAAGATACAATTACTGGTAATAATGATAAAAATACTTTACGAGGTGGAATAAGTGAAGACACTATAAAAGGTGAAGGCGGTGATGACTTTATTTATGGTGGAACACAAAATGATACTTTAAGTGGTGGTCAAGGAAATGATTTCTTAGATGGAGGAAGTGGTACTGGCGATTTCGCTGATTATTCTGATATTACAACAGGTGGAGTTACTGTTGATTTGTCAATTGTAGACGGTATTAATAATACAGGAAATGCAGGAACTGATACTTTAAAAAATATTGAAAATCTTTTAGGTACAGCTTATGATGATAATCTTTCTGGAGATACAAATGATAATACTCTTTTAGGTGGAAGTGGAAATGATACTTTTATTGGAAATGGAAGTTCTGCAACTGGACATGATTTTATAGACGGAGGAAGTGGAACTGATGATCTTATAAGTTTTGAAAAAGTAGAAAATCAAGGAATAACTTTTGATTTAGGAATTTCTTCTGTCCAAGATACAGGTGCTGGAAGATTATCTGTAATTAATGTTGAAAACTTAAAAGGTAGTAAATTCGATGATACACTTTATGGTTCTTCAAATGCCAATAAATTATATGGCTTTGATGGGGATGATACTTTAGATGGAAAAGAAGGTTCTGACTCATTGTATGGTGGAGAAGGAAATGATACTTTAAAAGGTGGAACTGGCAATGATTATCTTGATGGTGGATTAAATGGAATTGAAGGCGATACCGTAGATTACAGTTACTCTAATGCTTCAGTAGAATTAACTCTAGCTGAAGATGGCAATGAAGCAAATGCTACTATATCAGGTGGAGAAGTAGATAAAGTAATTAATATTGAAAATATCATTGGTTCACAATCTTCAGATATTTTACAAGGAAATAGTAATAACAATGTTCTACAGGGTAAATTTGGAGATGATACTTTTAAAGCCAGTAATGGAAATGATACTCTTTTTGGTGATGGAGGAAATGATACAGTAGATTACAGTAGTAGAGGTAGTTTAAATGGTAATGATGGTATTAACATCACTTTAAATGGAGAAAATATATCAACTTTAAGTGAGAATGGAAATGCTAAAGATTCTTTATATTCTATAGAAAATGTAATAGGTACTAAAGCAAATGATACCATTTCAGGTGATGCTAATAATAATACTCTTTGGGGTAATGAGGGTGATGACACTTTAAAAGGTGGAGGCGGAAATAATTACCTTGTAGGAGGAAATAATACTTCTCTTGGGGATACTGTTGATTATTCTGATGTTGGTGTAGGAACAGCAAAGGGTATAAATGTTGACCTTGACAAAAATGGAACAAAAGGTCAAGGAGTAAATCTTAATACTAATGCATCTGATATTTTAGAAGGTATAGAAAATGTAATAGGTTCATCAAATGACGATACTATTTCTGGGAATAATTTAAATAATACTTTAGAAGGAAGAGGCGGAAATGACACTCTTGAAGGTGGAGCAGGTGATGATGTTTTTGATGGTGGAGTAGGTGTTGATACTGTAGATTATAGTGAGGTAACAGAAAAACTTAATATTGATTTAGGTTCTTTAGCTCCTAGAGAAGTAGCCCAAGGACAAGGAGTAGATACTTTTATCTCAATAGAAGGTGTTAGTGGTGGAACAAATGATGATATTTTAATAGGTACTAATGGCGCTAATAATCTTCGGGGAAATGAAGGTAATGATACTCTAATTAGTTCAGGAGTAAGTGATACAACTAATGGAACTGTAGATTCTTTAGATGGTGGAGAAGGAAATGATACAGTTAGTTTTGCTTTTACTACAAATGATATTAAAATTGATTTATCTTTAGGTGAAACAGTACAAACTTCAGGTGAAGGGCAAATTGTTATTACAAATGTTGAGAACCTAGAAGGTGGTTTTGGAAATGATACTCTTATTGGAAATAACTCTATAAATACACTTTTGGGTGGCTTTGGAAGTGATGTTCTTATAGGAAAAGGAAAAAACGATACTTTAGATGGTGGGAAAAATGAGCATTCCCATAGATTTACTGCTACAAATTCAGGAAGCTTTATTCTTACCCTTGGTTTAGTTGCTGTTACTATTTCAGGTGCAACAGCAGAAGAAATAGTAAGTGATTTTAATACTAAAAATGCAGCAAATATATTAGCCGGAAATGAGAGTTTTGGAAATATTGTTACAGATGGCACTCATGTATACTTACAAACAGAAGCTACTATAAGTTCAGTATCTGGATTAGATTATAAAAATGATTATGCTTTTACCGATGTAGTAGATTATTCACTCTTAACAAGTGAAAGTATTTCTGTAGATTTAAATAAAACAGAAGAACAAGTGAATGTCACAGGTGGGACAGAAGATTCAAGTGATACTTTAATAGATATTGAAAAAATTATAGGTACAAAACAAAATGATAATTTTATAGGTGATGGAAATTCCAATACTTTTTTTGGAAATGATGGCGACGATACTCTTGATGGTAGAGCTGGAGATGATTACCTTGATGGCGGATCTGGAGATGATATTATTATAGGTGGCTTGGGTAATGATAATTTATTTGGTGGCACAGGAAATGATACTTTTAAATCTACAGTTGGAGATGGAATAGATACTATAAATGGTGGAAGTGGCAATGATACTGTAACTTATGAACTTTATAGTGCTGATTTATCTGTTTCTTTAGCTGGAAATACTCAAGTAAGAGTAAAAGTTGATGGCATTGATAATGATTTTGTTCAAGATATTGAAAATATTACTACAGGTAGTGGAAACGATAATGTAAATGGTGATAATGAAAATAATACCATAATTACTAATAATGGAGATGATACTGTATCAGGTGGTAGAGGAAATGATTATTTAGATGGTGGAAACCATACCCAAAATGATGATACTCAAGGCTCAACTACAGTAAAAGAAAATGCTGGAGACACAGTAGATTATTCTTATATAAATGATGTAGGTAATGGTTATGAAATTGGTATAAATGTTGATTTAGCTAATGAAATAGCTACTGACCAAACTACTGGAAATCAAGTTGGTGTAGATAAAGTAAAAAATATTGAAAATGTTCTTGGGACAGACTTTGCTGATAATATTATAGGTAATGAACTTAATAATATTCTTAATGGTTCAAAAGGAAATGATACCTTAAAAGGTGGAGCAGGGGATGATATTCTTCTTGGTGGAGAAGGAACAGATACAGCTGATTTTTCTGATGCAACTAGTGGGGTTAATGTAGATTTATCAGCAACACAAGGAAATCCCGTGCTTATAGGAGCAGGACTTGGTAGTGATACTTTTGATTCTATTGAAGGAGCTATAGGTGGAAATTTTGATGATACTCTTAAAGGAACAGCTTTTGAAAATACTTTAATAGGAAATGCAGGAGATGATACACTTTTTGGAAATGGTACAGGAAGTGGAAAAATTGATTATCTTGATGGTGGAACTAATGGAATAAAAGGAGATTATGTTAGTTTTGATTATCTTGATGCTTCAGCTCTAACTGGAATTACAGTAGACCTAGCAAATACTCAAGAACAAGATACAAATACTGATGGAACTAATGACTTAATTATTAAAGGAATTGAAAATGTTCAAGGAAGTATCAAAAATGATACTATTACTGGAAATATTTCTGATAATAAACTTGAAGGATTAGCAGGAGATGATACTTTTTATGGAAGCTATGGAAAAGATACTATTGATGGTGGAACTCATGATTCAGGCGATACAGTAGATTATTCAAAGTTGACAAATGGAGTAAAAATAACAATCAATCAAGATGAGAGTATTGATGTTGAAAAAAATGCAATAGATAAAGATGTCTTAACAAATATAGAGATTATAAAAGCAACAGACCATGCGGATACTTTAACAGGAAATGATGATGCCAATACTTTTTATTCTGGAGGAGGAAATGATTCTTTAATAGGAAATGGTGGAGATGACTTTCTTTTTGGTGAAGCAGGAGATGACACTTTTAAAGGTGGTACTGGAAATGATACTATAAATGGTGGAAGTATTTTAGAAGTAAATGGAGATACTGTTGATTATAGTCAAAGAAATGTCGGTGTTCAGGTTACTTTAGATTCAGATGGAACTACAACAGCTTATATAGATACAGCTAGTAATGGATTATCTCTTCACTCTCCAACAGAAGAGGAAGATACTTTAATAGAAATTGAAAATATTTCAGGTTCACAAGTAGCAGATGATATAACAGGTGATGAGTTTGCTAATACTATTTTGGGAAATGCCGGAGCTGATACACTTAAAGGTGGAGCAGGAAGCGATAGAATTGAAGGTGGAGCTGATGATGATACTATCACAGGTGGGGCTGATTCTGATATTTTATATGGAAATGAAGGTGATGATACTTTTCTTCAAACAGCAACTCTTTTAGATTTAAAAGGAGATATTATTTATGGGGGAACTAATACTGGCAATATTGGAGATACTGTAGATTATAGTAATCTAAGTGAGTCTCTTTCTATAAATTTAAAAGACACAGGACTGACAAATGTAACAGTTGGAAGTACAGATGTAACAGTTGGAAGTACAGAAGATGGAAATCATCAAGTTTCTGGTATTGAAAATATTATAGGAACTAGTGAAAATGATACAATTGAAGGGAATAAATCTGATAATACCTTAGATGGAGATATTGGAACAGAAGATATTATTTCATATAAAAATACAAAATCTTCGGTGACTTTAAATTTAAGTTCATCAAATATAAATGCAGATCTAGATGCTGATACTTCAACTGCAAATGTAAATATAAACTCTTCAACAGCTACAGGAATTGAAGTAGGAATAGATACACTTAAAAATTTTGAAGATATAATAGGCTCTAAATATAGTGATACTTTAATAGGAAATAACGGAGTTAATAATATTAAAGGTGGATTAGGGAATGATTTAATTGCAGGAGGAGCAGGAAATGATACTCTTGATGGAGAAGGAGGAAATGATACTGTAACTTATATGTTAGAGGGTGCAGTAGATGCTTCTTTACAAAGAGGTGATGCTCGTATTGGAACTGATACTGATACTTTAATAGATATTGAAAATTTAATAGGTTCATCTTTAAATGATACTATTGAAGGAAATTCAGGAGCAAATACTTTAAAAGGTGGAGCAGGGAATGATACTTTATCTTATGCAAATGCAACATCATCAGATGCTACAGGAGTTACTGTTGATTTATCAGATGTAGATGGTACTATTGATACTATAAATGCAGGGATTGATGTAATAAGTGGCTTTGAAAATATTTTAGGTTCTTCAAAAGATGATAATTTAATTGGAGATAATAATGCAAATACTATTACAGGAGCAGATGGAAGTGATACTCTTTCTGGAAAAGGTGGACTTGATACTCTTTATGGAGGAACGGGGAATGATGTTTTCAAAATTACAGATGCAGATATAGATGGAAATAGTGATATTTTAAATGGTGAAGGGAATACCGATACTTTAGACTATAGCAACTTATCAAACTCTTATCACATAAATGTAAATTTAGCTACTCCAAGTACAGAAATATTAAATGCTTCTTCTAATGTATTAGATAGTGACACTCTTTTAAGTATTGAAAATGTAATTGGAACTTCAAATGCAGATACTATTACAGGAGACGCCCAAAGTAATAAGCTTGAAGGTGGAGCAGGAAATGATACTATAGATGGTGGAGCAAATGCAGATTCTTTATATGGTAATGCTGGTGATGATATTTTTATACAAAGAGATGGGCAAACAAAAGATGACTTTATAGATGGTGGAACTGCTTCAGAGTTAAATGGAGATACTGTTGATTATAGTAATATAACAGCAAGTGTAAATTTAACATTAAAAGATGGCGGATTAAGTAATACTGTTCAATTAGGTGGAAGTGATGACCATATACTAAAAAATATAGAAAATATCACAGGTTCAAGTGTAGGGGATACTCTTGTAGGAAATAGTGGCAAGAATACTATTTTAGGTGGAGCAGGAAATGATACTATTGATGGTGGTTTAGGAGAAGATTATTTAGATGGTGGATTCACAAATAATGGAAGTGGAGTTAATACGGAGTTAAATACTCTTTCTTATGAAAGTATTGATAAATCAGTTCGAGTAGATTTAAGAAATAATAGTGCTATAACAGATAAAAACAATAATGGCTTCTCTTATGATAGTAGTGGAAATAATACAGATGCAAGTGATGAACAAGATACCATAATTAATTTCAAAACTGTAATAGGCTCAACAGCTGGAGATACTTTAATTGCAGGAAATAATGGTAATACACTTTTTGGTTCAAGTGGTGAAGATACTCTTATTTCTGGAAATGGTGCTGATGTTTTAGATGGTGGCCTTAACTCAGATACTTTTATCTTAAATGCTGATGATGAAGAAGATAAAATTATAGGTGGAACAGGAAAAGACACCGTAGATTACAGTGCTTTAGATGCAACAAATCAAATTACAGTGACCCTTGATGGATCAGAAATTCAAACAGTTATAATCAATGGTAAAACAGCAGATAAAATTGAAGGTGTTGAAAATGTAATTGGAACTAAGGGTGCTGATAATATTACAGGAGATGTTCTTGCTAATATTTTAGTTGGAAATGAGGGTGATGATAATATTGATGGTGGAGCTGGAAATGACATTTTAAGAGGTGGGGATAATAATGACACCTTAAAAGGTGGAGCAGATATTGACTCTCTTTATGGGGATAGTGGAGATGATATTTTAGATGGTGGAACAGGGATAGATTATCTTGATGGAGGGTCACATACAGCTGGAAAAGGAGATTTTGTAAGTTTTTCTTCAGAAAGCAAAAAACTTAACTTAAACCTTAAAGAAGTAGATGCTGATGGTTACACTCAAGCCTTATTAGATAATGTTGGTGATGATTTTCTAAAAGATATTGAAAATATAACAGCAACTAATCAATCTGATATTATCATAGGAAATAATTCGATAAATACTATTGTAGGACTTAATGGTAATGATACTATTTCAGGTGATGGTGGTGCTGATATTTTAGATGGTGGAGAAGGTGATGATACCTTTAAGGCTGGTATTTACAATACTACAAATAGTACACTAGAAGATGGAATTGATGGAGATGATTATATAGATGGAGGAACAGGATCTGAAGTTATAGGCGATACTGTAGATTATAGTGCTTTAAATTCTTCTATAAATATTGATTTATCATTAGTTGGCGATTCAGGTGGACATATGGGAGTATCAACGGTTACTGTTGATAATGGAACAAAAGATTATATTAAAAATATAGAAAATATAACAGGTTCTAAAGTAGATGACATCATTAATGGAGATGGCAATAAAAATACATTAAAAGGTGATGCTGGAGACGATACTCTTTATGGAGCAGGTGGAAATGATGTTTTAGATGGGGGAACACAAACAACCGCTGATACCGCAGATTATACAAGGGCAACAACAGCTATAACTGTTGATATGTCTAAAGTTTCAGGGCATGTTACAAATGATGGTGATGGAGGAGTTGATACTCTAATAAATATAGAGAGAATTATGGGTTCTCTTAAAGATGACTCTTTTACAGGTTCAGATTCACTAGATGATACTTTTATTGGAAATGAAGGTTATGATAAATTTTATGGAAGTAAAGGAAATGACACATATTATTCATACCTTATAGGAGATAATGTTGACGGTGATTATAGTAAAATTGATTATAGTGGAAGTAATATAGGAAAAATAAAAGTTGATTTAAGTGATACTACAAATGGCTATGCAGAAGTTTTTAAACTTAATAGTGCAATAGTTGGAGATGTTGATTTTTCAAATGCTGATTCAATAGATAAACTTCATGGCATTGTAAATGTAACAGGAACAATAAATAATGATACTATCACTGGAAATGCAGAATCTAACTACTTAAAAGGTGATGCGGGAGATGACATTTTAGAGGGTAAAGGTGGAGCTGATATTCTTGAAGGTGGAACAGGAAATGATACTTTTATAGCAACAAATGCAACAGATGGTCTTGATCAAATTGATGGTGGAGATGGTAGTGATACCGTAGATTATTCTATTTTGGATTCTTCAAATAATATCACAAGTTTAACTCTTGCAGAAACTGGAAGTAGTACTTCAATAAATATTAATAATGCAGACTCAGATACTCTTAAAAATATTGAAAATGTAATAGGAACTCAAGGTATTGATACTATTGTTGGAAATAGTGAAGGGAATATCTTAAAAGGTCAAGCTGGAAATGACTCACTTGATGGAAAAGCTGGAAATGATTCTTTATACGGAGAAGCAGGAGATGATACTCTAAAAGGTGGAACAGGAGATGATTATCTTAATGGAGGAACAAATACAGCTATTGGAGATACAGTAGATTATTCTGATGCTATATCTTCTGTAACTGTTGATATGTCTGGGGCTTCAGTTAATGTTGGAGCTGGCTTAGGTATAGATACCTTAGTAGATATTGAAAATGTAAAAGGCTCAGATTTTGATGATACTTTTTATAGTGATATAAATAATGCAAATACATTTTATGGAAATAATCACCAAACTCTAGGGGACACAGTAGATTATTTTAATTATACAAATGGTTTAAAAGATTCTGATGATAAGATTGTTGCTGATATGCTTTTAGGAACTGTAGAGATCACAAATAATGGAATAGTTACTGTTACTGATAAATTAGATGGTATAGAAAATATCACAGGAAGTGCGGGTGATGATACTATTTCTGGTGATGGAAATAAAAATACTTTAAAAGGTCTTGATGGTGCTGATATTATTTCAGGTGGTGCTGGAAATGATATTTTAGATGGTGGACTTGGACTTGATGATACTGTTGATTATTCATACTCAACTACAAATGGTGTAATAGTAGATTTAGGAAATAATTCAGGTATTATAAATGCCTCAACTGATAGTGATACTCTTTTAGGTTTTGAAAATGTAATAGGAACAAATCAAAATGATAAAATCATTTTAGCCTCAACAGGTTCCTTAACAGCAGAAGCTAATAAAATAAATGGTTTAAATGGAATAGATACCGTAAGTTATGAAAATTATACAGAAGATTTAGAAATAGATTTAAGTAATCCAAGTAATGCCACGGGAGATAATGATTTTTTAACTTCAATAGAAAATATTATTGGTGGAACAGCAAATGATACTTTTATAACAAACACAACAGTTTCAAATCAATTTGATGGAAATACTGGAATAGATACAGTAGATTATAGTGCTTTAAATGAAACTGTAAATGTAACACTTAATGACTCTACACTTTCAACTGTTACATTAGGAGTTTCTTCAAATGATACAGTAATAAATATAGAAAATATAAAAGGTGGAAGTGCAAATGATACTATCACTGGAAATATTCAAAAAAATACACTTTATGGAAATGCAGGAGAAGATACTTTAAGTGGACTTGATGGGAATGATACTCTTTATGGTGGAGCAGATAATGATAAGCTTTATGGTGGAGCAGGTCTTGACCTTATAGAAGGTGGAGAGGGAGATGATTTCATTGAAGGTGGAAGCGATAAAGATATAATTTATGGAGATTCAAGTACTGATACCTCTTTTGGAGGAAATGATACTATAGATGCAGGAACTGGAGATGATACGGTTTATGCAGGTCGTGGAAATGACAAAATATCTGGAAATGACAATGATGACTTACTAATAGGTGAACTAGGAGATGATTCTATTGCTGGTGGAACAGGTTCTGATACTATTTATGGTGATGATGAAGCAAACACACTTACAAATGGTGGAAATGATGAGCTTTCAGGTGGTGCTGGAAATGATACTATTTATGGTGGATATGGCGATGATACAATTGCTGGAAATGTTGGAGATGATTTTCTTGTAGGTGGAGAAGGAAATGATACTGTTGATTATAGACAAGCTGCTAGTGGAGTAACCGTAGATTTAGGTGATGATGGAACTACTGCCCAAGATGTAGGTGGGGGAGAAGGTTTAGATAAAATCACTGAGATAGAGAATGTTTTAGGTTCTAAATATGATGATACTTTTTATACTGATATTACTGCAAATAATACTTTTGATGGTGGAACAAATGGAGGAAATGAAATTAATAGTGGGGAACTTTCTGGAGATACTGTAGATTATAGTCATAATGATAGGCTAAATCAAGTAGGAGATAGTATTACTGTTAATTTAAGTACAAATGCAGAAGTAAGCGTTGTAGATGCAGATGGAAGCACAGTTACAGATACTTTAATAAATATTGAGAATATTACAGGAACAAGTGGTAATGATGATATTAGAGGTAATGCAGATAAAAATACTCTAAAAGGTGAAGCAGGAGATGATACTTTAAAAGGTTATGCAGGAGATGATAATCTACAAGGTGGAGAGGGGAATGATACCGCACTTTATGATGATAAAACTACTTCTGTTACAGTAGATTTCTCGCAAAATAAAGCTTCAACTACAACCGAAACAGATACTTTACTTTCTATAGAAAATGCTCTTGGTGGAAGTGCTAGTGATACTTTTATTATGAATGAAGATAATAAAGCAAATAAAGTTGATGGAGGAAGTGGAAGTGAAATAGACACAATCTCTTATGCAAACTACTCAACAAATGGTGTAACTGTAAATCTAAGTACGACAAATGAACAAATAGTAGTAGATAATGGTGGAACCAATGATGACAAAGACACTATTGTAAACATTGAAAATATAATAGGTTCTTCTCAAAATGATATTGTTATAGGAAGTGATAAAGATAATAGCTTTACAGGTGGGAAAGGTGATGATACTTTTATCTCAGGACTTGATGTAAATAATGATGATAGCTTAGAATCAGGAAACGATGGAGCTGATTATTTTGATGGAGGAGAGGGTACTAAAGATACTATTGATTATTCTATTATTGCAGGTGATGCAGATGCTGGAACAGAAGGGATAAGAGTAATTTTAGATAGTGCAAACCAAAGTGAGGTAATCATAAATGCTCAAGAAAATGACAAAATAGTAAATGTAGAAAATGTAGTTGGAACACAAGATAATGATTATATAAAAGGTGATAAAGAAAATAATACTTTTTTAGGTCAAGATGGGAATGATACTCTTTATGGTGAAGATGGAAAAGATAATTTAAAAGGTGAGGCTGGAGATGATCAACTTTTAGGTGGAAGTGGAGATGATATTTTACAAGGTGGAGCTAATAATGATACTTTAACAGGTGGAGTTGGAAGTGATAAGATTTATGGTGGAACATTAGTTGGAACTACACACACAGATAGTGGAATAGATACAGTAGATTATACAAATGCTTT
The DNA here is from genome assembly GCA_030145305.1 of Halarcobacter sp. GTDB lineage: Bacteria > Campylobacterota > Campylobacteria > Campylobacterales > Arcobacteraceae > Halarcobacter. Next base: position 66,601 of record JAQYVX010000002.1, on the reverse strand, counting down.
AGAATCATTAATTATAAACCTTGATTTAGATGATAGTGATAGTGTTTATATAGGTAAATCAATAGGTGCAGTTAGTGACCAAGGTCAAGGGATAGATGATCTTTATGGAATAGAAAATGTTATAGGTTCAAATTTTGAAGCAGATACTATTTATGGAAGTTCTCAAAATAATATAATTACGTCACAAAAAGGTGATGATTATATAGAAGCAAAAGCCGGTGCAGATACAGTATTTGCAGGAGAAGGAAATGATACAGTAGTAGCTAGTTTTGCCCTTGATGGAGCTGATAAATATGATGGTGGAACAGGAGATGGTGATACTCTTGATTATTCAAATTTAAATGAATCTATAAATATTGATATAAGTGGAAATGCTACTCATGAATTTGAAACAGGAAATGGAACAGATTCATGGCAAGTTAATATTGCAAGTGGTGATACTGATACTATTAAAGGTTTTGAGAATTTTATTGGTGGTAATGCCAATGATATTATTAAAGGTGATGGAAAAGCTAATAAATTAGAAGGTGGGAGCGGAGAAGATACTCTTCAAGGTGGAGCTGGAAATGACAAAATTTATGGACATTTAGATGGTACAACTGAAAATTTAATTATTAATGACACAGTAAGTTATGAATATGTTACAAGTGATAATATAAATATAAATTTACAAACAGGTGAAGCTTTAGTAAATACAACAGACAAAGATGAGCTTTATTCTATAGAAAATGCAATAGCAGGTCAAGGCAATGATATTATAAAAGGAAGTAGTGCTGTAAACACACTTCAAGGAAATCAAGGTGATGACACTTTTGTAAGTTCAGATTCAAATGATACTATTTATGGTGGATTAAAAGATGGAGCTGATTTAGGAAGTGATACTGTAGATTATAGTAGTGAAAATAAAATTTCAGTAACTTTACAAGATGGAATACTTAGCTCAACTGTAATAGTTGACTCAAATAATAACAATATTTTTGAAGTAGGAATTGATAAAGAAGATACTATTTATGGTATTGAAAATATTAAAGGAAGTGATGGTGGAGATGATACTATTACTGGAAATAGTGCAGAAAATATTATTTATGGTCAAAAAGGAAGAGATACTTTAAATGGAGCTGGTGGGGCTGATACTATTTATGGTGGAGAAGATGATGACATAATTCTAATGTCAACTGATGGTGATACAACAGGAGATAAAATAGATGGTGGTGAAGGTTTTGACACTGTAAATTATCAAGGATTAACTTCTGGTGTTACTATTGATTTATCTGGAAATACTATAGCCCAAGTAACTGTTGGAACAAATACAAATGACCATACTTTAACAGCTGTAGAGAATATTATTGGTACAAATAGTAAAGATATTATTACAGGAGATTCTAAATTAAATAGATTTGAGGGTATGCAAGGAAATGATACTCTAATAGGAAATGCAGGTGATGATAAAATCTATGGTGGAAATGAAGCTGATGATTTAGTAAATAGTGGTGATGATATTTTAGATGGTAAAGCAGGTGATGACCAAATCTATGGTGGTGATGGAAATGATAACATCAAAGGTGGTACAGGGAAAGATACCCTTTATGGTGGTGATGGAATAGATAATATCAATGGTGAAGATGGCGATGATACTTTATATGGTGGAGCTGATGCTGATAATTTAAATGGTGGTTTAGGTGCTGATACTATTTATGGAGGAGCTGGTAATGATACTATCACTTTTGAACAAGCTGATAATAAAGTAGATATAGTCTATGGTGGAGATGAATCAACTGATAGTGGAAATGATACAGTAGATTATTCACAAGCTATAAAAGGTATGACTGTAGATTTAGCTAATGGAAATGCAAAAGGAACAGCAAGTAGTGATGATCAAGGTGATGATGAACTTTATGGTATAGAGAATGTAACTGGTTCTAATATTGAAGGTGACAATATTAGAGGTAATAATGTAACTAATATCTTAAGAGGTAGAGGTGGTAATGATACTCTTTTTGGTGAAGAAGGAGAAGATACTTTATATGGTGGAGCTGATAATGATGAACTTCATGGTGGGGCTGATTCTGATAGTATTTTAGGAGATGCAGGCGATGATATCATATATGGTGATGATGGAGCTGATATTCTTAATGGTGGACTTGGAAATGACACTTTTATAGCAACGAATGCAAGTGATGGAATTGATTCTATTGTTGGAGACACGGGAATTGATACTATTGATTATAGTGTAATTACTGATATTACAAAAAGTATAACAGCAACTCTAGCAGCAAGTGGAGATACTACTCTTACTATAACAAATGGAGATAATGATGTTATAAATGGCATAGAAAACATCATAGGTGGAGCAGGGAATGATACTTTTACCGGAAGTGCTTTACAAAATACTTTAGATGGTGGAATAGGAACTGATGAGGTACGATATGACTATGATAATACTACAGGAGTTAGTGTTAACTTAGAAAATGATACAGCAATAGAAAACGGTGGAATAGTAGATACTTTAACTTCAATAGAAAATATTTTAGGTTCACAATATGATGATACTTTTGTAACAGCAGTAAATGAAACAAATGTTATAGATGGTGCTCTTAATCATAGTACAGGAGACACTGTTGATTATAGTTCTAGAAATAATGCAATAGATGTAACCTTAGCAGGTTCTACAGCTGCAACTGTAACTATTACAGGTGATACAAATTATGATCAAATCAAAAATATAGAAAATATTATAGGAAGTACAACTCACGATAATATAGTAGGTGATGGACAAATCAATACCCTTTTAGGAAAAGCCGGAAATGATACTTTAGATGGAAAAGGTGAGGCTGATTATATATCAGGGGGAGAAGGAAATGATGATATCACAGGTGGAAGTGGAGCTGATAGCCTTTTTGGAAATAGTGGAAATGATATTTTTAAAGGTACAGAGTTTACAGGTGATGTAATTGATGGTGGAAATGAATCAGATTTAAGTAGAGGAAGTGATACCGTTGATTATAGTAATCTTGATGTTGGAACTTTAAGCACAGGAATTGATGTTACTTTAGCTTCTTCAACAGTTTCAAATGTAATGGTAAATGGAACATCAAATGATCATACAATAGTTAATATAGAAAATATTTATGGAACATCATTATCAGATACATTAGTAGGAGATACGGGTAAAAATACCTTTCTAGGAAATGATGGAACTGATTATATTGATGGTGGAGCTGGTGATGATTATATAAATGGTGGAGCAAATGCAACAGGAACTGAAACACTAAAAGGTGGAGCAGGTCTTGATACTGTTTATGGTGGAAGTGGAGTTGATTATATCTTAGGTGAAGCTGATGATGATGAACTTTATGGTGAATCTGGTAATGATACTTTAGATGGTGGAGCTGGAAAAGATGAACTTGATGGTGGAGATGGCGATGATACTTTAATAGGTGGAGCTGGAAATGATAATCTTGTGGGTGGAAATCATACCCAAATTGATGATTCACAAGGTTCAACTACAGTAAAAGATGGGGCAGGAGATACTGTTGATTATTCAAAAGAAAGCTCAACTGTAAGTGCAGATTTAAGCAAATTCTTTGCTGTAGGAGCCTCAATAGGAACAGATACTTTTAGTGGTATTGAAAATATAATAGGTAGTGATTTAGCTTCAGGTGGAGATATTATTACAGGTGATGCAGGAAAGAATACTTTAAAAGGATTAGCAGGAGATGATACTATTTATGAAAATGCTGGTAATGACTTTGTAGAAGGTGGAGAAGGAAATGATTACATCTATGCAGGGACTGGTGATGATTCAATAAATGGCGATGATACTACAAATAGTGGAAATGATACTTTAGACTATAGTGCTTTATCAATTACAGATGATACTAGAACTTACAATTCACAAACAGTTACGGGTATTTCGGTTGATTTAGCAAATACATCAGGGCAATATATACATAATCAATATGGAACAGACACAATTACAAATATTGAAAATATAGTAGGGTCTGATATAAATGATTATATTAAAGGTAATAATCAATCTAATACTTTAGATGGTAAATCAGGAGATGATTATTTAGAAGGTGCTGAAGGAGAAGATAGACTTATAGGTGGAAGTGGAACAGATACAGCTGATTTCACAAGTAGAACAGCTTCAAATGATGTAATCATTGATATGACAAAATCTCAAATAAGTGGAAGTAAAGATAGTTATCGTGTTATTAATGATGGTCATGGAAATGAGGAGTTCATAGATGGTATTGAAAATATTATCACAGGAGCTGGAAATGACACTATTTATGGAGATAGTCAAGCAAATGAAATAAGTACAGGAGCTGGAAACGACACTATAAGAGGAGGAGAAAATGCAGATATTATTGATGGTGGAGCTGATAATGATACCGCTGATTTCTCTGATTTAGCTTATGGGGTTACTGTTGATTTAGATACAGATAATAATGCTAGTAATGATGCAGAAGGAACGGCTATTTCAAATAGCAAAACTGATACTTTAAGAAATATAGAAAATGTAATAGGTACAGATAGAGCTGATAATATCACCGGAGATGAAAAAGCAAATAGCCTTTATGCTGGAGCTGATAATGATACTTTAAGAGGCTTAGAAGGACAAGATTATATAAATGGTGGAGAAGGTAGTGATACTATTGATTTTGCAGATGCAAACATTACAGCAGGAATAAATATTGATTTAACAAGAACTCAAAATATTGCTGATGATACTACTTATAAAGTTCAAGATGATGGTTTTGGAAATAAAGAGTTTATTGAGAATATTGAAAATATTATTGGTACTAATCTAGCTGATACTATTATTGGAGATTCTAAAGATAATAGATTTGAAGGTGGACAAGATTCAGATATTTTATCAGGAAATGCAGGAACAGATACTTTAATAGGTGGAACAGGTGCTGATACTCTTTCTGGTGGTTCAGGAGATGATTTTATTTATGGAAATGAAGAGAGTTCAACAAGTACAGATAGTAGTAGAGATGTAGTTGATTATACAAATGCTTCAAATGATATTATTGTAAATTTATCTTCTACAATTTCAAATATAAAATTATCAAAAGAGACTTCAACTACTCTTGGAACACAAACAGCCGTAGGTGAGGGTACTGATAGACTTTATGATATTCAAGATGTTATAGGCTCAAGTAGAAATGATACTTTAATAGGAAATGACGAAGTAAACTCACTTTTAGGTGGAAATGGAAATGATTTACTTATAGGTGGAGCTGGAGCTGATATTTTACAAGGACAAGGAGATAACGATACTATCTTAGGTGGACTTGATGGGGATATTATTTATGGAGGAACCTTTGATGGAACTCTTGCTACAAATAATGGAAATGATACAGTAGATTATAGTTATATTGGAGATACAAGAGCAATAAATGCTGATTTATCATTAGGAACTAATCAAATAAAACAAATTGGAACACCAACAAATACAGATACTTTAACACATATTGAAAATATTATTGGTACGAAAAACAATGATATTATTAAAGGTAGTGATGACTTTAATGAAATAAATATTCTTGATGGGTACAAAGGAAATGATACTTTCTATGCTTCAAAAGGTCAAGATACTTTTATAGGTGGAGAAGGTATTGATACTATAGATTTTAGTAACATTGATACAAACAATAGCACAGTTACAACTGATGATGATGGAAATGCAATTATCATAGATTTAGGTTTAGAACAAGCAAATAATGATGGATATGAAAATGCAGGAACAGCTGTTGTAGATAAAATAGAAGGCATTGAAATTGTTATAGGAACAAATGGAAATGACCAAGTAAGAGGAAGTAGTTTAGCAAACACCATTCAAGGTGGAGACGGAAATGATACTATTTATGGGGTAGATGGTACTAACTTACTCCAAGGTCAAGGGGACGATGATAAGATTTATGGTGGAGTTGGTATTGATACTATTGAAGGTGGAGAAGGAAATGACATCTTACAAGGTGGAGAAGGAAATGACACTATCTTAGGTGGAGCTGGAGATGATGAAATAAATAAACTGCAAGGTGCAGGAAATGACTCAATTGATGCTGGAGCTGGAAATGATATTGTTTATTCAGGAAATGGAAGTAATATTATTACAGGTGGAGAAGATACAGATACTTTAACTTATGAACAAATAACTTCTTCAGGAATAGTTGCAAACTTAGGAAGTGGAGCAAGTGGTGATTTTGGTACGATAGATATTGCTACAAGTCAAGATACTCTTAAAGATCATTTTGAAATAATCAAAGGCTCGGCTAAAGAAGATGAAATTTATGGATTTAATGGAACTGCTGTAGGTGCAAATGATTATAATGATACCTTGTATGGAGAAGGTGGAAATGATACTATTTATGGAGGAATTGGAAATGACTCTTTATATGGTGGAAGTGCAGATGATACCATAAGAGGACAAGCAGGAGATGATTATATTGATGGTGGAAGTGCTACAGATACCATTGATTTTGCAGATGCTAATAAAGGTGTAATAGTTTACTTAGATAAAACAGATGAAAATAATGATGCTGTTACACATCAAGTTATGCAAGATGGTTTTGATGGAAAAGATGAGGTTGTCTCAATAGAAAGAGTAATAGGTTCTACTCATGATGACATTATAAAAGGTACTGTAGGTACTAATGAAATTAGTGCAGGCTTAGGTGATGATACAATTATTGCAACTGATGGTGGAGATACTATTGATGGTGGCGGACATAATTTAGGAGAAGGTGGAGGTGATTGGCTTAGTTTTGAAGCTTTAGGCCAAGCTGTTGATGCTAAATTAAATGATGGTTCAGTTACAGGTGGCTTAGGAACAACAACAATTACAAATATTGAAAACTTAAAAGGTACAATTTATAATGATGTACTTTATGGAGATGAAAATAATAACTCAATAGCTGGAAATGATGGGGCAGATAATCTTTATGGAAATGCAGGAAATGATTATCTTTTAGGAAATAAAGGAAATGATACTCTTAGAGGTGGAGCTGGAACAGATACTTATGATGGTGGAGAAGACGAAGATATAATAGACTTTTATTATACAGGCGCTGCTGTTAATGTAGATTTATCTACTTCTACTGTAATTAATGATGGTTATGGAAATACTGAAACTGGGGCAATTATAGATATAGAAAATATAGGTGGAACACTAAATCATGCAGATACTTTAAAAGGTGATGATAATGCCAATAAAATCTATGGATATGGTGGAGCTGATAAACTATACGGAGAAGGTGGAGTTGATACACTTATAGGTGGAACAGGTTCTGATACTCTTGTAACAGGAGCTGGTTTAGAAGATGTTGCTTTTGGTGGAGAAGGAATTGATACTTTAACAGGTGGTCTTGATGGCGATATCTTATATGGAGATACAATATCAGGTTCAAATATTGAAGAAGATTGGATAGATTATAGTGATTCAAGCGATGGAATAATTATAGATTTAAATCAAACAGAAGCATATGATAGTGCAAATGATACTTTAGATGGAACTTATTCAAAAGTTATAAATATAAATGATAATAGTGAATTTGATTATATTTCTCAAATAGAAAATATTAAAGGAAGTAATCAAGATGATATTTTAGGTGGAAATAGCAATAAAAACTCTATTCTTGCAGGAGATGGAGATGATACTATTTTTGCTTCAGCAGGGCAAGATTATCTTGATGGTGGCTCTAATACTGATACTAATACAGGTGGTGGAGATTGGTTGAGTTTAGAGTATTATACTGTAAATATTGACCTTAATTCTACTTCAAATGGTATTAATAATATAGAAAATATTATTGATAAAGAAATAGGCTCAAGTAGAACAGTGTGGGGAAGTAATACTCAAAATATTTTTGTTATGTATGATGGAAATGACCATGTTTTAGGAAGACAAGGCGATGACTTATATGATTTAGGGGCAGGAAATGATCAAGCTAGTGCCAATTATGGAAATGATATTATTATTGGAGGATCAGGAATAGATACCTTAAATTATGATGATCATTTTGGGGAAAATCAAGGCTCTAGAATTATTCTTACAGATGTAGATTTAAATGGTGATGGAGATACAAGTGATGCAAATGAAAGTAATTCAATTGTTTCAAAAGCTGTAAATGGAGCTAAAACTTTAGCTGATGGAAATTATGATTTCTATGAAGTTACTGATGGAAGAGGGTTTACTGATTATATTTACAAAGATGGCACAGTAGCAGATATTGAAAGATTTATTCTCACAGATTATGCAGATATTATAAGTGCAGATGCAAATGACAATTATATCTCAGGAAGAGATGGAAACGATACTATTTATGGACAAGCAGGAGCTGATGATATAGATGGTGGAAGTGGACTTGACATAATTTATGGTGGAGATGATAATGATACTATAGATGGTGATGCTGGTGATGATACTCTTTATGGTGATGCTGGAAATGATACTATTAGAGGTGGAGAGAATAAAGATACTATTAGAGGTGGAATTGGAGATGACAACTTATCAGGAGATGGTGGAGATGACACTATTTATGATGAAGAAGGAACTGATACTATTTCAGGTGGTGCGGCTGAAGATACAGTTGTTTTCAAAGATGGAACTCAAGGTATAATTGTAGATCTTGAAAATTCTACAAGTACAGATGCTTTTAATAATACTCAAACTATTACAACTATAGAAAATGTTGTTGCTACAAAAAATGATGATACTATCATTGGACAAAATGGTATTACAAATATTTTATATGGAAAAGATTGTGCAGATACTTTTACAATCTCTACAAATGAAGCTGGAAAATCTGATTATATTTATGGTGGAGATGAGAGCACTGATAATAGTAATGATGATAAAATAATTTTAGTAAACACAGAAACTGGAACAGTAAATGATACAAATACTAATATTTTAGTAAATCCTGATGAAGAATCTTCTTCTTATGAAATAACAGTTGATATGACAACTGATAATAATATTGAATTTAATGGAAACTCAACAAAGTTCTATGGTATTGAGCATATTGATGGAAGTGATGAAGATGATTATATTAGAGCAGATGGGAAAGATAATACAATAACAGGAAAAGCTGGAAATGATTATATTCAAGCCTTAGGTGGAGATGATAATATTGATGCTGGAGCTGGAGATGATATTGTTGAAGGTGGAACTGGAAATGATATATTAGAAGGTGGAACTGGAATTGATACTTTAGTTTATACTAACTCTTTATCAGGAGTTACAGTAAATCTTGAAAATTCAATTTCAACAGGTACTGATATAGGAAATGACACTATTTCAGGTTTTGAAAATATTGTAGGAAGTTCTTCTGAAGATAATTTAACAGGAGATAATGATGCAAGTGTAGGAAATATTATCTATGGACAAGGTGGAAATGATTCTATATATGGATTAGCTGGAAATGATTCTTTACATGGTGGAGCTGGAAATGATTATCTTGATGGTGGAATTGGAATAGATAATTTATTTGGTGATTCTGGAAATGACCTTTTTAAAGCAAGTTCAGGAGGGGATATTATAGATGGAGGAATAAATATTGATACAGTTGATTATCGTTCTAGTTCTATAGGTATTACTGTAACTTTAGCAAATGATGGCAATAGTACAAACGTAGATCATAATATTAATGGCTTATTTACTGATAACCTTACAAATGTTGAAGGAATAATAGGTTCTTTAACTGCTTCAAATGATTTGACTGGTAATAACATGAATAATATCCTTACAGGTGGAAATCTTGCTGATATTATAAAAGGTGTAAGTGGGAATAATATTCTTAGCAGTGGAGCAGGAGATGATACAATTTATTCAGGAATTGGTGATGATACTATAGATGGAGGAAGCCATAATTCTGGAGATTGGTTAGATTATACAGCTACAAGCAATGATATAACAGTAAGTTTGCATAATAAAACAGCAACGGGATCAGGAAATGATACTATTGAAAATATCGAACACTTACAAATGGGAACAGGAAGTGATACAGTTGAAGGTGATATTTACAATAACACCCTAAAAGGTGGAGATGGAGCAGGAATTGATACTTTAAGTTTCGCAAATGCAAGTAATAATATTACAATAAATCTAAGTGATAATAATGGAACTTCTACAGGTTTTGGAACTGATACTTTTGTAGGTTTTGAAAAATTCTTAGGTTCAGCACAAAATGATACCTTAAAAACTAATGCTACTGATAATATCACTTTTAATGGTTCCCAAGGAATTGATACAGCAGATTATACAGGAATGGGAGCTGCTGCAACAGTTACTGTAAATAGTGGAAATACAAGTGCAACTGTTGCAAGTGGCGGAAATACAGATACTTTAGAAGAAGTAGAAAATATTATAAGTGGAGAAGGAAACGATACTTTTGTCGTATCTGATGTAACAAATATTGATACACTAGATGGTGGTGGTGGAAATAATACACTACAATTAAGCGGAGACCAACTTGATTTATCTTCTGTTACATTATTAAATTTTGACACAATTATAGTTGCAAATAATGATAGTCTTACTTTAAATGCAAAAGATTTATCTGCCAAAAATATAGATATTACATTAAATGGAACAGGAAATTTAATAATTGTTTCTGACGAAAGTAGCCATGACTTTACTAATATAAATGTAAGTAAAGGAACTGGAACTGTTACTCTTGATGTGAATATTGATAAAGATATAAGTGGAGTAAATATTAATACTTTTATAGATACTTTTGATGTTGAAAGTGGAAATGTACTTACTCTAAATTATTCTCAATTTGATGGACAAAATGGAATAGGAACAGGTACTTTAAAATTAAATGATACTTCATTAACAGGTACTGAGATAAAATCAGTAAATGATGCTTCAACTAATGCAATTGATTTATCAAATGTTATAAGTATTTCAACAGCAACTATGTCTGAAATGTTAGAAATAGTAGAGAATACAAATGCTACTTTTACTACAGCAGCAAATTATACAGTTACTATAAGTGATACTTCAAGTGCTATAGATGTAAGTAAAGTGCTTGGCGATACAAGTGGTGTAGTAACAGCAACAGTTACATCTGATACAGCAGCAAACTTAAATAACAATTTGACAAATAGTGATGCTAATGATGCCTTGACTTTAGTAGTTACAGGAGCAAGTGCCGTAGCTTCTGACTTAAAAGCTCTTGATGGAAAAACATCAGTAGTAGTAGATGCAAATACAAATGTAGATACGATAACAGGAACAGCAGCAGATGTTAAAACAGTAGTAGAATCTAGTGGAATTAACACAGCAAGCGATGTTAATATAAATATAGATTCAGGAACAACAACAGTAGCCCAAGAAATAGCTATAGATGCACAAACAACAGGAGTAATAACAGCTAATATTAGTAATGGAGCTATGAGTGATTTAGCTAATTTGACTAATAGTAATGGAAATAATGCTTTAAACATAACAGTAACAGATTCAACAGCTTTAGCTTCTGAGCTTATTACTCTTGATACAAAAACATCTGTAAATATAGAAACAGCCGTAGCCTTAAATGAAATTGTAGGAACAAAAGCAGATATAACAACAGTAATTAACTCCTCAACAGTTGTTACAGCAACAGATATAAATGCAAAGGTTAGTGACCCAATGACAGCTTTAGAGCTAGTTTCAATGGATAATATAACAACAGGTATTATAACAGCTGACATTAGTGACGGTTCTATGAGTGCTTTAGCTAATTTAACTAATGATAATGGAAACAATTCTTTAAATATAACAGTAACAGATACAAGTGCCGTAGCCTCAGAACTTATAACACTTGATACAAAAACATCTAAAGCTATTGATACAGATACAAATGTAAATACAATTACAGGAACAGCAACAGATATTAAAACAGTAGTAGAAGCTAGTGGGATAGATACAGCCGTGGATGTTGATGTTACAGTTACTGTAGGAGAAGCAACAGTTTCAGAACAAATTGCAATTGACTCACAAACTACAGGAACAATAACAGCAACAATCACTCAAGGAGATGTAACTACTCTTAAAACATTAACTTCTTCTGGAGGAGTTCATGCTTTAACAATTATTCTAGCAGATATAAGTGCAACAGCTGGAGATTTAAATATTATTGATTCAAAAACATCAATAAATGTAGACGCTTCAAGTATTGCAAATATAACAAGTAGTTCAATATCAGATGTAAAAACTTTAATCACAAATAAAACAAGCGCAGGAATTGATGGAGATTGGAATGTAGTTATTTCAGATACTCTAAGCGCAGCAGATGCAAAAATAGTAAATACAGCAACATCTGGAAATATAGATATTCAAGCTTCAACAACACTTGATGGAACAACAGCAGATGTCTTAGCTATTGTAAATGATGTAAGTTTTACAACAAATACAAACTATGCAACAACTTTAAGTGATACATCTAGTGCAACAGATGTAAATACAATAGCAAATGATACAGCAGGAGTTGTAACAGCAGTAGTAACAGCAGGAACAGCTTCAGCTTTAAATGCAGCTTTATTAAATGCAAATACAGCTGATAAATTGACTTTAACCCTTACAGATGGAACTTTAGCTTCAGTTGATAATTTATTAGCTTTAAGTTCTAAAACATCTGAAACAATAAATGCCAATTCTATTACTAGTCTTACTGATAGCTACAGTGATTTAAACGCACTTTATTCTTCATCTGTAATAGTAGGACTTGGAAATGAAGCAGTTACTATAAGTGATACACAAAGTGCTGCAAATGTAAACACTATCCTAGGAAAAACAAGTGGCGATGTAACAGCTACTGTAACAGCAGGAACAGCAAGTAGTTTAAATACTGCCTTAAATAATGCAAGTGCATCTGATAAACTTAATTTAACTACAACAGGTACAACAGCAAGTGCTAGTGATCTTTTAAATTTAGATGGAAAAACATCTATAACCGTAGATGCTACAAGTATAACAAACATAACAGGAACAGGGGCAGAGTTAGCAGCAATAGCAGCAGCAGATATAAATACAAATGCAAATTATACAGCAACACTAAGTGGAACATCAGATATAAGTGATATAAATATTGTTTCAGCTGATACCTCAGGTGCAATTACAGCAACAGCTGCGGCTAATGATGCTGCTACTTTAAATAGTACTCTTACAAGTAAATCAATAGATGAAATATCATTAACTGTAAATGGTGCAACAGCAACTGCTACAGACCTTAATAGTTTAGATGCTAAAACTGCAAATGATATAACAGTAAATGCTACTAAAGTTACTGGTGATTTCACAGACTTAGAAACACTTTATGTAACAAATAAAGATAATTTTGCAGGACTTGGAAATGAAGAAGTAACAATAAATGATGATACTTCAAGTGTAAATGTAAATACAATAGCAAATGCTACAAATCAAAAAGTAACTGCGACTGTATCAGAATCTGATCTTGCAACAAATTTAGATTTAGAACTTTCAAGTACAGATATAAATGATGATATTACAATTGATTATTCAAATGCAGGTACACTTGATTTCAATAATGTTGATAATTCAGCTTCTATAAAAGATATTAATTTTGCAAATGGAACAAATGAAGTAGAATTCGATTCAGCAAACCAGTTTAATAATATGACTATGAATTTAACAGATAGTGATGGGGTGGATGACACTATTAGCTTTACTAATGAGTTTACAAATCAAACAGATTTAGACTTTAGTAAGGTAAATGGCTTTGAAAATCTTAATTTATCAAATGGAAATGATAAATTAAATATCACAAGTGATGAACCAGCAAATATAAATGGAGAAGATGGGAATGATGAATTTACTCTTGATTTTACAAATATTGATACTAAAATAATTAATGGAGGAAATGATACAACAGGAGACAAAGTTAATTTAACTGGAACTTCAGATGCAATTACAGCAGATGAAGAGTTTGGACATATCAATTCATTTGACAATATAGAGAGTCTTGATTTTACAAATTTTGATTTAAATGCTTCTTCTGGAGCTGAATTTGAATTAACAGGAGAGTTAATTGGAGCTTGGACAGATGGAAGCAATAAATTGAGTTTAATTTTGGATTCAGATGATGCTTCAAAATTAAAATTCACAGATAGTAATGGAACTACAGGAACAGGAGATGATACATTATATGGAGATTCAGGGTCAGCAATTACTAGTGGATCATATACTCTTGATGATAATGGAACACAAGTTACTTTAGATATTATAATACAACCATAACAGGAGAAAAGAATGTACAAAAATATAGAAATTTTAGATAAAGAAAAATTAAAAGGTTTTAAATTTGACGAAGTGAATACTATTTTAGTAGCAAAAAATATAGGTTTAATCCCTCTAGGTTTTTCTGAAATTTGGACAGCAGCACACGATTGTCCTGTTATTATTAATTCTCTTGATAGAGGTGAGTTTACAGCTTTTACAGGTATTACAACTGAATTAAATATTTATAATAAAGAAAATGCATATATACCAGCCTTTGTTAGAACTTACCCATTTTTAAGTGTAGATATTAAAAATGAAGAAGGCACTTTTTCTAGTGTTATCTCAATTGATAATAACTCAAAATATGTAAGTAAAAAGAAAAAAGAAAATATTTTTACAAAAGATAAACAATTAAGTGAAAATGTAAATTCAAAAGTAGAAACAATAAGAGAATTAAATAGACAAAGAGATATTTCAAGAAAAATTGTTCAAGAATTAAAAGAGAATGATTTATTAATTAAAAAAGATTTTAAAGTAAAAAATAATGATATAGAAAAAACTTTTTTAGAAGAGTTTTATATAGTTGATGTAAAGAAATTAGTTAATATTGAAGATTCTATTATTGCTTCTTGGGCAAAAAAAGGTTGGATGGGTATTATAGATGCACATATAAAATCTTTATCAAATTTCCCAAAAGTCTTATCAGGAAAATAATGAATGAATAAACAAAAATTTAATAAATTAGTAAAAGCAAAAGAGGGATTTTGTTTATATAATAAAAATGACATTTATGTGGGGCGTTCTATTGAAAATTATGGAGAATTTTCACAATTAGAAGTAGAACTTTTTTCTCAAATTTGCCAAGAAGATGACACTATTATTGAAGTAGGTGCAAATATTGGCACACATACTCAGTATTTTTCAAATAAAGTAGGGGAAAAAGGAAAAGTTCTAGCCTTTGAGCCCCAAAGAATCGTATTTCAAACACTTTGTGCAAATATTGCTATAAATTCCATGACAAATGTATATACATATCAAATGGCCTTAGGAAATGAAGAAAAAACAATTCTAATTCCACCCCTTGATTACTTAAAAAATGGCAATTTTGGAGGAGTAAGTGTAGATGGATTTAAAAATGGAGAGCCAGTAGTTCAAAAAAAATTGGATTCATTTATAGATGAACTTAATAAAGTAAAATTTATTAAAATAGATGTTGAAGGCATGGAAAAAGAAGTTTTAAAAGGTTCTAAAAAACTTATAGAAAAATTTAAACCTATATTATATTTAGAAAATGATAGACAAGAAAAATCTCACTCTTTAATTGATTATATAAAAGAATTAGAATATGAACTTTATTGGCATCTTCCAAGACTTTATAATCCAAAAAATTTTTATAATAATCAAAATAATATTTTTGGAAATATTGTTTCAGTTAATATGTTGTGTATTCCTAAAAGTTCGAAAATAAAAGTTGATAAAATGCAAAAAATAGAAGACAGTAGTTTTCATCCAATGAGAAAAATAAGTGAAGAAAGAAGATAAGGAAAGATAAGTGAGCAGTAAAGAAAATATTATAAATTTATTAAAAAAAGCCTATGAGTCTTATTTGAAAAATGACTTAGAAGTTTCAAAAAAAAACTATTTAGAGATTTTAAAATTAGATGAAAAAAACAATGAAGCTTTAGGAAATTTAGGGGTTATTTATAGAGCACAAGGGGAAAATAAAAAAGCCTATGATTGTTATATAAAAGCTATTAATTTAAATCCAAAAAATTATATGACATATAATAATTTAGGAAATCTTTTAAAAGATACAAAAAATTATAAAGCAGCATTAAAAGTATATGCAGATGGAATAAAAGCAAATCCAAAAAATTATCATGGATATAATAACATAGGAATGGTTTTTGAAAAGCTAAATGATGATGAAAAAGCAATTAGTGCTTATAAAAATGCCGTTAGAGTAAATCCAAAGTTTGAAAAAGCAGTAAATAATATTGGAGTAATCCTTTATAAACAAAAAAAATATTTACAAGCTATAGATATTTTTAAAATAGCTTTTAATATAAATCCCTCGTATACAGAAGTCTTTTCTAATATAGGGGCTTGTTATAACAAACTTAAAATGCATGAAAAAGCAATAGAAAATTTAGAAAAAGCAATAAAGTTTAACCCTAAAAATGCAGGTGCATATACAAATTTGGGAAATGTATATAACAAGCTAAAAGATTATAAAAAGGCTGCAAAATATCATGAAAAATCTATTGATTTAGAGCCTAATGGCTCAAATGCTTATAGTAATGTAGGAACTTCATATAAATATTTGGGACAAACAAATAAAGCTATAGACGCATATAAAAAAGCAATTGAATTAAATCCAAATTTTGAAAATGCTCACTTTGATTTAGCAACTATTCTTTTAGCAAAAGGGGATTTAAAAGAAGGTTTTAAAGAGTATGAATGGAGATTTAAAAAGGAAGAAATGTCTGGACATATTCTAAATAATAAAGATATTTTCTCAAAACCTATGTTTAAAGGGGTTGAAAACGTCGAAAATAAAACTATTTTACTTCACAGTGAACAAGGCTTTGGGGACTCAATTCAATTAATTAGATTTCTTCCTTTATTAAAAGAGAAATTTAAATGTAAAATTGTAGTTAAATGTAGAGATGAACTAAAAGAACTTTTTAAGTGTATTGATGAGATTGATATTCTAACAAATAGAAGTGAAGCTACACCAAACTTTGATTATCATCTTTCAATAATGAGTATGCCTTATATTTTAGGACTTTCTTCTGTAAAAGAACTAATAGTGAAAACTCCATATTTATATGCTTCAAAAGATAAAGAATTAGAAGTTAAAGAAGAAAAAGGAAAGTTAAATATAGGAATATGTTGGTCAGCTTCAACGACATCAGAAAGTTATGAAGAAAGAGTATTACAACTAAAAAGCTTTTTACCTCTTATAAATAATGATAAAATAAATGTCTATAATCTACAAATTGGAGAAGATAAAAAAGAGATTCAAGACTTAGGTTTAGAAGATAAAATAATTGATTATACAAACAACTTGAGTGATTTTTCCAAAACAGCTTCTTTAATAAAAGAACTTGATTTAGTAATCTCTTCAGATACTTCAGTAGTACATCTTTGTGGCGCTTTAAATATCCCTACTTGGGTTTTAGTTCCAAAAGTTCCTGATTGGAGATGGCAAATAAAAGGAGCTAATTCTTCTTGGTATAAAAGTGTTACAATTTTTAGACAAAAAAGCCTTGGCGTTTGGGAAAGCGTATTTCAGTCTATTTATGCTAAGATTTTTAGTAATTTTAGAATAAAAGTAAAATAAAAAATATTAAAATTGTATAGGAAAATAGTGGAACAAAATTTAAATAGTGAAATTAATAATGAAATAGAAGAACAAAAACAAAGAGAAGATTTTCCTTTATTATATTCGCTAAAATATATATTAGATTTTTATTTTGGAGATATTTCCTTAGAAACCATACAAAATTTCTCTGCAAAATCTACTTTAGGATTTACTCCTGAAATAGCGATTGATGTTGCAAATGAAGTAGGTTTAAGTGCTATTGAAAAAGATATTTTAGCCTCAGAAATTCCTTCTCATTTTTTTCCTTGTATTATTCTAGATAAAAACGATAATCCTTTTGTATATATTAAAAAAGATAGAGACGTATATCTTTATAATCCAAAAACAAAAGAGCAAATAAAAGAAAATCCTAGTTTTTTAAAACATTTTAAAAAAGCAATTTTAATATTTAGAGATGCAAAAAAAGAGAAAATGTTAAATGAAACTAGGAGTAAATCTTGGTTTTGGAATCCTGTTAAGACTTTTTGGCGTTCATATATAGAAATAGGTTTTCTTACTTTTTTTATAAATATCTTTGCCCTTGCTGTGCCTTTATTTACAATGAGTGTTTATGATAGAGTTGTTCCAAATAATGCAGTGGAAACACTTTTTGTTTTAGCTTTTGGTGTTGTTATTATTTTACTTTTTGATATATATTTTAAAAGTGTAAGAAATCATATTATTGAAAAAGTAGGAAAAAAACTAGGGGTTTATTTAGAAGAAGAGCTAATGAAAAGAATGCTTAACCTAAAATCAGAGTATGACAATATGTTAATTGGTTCAAAAGCAAATCTTTTTAGAGAACTAAGTCAAATAAAAGACTTCTTTGCTACAAAATCTATACTTCAAATTATCGATTTACCTTTTTTCTTTATGGCTGTTATTGTAATATTTATTATCTCTCCTGCTGTTGCAGCAGTTCCTCTTATAGTTGCAATTATTATTATTATTTTTAATGTAATTATGCAAATACCAATTGCAAACTTAAGTAAAAAAAATATTGAAAATATACAATCAAAAAACTCCTATTTAGTTGAAACCTTACAAGGAAGTGAGATAATAAAACTTTCAAATGCAAGTTCTACAAAGCTATTTAATTGGAGAAGCTTAGTTGCTGTTACAGATAATATTGGGCACAAAATCCAATCATTAAATGTATTTTCAATGAATCTATCACAAACAGTAGTACAATTTGTTACTATGGCTGTTATTGTTGTGGGAGTTTTTGAAATTGCAAATAAAAACCTAACGGTTGGGGGATTAATTGCTGTAACTATTCTTTCAAGTAGGGCTATGGTTCCTGTTATTCAAACTTCTATGATGGTTATTAGACTCAAAGAAATAAAAGAATCTTTAAATAATATAAATGAGTTTTGGCATTTGCCTTTAGAAAATGAAAAAGATGTGGAAGTAGGTATTGGAAAATTAAAAGGTGATATAGAGTTTTCTGATGTTAGTTTTTTCTATAAAAATAGTAAATATGCCTCAATAATGGATTGTAATATAAAAATAAAAGCAGGCGAGAAAGTTGGAATTATTGGACAAACAGGAGCTGGGAAAACAACTTTTTTAAGGCTTTTAACAGGACTAGATACAGCTACAAATGGAAGTATTTATTTAGATGGACATGAAATTTCGACACTTCATCCTGTTGAAGTTAGGCAAAATGTTGGAGTTATGCCTCAAGAGCCATTTTTATTTTCAGGTTCACTAAAAGAGAATATTGAAATATCAAAGCCTATTAGTAAAGAAAGAATGATGGCTTTAATCAAATTGACAGGATTAGATGAGTTAATTAAAAAATCAGGTCAAGGTGATGGTTTGCAAGTAGGGGAACGTGGTTCGAATCTTTCTGTGGGACAAAGACATTTAGTAGCATTAGCAAGGGCAATTTTAAATGACCCTCCAATTATGGTTTTAGATGAACCAACAACAGGCTTAGATGTTGGATTAGAAAAAACTTTGATAAAACATGTAAAAGAAATATTATCAGATAAAACATTAATTGTAATTACTCACAGATTTGCAGCTTTAGAGCTTGTAGATAGAGTGATTGTATTAAACAATGGTAAAATAGTAGCGGATGGACCAAAAGATAAAGTCTTAGCTTCATTACAACAAAAAAGGCAAGTATAAATGAGTGCTAGATTATTTGAAGAAACAAAATGGAATTATTATGTTTCAGTTGTTCCTATTATGTTATTTTTTATTGCATTTCTAGCTTGGGCTTCTTTAAGTGAGATTGATGAAGTAGTAAGAGGAAGTGGAAAAGTAGTACCATCTGGCCAAACAAAAATATTACAAAACTTTGAAGGTGGTATTATCTCTAATATAGCTGTAAAAGAGGGAGATAAAGTCTCAAAAGGCGATGTTATTTATACTCTTTCAAATGAATTTTTTAAAGCAGATTTAAAAGCAAAAGAGATAGATTTATTAGCTTTTGAAGCAAATTTAATAAGATTAAAAGCCTCAATTGATGAAAGAAAAGAAATTATTTTTCCAAAAGAATCACTTGAAAAAATTCCTGATATTGTAGAAAATGAAAAACGAATTTTTAACGAAGATTTAAAAAATAGAGAAACTAAAATTAGTATTGCAGAAGATCAATTAAAACAAAAAAAATACAAGCTAAAAGAAGCAGAAACTAAATATGAAAACCTCAATTTAGAATTAAATCTTGCTCAAGCAAATATGAAAATACTTGAATCTTTGTATAGGAAAAATGCTGTTTCAAAAAAAGAATATATAAGTGAACTTTCAAAAAAGCAAAGTATTGTTACTAAATTATCAGAAACAAGAAACTCTATTCCCATTATAAAAGAAGAAATTCAAGAGGCAAGAGGAAAAATCAAAACTGTAAAATCAGAAATAAGATCAAAACATTTACAAAAATATTCAAGCATAAAAGCAGAGATTAATAAATTAATTGAAAAAAAGAAAGCTAATACAGATAGAGAACTTAGAAAAGAAGTAGTCTCTCCTGTAAATGGAATTATTAATAAATTATATTTTTATACAGTTGGAGGAATAGTAAAAGCTGGAGATAAAATGGCTGAGATTACTCCAATTGAAGATTCTTTAACTATTGAAGCTAGAATAAATACCTCAGATAGAGCCTTGATTTGGAGTGGGCAAAATGTTTCTGTTGAAATTACTGCTTATGATTTTTCTAAATATGGCTTATTAAATGCTGAAATAATCTCTATTTCAGCCGATTCTTTTGAAGATAGAAGTGGAAGTGTATTTTATTTAGTAAAAGTAAAAGCTGATGTAAATCAATTTGCACCTGATTTGCCAATCCTTCCTGGAATGGTTGCAAATATAAATATTTTAACTGGAAAGAAGACAATTCTTAAATATATTATTAAACCTTTAAAGAACATTGGAAAAAATGCATTAGTTGAGCAATAGATTGTCATTATTTTGTTATTCTTTTATTATTTTTATGCTAATTAAGTCAAAATTTAAGTAGCTTTTGGGTAGCATAATTAACTTTAAAGTTATATTTCGGGGTTCATATGTTTAGTTTTTTTAAGTTTCTTCAAAATTTTCTAAAAGATTTGAAAAAAAAGAAAGGATTGTGGTTTACAATTCTTGCTGTTCTTTCAATCTCAGGTATCTTTTTATCTTTGTATATTCTTACAAGTCTAACAGATAACGTTTCAAGAGATGTTTATAATAACATTGCAAATAATTATGTTAAAAACTATAAAAATAGAGTTTTCAAAAAAGAAGAATCTTATAAAAAAATTATTATTGCTCTTGAATCAAACAAAACATTTATTAATAATATAGACAATAATGAAATTGCATTAGTGGAAGAAAAAATAAATGATTTTAATGAAAAATTTAAAAAAACTGGTTTTGAAACTGTTCATTTAAAGTTTTATCCAGTTTTAAATCAAGTTAATCAATATAGAAATAGTGTAAACTCAGTAATAACTACAAAATCAAAAATATTTGGAATAGAAGTATTACAAGATGGTATATTTTATGTTTATCTTGAACCAATTATGAAAGATGGTGTTTTAGTTGGTATTTTAGAGTTAAAAGATGAACTTCATAATCAAAAGAAAGAGTATTTAAGAGATGATGTTGTTTTTCTTTTCTTACTTGAAGAAAGAATGTTAAATCAATTATCAATAAAAACAAGAAATGGAAAATATAGGGAAGTGGTTGACACTTTACATGTTGAAGAATTAAAATATGATGGACAATTTTTTTCAAAGATTATTGACTTAGGTAAAGATGGATTAAAAGAGATGCTTGAAGTTGGTTATTCTGTTGATGAAACATACTTTAGAGCTTCTTATAAAGTTTCTGACATAAATGGTAATGTTATTGGGCTTATTGTATTTGGTGAAACAGTTGATGGAAGTCGTGCTTTTGTTAATATTGTTCACAACATGACAAAAACTGTTACTACAGTTGCTTTAGGTTTAGTAATCTCAATATTACTATTTATGTTCTAGAAGGACTTTGATGAGACGTATAAAAATATTAAAGATTTATTTTATATTTATTCTTTTCTTGGTTTTTTTAATTTTTTCAAATCTTGAATTAATTAAATCATTTTTTATTGCAACGATAACTTTTAATATTGCAATTTTAACAATATTTTCAATTGGACTTTTAATACTTTATCAAGCAGCAATAAAACTTACCATGCTTTCTGGTACTTTTGGTATTCTAGCTTATAAAAAAGGTCAAGCTTTAGAGTTTTACTTAGAAGGAATTACGGGTATCTTTCCTGCAACTATTGCACATATGTTTAATAAAAGAGCTAAAAAAGGTGTTCTTTATTTTACAGAAGGTGAAGCAAAAGATGTAACAGAATGGCTAATGGATCAATTCTTTAATCAAAAAAGTTATACAAGCTTTTTCGTTGGAACTTCACTTATGCTAGGACTTTTTGGAACGTTTACAGGACTTCTAGTTGCTATTGATGAAATGGGTGCAATTATTTTATCTTTTGGTGGTGATGATATTGATATCGGTGAAGTAATGACTAACTTTGCAGGCCCTTTAAGTGGTATGTCAATTGGGTTTGCTTCTTCACTATTTGGAGTTGCCTCTGCAATTATATTAAATGTAATGCAATATATACTTTCACGAAATCAAGCTGCTTTTATGAATGATATTGAAGATTGGATGAAAGGGAAAATAATAGATTCTCAAACTTCAGAATCTATGGAAGATGCTGAAGGTATAAGGGGAATGATTCCTGCAACAGCTGATGGTATGAATATGAAAGGTGGATTCTTAGATGTCTTCGTTGATACGATGGGAGACTTTACTGACAAACTTGATAAATCAAATAAATCATCAGAAGATATTTATAATCTTATTACAGAAAATTTAGTTAATTCAAATAGAAGTACAGAAAAAGAATCAGTTTTACTTGAAAATGTTGTAAATAATTTAAGAGAACTAAATGTTAATCAATTTTCAAATGCTTCAATGATGGAAGAGTCTTTACAAGAAATATCAAATGTTATTTTAGCAGAACATAGAACTGTTAAAAAAAGCCTTGCCCTTCAAGAAGAGAATAATAAATTACTTATAGAATTAGTTAATTCTTTAAATAATCGAATTGATAAGATAGAAAGTAAATAGGTTTTTAGTATATGGCAAAAAGATGTGATGAAGAATTTAACCCCTGGCCATCATTTGTTGATATATTTTCATCAGTTATTTTAGTAATGCTGCTATTTTTACTAGTAGTTTTAGTAAATCTTGGTTATTACGCGCAATTTAAATATAAAGTTTCATATACTGGTTCTATAACTACAGATGACTTGATTTTAAATGATAATCCAAAAGAAATAAAAATCCAAGAAGAAAAAATTAAACAAAGTGAATCAGATATTGAATCTATTACACAAAAAGAACCAAGTCCTACTCTTTCTGTACAAAAAATGCAAAGTGAAATAATAAGATTAAAAAAGATTATTGAAGAAAAAACTGTAAAAGCAAAAGAGAAAAAAGAGTCTGAAATTGAATCAGGAGGAATTGATGTTAAAGATAGAAAAGATGATGATAATAAATCAAAACAAGCAACAATTTCTACAAAAGATTATTTTATAATTTCATTTAAAGGAAATGAAATTTTCATTGATAATGCAATTACAAAAAAATTAAAAGTATTTATAAAAGACACACAAGAAAAATATAAAAATCATAAAATTATGATTACAGCTGCTGATCCAAAAGGACAAGCTAGTGCAACTATAGCTAAACAAATTTCATTAGCTAGAACAATTGGGGTTAGAAATTTAATAAGAAAGCTTGACTATGATAAAAAAGATGTAAGAGTTGATTTATTAGCAAGCACTCAAATAAAAGAACAAGTAAATGAACAAAATGGTTATTTAGTAATTAGGATAAAAAGATAATGAAAATTAATTTATTTAAATATATATTAATACTAATATTCATAACTACATATTCCTTTGCCCTTGATGATGAAAATAAAGATTTAAATTTAATCGCACCAAAAAAATTAAATAAAATAAAAGGAAAAAAAGAGCCTTTAAAAGTTATAAATAAGAAAGAAATCATAGGTGATTATTCATCTCCTAAAGTTTCCAAAGGAAATATAGAAAAAGGGAAGATTGATCTTTCAGATTACAAACAAGTAAAACTAATTGATACAGTTCTTGAAACTTTATCTCGTACTGATTTATTAAAATCAGCTAGAGAAAGAGTGATTCAATATGAACTAAAACTAAAAAATGCAGTTGCTGATTATTATCCTACTATTGATGCTGAATATAATTATGGTAAAACTAGATCTACTCCTAGTGGAGAAGAGGGTAATAGATTTAAATTTTACAAAGATAATAATTATAGGGTAGTATTAAGACAAAATATCTATGCAGGTGGAGCAACCTTAAACAATGTAAAAAGTATTGAAAAAAAGTTAGAAGTTGCAAAAAATCAATATAAAAATGTTTTAGACAAAGAAATAAAAAAAGCTATAAAAGCTTATTTTGGAGTAGTTTTTGCAAATCGTTCAGTGATGGTAAATGAACGAAATATGAAAAAATTAAAAAAGATTTTGGAAATTGTTACAATTAAATATGAGAATGGAGCAGCTTCAATTGGCGATTTAACTTCAATAAAAGCAAATGTGGCAAATGCTATGACAAAGTTAGTAAAAGTTAATTCAAAATTTATTGAATCATTAAGATATTATGAATATATAGTTGGAGTAAATTTTGAAAAAACATTACCCTATGAAAGAAATTTTGATGTAGATGTAAGCAATTTTGATGAACTCTATAAAAGAGCTTTGGAAAATAACAAAGATTTAATAAATTATTACAAATCAATAGAAGATGAAAAATTTATTCAAAAAAGAGCAAAGGCAAAATTTAGGCCAAAAGTTGATTTTGAACTTTCATATAAAAAAAGTACTGCAGCAGAAGATTTAGATGAAGAAGAATCTGATTTAAATGGAAAAATAAAACTCTCATATAATATATTCAATGGTGGAAGAGATAAAAATAAAGTTCTTGAATCAAATAGTAAAATACGGGATTTAAACTATAAATTATCTGAAGAAAAAAGAAAGTTAAAATGGAATTTATCGAAGATTTATACTTCAATAAGCTCAGTTTCTCAAGCATTAGATAGTACAATTGCAGAAATAAAAGCATCTAGAAAAATGGTTAGTTCTTATTGGGATACATTTAAGCTTGGAGAACAGGATTTAAATACTTTGTTACAAGGGCAAAGACAATTAAATGCAGCAGAAACAGAGCTTGTAAATTATGAGAAAAGTAATATAACAGACTTTTTTAATATCTTAGAGTTAACAGGAGATTTATCATCATTTTTTGATGTAGACCCAGAAAATTCAAGATTTATTGATTTTAGCAGTAGTGATTACAAAAGAGTAATCTTGCCAAAAGATGGCGATAGTATTGATTTAGATTTAAATACAGGCAAAAAAATCAAAAAAGAAGAAGTTGAAAAAAACTTATTGGAAGAAAAAGAAAAAATAATAAAAGATATTCCTCTTCCTGAACCTTCAATTAATGATAATATTAAAAAATTTCAAGAAGACTTTTTAAATTTTGATGATGATAGCTATATGATTGAAATTTCTTCTTTTGGAAATATTTATGATTCATTTGACTTTATAAAAGAGAATAATTTTGATACAAATTCATTTTCATATGATGTTGTAAAACTATATAATATTGAAACAAGAATTGCACATAATAACTTTAAAACTATTTTAGAAGCTAAAGCTTATTTAGAAGCTTTAGAGGCAAAAAAGCTAAATAAAAAATATGAAATTAGAAAAGTAAAAGATATAAAAGTTTTATATAATAAATATCTTGATGGTTTAAAAATAGAAGTTAAAAAAACTAAACCAAAAATTAAAATAGTAGAAAAAATTAGACAAGCAATAAAAAAAGAAGAGTTTGAAACAAATTTAGAGTTTAAAAACAAGTTTTTAAATTCAAAAGATAGTGCATATACTATTAATATATCTTCTTTCACAAATATTGATAGTGTAGAAGCTTTTATTATAAAAAATGATATTTATGAAGAGTCTTTTTTCTTTAAATATGGAGATAATGGTCAGCTTATAAAACTAGTTTTTGGAATTTATAAGGATTATAATAAAGATTTAGAAGAAAAAGTAAATAGTTTTATTATTGAAAATGCTAATATCTTTCCTATTGTTGAAAAAATATCATCTATTAAAAGACAATTTAATAATAATCTTGATTTAAACACAAAAAAAGTCGTGCCAGTTGAGTATGAATATATAAATGTATCAAAAAAAGATTTGATAAAAATACCAACAAAAAATGAAAAGATTAAAAATCAAAAAATCAAAAGTGAAAAAATCAAAGAAGAAAAATTAAAATTAAAAAATATAGAAAATGAAGAAATTCTGACAATAACAAAAAGACCAAGTTTAGATGATATAGACAAAGATAAGAAAAAAGTATTAAAAGAGATAAAAAATGAATTAGAAAGTATTTTACCTAAAAATAAGAACATAGATAAAATAAAAGAAGAAGTAGCAGAAGAGAAAAGACTAGAAAAAGTTAGATTATCAGAAGAAAAAAGATTAACTGAATTAAAAAAACAAGAAGAGCTAAAACTTGCAAAAATTGCAGAAGAAAAAAGACTAGAAAAAGTTAGATTAGAGGCTCAAAAGAAAAAAGAATTAAAATTATCAGAAGAGAAAAAATTAGCTGAATTAAAAAGAGAAGAAGAGCTAAAACTTGCAAAAATTGCAGAAGATAAAAGACTAGAAAAAGCTAGACTTATAAAAGAAGAGAAAGCTAGATTAGAGGCTCAAAAGAAAAAAGAATTAAAATTATCAGAAGAGAAAAAATTAGCTGAATTAAAAAGAGAAGAAGAGCTAAGACTTATAAAAGAAGAGAAAGCAAAAGTAGAAGCAAAACTAGCAGAAGAGAAAAAATTAGCTGAATTAAAAAAACAAGAAGAGCTAAGACTTGCAAAACTAGCAGAAGAGAAAAGACTAGAAAAAGTTAGATTAGAGGCTCAAAAGAAATCAGAATTAAAATTATCAGAAGAGAAAAAATTAGCTGAATTAAAAAAACAAGAAGAGCTAAGACTTGCAAAACTAGTAGAAGAGAAAAGACTAGAAAAAGTTAGATTATCAGAAGAAAAAAGATTAACAGAATTAAAAAAACAAGAAGATTTAAGACTTGCAAAAATAGTAGAAGAGAAAAGACTAGCAGAAGAAAAAAGACTTACAGAATTAAAAATAGAAAAAAACCCTACAAAAATGACTTTTTCTAATAAAGAAATAGAAGAAATTGATTTTGCTAATGGATTAAAAGATACTCCTAAAAAAGTGGAAATTCCTTACGCAACAAGATTAAAAAACTTTAAAAAGAAATTTGATACAACTTCAAAAAATAACTATACTTTAAAACTAATTACAATAGATAGTAATAAAGTCAAATGGTACACTCACAGATTTGGATTAGATCCAAATTATGTTTTAATAGAAAAAAATGCTAATAAAAGTACAATTTATTATGGAATCTTTAATACTAAAGCAGAAGCTAGGGCTAAAACAGAGACACTCCATCCTTTGATATATGAATCAAAACCTCTTGTTGAAAAAATTGGAAGTGTTAGATGAAAAGATTAAATAGATTTACAGATAGCAGCTCTAAAAACAATACAATATTATTGGTTTTTCTTTTTATAACATTGCTATTTACAAGTTATTTTTATTTTACAAGTTATAAAGAAAAAGTATTAATTCAAGCTAAAAACAATTATGAATTAAATATAAATTATCTAAATTCAAAAGTTAATAATAACATTCTAGATTTTAATAAAACAATAATTAAAAAAGAAATTAAAAAAGTATTAGAAACAACACTATTTGATGAAATTAAAATTGAATATAGTAAATTTATATTTAACAAAGAGAGCTTAATAAATGCAACTCCTAACTTTGATGATAAGTCTTGGGATATAGCTGAAATAGTTGTTGATGCAAGATATGGATTTATTAAAAGATTAGAGAAAAGTTCTTTATATCAATTTGTAGCAACACGAAGTTATAATAAAGAACAACCTATAAATATCAGATACCAAGTTTATAAAAAAAATGAAATTACAAACTTTATTACAAAACTAGACTTCTCAAATATAAATCTAAAAAGAGATGATAAAAATGAATTCTCTTCGTGGTTTAGCTCTTTGATTACAATTGATACCTCGAATAAACTACACGAGGTAAAGATTGATAATGTCAATGTAGCTGTTATCTCTTATAAATTAAATAGTAATAAAATAAAAAGTGAGTTACAATCTTTTCTTGTAAATATTATTATCTTTGATTTAGTCATTTATTTACCCTTATTATTTATTTTAGGCTTTTATCATAAATTTATATTTAAAAAATATGTTACAAATCCTGTTACGTATATAAATAAATATTTAGATGATATTCTTGAAGATAAATTTACAGTCTTAGATAAAGGACAATTTGAGGGAACAAAAGAGATTAAAGAACTTACAAAAAAAGTTTCAAAAGTATCTTCAAAAATGGCAGCTTTACGAAATGAAATTAATGCAAATAAAGAGTCTATAGAGGAAAAAAATTATACTGATAGTTTAACAGGACTTCCAAATAGAAGTATCTTTGATTTTGATATTAAAAGTATGTTTATTTCTTCCATAAATGCTTATGTTTTTACTATTAAAATTGATAAACTATCTCAAATAACTGAAAATCATGATTCAGAATATATAAATAGTTTTATAGAATCTTACTCTAATATTATAAAAAATGTGATATTTAAAATTAGTAAAACTGATATGAAAATGTATAGATTTTATGGTTCAGAGTTTGCAATAATTGCAAGAAATATTAATCTTGAACAAGCACAGCAAATGTGTGAAGAAATTATTGAAGAAATAAGTGATAGAATGCCATTTATTTATGATGTTCCTGATGATCTAATTCATATTGGTGGAACAGTTTTTGATTTATATGGTAGTTTAGATACGGTTTTAGACTCTTTAACTAATGCTTACGAAGTATCTAAAGAAAAAGGAATAAATACTTATTATATTATTGGTGAAAAAGATATTGAAAAGAACTATTCTTTAATTGATAATAATGTAATTGAAGTTATAAACAATGCTAATTTTGAAATCGACTTTGTATTAGATTCTTTCTTATTTGACGATCCTGAAGTTTTAGCTATGAATGAACTTTCACCTCAATTGTATGACCATGAAGGTAAAAAACTTTCAATTGGTTCTTTTGTTTCAGTTGCACAAAAATTAAAAATTGCGGATCAATTTGATAAAGAAGTAATTCTAAAAGCAATAAATTATATAAAAGAAAAAGAAATTACGCATGAAATAGCTATAAATCTTTCTATAAATTCTCTTGAAAATGAAGAGTTTATAACTTGGTTAGAAAATACATTTAGTGAAAATGAAAAAATAACTAAAAATATAGTATTTAGTATAACTTCATATAGTGCTTATTTACATAAAGAGATTTTTGTAGAATTTATAAAAGAAGTTCATAAAATAGGTGCAAAAATTCTTCTTAAGAGATATAAAACTGATGAGTATCCATTAAATCAATTAGAAGATTTAAATTTAGATTATATTAGAATTAATAAAGATTATACAAATAACTTTACAAATGATATTGTGAAAAAACATAAAGTTAAAAATATAATCATTTTTGGAGAATTAAATAATATAAATATTATCACAGATAGTGTAAACCTTCAAACTGATTATGATTTTTTAGAAAGACTTGGCACTTATGCCACAAGTCGATAGGATAGAAATGTACAAATTTATTTATTTAGTTTTTATAATACTTTTTGCAGGTTGTTCAGTTAAGAATCTTGATACAAAAGTAAATGAACAGAGTAAAAAAAATGAATATTTTACAACAAGAGAATATAAAGAAATCTCAAAAGATGCTATCTTTGAAGCAGCAAAAAAAGTCTTTTTATTAGCCGATAAAAGAAAGTTTAGAATTGATTCATATAGAGACCATCTTGAAGTTTCAAAAACAAAAATGTCCCACTTCTTCTTATATCCTGTAACTCATGAAGATAGATGGAATTTAAGCATTAATGAAAAAGACAATACTTCTTTTGCAAAACTAGAATTAGTAAGAATCACAGATTTTGATGAAGAAGACAAGGAATATTTAAGTAAATATAGCCATGAACTTTTTTGGAGAAGACTTGATTATCTATTAGGAATAAATGATAAATGGATTTCTTGTGATACTATAAGAAATATAAGAGGTACTCTTTGTGATGGCTTGGATATGTATAATAATTCTGCTGCTACAAAAGATGATATAGTAAAAAATATATTAATTAAAAATAGAAGAGAAAGCCAAGACTTAAATGAAATTAGTGATGATATTTTAAATGAAGATATAGATTTTGCATTAGATGAAACAACAAATGATATTTTAGGAAAAGAAGATTTAATTGATAATCAAACAAGTGAAGAAAAAATATCTGATGAGGCTTTAGATAAAGAAATTCAAGAACTTAATAGTAAAGTAAATTCGAATATTGATAGAA
The DNA here is from genome assembly GCA_030145305.1 of Halarcobacter sp. Taxonomy (GTDB): domain Bacteria; phylum Campylobacterota; class Campylobacteria; order Campylobacterales; family Arcobacteraceae; genus Halarcobacter. The sequence goes on along the minus strand of JAQYVX010000002.1, from coordinate 35,907 downwards.
CATTAATTGAAATAAAAAATGATATAAAAGATGAGCAATTAAATAAAGAGAAAGAATAGGAGTAAACATGAAAAAATTTATATACCTACTTTTTTTTACTACTATTTATATATCTAACGTAAATGCTTCAAGCCTAGAAGAGGCAAGTTTAAATCTAAAAAATAAAAATTATAGTACTGCTTTAGAGCAATTTACATTATTAGCACTAGATGATAATGTAAGTGCTCAATATAACTTAGGACTTATGAATTACAAAGGCTTAGGAACACAAGTTAATAAAAAGCTTGCTTTTTTTTGGTATGAACAAGCTGCAAATAGTAGAAATATGCAAGCTTTGAATAACTTAGCATATATGTATTATATGGGTGAAACAGTCAAAAAAGATTTAGAAAAAGCAAAATATTATTATGAAGAATCAGCAAAACAAGGTTATGCCTTAGCTCAATTGAATATTGCAATGATATATGAAAAAAGTACAAATAGAGAAAATTTGCTAAAATCTTTTTCTTGGTACAAAAAAGCTGCTGAACAAGGCGTGATTATGGCTCAAAATAATCTAGGCTCAATGTACTACTTTGGAAAAGGAATAAAAAAAGATTTAAAAAAAGCACTTTATTGGTATAAAAAATCAGCCAATGCCAATAATCCTATCGCTCAATACAATCTTGGGCTTATATATTTATCAGGAGATGGCGTAAAAATTAACTATGAAACTGCAATAGCACTATTTGAAAAATCTTCAAATGCCAAAAATGTCCTAGCCCAAATAAAACTAGCAGATATTTACAGAGAAGGAAATGTAGTAAATGTTGACTATAAAAAAGCCTTTGATTTGTATATGGAAGCTTCTAAGACAAATAATACAAAAGCAATGTACTATCTTGGTTTTTTTTATTTCAAGGGCTTAGGGGTAGCTAAAAGCGAAGTAAAAGCTATAGAGTGGATGAAAAAAGCAGAATCTTTAGGACATAAGCGTTCTTCAAATTTTTTAGAGTTAAATAATTTAAGATAAATTAATTCTTAAGATAAAATCAAACTACTTTTATATATACTCTTATTCTTAATTTGACCCCGTCGTCTAGTGGCCAAGGACGTCAGGATTTCCTCCTGAAGACGAATGTTCGAATCATTCTGGGGTCGCCAACTATTTTATTATATTAAAACTTCTAATAAAATCTTAAATTCTAATATTATTTTAAAAAAATGTCCTTCCTTAAAATAGCTAAATCATCAATGTAAATCATTATTTATTTCTATTTGCAAAGTAGTATGAACTATAGAGTAATTATCTTCTAAACTATGGTTTACATCATGTAAAATTTGTGCATAGTTTGTAATATCTTTTTCGTTAATTAAAATATGTGCTGTCATATTATACATATCCTGAGTAATCTCCCATATATGAATATCATGAATATCTAATATCTCAGAGTGATTTTTTTCTATATAGTTTTTTACTTCTTCTATTGATATAGGAGAACTTTCCATTAAAGTATTTATTGATTGTTTTAAAACTGTATATGCCCATTTCCCTATAACAAAAGAGACCAAAACAGCTAATAATATATCGATAAAATACCAAGAAGTATAATAGATTAGAATATATCCAAGAATAATTGCAACTGAAGATAAAGCATCACTTAACATATGTATGAATGCAGATTTTAGATTTATATTTTCTTTATCTCCTTGCATTAATATTACACCTGTAATAATATTTACTATTAATCCAATAACGGCCACGGTTCCTGCTGTCATTAAATCTATTTCTGAAGGATTAAAATATCTTTCAACTGCTTCATAAAGAATCCAAAATATAGAAAGAATGATGGTGATACCATTTACAAATGCTGCTAATACTTCAATTCTGTAATATCCAAAAGTTTTATCTGCTGGAGCTTTTTTACTTGCAATAATTATAGCAATTAATGAAATAATAAGTGCAAAGGAGTGTGTAAACATATGAATTGCATCAGATATAAGAGCAAGAGAATTTGATAAGAAACCAAAAATAAACTCAGCAATCATAGTTATAAAAGTGATTACTAATGCGATTTTTAGAACTTTCTTATCTTGTGTTCTATGGTCATGGTGATGGTGGTCGTGATTATCTTCATCATGATGTTTGTGGGAATGTTCTTTTATTTTTGGTTTATGTGAATTTAATCCAATTTTACAACTATACATATTACTTTCCAAATACTTTAATTATTTCTAAAAAGTTATCAACTTCTGCTTGTGCTTGTACAGAATCACCTTCTTGAATCTTATTTATAAAATGTCCTTTTGCAAAGTGCTCTATATAAGAAGTAATCATTCCATTAACGGCACCTTTTACAGCAGTAAGTTGCCTAACCATTTCATATGGATCTTCTTCTAAATGATACTCTTCATCTTTTAATTTCTTTTCTATTGATTTAATTTGCCCTGATATTCGAGCGACTCTATTTGTTAATTTTTTTCTTTCTACATCACAACAATATGCCATATTTTAATCCTAATATACTATAAGGGGGTATAGTATTATAATAAAAATTAATTTACTATTAATATAAAAATAATTTATTGAAGTCACTAATAATTGGAATTAATTTATATAATCATGTTAAACCTAAATAACTATGTCTGCTTTTTGAGTTATAAAACGTTTAAATATGCGACTAAGTTGCATTTTATATTAATTTGTTAAAATCCATATTTAGAACTTAGTTGCGTATACCTTGAAAATATAAAATAAATTTAAAAGAAGAAAAAATGGATATTGATTTTAAAAAATCTAATGGATTAGTTCCAGTTGTTACACAAGAATTTGGGACAAACGAAGTTTTAATGCTTGGTTATATGAATCAAGAAGCATTAAACCTTACAGTTGAAACAAATATAGTACATTACTTTTCAAGAAGTAAAAATAGAATTTGGAAAAAAGGTGAAAGCAGTGGGCATATTCAAAAACTAATTGATTTGAAAGTTGATTGTGATAATGACACAATTTTAGCTATTGTAGAACAAGTAGGAAACTCTGCTTGTCATACAGGTGCAAAATCTTGTTTTTTTAAATCATACTTAGGAAATAATCAACTTAATATAATAGAGTCAAAAATAGCAAATTTGCCTACAAAATATGGAGATTTTGATATAAAGGCATATAAAGATGGTTGTCAAGAACATCTTGCAATTATGAGTAAAGACTTTAAAGAATTAGAAATTCCAAATGTAAGAATACATTCTGAGTGCTTAACAGGTGATTCCGTAGGTAGTTTAAAATGTGACTGTAATCAACAACTAGTATTAGCTTTAGAACTAATTGCAAAAGAGGGTGGATTAGTTATTTATCATAGGCAAGAAGGTAGAAATATAGGACTTGTAAATAAAATCAATGCTTACAATCTTCAAGATCAAGGTTTTAATACAGTAGAAGCAAATATTGAGCTTGGATTTAAAGCAGATGAAAGAGATTATAGAGTAGTAAAATATATTTTTGAAGATCTAGGCTTGGATGAACTAAAACTAATAACAAACAACCCAAAGAAAATTCAATTTGTTGAAAGTTGTGGCATTAAAATCAAAAAAAGAACCCCCTCAATTACAAAAACTAATCAATACAATGAAAACTATTTAAAAATAAAAAAAGAGCAAATGGGACATTTACTTTAATATCAAGGAGTAAATATGCTAAAAGAGAATCAAACTTCATTAAAAGGGGACTTTATTTTGTCCCTTTTTTATCTTTAGAATTTATAAGTTAAAATTAGAGATATAACTTTTGTATCTACATCATCTGTATTTTCAGGTAGCTCTTTTCCATTTTGGTAAGAGTATTTTGTCATAATATCAAAGTCTTTAAACTTTTTCCCTAGACTTATCATATATGTTTCATCTTGTTCCATTGCGTGATGTTGAACTTTTGTACCACCATCAAGAACTGTAAAAGCTCTTTTCCCGAAAAATGCACCAATTCCACCAACAAAACCATTATAGTTTGCAGCAAGTTTTAAACCAGTGGCAAAATAGTTTTTATCTTCAAAACTATAAGCACCATATTTTTCTCCATTAATATCTATTTTTTTAGCAATTAAAGTTGCTTTTAAATTTAACTTTTAATTTAGTTTATAAATATATTTAGTATTATATTTTTCTATATTTAAATCTCTATTTATTCCTGAAACTGGGTGTAATGTTCTATCTACTAAAAATATATTTATGTTTTAATAATTTGAAGTAAGCCAAGAATAGGAAGAAGTGATTTTTATTCTTAGCCTTTTTTAGTTATATTCTTCTGCTTCTACTCTGTTTCTTCCATTTTCTTTTGCACGATATAAGGCATCATCGGCTCGTTTTATCATAGTTTTTTCATCATCACCTGCATGATATGAGCTCACTCCAAAACTTGCAGTTTTGTCTCCTGCAAATGAGAATTTAAATAAAGATATTACATTTCTTAATTTTTCAGATAATTTAATTGCACCTTTAAGGTCAGTTTCTGATGCTAAAATTAAAAATTCTTCACCTCCCCACCTACCGGCGAAATCTGTTTCTCGAATATTATTTTTTATAATTGTCGCAAACTCTTTTAAAACATCGTCACCTGCTTGATGTCCCCAAGTGTCATTTATACTTTTGAAGTGGTCTATATCTATTATAATTACAGAAAAATTTGTCTTGTATCTTCCTGCTGAAGCAAGTTGCATAGTAAAAAGGTCATCTAATTTTACGCGATTATAAAGCTGTGTCAGTCTGTCTGTGACAGATAGTTCCTCAATACGCTTTTTATCTGTAATATCATGGCGTATTGCTGCATAACTAATAGTTTCACCCTTTTCATTCTTAACAGGAGATATAGTAGCATCTACCCAGTAAGCTGAACCATCTTTATGTCTATTTTTAATTTCACCTTCCCATACATTATCATTTTGTATAGTTTCCCAAAGCTCTTTAAAAATAGCATCTGGCATATCCTTATGCCTTACAATATTATGATTTTTACCAAGAAGTTCATTTTTACTATATCCTGAAATATTACAGAATGCTTGTGATACTTGCAGTATCTTTCCACTCAAATCAGTTGTTGCAGATATTACATTTTTATCTATTATTTGCAAGTACTCTGCTATTTTCAATTCAGACTGTTTACGCTTAGAAATATCACTATGGGAACCAACCATTCTTAATGGTCTACCCTCAGCATTCCGACTCACTATAATACCTCTATCAAGCATCCATTCGTAAGAACCATCTTTACATTTGACTCTATGCTCATTTATGTATGTATCACTTTTACCTTCAATATGTGCTTTTCTATCTGCATAAACCTGTTCTAAATCTTCAGGATGAATTCTATTGTTCCACTCATCTAACGTTGAATCTAGCTCATTTTCTGCAAATCCTAACATCTCTTTCCATCGTTTTGAAAAAAAGACTTCATTTGTCACAAGATTCCAGTCCCATAATCCATCTCCAGCACCATCAAGTGCATATCTAAGTCTTTCTTCTGAGTTTTTTAACTCTTTAGTAGCTTTTTTTGCAATAAGTACTGCATTCTCTTCTGTCTTAATCAATGAAATTAGTAAGAAATATAGTAAGAAAGTCAATACTAGGAAAAGGCCTGGAATAAGAAACATTATGTAAATATTTTCACTTTCTGATATATTATGTGTCTTAAATATAAGGGGCCAAGTACGCCCATTCATCGTAACATTCATTTTTTTATACAATATTGGTTTATTATTATCATTAATTCTAGATGTATAGAGGATGTTTTTTTTACTAATAGAATTTTCATCGTAAATTTCAAAATCTATGTTAGTAAACATTGTTCCTAGAATACCGTTCATTAGGTCGTTTGCACGAAATGGTGCATATACAAAGCCTTGAATTGCTAAAGCTCTATTTTTGGGAGTATCTAGTTTGAAACCTTTTTTATAAACTGGCAAATACATTAAAAAGCCAGCTTGAATATCTGTGTTAGATTCTTGAACAAGTGTAATTTTGCCTGATAGTGTTGCTTCTCCCGTTTGCATTGCTTTTGTCATAGCTACTCTTCTAACTTGCTCAGAGAACATATCATAACCAAATGCCTTAATATTACGCTTGTCAAATGGCTCTAAGTATATTATAGAGGTGTATAACTTCCTCTCTCCCTTTGGATGTATTTTAAAATCAGTAAATCCCTCTTTTCTTATACGCTCTTCATGTTCTTGTCTATTTTGTGGGTAAACAACTTCGGAGTAGCCAAATCCTTGAATTCCTTTGAAATTTTCATTTAGTTTATGTTCTTTAACAAATATTGCCCATTCATTACGATAAACATTATCCGAAGCTTTAAAGAGAGCAACTCCACTTTTTAGAACTTGCTCATATGCTGTCATCCGAGCACGCACGAGGAGAGCTATTTCTTCACTTTTCAAATTAAAGCGTAAGTTTTCTTTTTCCACATAATGCTGATAGGTGAACCACCCACTAAGAGCACTCAATAAAAGCCCAATTATAAGTGTAATACTTGGCCAAATTTTATAAAAATTCTTAGCTTGAAGAGACATGATAAAACCTTCGATATTAATTTTATATATTTGCATCTATTGTATCTGTTGAATTATTATTTTTTAATAAAGTACCTAATTAATAAATTTTTATGCCCAAAGTATGCCAAAAAGTAATAGTAGAGACTAATATATCATAATTATTTTATCTCTTTAATTATACGTCTTAATGAAAATACAAAACTCTCAGGACTATCTTCTTGTGTGTAATGATTTACATTAGCTAATATTTGAACATTTCCATTAGGATAAAAAGAACGCCATTTTGCAATTGTCGCAGGATCACTTAGCCATGGATCTTTTTCTCCAAAAATAAATTCAACTGGTTTATCTGCAAGTAGAGGTAATTTTGTTTCTAATTTATCTAACCAAAGTTTAGCATCAGTTATTTGATGAGGAAAAACCAAAGTACCTTTTCTTGATTTAGGTGTTGGGAAAGGCATTTTGTATGCATCAGTTATTACTTTATTGTTTTTTGACTTTTCATTTAAAATACTACTCATTAGTGCATCAGCGAATTGATTATTTTCAATAACTAATTTTTTCATTTTTGGTGTTTTCATTAATTGAGAAAACTCTTTTAATGATTTATTTGCTTCCCATGCCCAAGTATTTGAAATAACCAAACCTAAAATATTCTCAGGATTATCAGTAGCAACTGTTAATCCAATAGGTCCACCCCAATCTTGAACAACAAGAATAAACTTATCTAATTTTAAATGATTATGTATTAATGCTTTTACCCATTCTACATGTTCTTGTGGTGTGAAGTTATAGTTTTTTGGAGTATCAGAAAACCCAAATCCTGGTAAGTCAAAAGCAATAAGCCTTGCTTCATTTGAAAGTTCTTTTATGATATTTCTATTTAAAAAAGACCAATCAGGATTTCCATGAGTTAATACAATTGGAATACCTTTCCCTTCATCAATATAATGCATAGAAACACCATCTTTTTTGAACCAATTACTCTTAAAAGGATATTCTTTTTTATCAACAATAAAAGGTCTTTGTTTTTTATTTGTTATATCTTTATTAAAAATAACAGGGTCTGGATTCTGTTCATAAATAATTGCTTCGGCAAGTGCATTTGTGACTAGAGTAGGTATCAATAATGTACCAAGAATCAAGCATCCAATAAAATTTCTTTTAAAATTTCTTTTTTTCATAATACTTTCCTTAAATTTAAATTAACAAATAGTACCATTTGGTATTTTAATACCTACTTAATTAAATTACTGTGTGGTATTTATTTATAGAAAGTTTGAATTTTATTTTTTAAATACAGAAAAAGCAAGTGTGAGCATATCTTTTACATCTGATACTTTTGTACCATTAAAGATTTTTGTCATTGCAATACTCACTTGTGCATCAATATAATTAACAGCAAGTTCTGTGGAGATATTTTGAGGAAATTCATTTTTTTGTTTTGCTTCTTCAATCCATTGTGTAAATGAACTAACAAACTCTTTTTGAATAAGGTCTATTTGTTTTTTACTCTCTTCTCCTAATGGATAGTTAGAATCACGTGATCTTAAAAATAAGCATCCATTTAAATTTGGACTTTCAATTGTTAATATCAAAATATATTTATTTAATACTTCTTCAAATGGTTTATTAGATCTAAATATTTGGTGGATTTGTTGTAATACTTGCTTTTGATAGTGAAGTAAAACAGCTTTTATTAAACCGTCATCATTTTTAAATTCACGATAAATTCCAGGTTTTGAGACATGGGCTCTTTTACAAATTTCATTAAGTGAAATAGTTTCAATACCTTCTTCCCAATAAGCTTTCATACTTACATCTAAAATATGTTCTATATTTAAAGTTTTTGGTCGTCCTCTTGAACGTTTATTTTCTTCTATCAATGTATTTTTTATCCTTTATGATAATATTTTGATATTAACGCATGATACTTTAAATTAAAATAAAAAGTATATTCTAAAGTCCTAAAAATAATTTATTCAATCAAAATATTATTATTTTTTAACCATAATAATTGTATTATTTCAATAACAGTTATAATTTATAATGTTTATAAAATGAACATAATTAATAATCACATAAACTTGTTTTAGGACATCAATGAAAGTTTTACATACGTCAGATTGGCACATTGGCCAAAAGTTTATGGGGAAAAGTAGAGAAGAAGAACACAAAGCTTTTTTATCATGGCTTCATAAAATAATAAAAAAAGAAGATATTGATGTACTTATAGTTGCAGGTGATATTTTCGATACTGGTAATCCTCCTAATTATGCATTAGAACTTTATTATAATTTTTTAAAACAATTATTCTCAATAAAAAACCTATATGTAATTATCACTGCTGGAAACCATGATTCTATTTCTACTCTTAAAGCCCCTAAACAATTACTAGAATTTATGAATGTATATGTTATCACTTCAGGAGATGAAGATGAAAATGAATTAATACCTATTTATAAAGAAGAAAAACTTCAAGGTGTAGTTTGTGCAGTTCCCTTTTTGAGAGATAGTATTGTACGAAAGGCTGTAAGTGGTCAAACAACTTCTCAAAAAGAATCTTCACTAAATAATGGAATAAAACAACACTATACAAATGTATATGAAGAAGCTAACTCTTTAATAACTAAGCTAACAAAAGAAGATAATCTTCCTATCATAGCTACTGGACATCTTACAACTGTGGGATCTCGTACAAGTGAAAGTGAAAGAGATATTTATATAGGTGGGACACTTGATATTGGTGGCGATTTTTTAGGTAAGTATTTTGATTATGTAGCTTTAGGACATTTACATATAAATCAAACAGTTGGATGTAATCATGTTAGATATTCTGGTTCTCCTATTCCTTTAAGTTTTTCAGAAGCAAATCAAAAAAAGAAAATAAATATAATTGAATTCAAAGATAACAAAGTAGAAGTAGAAGAAATAGAAATACCCATCAAAAGAAAACTACAAGTTATAAAAGGTAATCTTGAATCAATCAAAAGTGACCTTAAATGCTGTGATGATAAAACGACATGGATAGAAATACATCTAAATGATGAAAACCCAATGTTTGCAAATCAAGCTATAAGAGAATTTGCAGATGAACTTAACTTAATCATCTTAGCAATTAAAATAGATAGAACACAAAAGAAATTAGAAGCAAAAGAGTTAAAAGTAACAAGCTTAGATGAACTTACTCCTAATGATGTATTTACAAGAAGACTAGAATTAGAAAAAATAGAAGATAAAGAGTTTGTTGAAGAGATAAACTTAAATTTCAGAAAAATTGTAGAGAAGGTAACAATTTAATGAAAATATTAAAAGTCAAATCACTAAATATTAACTCACTTAAAGGTGAATTCGAAATAGATTTCACAACTTTTCTAAATGACAATGCTCTTTTTGCAATCACTGGGCCAACAGGTTCAGGGAAGAGTACAATCCTAGATATTATCACTTGTGCTTTATATGGAAGAACTCCTAGACTTAAAACTCCACCAAATGAACTAATGTCAAGACATACAGGAGAATGTTTGTGTGAAGTTGAGTTTGAAATAAAAGGAAAAATCTATCGTTCTTCTTGGAGCCAAAAAAGAGCTAGAAAAAATGCGCAGGGAAAGTTTCAAAGTGCGAAAATGGAAATATCTGATGTATTAACATCTAAGGTAATAAAATCAAGCTTACGAGATGTACCTAAATATGTAGAAGAATTATCAGGCTTAGATTTTGATAGATTTAAACAATCAATGGTTTTAGCCCAAGGTGGATTTGATGCCTTTTTAAAAGCAGATGAAAAAGAGAGGTCAACTCTTTTAGAAAAAATGACTGGTACTCAAATCTATGCAAAAATATCAAAAGAGATATATGATACACATAAGTTTTTTGAATCTGAAATAAATACAGATAAAAAAATATTAGACTCCACGCAACTTTTAGAAATTACTGAAGTAGAAGAAAAATCAAAAGCCTTAGATGAAAATAGAAAACAAAAACTAGAGTTAGATAAAAAAGAAAAAGAATTAATAAAAATAAAAACATGGATAGAAACACTAGCTAAGTTAGAATCAGACAATATCAAATATAACGAACTATTTTCTTCTATATCAAAAGAAAAAGAAGATAAAAAAGATAAATTTAAAGCCCTTGTACTTGCAAACAAAGCTTTAAATATAGAGTCTTTATATACACAACAAAATAGTTTAGAGAGTGATATAAAAAGAGATGAAGAAACTTATATTAAATTGGGTGATGAATTAAAAGAATTAAAAGAGAAATTATCTTTAAAACAATTACAATATGAAGAAAGTCAAAAAGAAGCAATAAAATCAAAAGAAAACTTCGACATTCAAACAAAAAAGATAAAAGAAGTAAGAACACTCCAAACACAGATAAATGAAAAACAAAAAAGCTTAGATGTCTTAATTGCCTATATACAAACAAAAGAAAAAGAATACAACACTTTTATAAAAGACTTAGAATCAAAAAGAAGTGAATATACAAGTATAGAAGATAAACTAACAATAGAAAAGCAGTTTTTACAAAGAAATAGTAAAGATGAAAAACTAATAGAGTTATTGCCTTTGTTAAAAAAGAACATAGAAGAGTACAGTTCATATACTACAACAGTAAAAGATATACATACACAAAAGGAACAAGCTCTCAAAGATGAGAGTCTGCAAAAGTCTAGTGTTGAACTTTTAGATAAGCAAACAAAAGAGTTAAAAGCTATATATGAGAATATAAACAAAGAGTATGTACAAATAGAAGCAAATTCAAAAGATGATAGCCAAGAAGAAGAGAAGCTAAGAGTAAAAGTAAAAAAGCAAGAATCTTTACAAAAGTCATATATGCAGTATGTAGAGTATAAAAATAGAATAGCAAATGAAGAAGAGTTAAAAACAAAGCATATACAAGAACAAGCATCTTTAAAACAAAGTATACAAACAAAACAATCTTTAGTACATGAGTTAAAAGTACATATTAATACACTGCGAGAAAAGAAAGATGCAGAACTACTAATCAAAAAGTATGAAGAGGATAGAGAAGCTTTAAAAGAGGGTGAGGAGTGTTATCTTTGTGGTTCTACAAATCATCCTTATATAGACAATCATACTATAGTGGACACAGATAAAACTATTAAGCTTATAAAAGAAAAAGAACAAGTATTAACAAAAGAAGAATCTGAACTAAATACAGAAAATAAAAACCTTGTAGTTCTTGATTCAAAGATAGAGAGTATAAGCCTAGAACTGAAGAAAATAGAAGAGTATCAAAAACCACTCTACGAAGAACTGCATGAAGAACTACATGAACTACTTCAAAAAGAGATAAATGACGTAAAGCTAAATATACAAGAAGAACTAGACTTATTAAACACAAAGCTAAATAGTATCAAACAAAGAAGAGAAGATAAAGAACTTCTTTTAAAACAAAGAGATGAGGCAAACAATAACTATGCTATTTCATACGCAAGGTTTATAGAAAAAGAAAAAGAGCTAACGCAAGTCTTAAGCGATAAAAAGCAGTTAGAAAAAGATTACGAAAAATATATAAACAACTTAAACTCTTTAAAGAAAGAACTAGTAGAACAATACAAAGAATACAGCATAGAATTTGATGAGGTAAGCTATAAAAATAACTATGAAGTTCTAAACAATAAAAAAGAAACATATATACTAAAACAAAAGCATATAAAAGATTTAGAAACACAAAAAAATCAAAAAGCTTTAGAAATAAACGAATTAGAAACAAAACTAGCAAATATAAAAACGATACTACAAACAGAAACTAATACAAAGACAAAGTATGAAGAGTTCATCAAAGAACAAAAAGAAAAAAGTACAAATATCTTAAATATATCAAATATAGACCTATACGAAATAGAAGTAAACTCTACATATGAAACGATACAAAATAAAGAAAAGATATTAAATCAAGAGTTAACAAAACTAAAAACAACAGAAGAAGAACTTCAAAAACAAGAAAGCCAAGTAAAAGAGCGTATACAAGCAAACAAAAACATCTATGAGCAAAAAAAACAAAAACTTGATGCAGAACTTACAACAAATAACTTTGAAGACATTGCAGGCTTTAAAAAGGCAATTTTACCAAAAGAGCAAAGAGAAGAATTATCTTTGTTTTGTAAGAACATAGATGAAAAGTATAATAACTATAAAACTCTAAGAGAAGATACTCTACAAAAATTAATAGAGCATAAAAAAGAACATAATAACGAAGAGCAGGAAAATACAAAATCCAAGCCAATCGATGAGGTAATCCAAGAACTTCAAGAAATACAATCAAAAATAGATGAACTACAACTGATTATTGGAGCTTTAACTCAAACACTAAAAAGAAACGAAGAAGATAGCCAAAACCACAAAGAAAAAATACAAAAACTTGAGCTTAAAAAAGAAGCCTTCAAAGTATGGGTAAAACTAAATGAAATGATAGGTTCAGCAGATGGAAATAAATTTGCCAAATTTGCCCAAGGCATCACACTAGACCAACTAATAAGCCTAGCAAACAATCACTTGAGTCTGTTATCAAGTAGATATGAACTACAAAGAAGCACTGAGCAAAAACAACTCCTAGAAATAGAAGTATGTGATAGCTTCCAAGGAAATGTAATCAGACCAGTTAGTACTCTATCCGGAGGTGAAAGCTTCATCGTAAGTCTAGCCCTAGCACTTGGACTTTCAGAGTTGGCAAGTCAAAAGATAGCCATAGATTCACTCTTCTTAGATGAAGGATTTGGAACACTAGATGAAGATAGTTTAGAAACAGCACTAAATGCACTAAATTTACTCCAAAATAGCGGAAAAATGGTCGGTGTGATTTCTCATGTGGAAGCATTGAAAGAAAGAATACCCTTACAGATAAAAGTTGTTCCTAAAGGTGATGGGACGAGTTTTATTGAAGTTGGGTAAAAAATAATATTAGATAAGAAAGTTAGAAAATGAAATTTTTATTGAAAAAAAATAATGGAGGAAATAATGAATAGAGGTTCTGGATGGAATAGATGGGATTTACATGTACATACAAAAAATACAAATAAAAATGATCAGTTTTCAAGTGATAATTTTGATGATTTTTGTATATCTTTTTTTAAAAAAGCTGTTGAAAAACAAATTAAAGTAATAGGCGTTACAGATTATTTTAGTATCGAGAATTATTTGAAAATAAAAGAATTTCTAACAAGAATTAATGATATTGATGCTTTAAATGAGATTAAAAATGAAGTTGAAAATATTTATTTGATACCAAATATTGAATTAAGAATGTTGCCTTCAACTGATAGTGGAAAACTTATTAATATTCATTGTCTATTTAATCCGGATTATGTAGATAATTTAAAAGATGATTTTTTTACTACATTAGAGTTTAATAATTTTAAAATGACGAGAACTGGTATAACTAGACTTGGTAGAGATATGAAACCTGATGTTCCTAATGATACAGCAGCATATGAAGTCGGAATAAATAATTTTGTAATTACTCCCGATAAGTTAGAATCCATATTTAATGAAAATGATACTTTAAGACAAAATACAATTACTGTAGTTAGTAATAACAGTACTGATGGGGCTTCAGGGCTAAGAAAACATTTTGAGTTATTTGAAAATGATTATGCAAGCTCTCTAGATGGAGTAAGAAAAAAAATTTATAACTTATCAAATATGATTTTTTCTGCAAGAAAAGGTGATATTGATTACTTTCTTGGTAGAAAAGGTGATTTAAAAGAACAAGTTATTCAAAAGTGTGGTTCATTAAAACCTTGTATACATGGTTCTGATGCACATAGTGAAGACAAATTATTTATGCCTGATTTAGATAGGTATTGTTGGATTAAAGGAACTCTAAATTTCGAAGGCTTAAAACAAGTAATATATGAGCCTACAAGAGTTGTAATACAGGATGAGGAACCAGAGAAAAAAATAGGATATGAAGTAATAAGAAGTATAAAAATATTAAATACTAATAACACTTTTACTCAAAATGAAATAAATTTTAATTCAAATTTAAATTCTATAATTGGTGGTAAGTCATCAGGTAAGTCTTTACTTCTTTATTTAGTAGCAAAAACTGTATTATCACAGGAAAAATTTGATGTAATTAGTAAATATAAAAATTTTGTAGACTATGATGAATTACCTAAGGATATCGATTGTGAAGTTTTATGGGAAGATGGAGTAGTTAGTAAATTATCATCTTTCGAAAATAGAAGACATATAGAATATATTCCTCAACTTTTTTTAAATAATATTGCTGAAGATAAGAAAAATGAATTATTTAATCAAACGATCAATGATTTACTATATAGAAAAGATGGGTATAAAGAAGCATTAGATTCAATACATAAAAGTATTGATGAAAAAAAAATAAGTTTAAATAGTGAAATAGAAAAATATTTTACAAATAAGACTGAGCTTATCAGATTAGAAACAGAATTAACAACTTTAGGGGATAAAAACGCTATTAGTGTATTAATTGATGATTTAATTGAAAAACTTCAAGAGTTAAAATCTAAATCTTCATTAACAGAAGATGATGAACAGAAAATGAAAAATATAAATGCTTCAATTGTCAATAAATTACAAGAAAACCTATTACTTAAAAAAGAAATAGGTTTAAATAGTAGTATAAATAAAGTAACCAATGAAATAGGCTTAAAAATTGAACAATTTATTGCAGATGAATTTAATGTAATAGATGTGATAGATGAACATAAAGTAATATTAAAAGACTATCATGAGAAATTATCTAAAAATATTATTCAATCTATAGATAAGTTTAAAGAGGATAATCCTTTAAAAAATGATACTTTATTAGAAAGTATAAAGTCTATAGAAGAAGAAATAGAAGATTTAGGAAAAAGCTTAATACCTTATAATGACAAGATTTCTGATCAAAAACAATTTGTATCTGTAGAACAAGAATTAAAAAATGAGCAGTTAAAACTAGATGATATTGAGTCAAAAGAAAAAGAAATCAGTGATCAAAAGTTAAAACTTGATATAAAAAAGTTTATTGATTTATATAAAGAATTATTTGAAATTTATATTTCAATCAGTAGTTTAAATGAACCATATAAAACAATTGGAGATGAATTAGAACTAATTACATATATTGATTTTAATATAAAAAAGTTTTATGATAACTTTTCATATTTTGTAACAAAGAATCAATCTATGAATAATCTTTTTAATGAAACAATTTTTACTGAAAATAGTGAATATTTATATAAAAAAGAAAATCATATTGAGAATATTGAAAAAGTTTTAAATAAAATATTTCTTGAAAATATGAAATTTAATCAGTCTAAGACATCAAAAGAAATGACAAAAGCCTTACTTGATGACTATTTTGATATAGCATATGATTTAAAACAAGGTAATGATTCTTTGAGCCATATGTCTCCTGGGAAAAAAGGGATTGTTCTATTTCAATTATTTTTGGAAGTTAGTTCATCAAAAGTACCAATATTAATTGATCAGCCAGAAGATAATTTAGATAATAGAACAGTTTATAAAACGTTAAATGAATTTATAAAAAGTAAAAAAGTTGATAGACAAATTATAATGGTATCTCATAATTCTAATTTAGTTGTATCTACAGATTCTGAAAATATAATAGTTGCAAATCAAAATGGACAAAATAGTCCTTTTGCAAGATTTGACTATATTAATGGAGCATTAGAAGAGACGAAGAAAAAAAATTGTGCAGAACCTAATATCTTATTAGAACAAGGTATTAGGGAACATGTTTGTGAAATTTTAGAAGGTGGTGTTGAGGCATTCAAAAAAAGAGAAGAAAAATATAATATATAAATTAAGGAAATAAAATGAAAAAGTATTTAGATTTAAATAAAGATTCTGGTATTGAATCTTATGAAATAAGTTCTGATAGAATAAGTGTTAAATTCAAAGGTAGTTCTGTGTATGTGTATTCTTATCAAAGTGCAGGTAGTGATAATATTGAGAAAATGAAAAAATTAGCTCAATTAGGAGATGGTTTAAATAGTTTTATTAACTTACATGTTAAATATAAATATGTTAAATAATAGTCTATAATGAACCTATCTAAATCCCTCTACACAAAAGGCATCCAATGCCAAAAAGCACTTTGGTTAAAAAAGTACAATAAAGAAGTACTTTCTTTACCTGATGATTCAGCATTAACCAGATTTGAAACTGGAAATGAAGTAGGGGACTTAGCTTGTAAGCTTTTCCCCAACGGTGTTGAAGTAACATATACCAAAAACTTCGATGAGATGATAGCTCAAACTAAAAAACTTATAAATGATGGTATCAAGTATATCTACGAAGCTACTTTTTCTTTCAATGGTATTTTAGTTTTAGTTGATGTCTTAGAAATACATGAAGATGGTGAAGTTTCTATTTATGAAGTAAAAAGTTCATCATCAGTAAAAGATATATATGTACATGATACTTCTATTCTAAAGTTCCGGTGACAGTTTACTTAATTATAAAAGATATTGCAAAATGCAATTTTTTTATATAAATATATTTTTTAGTGTTATTATATAAAAAACAAAATATTATTGATTTTTCGTTTGGAAAAGTTGTAAATTATTTTACCAACATCGAGAAAATGGTTAAAACTAGGCATAAAAAAACCCAGGCTTAAACTCAAAGGCTTAAGACTTACTGGGTGTCGTATTGAGAGTATATAAAAATAGTTAAGGAATGTCAAGTGAGAGATGATATTAAATCAAAATTTATAAGTGATATTCGACTTAGTCCTTATAAAGATTTTGATGAGTATAAACAAAATATTAAAGATTCAGAAGAATATTATATTTTATTATCAATATTTGAAATTAGTTTAAGAAATTCCATAGATAATTATTTTAGAGAAAAGATTTCTAAAGATTGGTTAAACTCACGAATACTTCATCAAGATACAAAACAAAGAATTATTGAATCAAAAAATAAAATCTCTCAAAGAAAAGAAAAAATAAGTCACGATAAGATTATCGCAGAATTATCATTTGGCTTTTGGACATCGTTATTTAGAAAGTCATATTCAAATCTATTTAGAATAAAAGACATAAAATATATATTTCCCAATATCCCAAAGAAAAGTGAGAAATTGATCACAAGATATGTATTAGATAAAGAGTTAAATAAAATAAGAAAGTTTAGAAATAGAGTTTTCCATTATGAAAAAATTATAAATAAAAATGATAATCTTAATATGAAAGAAGATATTTATTCTTTGTTAACATATTTTGATGATGAAATCTGTGTCTTTGCAAAGGAACTTCTAAATGAACCTATCTAAATCCCTCTACACAAAAGGCATCCAATGCCAAAAAGCACTTTGGTTAAAAAAGTACAATAAAGAAAGTTCCGGTGACAGTTTACTTAATTATATAATACATTACAAAATGACATATATTAAAAGTGAAATAAAAAATGATGTTATTATATAAAAAACAATAGGAGTAATCCATGGAATTAGAACAAATAAATAGCTTGACTAATAGTTTTGAATCTTTCTCAAACAAAACCGAAGACAATACAGAATTTTGGTTTGCAAGGGACTTACAACAACTTTTAGGATATACAAAATGGGATAACTTTAAAAATGTTATCTTTAAAGCAAAAACTGCATGTGAAGTATCAGAGCAAGAGGTTTCAGACCATTTTGCCGACGTCGGGAAAATGGTTCAGATTGGTTCTGGTACATCAAAAGAAATAGATGATATTATGCTTACCCGTTATGCTTGTTATCTCATAGCTCAAAATGGTGATAGTAGAAAAGAAGCCATAGCTTTTGCTCAAACCTATTTTGCAATACAGACTAGAAAAGCTGAATTAATAGAACAAAGAATATTAGAACAAGAAAGAGTTCACTCAAGAAGAAAACTATCTCAAACAGAAAAAGAGTTATCAAAAGTGATTTTTGAACAAACAGGAAAAAATGACAACTTTGCTCTTATTAGAAGTAAAGGTGATAAAGCATTATTCAATCATACAACTCAAGATATGAAAGATAAATGGGGAGTAAATAAGTCAAAACCTTTAGCTGATTTTATGCCTACAATTCTTTTAAAAGCAAAGGATTTTGCTACAGAAATAACTATTTATAATGCAAAAGAAAAAGAAATGGATTGTGAAAGTAAAATATCAGATGAGCATATTACAAATAATAAAGCAGTTCGTAATACATTATTATCAAGAGATATAATCCCTGAAAACGTAAAACCACAAGAAGATATACAAAAAATTGAACGAAAACTTAATAGTGAAACTAAGAAGATTTTAAAAAGTAAAGATAAACTTAAAACTACTGAAAATGAGTAATCAAAAATGAACCTATCTAAATCCCTATACACAAAAGGCATCCAATGCCAAAAAGCACTTTGGTTAAAAAAGTACAATAAAGAAGTGCTTTCTTTACCTGATGATTCAGCATTAGCTAGATTTGAAACTGGAAATGAAGTAGGGGATTTAGCTTGTAAGCTTTTCCCAAACGGTGTTGAAATAGCATATACTAAAAACTTCGATGAGATGATAGCTCAAACTAAAAAATATATAGATGATGGTATCAAGTATATCTATGAAGCTACTTTTTCTTTCAATGGTATTTTAGTTTTAGTTGATGTCTTAGAAATACATGAAGATGGTGAAGTTTCTATTTATGAAGTAAAAAGTTCATCATCAGTAAAAGATATATATGTACATGATACTTCTATTCAATACTATGTATTAAAACAATTAGGTTTTTCGCTTATGTCGGCAAATGTAGTACATATCAATAGCTCTTATGTAAGAGGTGATACTTTAGAATTAGATGAGCTTTTTACTATTGCAGATGTGACAGATGAAGTTGTAGATTTACAGATAAATATTCCTACTATTTTAAAAGAGTTTGAAACAGTATTAGAAGATGTGAGTAATGAACCAAATATTGATATAGGAAGTCATTGTAAAAAGCCTTATGAATGTGATGCCAAAGATTATTGTTGGAAAGTTCAAAGACAAATACCTGAATATTCTATTTTTAATATCTTCAATCTAGGAAGTAAAAAACAAATAGAGTTATACTCACAAGGTATTGTAAAACTTGAAGATATCCCAAATGATTTTGCAATGACTGCAAATCAAGCACAAGCAGTAAAAACTTTCAATTCGAAAGAAACTTTTATCAATAAAGAAAAAATAAAAGAGTTCGTAGATACTTTAACTTATCCTATCTATCACTTAGATTTTGAAACATTCCAACAAGCAATACCACAATGGAAAGGTATTAGCCCATACCAACAAATACCATTTCAATATTCACTTCATATTGAGCAAGAAAATGGAAGTTGTGAGCATAAAGAGTATTTAGCACTTGATAGTATTGATCCAAGAGAACAGATATCTAAAAGATTGGTAGCAGATATACCAAGTGATGTGACTGTATTAGCTTATAACATGAGTTTTGAAAAAGGTGTTATAAAAAAACTAGCAGAATCTTTCCCTGAGCTAAGTACACATCTTCTAAGTATAAATAAAAACATGAAAGACCTAATGATACCATTTCAAAAGAAATACTACGTAACACCATCAATGAATGGAAGTTATTCTATCAAGTATGTATTACCAGCACTAGTACCAGAGTTAGAACTTGCATACAAAGAATTAGACGGAGTACAAAATGGAAGCCAAGCTATGAATACTTTTGCAAATATGAGCAAGATGGATGAGACTGAGAAACTGAAAATGAGAAATTCACTTCTTGAGTATTGTAAGTTGGATACTTTGGCGATGGTGAAGATATTGGAAAACATTAAAAATAACAAATTGTAATACTTTTAATTGTTTCTATAGATTTTTTATATACTTATATATCAAATTAAAAGTTATAGATAATATAGTTTGACAACTATGTATCTAATAGGATACAATTAATGTATAAAATAAAACAAACTAAACTTTTTTCTACTTGGATGACAAAATTAAAAGATATAAAAGGAAAAATTTCTATTTTACGTAGAGTAGATAGACTTAAAAATGGAAATTTTGGAGATTATAAATATATCTCAGAAAATATCTATGAACTAAGAATTTCAAGTGGACCTGGATATAGAGTTTATTATATAAAAGATGCTGATAAAATCGTGATACTTTTAATCGGAGGTGATAAATCATCTCAAAATATAGATATAAAAAAAGCAAAAATATTGGCAAAGGAATATAAAGATGAAGAATGAATTAAGTGATTTTGATATCTCTCAATACTTAGACAATAACGAAATCATAACAGAATACCTTAGTCAAGTTTTAGAAGATGGAGACATGGATGAGTTTTTTGTAGCTATTGGAAATATTGCAAAGGCAAAAGGAATAAGTAAAATTTCAAATGATACAGGTTTGGGAAGAGAAAGTTTATATAAAACATTTAGAAAAGGTTCAAAACCAAGATTTGATACGGTTCTTAGAGTTTTAAAGGCATTGGATATAAACTTAAAAGCTAGTAGTATAAATTAATCTATAGTAAGAATAATAAACTAGACCATTTTCCCGACGTCGGGAAAACGATAAAAATTAAGCATAAAAAAATCTTTACAATAAGAGGTTTGCAAGTCATGATTGATAAAGATCTTGCAGAATTGTATGAGGTTGAAACTAAAGTATTTAATCAAGCAGTTAAAAGAAATGAAAATAGATTTCCTATAGATTTTCGATTTCAATTAACAACTATAGAAAAAAATGAACTGGTCACAAATTGTGACCGCTTCAATAGTTTGAAACATTCCACTTCGAATCCTTATGCTTTTACAGAACAAGGAGTATCAATGTTAAGTGCTATACTCAGAAGTGATATAGCAATTGAGATAAGTCTTAAAATTATAAGAAGTTTTGTAAATATGAGAAAAATCATCTCCCAAAATTCATACATTTTTCAAAGACTAGGAAATATTGAAACTCTAAGAATTAAAGATAAAATCGAAATAGATGAAAAGTTTGATAAGATTTTTAATGCTCTTGAAGATAAATCACTAAAACCAAAGCAGGGTATATTTTATGATGGTCAAATGTATGATGCTTATGTATTTGTATCTGATTTAATTAGAAGCGCAAAACACTCAATTGTACTTATTGATAACTATTGTGATGATAGTGTACTAACTTTATTATCTAAAAGAGATATAGATATAAAATGTTCGATATATACAAAAAACATATCAAAACAATTACTTTTAGATTTAGAAAAACATAATTCCCAATATCCTAGTATAGAAATAAAACTATTTAATAGTTCTCATGATAGATTTCTTATTATTGATGACAATGATGTTTATCATATTGGAGCTAGTTTAAAAGATTTAGGTAAAAAATGGTTTGCTTTTTCAAGATTAGATATTGAAGCTTTTGATATATTGAGTAGATTAGATGAATAATTTGGATTAGGATAAAATATGATATAAATAGATTAAAAATAAAATTCTTCCAAAAAAGTTCTGTCGTGCGGATACTTTTACTGAATATATTTTAAATGACTTTAAACATAGTCCCTTAAAAATCTTATCTACTGTGGCAAAAATGGTAACTAATAAAATACCAAGTACTAAAAAACTAGAGAATATTGGTAATATTTTATTAAGTGAACATAAACCAGTTTTAATAGATTATGATAAAAAATATAGAATAAAAGAAAAAGTTGTTAAAGATGAAAATATTTCTAATGAAAAAATAGAAGTAAATTCTACTTTAAAAGTAAATGAAAAAAATTTAAAAAAATTTAAGAATATTCAAAATTCAAAAAAATATATGGGGCATGAAATGCTTAGTTTTATTTGTATAAAGTGCGATACTACACAAAGAAAAGGTTTAAATACAGTTAATCAAAAAGAGGTTTTTTGTAAAAGCTGTGGAAATTAAAAATTTAACAAATAAATAAAATTCTAAATTTGTTGACAAAATGGCAACAAATAGATATAATTACCTATGAGAATAATTTCAAAGAAGCACTTAAAAGAATTTTATGAGAATCCTTTATATTTTGATAGTAAGAATTCTTTAGAATCTTGGCATAAAGAGGTTCTAAAAACTAATTGGAAAAATCCAAATGAGATAAAAGAACAATATAAAAGTGCAAGTATTGTTGGAAATAATAGAGTTGTATTTAATATACATGGAAATAAATACAGATTAATAATAGCAATCAACTATCCTGCTCAAATAGTTTTTATAAGATTTGTAGGAACACATAAACAATATGATGATATTGATGCAAAAGAGGTATAAGATGAGTATAAAACCAATTCGAACAGAACAAGATTATGAAAATACACTAGTAAGAATATATGAATTAATAGAATCACTTCCAAATACTCCTGAATTTGATGAGTTAGATATATTAACTACACTTGTAGAATCTTATGAAGAAAAACACTACAAGATAGAAGCCCCTGATCCAATTAGTGCCATATTATTTAGAATGGAACAAGAAGGCTTAAAACAAAAAGATTTAGTACCTATTTTAGGAGATAAATCTATAGTATCAAAAGTTTTAAATGGTCAACGAAAACTTACAACGGCAATGATTAAAAATTTACATGAACAATTAAAAATACCTTTTGAAAGCCTTTTTGGAAAAGTATCATACTCTTAGGTATTGATTCAAAGATCAACTACTAATTATAATATATTTCATAAATTAAAAAATTCTAAATACTAGGATATAAAAATAAGATGTCAGAATTAAAAATATCAAACAGCATAACACTAGATGAAAACGAAGTAGAAATATCTGCTATTAGAGGACAAGGTTCTGGTGGGCAGAAGGTCAATAAGGTTTCTGCTGCTATTCATTTGCGTTTTGATATAGAGGCTTCCTCCTTGTCAGAGTTCTATAAAAATAAGTTATTAGAACTCAAAGATAAACGTATTACTAAAGAGGGTATTATAGTTATAAAGTCACAACAGTACAGAAGCCAAGAACAAAACAGAGACGAAGTATTTGAACGTTTGGTAGAGCTAATAAAAAGTGTGAATGTAGTAGAAAAAAGAAGAGTAGCTACCAAACCAACAAAAGGGTCTGTAAACAGACGATTAAACTCTAAAAAGAAACTAAGTTCCCAAAAGAAGTTGCGTGGAAGAGTAGAGAGGGAACATTAATATTAGATTTACGATGTCTCTTGAAAAGTTGAAAAGTTCCGGTGATAGTTTACTCAATATTTTATTACTTAATATCTATCAATCCTCGTCAGACTCTATAGCTACTTTTAAAAAGCTAGTAAAGGCTACATTGTCAAATGTAAGTGAATCATGTAGATTTGATTTCATTTCATCTAAAGCTTTAGTAATCACTATGTCTATTTAGACAATATGGAGTTACACTTATAATAGTCCATTTTGCTAAGTTATATTGGGCTAGAAATTCTACTAAATCTTCAAAACCATTTTTTTTATTGCCATATAAAAGTTCATATATTTCTATACTTAACATATCTTTCTCATATGAGTTTAAACTAGAAATAGCATCTTTTAATTTTAACTTATCAAATAGTGACACCATAACTGATTTTTGCACTGTTTTAAAAAATCCTTCTATAAGTAAATTTGGATTTGAAAAGTTCTCTTTTTTTAATACATCTTTTGCAAATTTTTCTAATTTTTCAGGATTAAACTTTTTTATTGTTGGGAAAAAATCCTCGTCTTCAAAACCTTTTGGATACCTACATAAAAACTCTGATTCTAAATTTTTTAATTTATCTAAATTCATTTATGCTCTTTATTATTATTTTAAAATTTTTCAAGGATAGTATATATAATTATCAAACTATCTTAACTTAAAGATAGTTTCACATCTTTCTCTATAAGACTTTTAATATAAAAGTTCAAAGAAACACCCATTTTTAAAGCATTTCTAATCGTAGCCATATCTAATTTTAGTATAATAGGCAAAAATATAGAATATTAATTACTACTATCCAAAAAGGTTTACCAATGAAAAATTTAATTTTAACCCTAAGCATAATATTGCTTTTTTTGACAGCTGGAGAGAATTTATTTGCAAATAACAAACAAATTATTAAAAATCCTGATACAAGATTATATTTAAATAACAACAACCAAAAAGTTGAACTAGCTTTTCCCTATTTTGAAGAAGGCCTTGCTTTAAATAAGATGATAAAAGTTTTTGATTTAAATAACAAAGCCCAAGATATAAATATTTATCGTCAAGGTTCTTGGCTTATAATAAATGGAGATTTAAAAAAAGATATAAATTATAAGATAAAAATAAAAGGAATTATAAATCCTAATCCTAATATACAAGTTAAATATGATTATGCTAAGAACTTTATTTTTAAATCAGAAGAATTAAAACCAAAAAATATTTATAGAGATATAATCTTCAATGATTTAAAATCTGCTCATTTTATACTTACTTTTAATAGTGGGGATATTCTTACAAAAGATATTAGAAACTACATAGAATTTATTGATAAGATAGATTATTCATACCTTGTAAAAAGAGATAGACTCTACATTTATGGGGATTTTAAACCAAATAAAGAGTATTTATATACTTTAAAAAAAGGATTTGAAGCAGGTTCTGCTATTGCAAAAGATGATATTAAATTAAAAGCTTCTTTTGGAGATATAAGTAGAAATCTAAAATTCACATCTTATAAATCATATGTTTCTTCATATTCAGAAGCAGTGGATATACAAACAACAAATATTGAAGCAATAAATGTGGAGATTATAAAAGTTAATAAAGAAAATTTAAATTATTTAAATCTTTTTAAAAAGAGTTATTTTGATAATAAATACTACCAAGATGAATACAATTTTAAATCTATTGGTGAAACGATTCAAAAATATAAAAAAGCAATACCTTATGAGCAAAATAAGACAATAACTTCACAGTTAAGTTTTAATGATAAACTTCTTCATGAAGAGGATGGGATTTATCTTATCTTGATAAAAGATAACAAAAACAAATATAAGGTAGACTCAAAACTTATTTTTAAAAGTGATTTGGGTATTTCTACAAAAGTAGCAAACAATCAAATGTTCTTTTCTATTAGATCTTTAGCTTCAAATAAATCAATTGCAAATGCTGATATTTGGGTATATAGCAAAAATAATAAGTTATTATTTAAAGGCAAAACTAATAGTGATGGTATTTATAAAAAAGCTTATCAAAATATTGTTAAGAGTTATCCAAAGCTCGTGATTGTAAAAAAAGATGAACAAATAAATTTTTTAAACTTGTCAGATTCAATTTCCTCATATGATATTTTAAATGACAATATTAAAAATCAAACTGAATATGACTCTTTAATATTTATGGAAAGAACATTATTAAGACCTAATGATAGTGTAAATATGTTAATTACTGTAAAAAATAAAGATTTTAAAAGTTTGAAAAATCAAATAATATATTTACAATTTATTGACCCTAGGCAAAAAGAATTATTTACCCAAAAACTTATATTAAACGAAGCAGGAATTGCAGAGTATAAATTCACATCTTTTAACAATTATAAAACAGGAAAATACAGAATAAATGTTTTATTAGGAAAAGAACAAATTGCATATAAAGAGTTCTATGTTGAAGCTTTTATTCCTGAGAAAATAGAAGTGAAAGTTAAGTCATCAAAAGATAAATACTTTGCAAATGAAAAAATCAATTTTGATATAAAAAGTAAGTATTTATTTGGAACTCCTGCAAGTGCATTAGCTTATGATATTGAAGTTATATCAAATGCTGCTACTTATGTTTCAAAAGATTTCAAAGATTATTCTTTTGAGAATTTTTTAGAAAAAGATAAAACTTTAGCCTTTTCAAATATAAATGAAAGTGGTAAATTAGATGAAAATGGTTATAAGAATTTTTCAATAAATCTAAAACTAAATAAAACTTCTAATTCGTTAATAAAAACAAGTCTAATTGCTACTGTTTTTGATGATGGAAGAGCTGTGCGAAAGTTTAAAGATGTGGATGTTTATCCTTTTGATACTATTGTAGGAATTACAAAAGAGTTTGAAGGAACTGTTAAAACAGATGAAGAAGTTTCTTTTAATACAATTTTATTAAATCCCATGTCTAAGACAAAAATCGCAACTTCTCAAAGATTAAAAGTAAGAGTATTTAAAAAATATTATCATTATTATGCGGGTGAAGAAATAAGAGAAGTTGAAAATTTTTCAATTAATAGTAATGAAAAGATAAAAGTAAGACCTAAAGAGGGTGGGGAGTATTATGTTTTAGTTGAAACTAATAAAGGCCAAATCTCTTCGGAAACATTCTATGCAAGTGGTTGGACATACGACCCTGTAAATATTAAAGATAAATCTTCTTATAAGATTTCAATAAAAACAAATAAAGAACTTTATAAGCAAGGTGATAATATAAGTATTGATTTAAAATCACCTATAAGTGGGAAGTTATTATTAACTTTTGAAGAAGATGAAATTCTTGATTATAAAGTTATCGAATTAACTTCAAATACAGCTGTTTTAAATATTCCAATGAATAATAAGATTAAAAAAGGTGCGTATATAAAAGCACAAATTATTAGAAGTACTGAAACTTCTGATGATATTTTTCCTTTTAGGGTAATTGGTTCTACTTATATTAAAAAAGATAATTCAGATAAGAAGTTAAATGTTGAAATAAATTCAAAAAACCTATATAAATCTGGGCAAGAAGTTGAAATAAAAGTAAGTACAAATCCTAACAATACAAACTCTTATGCAGTTGTTTCGATGGTTGATATGGGAATTTTAAATATCATAAATGAAAAACCTATAAATGCTTTTGAGTATTATGATAAAAAAAATAAAGACAATATCTCTTTATATGATTTATATAGCAACTTACAAAAAATTAATATTCTTAAATCTGAACCTTCTTCAGGTGATGGAATTAAAAGTATGAGAGAAAAACATATTTCGCCTGATGCTATAAATCAAAGAGTAGAACCCTTGTCTTTTTGGTCAAAAATTATAAAGCTAGATAAAGATGGAACAGGAATAGCAAAATTTAAATTGACAAATTTTAATGGACAAGTTTTAATCCAAGCCTTAATAATAAATGATTTAAAAATAGGTTCATCAAATAAAAAAGTTACTATTAAAGATGATATTGTAATAAAACCAACATTGCCAAGATTTTTTATTAAAAATGATGAAGCTAGAGTTCCTTTAAGGTTATTAAATACAACAAATCAAGTTCAAAAGATAAAACTATTTATACAATCAAGTTCAAATTTAAGTATAGGAAAAAATACAGAAGAATTAGTATTAAATCCTAAACAAAGTAAAGTCCTTGAAGTAAAAATAAATGCTTTAGAAGAGGGTTTATCCAAACTAATTTTTAAAATATCAAAAGATAAAGATAATTTAAGTGAAAGTTTTATAAATGAAACTTCTATTTATGTAAAAGATAAATTTGATTATAAATTAATAAGTAAGAGTGGAATAATAAATAAACAAGAAATAAAAGAAATCAAAATTATAGATGAAGATGCAAAAAAATTAAATACAGAAGTAAAAGCTTATTTAGGGATTGATAACTCACCTTTTACAAAACTAAGTAAATCAACTAAATATCTGATTTCTTATCCTCATGGTTGTGCTGAACAAACATCTTCACAAGTTCTAGCTATGCTAATGTCTAAAAAATTTATAGATAAAAAAGATAAAAAACTTTTATTTGAAAGAGAAGTTTTTATAAAAGAAGGAATTCATAAATTACTTTCAATGCAAAATAGCAAAGGAATGTTTACATATTGGAGTGGCGGTTATTATGTAAATAATTATGCCTCTTTTTATACAACATATGTTTTAAAGATATTAAGTGAAAATGGATTTAATGTTCCAAAGAATGCTCTAAAAAAAGCTTTTGAAGCACATTGGGATATATTTAAAAAAGAATACAAAGACTTAGATTTTTTTAGCATGAATGCTAGTAAAAGAGATACGAATATGATATATGATAATAATATGTATGGAGATACTTTGACTTCATATATTGCCTTAGCTGTGTCAATGAAAAGATACAAAAATGATTTTGAATATAAAACTCTTATAGAAAAAGCTAAAAAGTATTTTAAAAACTATGATATGGATAGACAAAGGGAATATTCACAATCTTTTTATTCGCCTATAAAAGATATTGCTAGTTCTTTGTATTTGTATTCAAAATATATTAACAGTGATTTAGAAGATGATTTTAGTAAGGACTTATTAAGAACTTTAAATCAATATATAAATGACGATAAGCTTTATTCAACACAGGATAAAGCCTTTGTTATGTTGGCTTTAACTTCTTATTATAAAAACCTTGATACTTCTAATACTAAGATAAATGCAATAGTAAAATATGAAAATGAATTAGAAAATATAGAAGCTAAGAGTTATAAAAAAATTCTAGTAAAAAATAAAGATTCTCTCTCAATTAACAATCAAGGAGGAGTTTTAAATTATATTCTAGATATTAATAAACCTCTTGATTTGGAAGTAAATTCTAAAAAAATTAGTGAGTTGGATCCTATATATATGAAAGCAGATATTATAAATGATAATGGAAAAGTTATTGATTATAATAATTTAAAATTAGGTAATAAATTGTTTATGAAAGTTACTATAAAATCAAATAAAAAAATAGAAAATGTTGCTGTGAATATTCAAATACCAGCAGGGTTAGAAATCATAAATCCAAGGCTTTATAAATCAAATAGTCAAAAATTTAAAAATATTGATTATTCTCCTGATTATGAAGATTATAGAGACGATAGAGTATTGAGTTATTTAACAACAACAAAAAAGAAAAAGATATTTTATATTCCTTTGATTGCTACAACAAGAGGAATCTTCACTTATCCGGCTTCTTATATAGAAGTTATGTATGATAGTAGAATAAATTCCTACTATAAACCAAGTAAAAAAATCATAATCAAGTAATGTTTAATAAAATCTCTAACAGCAAAAAATTAAGACTATTTTTTAAAGCAATGTTAGGGATTTTTCTTTTAAGTGTATTTTTAGGAATATGCTTAAATATTCTTTTTCCTTTAGATAAAAAATTATACGATTTTAAATATTCAAAAATATTTTACTCTAAAGATATGAAAGCAATGAGAATGAAAATAAGCGATGACGGCTTTTGGAGATTTTACACTGATAATGAAAAGGTACCTAAATTATTAAAAAATAGTATTTTAGTTTTTGAAGATAAATATTTCTATAAGCATTTTGGAGTGAATATTTTTTCTATTGGGAGAGCTTTATTTAATAACTTAGTAAATAAGACAAGGATAGGGGCTTCAACAATTTCAATGCAAGTTGTAAAAATAGTAGAACCAAAGCAAAGAACTTATTTAAATAAGATTATTGAGATATTTAGAACTTTTCAATTAGAACTTAATTACTCAAAAGAAGAAATACTGAACATCTATTTTAATAAAGCTCCTTATGGAGGTAATATTGAAGGATTAAGAGCTGCTACATATTTTTATTTTGGAAAAGACTTAAATGAACTCACCACTTCTGAAATGGCAATATTAACTACAATTCCAAAAAATCCAAATATAAATAGACCAGATAGACAAAAGAATTTAGATAAAAAAAGAGATAAGGTTTTAAATAAACTTATTAAAAATAATTTAATAGATAAGAGCCAATATAATAGAGCAAAAGATGAAAATATAAGCTCTCAAAAGCATGATTTTTTATTTGATGTGATTCAGTATACAAATACACTTACTACTCAACATAATCTAAATAAAACAGATATAAAAACTACTATTGATTATGAACTTCAAACTTTTATACAAAATTATTTAAAAAAAGAAACAAAAAAATATAAAAACTATGATTTGTATAACTCAGCTGCAATAGTAATTGATAATAAAAGTTTAGAAATAAAAGCTTATATTGGTTCAAATGATTTTTATGATAAAAAAAATGCTGGAGAAAATGATGGGGTTTTTATGAAGAAATCACCAGGATCAACATTAAAACCCTTTGTTTATGCCTTAGCTCTTGATGAAGGATTAATTACACCAAAAAGGATGCTTTTGGATATTCCTTTAAACTTTAAAGGATACACTCCAAAGAATTATAATGGAAAATTTCATGGTCAAATTAGTATGGAAGAGGCTTTAAAATTATCATTAAATATTCCAGTTATTGATTTACAAAATCAATTAGGAGAAAACTCTTTATATGAGTTATTAGAAAAAACTGGAATTGGAATTAAAGAATTGAAAAATACATACGGTTTAGCTTTAGCTGTAGGTGGTATTGATTTATCATTACTTGAATTAACAAAACTTTTTACTATTTTAGCAAATAAAGGAGAGTATAAATATAATAATCAAAAAATATTATCAGAAGAATCTTCTTATTTAATTTCTGAAATACTATCAAATGGATATAGAAGTAAGTTTAATGGATATTGGGAATCTTCTTTAAATTCAAAGAGGGTAGCTTTTAAAACAGGAACTTCAAGTGATGCCAAACATTTATATACAATTGGTTACACCCCTAATCATACGATAGGGTTATGGTTTGGAAATTTTGATGGAAAAAAGACTAAAGGAGAACTTACAGGTTTAAATACTGTATCGGATTCCTTAATTCAAATATTTGAAAGAATTGAAAAAAACAATGATTGGTTTAAAAAACCTTCAAGTATAAAAATAAAGAATATTTGTGCTGATTATTTCAATAATGACAATTTTGCCGATATTTCTAAAACTTGTAAAAATAAAGTAGTAGATTTTGTATTTAAAAAAGAACAAAAATGTATGAGCTTAAATACACAAAAACTCCAATATCTTATTAAAAATGCAAGTACAAATATAAGTACAATTGCTCAAAATAGCTGTTATAAAAAGTTGATTAATCAAAATCCAATTATTGTAGAACCAATTGCTAATAAAGAGTATGTTTTTAGTAAATTAATACCTAAAAAACTAAGAGTTTTAAAATTTGAATGCCAAGGATATAATAAAAAAGATATCTTAACTCTATATCTAAATGGTAAAATTATAAAAAACAATTCTTATCTTCAAGTAGAAGAAGGAAATTATAAGTTTACTTGCATACAAGATTTTGATAAATATAGTGAAATAAAATTTAATATAAAAGATTTTTAAGACTATTTTAATTATTTTTTTAGTTATTATGGTTATAATAACTTGTTATTTTATGGGCTCCTTTCCATTATACAATATCAAAAACTATTATTAAGTGCTAATTATGTATTCAATTAAGACAGAAAAAAATCTAGTAAATGTTATTAGATTTGGAATCATTTTCCCCATATTATTTTTCTCTATTTCTATTTCATATTTATTAATAAATCAAAAAAATGTGCAATTAAAAACAGAGATTCTTGCTTTAAAAGAAAAATTTATTCAAGATAATAAAGAAGTTGTGAAAAATGAAGTTCAAAGAGTTGTAAGTAATATTAAATATCAAATTGATAGATCTAATCAAACTTTAAAAGTATTTCTAAAAGACAAGGTTTATGAAGCTCATGCTATTGCTACAAATATTTATAATGAAGAGATGAAAAATCTAAATAAAAATGATAAGCGTTCAAAAGAGCAAGTAATAAAAACTATAAAAAATGCTTTATCTGGAATGATTTATGATCAAGGAAAAGGATATATATTTATTGATGATATCAATGGTATAAAACTATTGCAACCTTTAAATAAAAGTTTTGAAGGTAAAATGTTTTTAGAGTATGAAGATGCCAAAGGTTATCAATTTGTAAAAAAAATTGTTAAAACAATCAAAAATAAAACTGAAGCTTTTGATGAATATTATTGGTATAAATCAAAAGATGATGATACGGCATACAAAAAGCTTAGTTTTTATAAATATTTTGAGCCATTAAATGCAGCTATTGGTACAGGAAAATATATTCATGAACATGAAGAGAGTATTAAAAAAGAACTTTTAACAAGAATAAATAAAATTCGTTTTGATAGAAATGGCTATATCTTTACTTTCGACTCAAAAGGTACTTATCTTACTCATTACAATGAAGAAAATATAGGTAAAAATGGACTAAAAGTTAAAGATTTAAATGGAAAATATTTTATAAAATACTTTATAGATTTTGCAAAGAAAAATAAAAGTGGATTTTACTCATACTTTTCTAGTACAAAACCAAAGGATGATATTAATAGTACAGAAAAAATTTCTTATCTTGAATATCTTCAAGAATGGGATCTAATAATTGGAGCAGGGTTTTATTTAGATGATTTAAATAATCATATAAAAGAAACAGAAGAGAGTTTGGTTAGTGAACACAGTAGAATGATTAATAAAATATTAGTAATTAGTTTTATTGTCTTATTATTACTACTTTTTGTTTCAGTTTATATTTCACAATTAGTCTCAAATAAATTTTTAGAATATAGAAAAAAACTTTTAAAAGAAGAGGTGAAATATAAGAGTTTTATGGAAAATTCATCAGATGCAATTTTTATTATAAATATGGATGGGTATATTTATGAACACAGTAAACAATTTAAAAATATACTAGGTTATAGCGATGATGAAATAGCTAAAATTCATGTATCAGATTATGAAACAATACTTGATGAAAATAAGATTAGTAATTTTATTTTAAATATGCAAGATAAACCAATGCACTTTGAAAGTATATATAAAAAGAAAGATGGCACATTAATTGACGTATCTTTAAACACTGTAAAAGTAAAAATTGATGAGGAAAATTATATTTATGCTTCTTTTAGAGATATTACCCGATCAAAAAAACTACAACAAAAAATTGTCGAACAAAAAGTTGAGTTTCAAACGATATTTGATTATTCACAAGATGGTATTGCTATTATAGATTTTGATTTAAATTTTTTAAAGACTAATAAAGCATTTAGAAAAATTACAGGATATACAAAAGAAGAATTATTAGCTTCTAATTACGATGATATAACGGCAATAGAAGATATAGAAATAAGTCATGAAGCAATAAATAGAGCAATAAAAACAGGTCATGCTCTAAATGTTGAAAAAACTTATTTTGTAAAAAAAGGTAGAATTGATATAAATATTAGTATCTCTTTACTCCCTGATAAAAAAAGACTTCTTTTAACTATAAAAGATATAAGTACTTTAAAGATGATTGAAAAACAAACAAAATTGGCATCAATGGGTGAAATGATTGGAAATATTGCTCATCAATGGAGACAGCCTTTAAGTATTATTACAACTAGCATTAGTGGTTTGAAATTAAAAGCTGAATATTTTGAAGTAGAAAAAAAAGACATTATTATATGTTCAAATGATATTACAAAACAGGCAAATTATTTATCTGATACAATTGAAAATTTTAGAAATTTCTTAAAAGTAGAAAGAGATAATTTTGAAGTAAGTTTAAGAGAAATTATTGAAAATTCATTATCTTTAGTTGATTCATCATTAAAGAATAACTTCATTAATATGGTAATTGATATAGAAGAAGATATGAATATTTTTTGTAATAAAAATGAAATTTCAGAGGCAATGATTAACTTAATAACAAATAGTAAAGATGTCTTAATAAATAGTGTTAAAAAAGAAGAAGATAGATTAATCTTTATTAATACAAAAAAAATCAATGACGATAAAATTAAATTGACTATTTCCGATAGTGGGGGAGGGATTGAAGAGTCTATTATGGATAAGATTTTTATTCCATATTTTACAACTAAACATCAGTTCCAAGGTACAGGATTAGGGTTATCTATGGTTGATAAAATAATAAGACAACGATATGGTAATGCAATAAATGTATATAATAAAAAGACTAAACATAATGGAAAAGATTATTATGGAGCTTGTTTTGAAATAATATTTACAAAGGACTTTATAGAAAGAGCATAAAATAATTTTATCTAATTTTTTTTGAAAATTGTAATTAAATTAAATACTTATTTTAACTTGTTATAATAGATAATAAATTAAAAAGGTTAGAAAATGAAAGAGCAAAATATATATCCAAGTTTTCCCGTTGATTGTAAATCTTTAGTCTCAAAATACTTAAAAAAAGAGATTTTTGAAGAATTAAAAGAATTAAAAACTAAAAATGGCTTTACCTTAGAAAAAGCAATTGCCTCAGGCGTTCAAAACTTTGATAGTGGAATTGGAGTTTATGCAGGCGACTTAGAATCTTATACCATATTTGCATCTTTATTTGACCCAATTATTGAAGATTATCATCAATTTAAGAAAGATGATAAGCATAAAAGTAATCTAAATGCGGAAGATTTAAAGGCCTCAAATCCAGATATAGAGGGAAAATATATAGTTTCAACTAGAATAAGAGTTGGAAGAAATTTTGCAAAATATCCTTTAGGCCCTGCTATTTCAAAAGAACAAAGAGAGAATATAGAAAAAGAAGCTTCTTCTGCCTTAAACTCTTTAGACGGAAAATTAAGAGGAAAGTATTATCCTCTTGAAGGAATGAGTGAGGAGATTAGTAAACAATTAATTCAAGATCATTTTTTATTTAAAGCAGGAGATAGGTTTTTAGAAGCTGCTGGATTAAATAGAAACTGGCCAAGTGGCCGTGGAATTTATCATAATGAAGAAAAAACTTTCTTAGTTTGGGTAAATGAAGAAGATCAATTAAGAATTATTTCTATGCAAAGTGGCGGAGATATAAAAGAAGTTTTTACTAGGCTTACAAAAGCAATTTCTAAAATAGAAGAAAAAGTAGAGTTTTTATATGATAATCATTTAGGATATATTACAAGTTGCCCTACAAATCTAGGAACGGCTATGAGAGCTAGTGTTCATATTAAATTGCCAAACCTAGGTGCAAATATGAAAAAATTCGAAGAAATTACACAAAAATATCATCTTCAAATAAGAGGAATAGATGGTGAACATTCACAAAGTATTGGTGGAGTTTATGATATTAGTAATAAAAGAAGACTAGGTGTTACAGAAGTTCAATGTGTTCAAGATATGTATGATGGGGTTGTTGAACTAATTAAAGAAGAAAAAAAACTAGAATAAATTCCAAATTAGCAATATCTGGATTGTTTTAGCTTTTTTCTTTTGTTATACTTCTTCAAAAATACTCCAAGGAGAGAATAATGAGTTATATAACAAATCAAAGATTAGAAGAAGCAGATAAAGAGATATTTGATCTGTGTGAAAAAGAGAAAGAGAGACAAACGAATCATTTAGAGATGATAGCAAGTGAAAACTTCACCTCTCCAGCTGTAATGGAAACAATGGGTTCAGTTTTTACAAATAAATATGCAGAAGGTTATCCTTATAAAAGATATTATGGTGGTTGTGAATTTGCAGATAAAGCAGAACAATTAGCTATAGATAGAGCTTGTGAAATCTTTAACTGTAAATATGCAAATGTACAACCTCATGCAGGATCT
>JAQYVX010000017.1 GCA_030145305.1 Halarcobacter sp. | reverse complement strand
AAATTGCGAGCCATAAGAGTTTCCTGAAAAGAAGTTTGAAAGTCTTAGGTAACAAGAGGTTATTTGATTTTCTTCAAAAGCAAACAGAACTCTTATTCTTCCTTGATCATCTACATCTATAGTATTATCATAATCTTTTGTATTAGGGTTTCCATTTGATACTTTTGCAGTTAGAACTGAGTTTATTTTTGGTTTACTTGTTTGTATTTCTGGTTTATATACTATATCTTTTGGAATGGCTTTAAATTCTACTTCATATTGCAGTTTATGTTTTTCTTTATCATTTATATTTTGTCTATATTCATCTAGGGCATTAGGGAAGAATCCTTCGTAAGTAACTTCAAGTATTACTGTATCTATTTTTTTATCCTAATCTTTTTAAATTTTTTTTTACTTCATTATATAATACTAGCACATTCTTATTCATATGAGTTTTCCTGAATCCCATACTTTTATTGTTATTTTATAATTTTCGATTATATTAGCTAGTAAATTATTTATTCATAATTTATTTACAAATTTCAGTTTTACTAGTAAATGTTAAAAAACATTTATTTATCTTTTTTATTACGTTATCACTAAAAATACCTATTTGTGTCTTATAAGCATATTGCTCATTGAAAAAAATAGTTTCATCATATTTAGAAGAATAGTTTGTTCCATCAGAGTTTAAATATATAATATTAGAATAATGTATTTTACCAAGACCATCTTTTCGACCATTTTTGAAGTTACCTTCATAGTAGAAACCTGTTCTTGATTGTGATAAAACTCCTATCCCATTTGGTTTATCATCTTTCCAATTACCAACATATTTTAATTCATCAATTGAATTTAGGATAAATGTACCTTCACCATTTTTTTCTCCGTTTTTAATTTCCCCTTTATATTGTGCAAAATAGTTCATTGTAAATCCCATTTTTATATCTTGCTCATTAAACTCAAATTTTCCATTTTTTTCATTATATTCAAATGGTGGTACAGAAATATGCTCATAGGTTATTATCCCTTTTCCCTTTGCCTGCCTATAGTTTTCTATATTATATTCTTTTCCATTATCTAAAATAATCTTTTTAGGTATAAAGTAGTTAAACTCTATTGCATATATTGAGTTTATTAATAATAAGTAGGTAATTATAGATTTTTTCATATTATAATCCTAACCATTGTTTCCAAAATACTTTTGGTGTTCCATCTTTATTTAAACAAGACTTTCCAGACTTTAGTTCATTAAGATTTTTTGCGGAACATCTTTTGATTTGGTCTGCATCAATTATTACACCTTTTAAATTTTTATGATTTGATAGTAAACTTATATCATCAACTAGTGTATATTCTAAATCAATATACTCCAATGCTTTTAGATTTCCCAATACAGATATATCTTTTAAAGGATTTTTATGTAATTGAATAGAGGTAAGAAACTTATAGTTTTTTACTACATCAATATTTGATATATTATTCCTTTCAAGGTTTAATTCTTCAAGTTTCTTAAGATTATCTAAACAAGAAATATCTGAAATATTATTGTTATACAGATTTAATATTTCTAAATTAATTAATTTATTTAAAGTACATATATTTTTAACTTTGCTATGAGATATAGCTAAATATTTTAAATATTTTAAATTTTCTAATGATTCTAAATTTTCTAATGATTTTAAATTAAATGATAAGAATTCAAGATTTACAACACTTTTTAAAGGGGAAATATCTGTAATATTATTATTTCCAAACCTTAAATTTTTTAAATTTTTTAAATTTTCTAATGCTGTAATATCTTCTATTTGGTTATTATCAATACTTAATTCACTTAAGTTTGTTAAATATGATAACGTAGAAATATCTTTTATTTTATTGTCATAAATATACAATCCCTCTATATTTTTAAAGTATTGGATAGGAGTTAAGTCAGTAATTTTTTTTCTTGAAATACGTAAATCTTTTTGTCTCTTTAAAAAGTTTTCTATATCTTGACATTGACTAACCTTAAAAGATTTTTCTTTTCCATCATATTGTTTGATAATTGCATCAAGAGTAAACCTTTGTGAATCTGTAGGATTCTTACACATCTTTATAAATTCATTTTTTCCAAACAATATATTTGAAAATAAGAATATTGATACTAATATTTTTATCATCTTTTAGCTCCTAATCTCTTTAAAAAATCTCTTACTTCCTCATGTAATACTCTTCTACTTGTTGAGTGTGCTTCTACAAGTAAATATGGTATACTTCCAGGTGTTTCTTCACTTAATGGCCCATGTTCATTTGATTTATCAGTTAGTCCACCAAAATCTCTTTCTCTGAATATAGTTTCAAGTGATTTTACTAAATTAGCTAGTTGAAAAATTCTTTTCTCAAATTCCTTTGCTTTAAAGTTCAGTTTTCTCCATCTGTTTATTTTTATATTATATGCAAATGTTTTTAACATTGTTCCAAAACCTATTCCTTTGAACTCATATATTACACCAACTTGTTGTAATAAGGTAAAAATTAAATCCAAAAGATTTGTTTGATTCGGTTCACTATTATATTTTTTTTCTATCTCTTCAATTCGTTTTATAAAGTTATAATAGTTAAATGATTCAGCTTTACCATAATATTCATCTCTTGATGTAACATCCTTTTTAGTAATTTTATCTTTTAAAAATGTATTTTTAAATTGTTTATCAGGTTCTACATACGTATCATCAAACTTTTCAATATTAAAATCAAGTATTTCATATAAGCTATTCCATATAGATGATTTATGTGGAGATATTAAAGTTTTAGAATCTATATCTAAAAATTCTAAAAGTAAATTGACTAGTATATTGATTTCAAAATCAATAAAAATATTTTTAAATAGATACTTATCATTGCTTATGTCATGTTTAACAATTCTTTTTTGAAAATTGCTAATATTTTTTTGTAGTTCTATATTTATAAGTCCTACAATTTCTCTTAAACTTTCTTTTGTTTTTTCTTCGATAATTATTCTTTTATATGAAAGTATATTCTCTCCTAAATCTTCTTTTATACTTTCAGATACATTGAATTCAATTTTAGTTGATAGAGATACAATTAAGTCATCTAAAGAATTGAAAACACCTTTAATATTTTCAAATAAAGAAATTATATCTTTATAAAATGATTTACCTTCCTTAGAATTTATTGTAATTTCTAAGTCGACTCTCCAATTATCATCAATATCTTCAAGACTTTGTGAAGATAAAGAGGGAAAAGATATTTTAGATTCTTGAATTTTTTTTATAGATTCCCCTAATACTTTTGTTTCATCTGAAATAAATACTCTAGCTAAAGGTTCAATAGAAAAATCTGCTAACAATCTTTGTGTTAAATCAAAATCACAATATAAATGTAGAACTTCTGCATCTTTATGAAAGGTTTTTTCAGTAACTTTAACTTGGTGTATTTCATTAAAAAAGGGTGTTGATAAATAAGTTAAAGATTTCACCTTCCAATCCTTAGGCCATTCTTTACCTAATTTATCCATCTGTTTTGTCATTTCATTTATTACATTTCCCCCATGAGAATGTCCTAAAAGATGAAAAGTAACTGGAGATTTTTTATATTTAGGATAATATGGTTTTAGGCCTTCAGCTCCACATAATCTATTTACTAAATAAGCACCTGCTATTTCTCTATTTTTTATACTATTATCCCCAGACCAACCATGCTTATCAAACACTATCATTGGTTTATTTTCTTTTGATGAATTTTGAAATTTTTTGATTGCTTCATAAAAATATTTATCCCAATATAAAGATGTTGATTCGTAACTATTTGCTCTATGTTTAGTCTCTTTATATGGTTGATTAACGTCATTTTTGGTTTTTGTAGTAATATTCGTATTTACAGGATCAGAAGTTCCTGCAACAAGTACAATAATATGAAGTTCATCTATTGTTCGTATTGTATTTGTATTAAGTTCTATTGACATTCTATTTTTCCTGTATAAGCATGTATATCTCTTATATTGATATTATGTTTTTCTATAAATTCATCTATATTAAAATCTTGTGTGATTGCATTTTTATTTATTGTAGTTGACTTTGTTTCTTTTGCTAAAATAACATCCTCTTTATCCAATGCTTGAAGTATTACATTTACCTTTTTACCATCTTTTAATGTACTATCAGCTTTTATAAAAATAATGTCATCTGCTAATATATTAATATATGTATCATTTGAATTCGTAATCCTAGGATTAATAATATCCCCTTCATGTATAACTTCCGTAGCCACAACCCCGCCAAACGCACTATTATCTTTAAAATTAGCAGTGTTAAAATGAATACCAGAAGAATCTACAGTTAGAATATTAGCTCCACATTTTAAAGATATACCATTTGCACCATCTAGGTTTATTTCTTTGCTTGCTTCATATAATATATCTT
>JAQYVX010000001.1 GCA_030145305.1 Halarcobacter sp. | reverse complement strand
TGGAAACGTAGGCCGCTGCCAGCTCTTGAGTATTGTTTCTCAAAAAGATATTCATCTTTTTAAGGCACAGTTTTTACATACAAGCTTCATCTAATCCAACCTTCCTGTTGGCTTACATGAAGCTTTTTTTTTGCCTGGGGTTTTGGGCCCTTTAGAAAATAATACTACAAGGATTATTATATGTCAGAAAAAAGTTTAAAAGCAACTATAACTATAGTTAAAGAGCCTATATTAAAGAAACCTTCTAGTTTTGTTGGAAATAAATCATTTGGTCCTAAGAAAATGATACCTAATAAAGATGCTTATAAAAGACAATAACTAGTTTCATTTTTATATTAGTAAGTCTTTTTTTAAATTAAACTATATTTTAAGTTAGCTAGGCTAGAATTTCAGCCATCAATTTATTTAAATTGTTTATATTAAATTTTATAGCCCGCATAGCTCCAACGGTAGAGCAATTGCATGGTAAGCAAGAGGTTGCAGGTTCGATTCCCGCTGTGGGCACCATCATTCTAAAAATACTAATAACTACTTTTCATTACTTTATGCTCCTATTTATCGACATACTTATAAAATTTATTTACTTTTAGTTATAATTAAATACTATTAAATACTATTAAAATGTTGCCTTTTTAATACCTATTTATGGAAAGTGTGTTACCTTTTATTGGGAGTAATTAATGAATAACAACGATATTTTACATAATACTAAGTATGAAGGTGTTTATTATAAAGAACTAAAAAATATTATTTCAGCAGGTAAGCCTGATTTATCTTACTATATTATTTTTAGGACTAATGGCAAACAAAAGAAAAAGGCGGTTGGTAAAAAGTCTCAATATATGAATGCTAAAAAAGCATATGAAATTAGAAATGATATTTTGTATGAGATTCGTTATGGAATCAATATGCATAATCGAAAAGAGTTAACTTTCAAATGTTTAGTTGATAAATGGTATGCAGATAAACAAGGTAAAATTAAATCTGCTAAACAAGATTTACAACGATTAGATAACTATTGTAATATACTTTATAATAAAAAATTAAAAGATATTAGTTCTTCAGATATAAAAAAAATCTATGCCATAATGATAGAAAAGGGTATATCTGAGCAAACATTTAAAAAAACATATTCTATGTATAAAAGAGTGATTAATCATGCAATAGAATATGAATACATTAAGTCAGCTCCCATAATAAAATTGAATCTATCAATTAAAGATAAAAAGATAACAGA
Organism: Halarcobacter sp.; assembly: GCA_030145305.1. GTDB lineage: Bacteria > Campylobacterota > Campylobacteria > Campylobacterales > Arcobacteraceae > Halarcobacter. The sequence continues at coordinate 418,867 of JAQYVX010000001.1, read as the reverse complement.
GTCTTATTCTGATGAATTAATAAATAAATATTTAAATGTAATTGACAATTATGATAATCAAACTATGTCAAAAATAGTTAGACTCATATTTGCAACTGGTATGAGAAGAGCTGAACCTTTAAAATTAATGTGGGAACATTATTCTTATGAAAATAGTACGGTTAAGATAGTGGATGCCAAAAGTGGAGATGATGAAATATATTTTCTTTCTAATAGTGCAAAAGAAATTATAGAATCGCAAAGAACACTTACTAAAGACTTTATATTTGAAGATAGCCCAGGTGTTGCAATAGGAAAAGGAAAATTATCGTATCATGCAAATAAAATGAAACTTAAAGCAGGTCTTCCTGATGATTATAGACCATTGCATAGCTTGAGACACCATTTTGGAACTGTACTAGCTAGAAATGGTTTAAATGCTTTTAAAATACAAAAAATGATGACGCACAAAGATATTTCAACAACTCAAAGATATATTGATCTTGCAGATAAAGAAATTGTAGAAGATCTTAATAGAATTGATGAAAAACTAACTTTTAATTAAGTAAAATGAATAAAATAATAATAAAAGAACATTTATGAAAAGCATACAATATATTCTTGATAGTAATAATAATAAGACTCATGTAATAATTCCAAAAGATGAATGGGCTAAAATAAATAATGATGAGTTGAATTATGATGGATTTAAAGAAATTGATACTCTTCCTCATTCATATTTAATTCAACATTATCGTGAAATCCTTAGTATAATTGATAAAAGCAATAGTTTAAAAGATGAAACATGGATAAATTTATTTAATGAATATTTTAAGTATTATAATGCATTGGATGAATATGACATAAGTCTTTTATATTTTTTTAGATCAAATAGGTTATTTGTATTGAGAGATGATATTGAAGATTATGTAATTCAATTACAAGAGATGTATAAAATAACTACTGTTGAAGGAAAACCTTTTACAATAGCAGATTATCTAAATATAAGAAATAAAATCCAATATTCAAATGAATTTACTTTTTTACAATATTTTAAGAGTAACTTCAAAATTGAACTGTCTAATAATAACGTAAAAAGAATACAAAGGATACCAACTCGAAATAGGCTTTTTGTATATGACTTAATTTTTATTCACGATATAGTTCAAACTCCAAAATGTTTGAGTAAATTCAATAATTTTATATCTTCAAAAAAAACAATAATTAAATTCTTAGCAGATAAATTTTATAACAACCAAGAAACTCAAGTGTATAGAGTTTATCAAGAAGCAACTAAACAAATCCCTCTCATTTAATAAATAAAATACTAATATATTAATAGTTTTATTAAATTACCTATCAATTTAATAAAACTATAAGTAATACTATATAATACTTCTATCTAGTAATAATTAACTAATAAGGAGCTTATATGTCAAAAATAGACATTTATCTAACAATTGATGATGTTATTGAATTAACAGGGTATTCAAAACAAACATTAGCTAACTGGCGTTCAAAAAAAGAAATGTTCCCCTTTTATAAACTTGGACGTAGAATAGTTTATAAAAGATCAGAACTTATTTCAATCATAGAAAATGGAAAAGTAGAAGTAAATCAAAAGGAGATAAATAATGGATTTCTTTGAATTAAGAGATAAGTTAAAAGATGAACTAAAAGGTGGTCAAACTATTGAGAATCTAGTTGAATACGTATTGTGTGATTACATGATGACTACCGCAATTATCACTAAATATTTTGCTAAATCAATTAACATAAGAAAACAAACTCAAAGAAGACTTATAAAAGAGTTTATTGAAGAGTTAGCTTAAATTTAAAAGGAGGTGATTTATTTAGAATGAAAAGTTTTAAAAATTGGTGTTCATCTTACTAACGGCAATTAGTAAGATGAGTTAATATTCAAGAATACTTAGGAGTAAAAATGAATAAATATATAAGTAATAATATAGCAGATATTGCATTAACTGTTTATAAAAATATGCAAAATAAAAAATCAATAAATATAAATAGCCTTGTTAGTGCTACTGTATTGTCATTAGGGGTAGATTTAATTAAAAAAAATCTATCTGGGCAATCTATGAATAATTTAAATTCTAAGAAAATATTTATCATCGGTGGACTTATATTTTTAGGTCTCAATTCAAGCTCTAGATCAAATCTATAGGCTTTGGAGAGCATTCCAATAAATGCTCTCTAAAATATTCAACGTTGAATAGGTGTGAGAAGTGAATAATAACATAATAAACAATAATAGTTCAATAGATATAAAACATATGATTGATATTGAAAAATTAGTATTAAGTAGTTTTTTATTTAATAGTAATTTATTTGATAGAGAGTCAAAAAATTTAACCAAAGAATCTTTTATATATGAAGCCCATAAAAATGTATTTGGGTCAATGATTAAACTTGATAAAAAAGAAATGCCATTAGATGAAGAATTTATTATTAAGGACCTGGGCAATTCATACCAAAATATTTTAATAGATATTATGAGTTCTAATCCAACTACAAATGTACAATCATATATAAAACAAATACAAGAGAATCATAAACATAGAGAACTTGACTCTGTAACAAATAAGATGAAACAATTATTACAAAAAGGTAGTAGTGATGAAGCTATAAGAAAAGCTACTTTTGAACTAAATAAGATATCTTCAATATATGAAAAAAAGAGAGAAAAAGAAGATATTAATAGTGGTATTGATGTTGATAGACTATCTCCATTTTTAAGTAATTTAGTAAAAGATTTGACACAAATAAATGATTATCCTTCTAGTATGGTTCTTTCTACAGTTTTGGCATCTATGGGCGGTTTAGTTGGAGCAAGGGCACAGATTACTAATAATATTAATATCACAGTTTATCCCGTTATTTGGAGTATTATTGTTGCTCCATCTAGTTTAGCAGCAAAATCAACATTATATAGATATACAAAAAAATCAATTTTTGGGGATATTCAGAATGACCTTTATGATGAATATGAAGGAAAACTAGAGCAATATAAAATTGATATGAAAAATTATAGGGAACTTGCAAAAGATGATAAAAGAAATGAAATGGAGCCAGATAAGCCAGAACCAAAACTCATAGTATTTCAAAATGAAGGTACACCAGAAGCAAAAATTAAATCTCTGCAAGATAATCAAAATGGTGGAATAGTTTATTATGATGAAATGAGAGCAGAACTTGAAAAAACTAATAATGATAAGTCATATAAAGCTTTAAAAACTTCTGTTTTTGATGGAGAGTTATTACATAAACGTTTAGTAAATGGTGGAAGTATTATTTTAAAAAGACCTGTATTATGCGAGGTAGGTTTAATTACAGAACAATGGTTATTAGAAGCTACTAACAAAAATGATATAGCAAGTGGTTTTATGGCTAGATATCTTTTTAGTTATAACACTAGGGAAGATTTTAAACCTCTTCAAATAAAAGATTTTTTAATTAATACATTACAATATTCAGAAGTAGGGGAATTTGTAATTGAAATGTTGAATATAGATCGAGAAAAGCCTGCCCTTTTTAAATTAACTAAAGAAGCCCAAGATTATTATAAAAAATGGTTTAATGACTATAGTATAAGTGTTTATGAAACGGAAAGTGATGAAGAAATAACTGCAACATATAGACTTACAACTTATGTATTGAAATTTGCATTGATTAGTTATATTTTTAATAGTGCATATAATAAATTAGAGGTGGTAAAAAGTGAGCTTTTTCAAATTCCATTAGAATATATAAAAGAAGGAATATATATTATGCAAATTTTCATTGAAGAAAATCATAAGATACTACAGCTCTTCCAGAAAAATAAAATGTTAAATTTTAAAATTAATTCTATTGCAGAAAAACTACAAAATAAAATTAGATTTAAAAAAGACAAAAGAATTAGTAAAAGTGAAGCTACGACAGGGATTAGAGACTTAACAGCTAAAAAGCTAGATGAATTAATAGACCAAGGAATATTTAGAGTAGAAAAAATTGATAGAACAAATTATATTTATGAAAGTATATAAAGATGAAATATTTATTAGATAAAGAAAGAACATTTTCTAAAAGTTTCATTTTTTGGGTAACAAAGTTTATAGTTAATAAAGCACTAACTACTTCTCAAAGAACAGTGAAAAATAGAGAAGAATTTAATCTTACAATTGTAAGAATTGAAAATTCAAAAATAATAGATGAAATAGAATACTATTTAAGAAAAATAAGAAGTTGTGGCTATGGTGGACTTAGTTTTTATCATCAACCTATAATAAAATTGTATCACTATTTATCAAAACAAAAATTAGAATCAATGAGAGAAATTAATATTGAATTATTAATTAAGTATCTAACTCTTACTACGGGTAGTCATAGTAATGCAACAAAAGGAAATTGGAGAAGAGCCATAACTAATTTTTTCAACTTTATAGATAAAAATAATTATAATAAAAATAGAAGTAGTCATATTTATGGAATTGATTTAAGAAACTGGGAAAAGAATAGTATTATTCCTAAGGCTAGGGTGCCAATTTTTTTGGAGGAAAATGAAATAAGAAGTTTTCTAATTGCCTTGGATGAATATAAGAAAGAATCTATTTCATATTATAGAAATAGCTTTATGTTAAAACTTGTATTATTTACAGGTCTTAGATCAACAGAACTTTTAGATATTAAATATGAAGATATAACTGAAAAGGGTAACTTATATAAAATTTCTATTATTGGGAAAGGTAATAAATATAGAGAAGTTTTTATCAATAAAGAATATATGGAAGATTTTTTTGACCAAAATTATTTAAATAAAAAAACAAAAGATTTAGTATTTAAATCAAAAAAGAATGATAAATTAACACAAGCTTATATCTCAAGAGCTGTAGATAGAGTTTTAATAATGGCAAATATAAAAAAAGCCAAAAAAGGAACTCATCTTTTAAGACATACCTTTGCAACACAATTATATAGAAAAACAAAAGATGTATTTTTAATAAAAGAAGCATTAGGTCATGCTGATATAAATACATCAATGATATATACTCATCTTGATGATAACGAATTAGAAAAAACTACAAATATTATGGATGATTTATTTTAATCATAATGACTATGCTTGAGCAAAATAAAATAAATTATCTAGGGAAAAAGACAGGAAGTGGAATACCTCGTTTTATAATTTCAAAAATGCCTAAACATGATATTTATATAGAACCTTTCTTAGGAACTGGTTCTATTATGTCATTAAAAGAAAAAGCAAATATAAATATAGGTATTGATTTAGATATATCTATCCTGCATCAGTTAAAAATTAAAAGTGACTATACAATCCTGAATGGTAATAGTTTAATTTTTCTTAAGTACTTAATAGATACTTATAACTATATTGAATCTAAACAACAAAAGATTTTAATTTATTTAGACCCTCCTTATCTTCCAGAAACTAGAACATCATTTAATCAATGTAATTATAAACATGAGTTGATGCACCAGGAACATATACAACTATGTAAGCAGCTGAAAGAAATATCTATGCAGTACCAAAATGTTTTTATTATGTTAAGTGGATACAAATCAAATTTATATATGTCTATGTTACCAGGTGCTAAATGGTTTTATTATGAAACTCAAACAATGTCAAGAGGTGGAAAAAGAATTGAATCATTATGGACTAATTTTAATCCCAATAATTACATTAAACATGATTACAACTATGTTGGCCAAAATTATACAGATAGTCAAAGAATAAAAAGAAAAGCTAATAGGTGGGTAGATAACTTAGAGAAGCTCCCTTTAGATGAAAGAGAATATATATTTAAAATGATATCGCATAGTCAAGAAGAACTATACTCCAGTATAGATATATCTTAACTCAAATGTAAATAATCATGAATATGCACAATTAATTAAAAAATGACAATTATCAAATAATTACAATAAATACCATAAAAACTATCAAACAGCCCACAATTTCGCAAAGATTGACAATTAATTGATAAGAAAAATTGAGAATAAGATTGGTAAGTGAGCGGAGATTGAAGTTTTAATTAAAAAAAATTGCTATCAAATTGAATATAATACTGATAATAAAGACAACTTTATAAATCTAATAAGAAGTACAACTTATTCTAGTTCAAAAAGATGACTCAAAAGAGAAAAATTCCTTTTCAATTTTAAAACATGTTAGATTTGGATTATTAATAGTAAGTGCAATATGTATTGTTTTTAACCTTAAAAAGGTTCACCCACCCCACAATTTAGCAGAAACGGGAGAATAAAAATGAGAATGAAAAATGAGAATGAACATGATAATGGAGCAGATAAATTAGTTTGAGATGATAAAAAATAGAATAAAATTAATCAAATTGATGAGACTTAGACATTAAGACAAGATTTAGACACTTTTGTCTTAACGATAATTAATAGAAAAGAAGTAAAAAAGAAGATATATAGCAATAGTGTCTAAATGTCTTAATAATAAAATAAATATACTTCTTTCCTCTTTTTATAGGATATATATCTACTTTAAGATTAAGACGAGATTTAGACAATTAAGACAATAAATTAGAAAAATAAATTTTTAATTTGTATGAAGTTGAAATTAAGACATTAAGACAGGATAGAGTAGAGAAACAGATAAGGAGTAATATATCGTTCAAAAGGAAGTAAAATTTAAATAATAAAACAGTATTTAAAATAAGTAGACTATGTAGCCTTTCTGTTGCCTTTTTTGACATCTAAGACTTTCAGATGGCTTTAATACAGTACTTGTGTGTGTAATCTGTCCCGCTGTGGGCACCACTTATTTCTTTCTTATTTTTCTTTCTTCTTGAATATTTATTCTATGACACATTTTTATTCCATAAAGATATATTATCCACGATATATAAATCCAAAAAAATGAAAAAAGTAGTATTGCTAGTGATCCATAAATAGTTGTATATGTTTTATTATATACAACATAATAGATAAAAAGATTTTTTGTAATAGAAAGTACTATTAAAGTAAATAAAGATGATATAGCAGCTGCTTTTAAATGTATATACTTATTTACACTCAATTTAAATAAACCAAAGAATATGAACCAGGCAAATAAAAATGTTATTAAATAGTTAAATATACTATTTTCATAAAAACTTAATGCTATATTTAATCCAGCTAACATCAAAGGCAGGGTGATTAAAAAAATGAGATAAAAAAAGAAGGATTGTAAAAGGGGTTTTCTTTTTGCTTTATGAATTTTATTTACAATATATTCATAGTCTTTAAAAAACATAATAAAGACAAAGAGCATATATAAAATACCTATATATCCTAATTTACTTGAATTTGATATATAGTTTTTAAAAGTATCAATAAAGGCTTTTGAATGAGTTGGATTTAATACTTCAAAGATATAAGTTACAAAGATATCTAAATAGCCTTGAACTATTTCAAAGCTTGAAATTATGGCTATAAGAAGAGCAATAATTGGAAGAATTGAAAAAATAGTAAAGAAGCTAAGACTAGCAGCATAATATGTTGTATCATCGTTAAAAAATGAATCTAACATTTTTAGTAAAGTCTTAACTGGATGTTTTACAATTTCTGGTTCTTCCAATTTTTCTCTTTTTTATTTTTTTTAAAGCCCCATTTTTGAAGGATTTAATATATTATTTGGATCAAAAGCTTTTTTAATACTTTTAAAGAGATTTAATTCCGCTTCATTAAATGCAATACCCATAAAAGGCGCTTTTGATAAGCCAATTCCATGCTCTCCTGATAATGTTCCGCCCATATCAACGACTAATTGAAAAATTTCTTCAATGGCTTTATGTCCATCTTGCATTTCTTTTTCATTTGTTTTATCTTTTACCATTACATTTACATGAATATTACCATCTCCTGCATGACCAAAACAAGGAACATTAAATCCATACTTTTCACCAATTTTATAGATTTCATCTAAAGCCATAGGTAATTTAGATCTTGGTACTGAAATATCTTCATTTAATTTTTTTGTTCCATAAACCATTGTTGCTGGACTTGCATTTCTTCTTGCAAACCATAATTCTTTTCCATGAGCTTCATCTTTTGCTTCAATGAAATCTACTGAACCAAATTTAGCAAAGGATTCTTTTAATGTTTCTAATTGTGAGTCTATTTCAGCTTTACTACTTCCATCGACATCTCCTACTAGAATTCCACCTGCGTTTTCTGGTAATTCAATTTGTGGAAATTTTTCTTTTAATGCTCTTATTACTAATGCATCTAAAAATTCCATTGCAACAGGATTTGCGCCAGCTGCTAGAGATTTAAATACAGCATTCATAGCTTTTGTAACATCAGGGAAAACACCCATATATGTTTGCTTAAATTTTGGTTTGGGAATTAATTTTAATGTTATTTCAGTAATAATAGCAAGAGTTCCTTCGCTAGCTATCAAAATTCCTGCTGTATTATATCCTGCAACATCTTTTATTGTTTTTTTACCACATCTAATTATTTCACCATTTGGTAAAACTGCACGAAGAGCAACAACATAATCTTTTGTTATACCATATTTTGCAGCTCTCATTCCACCTGCATTTTCAGATACATTTCCTCCTAGAGTAGAGTACTCTTCACTTGCAGGATCTGGTGGGTAAAATAATCCAACAGCTTCGACAGCTTTTTGGAAGTCCATATTAATTAATCCTGGTTGAACTACCCCTACCATATTTTCCATATCAATTTCAAGAAGTTTATTCATATGTCTTTCTAATGACAAAATAATGCCACCTTTTGAAGGAAGTGCTCCACCTGTGAATCCAGAACCTGCACCTCTTGGTACAATTACTATTTTTTCTTCATTACAAAATTTTAATATTTTAGAAATATCTTCTTCATTATTAGGAAAAACAATAGCATCAGGCTCAAATCTTTCTCTTGTTGCATCGTAACAATATGCTATTTTATGAGCTTTGTCACTTTTTACATTTTCTTTTCCTACTATTGAAGTAATAAAATCTAAATGCGCTTGTTCTATCATTATTTTAATCCTAAAAGTGTTTGATAATAATTATTGTAGATATCACCTTTAACAGTTAATTCTCCAGCTGCTACTTCATCTTCAAGTAATATTTCTTCTTCACTACGTTTGTCATTTCCTAAGAAACTATCAATATACGATAACCAAGATTTAAAGTTTAAAATAGAATCAAAAGGATTCGTTTCTATTTTCTCTACTCTAGTATAAAAGGGCATTCTTTCATCTTCAATAAAATTGTATGAAATAGTATCTGTTTCTAAAAGTGCAAATGTTTTAGTATCTATAATATAAACTTTATTTTTTATGATAAAAAATATTGTTCCAATATTTTGAGCGATTGCAAACTCTTGAATAGTCTCTTTTGATGGTAAAGGTTCATGCTCTATTTTTAGTTTTGCACCAAAAATATCTGAATGTAAAAAGTTATTATCCTTATATTTTGCTCTTGTTGCTGAAAATGCATCTTGTGAAGGTGCAATTATTAAAGAAGAATCATATAAATAATTCACAATTGCAATATCTCCATCAACTGCTTTTCTATTTGAAGTTGGTAGCGCATTTTGTTTTAAATCTAAAAATGGCAATATTTTTAAAGTAGAAAATGATGAATTTGATTCACTTACATAGGCATTTGCAACAATTAGCGATTTTGAATTTGGATAATTGTGCTGAATAATTGCACTTTGTCCAACTCTTAAATTTCCAATATTTATTGTAGCACTTTCATCTTTTACATTTTGGATTCTAATAACCATAGGTTTGTAATCTAATTTTGTGTATTTATTATCCATAAAAGTAGAATTATCAACTTTGATTAATTCTTTATCACTTAAAACATATGAATAATTAAGACCTTCTTCACCTTTTGATATTTTAATATCTTTTAAATGCCAACCTTTTTTTAACATATCTTGATATGAATAAATACCTTTACACTCTCCCCCATCAAGTTCTGCTGTTTCTATTGTGGAAGGAGATTTCCAATCATTTTTATAACATAAAGTTGTTGCTGCGTTTAAGCCTTGCGCTAGTAATGTAGCTGTAAAAACTGTAATAATAGTTTTTGATAATAATTTCATCTTTTCCCTTATCTTTTATTTTGACTGTAATTCTTGAAGTTTTTCTCTAACTTCACTTACATGTAATACTTCAATTTTCTCACCTTTTACAGTCTTCTTTTTTCTTACATTTACTTTGTCCCAAATTGCTGCTATTTTTCCTTCAGGGTTTATTATAAAAGTAGTTCTTACTACTCCCATATATTCTTTTCCCATGAATTTTTTAAGTTGCCAAACTTTATAATCTTCACACATTTTTTTATCTTCGTCTGATAATAATGTGATAGTTAATTCTTTTTTTTCTATAAATTTTCTGTGCTTTTCAGTATCATCAGGACTTACTCCTAAAATAATCGCATCCAAATCATCAAACTCTGCTTCTTGTTCTGTAAAATCACAAGCTTGTGTAGTACAACCAGGAGTTAAATCTTTTGGGTAGAAATATAAAACAATCCATTTTTTAGCAAGGTCTCTTGAGCAAATTTCTATATCATCTTGATTTTTAGCGCAAAAGCTAGGTGCTTCTTGTCCAACTTCTAACATATATATTCCTTTTTAATTTTTTAAAGAGCTTTATTATTAAAGCTTAGCTTATTTAATTGCAATAAAAGTAGCAAAGTTTACCCACTTAAACAATGTTTCACAATGAGAGAAACCTGCATCAAGTATCATTTTTTTATTTTCATCTTCAGTATATGGTATTAAAACATTTTCTAAAGCTTCTCTTTTTTGTGAAATTTCAAATTCACTATATCCTTGAGTTTTCTTAAAATCATAATATTCATCAATATATTGTTTATCAAGAATTTTATTTGAAGAAATTACTTTTTCACAAAATATAAATACACCATCATTTTCAAGGTTATTATAGATTTTTTTTACTAATTTTTCTCTTTGAAGAGGGCGTATAAATTGTAAAGTGTAGTTTGAAATAATAAGTTTTGCATTATCGTAAGATATATTATGTAAATCATCATTGATAAACTTAATATCAACACCAAAAGCTTTTGCCTTTTTTTCTGCTCTATTTAGCATTGCTGCTGAATTGTCTATTCCTATAAGTTCAAGTTCTTTTGTACAATGTTTAGATAATTCAATAAGTGTTGACGCTGTAGAACATCCTAAATCATAAACTTTATCTTTGTCTTCAAGATAATTTTTGGCAAAGTTTATTGTTAATCTTTGCATCTCTTTATAAAATGGAACTGAACGTCCTAACATATCATCAAATACTGCTGCTACTTCTTCATCAAATTCAAACTTTTTTGTGATTGATTTTTCAAATACTTTATCTGTCATAAGTATATTTTATCTAAATGAAGTTTAAAACAGTATAACCTTTTTAAAAAGAAATTTCTTTGAATTCAAATATAATATTTGATAATATTATTTCAACTATTTTTGTATATAATATAATTATGAATGAAAACTACTATCTTATAAAACAATCGTTTCCTTATTTAGATACTAAAATAAATAAAATATATTGTCCTTGTAATATGAAACATTTAAAAAAATTAATTTCTTTTATGACGGGAACTATTGAAGTTTATTTATATAATGAAGAAAATGGAATGAGAAAAGATTTAACTTCTTCTTTAGGAAATAGGGATTTTAATCTTTATGAAAATAGGTTTGAACGTATAAGTACTGTTAAAATGGCATATTCTCATAAATATTTACAAAATAAATATTTTTCATTTTATGCTTTAATGGATATCCGTCTTGAATATCTTGCCAATTTTTTTATGAATGATTATGTTTATAGTATAAAAGGTGGGATAGAGCATAGATTTGATAGAAGAAGTTTTTCCTGTGACCTAGAAGATCAAAAAAAGAGATTAAAATATGGTAATGATTATGAAAAGTTTATATCAAATAAATATGAAAGTTTAGGATATAAAGTTGAATTGAGAGGAGTGTCAAAATCTTTTAATGATGGAGGACTAGATATTATTGCAAAAAAAGAAAATAATATGGTTCTCATTCAATGTAAGAATTGGAAAATGTCTAACAATTATAAAATAAATCAAAAAGATATAAGAGCTTTTATTGGTGATTGTTATTTGTATTTGAAAGATATAAATCTAGAAGGTTTAAAAGTTTCTTATCATTTTATTGTATCTCATAATAATATACTAACAAAACCTGCAGAAATTTTTTTAGAACAAAATAATTTTGTTAAATTTAAATGCGTACCTTTTGAATAATAAGACTGTATTATTTTTTTAATATTAAAGAAAATCTTATCCCTTTAGATGAAGTTTAATAACTATTTACTTTAATTTTAAGAAAAAATCTTTTGTTTTATTTATATCTCTTTTTATTTGTTCTTTTAACTCTTCAAAAGAGTCAAACTTTTTATTATCTCGTATTTTTTCGCAAAATTTAATTTGAACTGATGAGTATCTATTTTTAATATCTTCATCTATAATATGTGTTTCAACTGCAAAACTTCCGTCAGTTGTTACTCTATTACCTAAAAATGTTATTGAGTTATATTCTTCTTCGTTGATTATTGTTTTTGTAGCATATACACCTTCTTCAGGCAATATAAATTTAGTTACGGAGATATTTATAGTTGGAAAAAAACTTTTAGAACCTAGACCTTGTCCCCTAATTTGTTTTCCAAAAATTTTATATTCTCTTCCTAATAATTTAGTAACAGTAGGAATATCTCCATTTTTTATGTATTCTCTTATAATGCGAGAATGCACTGGATTATCATCAATTCTTACTTCTTTAATTACTTGAACTTCACCTTTAAAAAGTTCGGCTAAATTACTTGTATTATATTTTCTATTTTTCCCAAAATGAAAATCAAAACCAACCACTATTTTTTCTAAATTTGGAAATTCTTCTTTTAATAAAACAATGAACTCTTCACCTGATAAATGTTTGATATTGTCCAAAACATAATAATAAACAGGGTAGTTTGTGTACTCTTGTCTATATGTATTTGGAGTAATATTTGCGTATCCTGATTCAATAGCAATAATACCACCATTTTTTCCTAGATTTTTAAACAATTCTTGGTGAGCTAAGTGCATGCCATCAAAGCCACCAATTGCTACTGCTGTGACACTGTTTTTATTTATTAAAATAGAAGAGCTCTTCTTCATTTCCATCTTTTCCTTCTAATTTGCTAATGCTGTTATACTTTAATTCCCATTCTAGAAGTTTACACTCTAATAAGAACTTTGTTCTAGATTTTAATATAGCTTTTTTGTCTTTTACAACACCTTTTTTATCTCTTTTTACATTTGTTCCAACTTCAAATTGAGGTTTAAAAAGTATTATAATTTTATCATTTGCTAATCTATTTATATCATTCAAAATATTTAAAATTGAAATAAAAGAGACATCACAAGTTACAATATCAAACTTATCTATAGTCTCAAATGTTCTGATATCTTGATTTTCAAAAAAAGCTATTTTTTTATTATCTTTAATTTTTTGATGTAATTGATTTGACCCCACATCTACACAAGTAACTTTTTTGATATCTTTTTCTAATAAAATTTGAGTGAATCCACCCGTACTACTTCCAATATCAAGAGCATTTTGATTTTCTAAGTCTAGTTTTATTTCATCAATAAAATATTTTAGTTTGTATGCTGCTCTACTTACATAAAAATCTTCTTCAAGCAGTTCGATTTTTGAATTTTCGTCAACTATATATGAAGGTTTTAGAATAATTTTTCCATTAATTTTGACTTTTTTTGATTTTATTATTTCTTGGGCTTTATTTCTACTTTGAATATTATATTTTTGTGTTAAATGCTGATCTAATCTCATTTTGGAATTATAGTGAAAAGTTTCTCAAATACTCTTTATTAAATTGCTAATTAAAGAATAAGTCTAGATTTCAAAGAAAAAGATAGTATAGTTTCTTTATGTATTTTGTAAAAGAAGAAACTACCAAGACTTTTGAAGAAAAAAAATCAAAATTTATAGCTTTTTTAACTTCATTTGATGAATTTGATTCATTAATGAAAAGATTAAGAGAGGAACATCCCAAAGCAAGACATTTTGTTTATGCTTATAGATATTTAAATGAGTTTGATCAAGTTGTTGAAAATTGCAGTGATGATGGTGAGCCTAAGGGGACTAGTGGAAAGCCTACCTTAAATGTACTTGCAGGAAATGAACTTATAAATAGTGCTGTTATAATAGTACGATATTTTGGTGGTGTAAAATTAGGAACAGGTGGTCTAGTACGAGCTTATAGTGATTCTGCAAATGCGGTAATAAATATTAGTACCTTGCATAAATATAAAAAATTACAAACAGTTTTTTTAACACTTGAATACTCCTTACTTTCAAAGGTAGAGTATATACTAACCAACCATGAGATTAAGATTATTAATAAACAATTTGAAAGTGATGTTGTTTTATCTTTATCTTTAACCCAAGAACAATTAGAAATAATTAGAAATGAAATACCAAGAAATATAAAGATAAATAAATAATCAATTTTATTATAAGTATAATTTAATTATAATTTGTGAAAAATAGTTGGAGATTTATGAAACTATATTTATTTACAATGCTTTTTATTTCTTTTTTTACTTTTTACTCTTACGCAAATAATGATATTCCTAATGATGATGAATTAATTAATGTAAATTTCAAAGACTTAAATATTATGGAACTTATAAAAATAACTTCTGAAAATATCAATAAAAGTATTTTAGTCACAAAAGAGATAAAAGCAAATGTTGATTTTATTTCAAATAAACCTATTAGAAAAGAGAACTTACTAAATATTCTTAAATTTAGCCTAGAAGATAATGGCTATAAATTGATAAAAAGTGGAGATATTCTAAGAATTGTAAAAAGCAGTATGCAAAATAGTATAAAAGAAAATCAAAAACCAAATATCAAAATTGTGAAATATATAGCTAAAAGTAAAAAAGAGAAAGAAAAAAGAGAAACTTCTAAAAATATTACAGAAGTTGTTTTTCTAACTAATATTGAAGTAAAAAGTTTAGAAAAGATTTTGAATACAATTATTGATAAAAGAGTTTATAAAAGTAAAATAAAACCTTCAATTGCAATTGATGAGCAAGGGAATTCCATAATTTTAGATGGAGAATTAAATCAAATCCAAAGCCTTAAAAATATAATAAATAAGCTTGATATTGCTAAATCACAAGTTTATGTAAAAGCAAAGATAATTGAACTTAATGACAATTTATTACAAAATATAGGAATAAGTTTTGGTATTTTAGGGGGAAGTGTTCATAGTGGAAGTATAAATACTTTTGCTTCAAATCTAAATGGTGGAAATGCTATTACTTTTGATACCTCCAGTATTGGGCTTCAAATTCCAAATGTAAGTTCTTCTTTAGCTTTAGGAGCTTCCATAAACTTATTAAATAGAACTTATGCTTTAGATATTATCTCCCAACCTAGTATTCTTTGTTTAAACAATAATGAAAGTTCAATTTATGTGGGAGAAACTGTTTCTATTCAAACAGGAAGCACAACAACCGATGGTGGTACTACAAAAAATAGCTTTGAGAGAGAAGATATTGGACTTACTTTAAGAGTTAAGCCAAGAATTGGAAGTGATAATAAAGTAAGATTAGAAATAAATACAATCTTAGAAGGAATAAAAAATACCAACACTACAAACTTTAATCCTGATACTTCAAAAAAAGAGGTAAATACAAAAGCAATTTTAAATAATGGAGAAAGTGTCATTATAGGTGGTTTAATAGAAAATAAAAATGAAAATACAATAGAAAAAGTTCCCTTTGTATCGGAGGTTCCATTAATTGGAGAACTTTTTAAAAATAGAATAAATAATACTCAGAGCAAAAATTTAGTCATAATTATTACTCCATACATAATTCCTAAAAATAAAGATTTAACATATGTTAGAAATGAGCTTTCAAAATTAAAAAACTTAGAAGATAAGTTCTTAGAAGAAGCATTAATTAGATTACGAATTAAAAAACAAAAGAGTAATAATAGTGCTAATAATAAAGTAGAAAATAAAAATCTCACAAATAAAGAAAAACATGAAGCAAGAATGAAAGAGTATTTTGGACTTTGATTTTAGTTTTTAACTTGCTTCATTAATCTATCTGAAATAAGAAGATCTCTGGAAGTTTTCTCGATATTTGAAGTTCTTACAAGTCTTGCACAATCACTACATAAAATCACAATATTCTCTAGATTAAATCCTCCTCCATTTCTCATTTGTTTTGCTAAGAGTGCTTGAGAATCTATAAGTTTTATTTTTGTGCCACATCTATTACATTTATTTTTATCTCTAATCCATGCAGCTTCTTTTCTTTGGTTCCAATCAATAGGGAATTTATTGTCTTTTAAAAGTTTTGAATTATTATCATAACTACTCCAAAGTTTGTCTCTTGATACTGATGTTTGAGTTGTTAGTTCATATTCATAAGTTGCGAATTGGCTTACTAAATCTTCCACTACCAAAATCTCTTTTATCTTGATATCTTTTTCTTCTTCAACTTTTTTAAGAATATTAGAAAAGTCAAAATTTATTTTTGGGTAGTGCAGACTTAAATATGCATCTATATCTTTGATAAATATTTTAATATTTCCAGACTTACTAAATTTACTATAAATTTCTTTTCTATAAATATATAGAGGAATTAGGCAAAAAATTATAATGACGCTATAAATTATAAATTCTATGTCTAATTTCATATATCTTCCTTCTATACTATTTCTGGATTTACTGTATGTTTTTCTAGTGTTTTCTTAGCTTCATCATGTAATCCAATAGCAAGATTAGCTAGTTCATTTTTATGAATTACTGGAAGAATAATCTCTCTACCACTTATCTCTTCTAATAATTTTCTATTTGTATCAAAAATATCAAATAAATTTTTATCATCAACTACTAATAAATCTGCATCATTATCAAAAGCATCTAGTATGACATTTGAAGCTATTTTCATACTAAAATTAGGATTTACATGAAAAGTATCTAAGGCTAAATCAGAATTCATTGATGAAAGATTTAAAATCTTTGCATTAAGTTTTGATAAAAGTTTCTCTGTTTCTAAATCACTATTTAAGCCTTTAAAATAGGCAATTTTAAAGTCATTAAAATCATGTTTAATCTCTTTTATATCTTGAAAATTTCCAAAATCTAAAGGATTTTTCTTTTTTAAACTAAAGTTTTGTTCTTCTACTTTTTTTGAAAGATTAAGTTTTATTTTTAATGAATTTATCTTTTCTTCAATACTCGAATCTAGATTTAATACTCTATTTTCTAAACTTGTATGAAACTGTGCTCCACACTCATATTGAGAAAGTGCAGCTAAAATTGCTTTTTCATTTTCTTTATTTTTTTCAATTAAATCACTAGCTAATAAAAGTAAAGAATCTCCTATATAATCATATTCATAGTTAATAGTATTTGAAGCATAGAAATAGATTTTATAAGTACGATATTTTTCAATATCCTCATCTTTTGTAAATTCAGCTAGAATTTTTAATCTTTCTTTAAAATCTGCATCGTTGATTAATAAATCAGTATGAGCTCTTCTAATTGATAGAGGTTCAACTTTTAAATCTGTACCAAAGTTTTCAACAAGTTCTTTAATACTCACCATAACATTTACATAAATACCATTTACAGCAACACAAAAGTTTTCGCTGTTTCTATATGAAAAAGGATTTTCATTATTGATATTATTTAAAATATCTAATAAGGTCTTTTCATTTTTAACTTTGATAAAGTTTTTTGTATAGTATGGTAAATAATCAGACTTGTAATCAAATCTAAATAAAGAGATTTCTAGTTTCATTTTAATAACCTTTAATCTTAAATTTTCTTAATTTTATAAAATACCTATTCTTTAAATCTTGCTACTTTTGCACCAAGTTTACTAAGTTTTCCTTCTAAATCTTCATATCCTCTATCTAAATGATAAATTCTGTGAATTGAAGTTTCACCATGTGCTACAAGTGCACAAAGAACTAAAGCTGATGAGGCTCTTAAATCTGTTGCCATAACATCTGTACCATTTAGTTCATTTCTAGTCCCAGTTATTGTAGCAATGTTTCCATTTAGTTGAATATCTGCTCCAAGACGTAATAATTCACTAACATGCATAAATCTATTTTCAAATAGTCGTTCATCAATAGTACTAGTACCATTAGCTTGAGTTGCTAGTGCCATAAATTGTGCTTGCATATCAGTTGGGAAACCAGGATATTCACTTGTTACTATATTTACAGGTTTTATTTCAGTAGTTGGCATTATTGTAAGAGAATTTTCTTCTTGTAGTATTTCAAAATTCATTTCTTCTAATTTTGCAATTATAGATTCTAAGTGTTGAGGAATTATTTTATCAATTTTCAATTTTCGATTTGTAATAGCAGCTGCACACATATATGTTCCAGCTTCAATTCTATCAGGAATCACATGAAAATCTTTAAAATCTAAAAGCTTTCTATTCGTTCCATGGATTATTAAAGTTGAGGTTCCAATACCTTCTATTAAAACACCAGCATTTTTGATTATTTCACAAAGTTGAACAACTTCAGGTTCTTTTGCTGCATTTATAATAGTTGTAATACCAGAAGCTAAGGCTGCTGCCATTACTGTATTTTCAGTTCCTCCAACAGTAACTTTATCAAATACAATTTTTGCACCTTTTAATCCATTTGGAGCTTTTGCTTCTATGTAACCGTGATTGATTATAATCTCAGCGCCCATTGCTTCTAATGCTTTTAAATGTAAATCAACAGGTCTTTGACCAATAGCACAACCACCTGGAAGTGAAACTTCACAATGTCCAAATCGAGATAATATAGGGCCTAAAACTAAGATTGAAGCTCTCATTGTTTTTACAATATCATATGTAGCTGTAGTTTTATTTAGTTTTGAAGTATTAACTTTAATACAATCCTCTTCTTTTTTATAAGTCCCGCCAAGTTTTTCAATAAGTTTTAAAAGTGTATTAATATCCACAACATCTGGCATATTACATATTGAAATTTCATTCTTTGCTAATATTGTTGCTGCGATTAAAGGAAGTGCTGCATTTTTAGCTCCTGATATTTCAACTGTACCATCTAGTTCTATTCCACCAGTAATTTTTAAATATTCCATTGTTTTCCTAATAGAGCATATGCCCTTTATTATAAATAAATTCATTAATTTTAGCTAAATTTAACTAAAAATATTAATTTACCAAAATAGGGACCTTAATAACCTTGATTTAACAATAAACTAAATAGAATTGCATTTTTAATTTATAGGATAATATATGACAAATGATGTCTCTTTAGGTATCAAATACATGCTTTTTGCCTCTTTACTTTTTGCTTTAATGGGAGCTTTTGCCAAAGAGTTGAGCTCTTCAATGAGCTCTTTAGAAGTTGTTTTTTTTAGAAATGTTTTTGGTGTCGCTTTAATTTTAATTTCAATTTACAAGAAGCCTTTATCTCAAATAGGTGGAAAACCTTGGCTCTTGATTTTTAGGGGTGCGGTTGGTTTTTCTGCCTTATTATTTTTCTTTTATAATATTGCAAATATTTCTTTAGGGGAAGCTATGACTTTTTCTAAAACTTCTACTATTTTTACAGCTATTTTTGCATATATTTTTGTAAAAGAGAAACTTGGTTTTAAAGGTTGGATTGGCGTTTTTGTTGGTTTTATAGGAATCTTATTTATTACAAAATTTGATGGAAGCGCCTTAGATAAAACAGATTGGCTTGGAATTTTATCAGGCGTGGGAGCAGGGCTTGCTTATACTTCAATAAGAGATCTTAGAAAATATTATGATAGTAGAGCTATTGTTCTTTCTTTTATGAGTATAGGAACAATTGGACCAATTATCCTAATGGGAGTTTCTGAGTTTTATGTAAATGAAAAATATGACTTTATTCTTGGAAGTTTTGTTATGCCACAATCTAGTGATTGGATTTACATTATTTCTTTAGGTGTTGTTGCAACTTTTGCTCAAATATATATGACAAAAGCATATTCTGTTGCAAAAGCTGGGATAATTGGTACAATATCTTATGCTAATATAGTGTTTTCTATTATAATAGGACTTTTCTTAGGAGATAAATTTCCTGATATTTGGATTCTCTTTGGTATAATGCTTATTGTTATAAGTGGACTTTTAGTCTCCTCAAAAAAAGATTAATATAGTTTAAAATGTATTTAGGAGTAGTTTTATGAATTTAGATAAGGTGATTTCAGGATTTTTTATTATAATGGCAATGACAGTCAATTTTGGCTTTTTCTATGGTGATATAGATAGCTTAGTAAGTCATAGTAAATATGAATTAATGGCTGCAATTATAGTGAATATTATTGCTACAACTCTTAAACTTGGGGATAAAACTCAAATGGGTTCAGTATTATTAGCAACCTCTCTTGTAGCAGATATACAATTAATAGCAGCAGCAATTATTTGGACAATAGCAGCATATGCATATACTATTAATCAAGAAATTGTTGGATTAATAATCTCTCTTTCAGGTGGAGCCCTTTTAGCAAATATAATTTCTGTTACATTATATGTAGGGGATACTTTAAAATCAAAAAGATAGATAGGTAGTTTTGTGAAAAATAGTTCATTATTTATTGTTTTACAAAGAATGAGAAAACCATTCTTAGTAATTACAATCACTCATACAATTGCAATTATTGGGCTTCTAATTATTGATGGACTTGACAATAATGGAAATTCTTATAATATGACTATCTTTGATGCTTTTTATTTTGTAAGTTACACTGCAACAACAATTGGCTTTGGTGAAACTCCTTATGAATTTACTTATCCCCAAAGATTGTGGGTTACTTTTTCAATTTATTTGACTGTTCTTGGTTGGTTTTATAGTATTGGTATGCTGGTATCACTTTTACAAGATAAAATATTTATAAGAGAAATTCAAAGAGCAAAATTCAAGAGACAAGTAAAAGATTTAAAAGAAAAATTTATAATAATTTTAGGCTATAACCAAATTACTTCAGAAATAATAAGACGTGCAATTGATCAAGAAATTAGAACTGTAGTAATTGAAAAAAATGAACAAAGAGCAAATGAACTTATTTTAGAAAATTTTACTCCTTCTGTTCCTGTGTTAATAGCAGATGCTTACACTCCAAGTGCTTTAGAAGAAGCTGGAATAAAAAAATATAATTGTAAAGCATTAGTTTCTATTTTTGAAGACGATTCTTTGAATCTTAGAATTGCCCTAACTTCTAAACTTCTAAATCCAAGAGTAAGACTTGCTGTTAAATCAACGACTATAAATCATACTGAAAATCTAAAAGATTTAGATGTTGAGATTATTGCAAATCCTTTTTCAATAATTTCTAGTGAAATATCTATGGCTTTAAATGCCCCAAATCTTTTAAAACTTGAAAAATGGGTATATAAAATCGATAATTTAGAAGCAAAACTTCCTTCTTTTCCAAAAGGTAAATATATAATTTGTGGCTATGGAAGAATGGGACAGCATATTTATACAAATTTAAAGCAAGATCGTCTTGAAGCTGAGTTTGTAGAAATTGATAAAATAAAAATTGCTACATTTGATTCGGATGAAAAATTACATATTACTTATGGAAATGCTGATGATAAAGAAGTTCTTTTAAAAATAGGAATAGAAGATGCTGTTTGTATAATAAGTGCAACAAATGACGATACGACAAACTTATCCGTACTAGCTACGGCAAAAAAACTTAATCCAAATATAATGACAATTGCAAGAGAAAATGAAATGGAAGATTTCTCAATATTTGGAAATGCTAAAATTGATCATATTTTTATGCCTTCTCGTATTTTGATTAATAAAACTACAAATGCTTTGATTAGTCCTTTATCAGATAAATTTATAAGTTATATGTGTAAAGAAGATGATGACTGGGCATTAAAATTAGTAAAAGAGTTAATCCAAAAAATTGACAAAGATCCTTTATTATATGAACTTAAGATTTGTAAAGATGATGCGATTGAAGTTCATAAGGCAATTGAAGAAAAAAAAGAAGTAAAACTAGAAATTTTTTCTCGTTCTTTATATAATAGAGAACAAATAAACAATATAATAGTACTTTTAATAAAAAGAGAAGAGGAAACAATTCTTCTTCCAAGTAATGAAATTGTATTAAAACCAAATGATGAAATACTCTTTGCTTGTGATGAAAATGCAAAAAATGATATAGAAAGTATTGCTGAAAATATTTATGAATTTCATTATGCACATACAGGTGAAGAAAGAAAAACTATATTTAAATAGGAAAAACAAATGATAATATTAACAGGACCATGTGTACTTGAAGATAGAGATACGGTTATGAGAATTGCAGAAAAACTTAAGCCTTTAAGTGAAGATAAAAGAGTTGATTTTTATTTTAAAGCAAGTTTTGATAAAGCAAATAGAACAAGTTTAAGCTCATTTAGAGGGCCAGGACTTGATGAGGGACTTAAAATGTTCCAAGAAATAAAAGAACAGTTTGGATATAGATTAGTAACAGATATTCATGAATCTTACCAAGCAGCACCAGCAGCTGAGGTTATAGATGTTTTACAAATTCCTGCATTTTTATGTAGGCAAACTGATTTATTAGTTGCCGCTGCTAAAACGAATTGTACAATTAATATTAAAAAAGGACAGTTTTTAGCTCCTGGAAGTATGAAACATCCTGTTGAAAAAGTATTAAAAACAAGAGGGATTGATGAAGTTTCTTATGAAAATTCTAAAAAAGCTGGAGTATGGCTTTGTGAAAGAGGAAATACTTTTGGTTACGGGGCTTTAGTTGTTGATATGAAAAACTTATTAGCGATGAGAGAATATGCACCTGTAATTTTTGATGCAACACATTCAGCCCAAGTTCCAAGTACAGGCGAGACTACAGGCGGAAACTCTGCTATTGTTCCAAGTTTGGCAAAAGCTGCAGCTGCGGTTGGCGTTGATGGTTTCTTTTTTGAAACACATGTAGACCCAAGTGTTGCTCTTAGTGATGGACCTAATATGGTTCAAGTTGATGAATTATACAAGGTAATAAGCGACCTCTTTGCAATCAAAGAGTCTTTAGGATATAATTAGCTCTTATAATTAATTTTTGGAGAAATTTAAATGAATACTATAGAAGGTAACTTAAGATTAAATGGTAATGAAAAAATTGCTATTATAAATGGAAGATTTAATCATATTATTACAGATAGACTAGTTGAAGGTGCAAAAGATGCCTTTATAAGACATGGTGGAAACAAAGAGAATTTAGAATTAATATTAGTTCCTGGTGCTTTTGAAATTCCTTTTGCTTTAGATAAAGCACTTTCAAGTGGAAAATATGATGCTGTTTGTTGTGTTGGGGCAGTTATTCGTGGGGCAACACCTCATTTTGACTATATCTCAGCAGAAGCTACAAAAGGTATCGCAACAGTTGCTTTAAAATATGGAAAACCTGTATCAAATGGTGTTTTAACAACTGATACAATTGAACAATCAATTGAAAGAGCAGGTTCTAAAGTTGGAAATAAGGGTGCAGAAGCAATGGTTACAATTATAGAAATGCTAGATTTATATAAAGAGATGGAGAATTGCCTTGGCAACTAGAACTCAAGCTAGAGAATCAGTAATAGGATTATTATACGCATATGATTTAGGTAATGAAGGTATAGTAAAATTTGTTGATGAAATTCTAGAAGAAAAAAAGATTAGAAATAAGCAAAAAGAGTTTGCCTTAGATTTATTCAATGGAGTAGTTGAAAACATTGAAAAAATTAATACAGAAATCACAACTCACTTAAAACAAGGTGGAATAAAAGATATTGGGTCAGTAGAAAAATCAATCTTAAGACTTGCAATTTATGAAATACAAAATAAAGATTTAGACAAAGCTATTATTATTAACGAAGCAATTGAATTATCAAAAAGATTAGCAAGTGATGGAGCTCCAAAGTTTATAAATGGAGTTTTAGACAAAGTTAATAAGGCTTAATGTATGAGTACAAAATGTGAGATGAAACTTTGTGTATCTTTAGATTTACCAAGTGCAAAAGAGAATCTTGCACTTGTGCAACAAATAAAAGATTTTGATGTATGGTTAAAAGTTGGATTAAGATCTTTTATTAGAGATGGTAAAAATTTCTTAAAAGATTTAAAAGCTATAAATCCAAATTTTAAAATATTTTTAGATTTGAAAGTTCATGATATTCCAAACACAATGGCTGATGCCATTGAAGAAATTGCAAAATTTGGTCTTATAGATATGTGTAATGTTCATGCAAGTGCAGGACAAACGGCCATGAAAAATGTTATGGATAGAATTAAAGATATTCCTAATAGACCGCTTGTAATTGCAGTTACAGCTTTAACTTCTTTTGACAATGAAGAGTTTAAAATAGTATATAATGAAGATATAAAGACAAAAGCAACAAAAATGGCTCTTGATACTTTTAATGCTAATATTGATGGTGTTGTTTGTTCCGCATATGAGAGTTTTGATATTAAAAAAAATACTTCAAAAGAATTTATAACTTTATGTCCTGGGATTAGACCTTTTGGTGAAGATGTAGGTGATCAAAAAAGAGTTGCAGATATTGCATTTGCAAAAGAAAATTTAGTGGATTTTATAGTAGTAGGGCGACCTATTTATAAAGCAGAAGATCCAAAAGAAGTAGTAAAAAAGATTTTAGAGAATATCTGATTTTCTTTATTTTTTAAAATATTTACACAAATTTAAAATATGTAGTGTTTTTATCTATTACTTAAGAGATTTTTAAGTACTAAGTTAGTAAACTTACATCCCTATTTCGGAAGGACAAGTGGGTGAGTTGGCTGAAACCACATCCCTGCTAAGGATGCGTACTGGCAACGGTACCGAGGGTTCGAATCCCTCCTTGTCCGCCACTTAATTTTTTAAGTTGAAATAGGTAAATAACCAGGGTCATTAGCTCAGCTGGTTAGAGCACTCGGCTCATAACCGAGTGGTCGAAGGTTCGAGTCCTTCATGACCCACCACCTAAGTTCGTTTTACGTTCTAAAGGAGTTGGTTACTCCAATTTTTATATTATATGCGGGAATAGCTCAGTTGGCTAGAGCCTCTGCCTTCCAAGCAGATTGTCGCGAGTTCGAGTCTCGTTTCCCGCTCCATATAGTTTAGAAGAAGTGATAAGACTTCTAGGTTATTCAAATTTTATTATCAATAGTGTGCGGGAATAGCTCAGTTGGCTAGAGCCTCTGCCTTCCAAGCAGATTGTCGCGAGTTCGAGTCTCGTTTCCCGCTCCACTTATTCTAAACTATTATTTTCTTTATATTATAAATCAACTAATTTTTTATTTGTTCAAATTTTAATAACTAATTTAAGTATTAAGATTATTTCATACTAAAATTAAATATTTAGTATTATATAATTTAAATATTAATTATGAATAATTTTTTAAATGCCTTATATTAGGCTTTGTTTTAATAAAATAATAAAAATAAACTACATATTAGAATAACTAAGGTATACTCCTCGCGATGAAAAATACAGATATAAATAATTTGAAAAAAAATATCACAAATATTTCTAAGCTTACAGCTAATTTAGAAATACTAATAGTAGAAGACCATGATATTTTATTAAATAGTTTAAAAAATTTCTTAGCTCCTTTTTTTAAATGTGTTGATGTTGCAGATAGTGGAGAAGAAGGAATTAAATTTTATAAAGAAAGATATATGTCTTCTAAACCTTATGATATTATATTTAGTGATATTCAAATGCCAAAAATGAATGGAATAGAATTAACTAAAAATATATATAAATTAAATCCTAATCAAAATATAGTTATTTTTTCAGCATATCAAGAGTCTCAATATATGTTAGAATTAATAAATTTAGGTATTAAAAGGTTTATTCCTAAGCCTATTGAATTTGAAAGCTTTATTAGTGAATTGGAAATTATATCAAATGATATTTCTGATGAAACATTAGAGAATAAAAATATTTTAAAACTTAATTCTAATACTTTTTATTGTAGACATACTAAAGTTTTGTATCAAAATCATGAGGAAGTAAAATTAACTAACTATGAGCAATTGTTATTATCTTTATTTATCTCTAAAATAAATTTAATTGTCACTTCTGATGAAATAGTTAATTACTTTTATTCTAATTTAATTGATATAAAACATGAAAATGTACGTAAATTAATGTATGGATTACGTAAAAAAGTTTCCAATGAACTCATTGAAAGTATCTATTCTATAGGCTATAAACTAGTTATTAAATGAAAAGGACAATTCAAAGACATTTTTCTAATATACTTTTGCTCTAAACTTTTTAATAAGAAATTAAAAGTTAAATAATATTAGGAAATTCTATGGATATATCGCAGCTTAAACAGAGACAATTTGAATGTCAGGACTTATCTGTTTTATATATTAGAAATAAATCATTAACAAGAGATGCAACAGTAAATTTACTAAGAAGACTTTTCTCAAACATAGACTTGTCTGAAAATTATGATAAAGGTTGGAACAGAGTTAAAGATAATAATTACGATATTGTTATTATAGATTTACATTTTAACACCACCCCTGGCTTAGAATTAAGTAGAAAAATCGTATTAAATAAGCCTAAACAGAATTTTTTTCTAATTACAACTACAAATGATTCTGAGAACTTAATTGAGTCTTCAAATATTAGAATCTGTGAAATTATAAAAAGACCTATTCTTCCTGATGATTTTTTAACTTTGTTTTTTGAAAATGCAAAAAAAATTATAAAAAAACAACAAGAGAAAAATGATACATTACTCTCCCCAGAATATAAATCGGAATTTTTCAAGATAAATTCTTCTTTAATCAAAATATTAAAAAGTGAATCTAAAAAAGCCTTAATTCAAGTACAAATAACAAATTTTGATGAATTAGCAAAGATATATAATGAAATTGAGCTTGATGAATTGTTTGTTAAAGTAAATAATATCTTATTGAATAAAGTCAATGTTCATAACTTTAAACTTTATAGGCTTTCTTTTTTAGAATTTATTTTGATTAAAGATGATTATGATGATCAAGAAGAATTATTAAAAGATATTTCAAATAAAATTGCAAATTTTTTTGAGACTTATATTCTAACAAATGAAAATGATAATAAAAAATATTTTATAGAACCTGCAATTGGTATTGTATCTGGAAATAATAAATTATTAAAAAAAGCTATGCAAGCAGTACATTATGCAAAGGAAGAAAATATTAAATACTATTTTCATCAAAATAATGATACTAAAGATTTAGAAAAAATAGAATTAAAAAATTTTTTAAAATATGCAATTAAAAATGATTTAATTACTCCTGTTTTTCAATCAATTGTTTCCAGAGAGAAAAAAGTTACAAAATATGAAGTTTTAATGAGAATACAAAGGAATCCAGATAATGAAGAACTTATTTCTCCACTTGAATTTCTTAGTTTTGCAAAAGATGAGCATTTGTATAATCAACTTTCGGAAATTCTTATATATAAAGCTATAGATTTTATGCTTAAGGTTGATATAAATCTTTCTTTAAACTTTTCGTATTTTGATATTTTAAATGAATCTTTAAATAAAAAGATTGAAGAGTTGATTTTGGAGCATAATATTGGGAATAGATTAGTTTTTGAAATAACAGAGAATGAAATGATTGAAAATTTTGAAGTATTAAACTCTTTTGTTAAAAGATTTAAAAACTTAGGTGTTAAAATTGCAATAGATGATTTTGGTACAGGGTATTCAAATTTTGATAGAATACTAAAAGTAGAACCAAATTATATAAAAATTGATGGTAGCTTAATAAAAAACATTATTGAAGATAAAGTATCTTATAAAATTGTTGATATTATAATCAAATTAGCACACTCTTTAAATATTATGGTTATTGCAGAATATGTATATAAAAAAGAGATTTTTGATTTATTATGTGAGTTAAAAGTAGATGAGTTTCAAGGTTATTATTTAGGTTCTCCTTCTTTAGAACTTAAGTGAAATTATAAAAAAGGGTTATTTATGAATTCATTTTATTTTCAAAAAATTGATGATTTTTACTTGTTAAATAATGTGCAAGATAAAATGTGGTTATTATTAGTTGCAGAACATTGTGATTTTGATTATGAAGAATTGAAATCAAAAAAACTAGCCTGTTATGGAGGAATATTCCCAGAAATTATATATGGTGAAAAACATTATAATACAGGGTTAATTGCTCTTGAATTAGATTTTAAACCTATTTTTTTAAATGACATTGATAATGCTGTTCTTGATGCTGAGCTTATAAATAAATATGATTCTTTACTAGTTTATGTAGATGGGCTTAGTATTCATATTGATTCTTTTTTAGTAAAATTATTTGAAGTGACAAAGGAAGAAACAAAAATACTAGGAGGAGGAGCTGGGAAACTGACTCTTAAGCAAGAACCTGTAATATTTACTCCTTCAAATATAATGAAAGATTCGGCTTTAATAATTCCTTTGAAACAAAAATTATCAATAGGTGTTAATCATGGCTGGGAGTTTTTAGAAGGTCCTTTTGTAGCAACAAAAAGTAAAAAGAATACTCTTTATCAAATTAATTATAAAAATGCTTTTGATGTTTATAAAAAAATTGTTGAAGAAGATAGTAAGATGAAAATAAATAGTGACAATTTTTATAAAATTGCAAAATCATACCCTTTAGGAATTGTTACTTATGAAAAAGATATGATTGTAAGAGCACCTATTACTGTTAAGAATAACAATCTTGTTTTAGTGGGAGAAATACCTACAAATTCAGTAATAAATATTTTAAAAGGAAATAAACATCAATTGATATTTGCTGCTTTAGAAGCATCAAAAGAGGCTACTTGCAAATGTAATGAAGATGAGAATAGTTTTGCTATTGTTGTTGACTGTATTTCACGATCTTTATACTTAGAAGAGTTCTTTGAAAAAGAGATAAAACAAATTATAGGACAAGTGCCTAATCCTTCTAAACTAATTGGAACTTTAAGTTTGGGTGAAATTGCAAATGAGTCTGATAGTTTTATTACTTTTTACAATAATACTTGTGTAGTTGGTATTTTATGTTGATTCAAAAACTTACATTATCTTATGAATGTTTAAATGCTATTGGTACATCATGGAAGTTAGAAGAGATGATTTTTAATGTGATGACCACTTTTTCGAGAAAAACAGGAGCTATTTCAAGTAAATATCAGATTTTTGATGATGATTTTCCTTTAGTTAAAATTGGAAAAAATATTGAGGCTTCAGTTGATAATGTAATATTAGAAAATAAAAATACCTTTATATATATGCATAAAGATCTAAATTTAAAAAGTATAATTATTCCATTAAATAATGGTTATTTACAATTTATTTATAAAAAAAGAGCAATTGATTTAAATACAATAGTTTCTATTTTTGACAATTTTAGAGAAAAAATTGATATGGCAATAAATAGTTGTAATAATATTAAGGATTTAAAATTTTTAAATGAGAAGTTAGAATATAAGGTAAAAAGTGAAATAGAAAAAAATAGGCAATCAGAAAAAATGATTATTGCTCAATCAAAACAAGCTGTGATGGGAGAAATGATTGAAATGATTGCACATCAATGGCGACAACCTATTACAGCAGTAAGTATGATTTCTAATAATTTAATTTATTCTCTTGCAATTGATAATTTAGATAAAAATGTATTTTTAAAAGAATTAAATACTATTAATTCTCAAGTTATATTTCTATCAGAAACAATAGATAACTTTAGAAGTTTTTTTAAACCTGCTATAAAAAAAGAGAAGGTTAGTCTTCAACAAATTATTCAAGATGCTATAAGTCTTGTAGATAAACAACTTGAGAATAAAAATATTAAGTTGTATTTTAAAATTAGTGAAAATATTAAATTTTATTTGTTTAAAAATGAACTTATCCAAGTGTTATTAAATGTAATTGCAAATGCAAAAGATGCTTTGCTTGAAAATGATGTTGATGAGCCATTTATAAAAATAGATTATGAAAAAGTTGATGATTCTATTTGTATAAATATAGAAGATAATGCTAAAGGTATAAAAAAAAGTGTTATGCCAAAAATATTTGAACCATATTTTTCAACAAAATTGGAAAAAAATGGAACAGGATTAGGTTTGTATATGTCAAAAATAATTGTAACTGAATATATGAATGGTGAAATTTATGCCTTGAATACGAAAGTGGGAGCTAAATTTGTAATTAAAATTAGAATTGATAAATGAAAAATTTAATTAATCTCATGTCTTTGATTAAAATTTTGTCATTTTGTATCTTTTATTTTTAATATTATAGTAAAATTTAAGTTCTGGTTTGTTAAAATCACATTCCAAATATGAGAATGACTCATTTAATTAGAATCTCTGCTTTAAAAGCAGATTATCTTGAGTTTAAGTCTCGTTTTACAATATTCTTATTTTTATAATCTGGGGTATCGCCAAGTGGTAAGGCAACGGCTTTTGGTGCCGTCATTCGAAGGTTCGAATCCTTCTACCCCATCCACAAACTTTTCTAAACTTTTCCCAAAAATTTTTAACTGCTATTAATCCAAAATTCAATAGAATAAGCAAAATAACGAAAATAGATTTTATTTTCAAAAGGTATAAAATGAGTGATAGATTACATGAAATCATTGCAGAAGTTGGAATGATTCATAAAACAGTTTTAGAAAGTAATAAAATAGCAGATGCAGATCAAGTTTTAGAATATGTTGAAGATTTTGAAGACGATGTAAAAGAACATTATTTAGTTTTACTTTTACAATATTATTTTCAAACAAATGATCTTAAAAACTTTAAAAAGATTATAGTTTTAGGCTATAAATTTGATTTAAGAATGAATGATATAAAAGAAGCTTTTTTAAATATTAAATCAAATGAAGATAATGTAATTGGATTTTTAGAAGATAATGTTGTTTTCTTTAAAGATACAACTTACAAAGAACCTTTACATAGAATGTATAAATATTATTTAGAGAATGAAGAACTTCAAGTTTCACTTGAAGAGACAATTGAACTTATCAAAATGAATAGATATGTATGTGCTTTTGCGTATAAAAACAGAGAAGAAGAGTATGCAAAATTCTTTTTAAATGAAGAATTACTAGAGTCTTTAAAACGTGATTTACCGTATCTTTTGAAGTAGTAAATTGAAATTTAAAAAAGTTCATGTAGAGATTACAAATATTTGTAATCTAAAATGTAGTTTTTGTCCTCCTAAAACAGTGCCTAATGAAACTATGAATTTAGAAAAATTTGATAAATTAAATTTTCAGCTAAAAGATTTTACAAAGGAACTAGCTTATCATATAGTTGGTGATCCTTTAGTTTTGTCAAATCTAGAAAGCTATTTGAATATAAGTTTAAAACATAATTTAAAAGTAAATATTACTACAACTGCTAATAATCTAAAAAAAGAACATTTTGATGTTTTAATGAATGAAACAATAAGACAGATAAATTTTTCAATTAATTCATATAATGCAAATTCTCATAAAAAAACTTTAGATGAATATATCAATCCTATTTTAGATTTTTGCGAGTATGCACTTTCTAAAAATCAACATTTTTTTATAAATTTGAGGATTTGGAATTTAGATGAGCATCAAAGTGCTAAAGAGTTTAATAAACAAGTATTTCAAAAAGTAAATGAAAGATTTGATTCTAATATTGATATAGCTGAGCTTTATGATGTAAATAAACCTAGACCAAAAAATATAAGAATTGCTAGAATGATGTTTTTTAATTTTGATGAATATTTTAATTGGCCAAGTTTGAATAATGATTTTGTCTCAAAAGAAGGAACTTGTTATGGGCTTGATTCACATTTTGGAATTTTAAGCTCAGGAAATGTTGTTCCTTGTTGTTTGGATAAAGATGCAATTATTAATCTTGGAAATATAAATAATTCACAATTAAAAGATATCTTAAGTTCAAATAAAGTCAAAGATATAAGAAAAGGTTTTAAAGAAAATAGAGTTATTGAAGAGTTTTGTCAAAAATGTGAATATAGAACACGTTTTGATAAACCTAAAAAAGAATCAAAGAATATAGAAGTAAATAAAGGAGAAGCAGAATCATGTTAGAAGGACAAATTATAGGGCTTAGCGTAAGAGACTTTTTTACTAAACCCATGTTAAAAATTGCAATACTTCCTTTGCTTCTTACAATGTTAATTATGTTGATAATTTTTTATTCAGCAGCTGATTATGGTTTTGATTCTTTGCAAATTACTATTGAGCAATCACAAAATGGGCAAGATATAAATATTGATGAAAATGCCCCCTTTTATTTTGTATGGATGATGTCTTTATTTGCTTTTTTATTTAAGTATTCTATTACTTCTTGGTTAGTTGGGTTTTTAGTTTATACTGTGGGAACTATTTTTGTAATGATGTTTTCAGTTCTTATAACTATTGCAATTATTGGATTTTTAACTCCAATGATTTTAACTATTCTTCAAAAAAGACACTATTCTCATTTGGAAATACATCCTTTTGGAACACTTCTTAGTCCTTTATGGGTTTTGCTAAAAAGTACTTTTGTAATGTTGTTATTATTTATACTTTTAATCCCTTTATATTTTATTCCTCTAATAAATATTATTGCTATAAACATCCCTTTTTATTATTTTTTTCATAAATTATTAACTTTTGATGTAGCATCAACAATATTGAGTAAAGATGAATATGTATTGATTCACGCAAGAAAAGCAAATAGCTTTAGATTTAGAACAATCTTTTTATATTTTGTTTCTATGATTCCTTTTATTACACTTTTCTCTGCGGTATTTTATATTATATATTTAGGACACTCTTATTTCTTACAACTTGAAAAACTAAGAGGAATTGATTTAAATGCAAAAGATATTAATAGTGATTTAAGAAGTGAAAATAAAGAAGAAAGAAAATTAATAGAAGAAAAATAAAATTTAAGGATTAGGATAAAGATTATAAAACTAATCTATATCCTGTTCCTTGAACATTTCTAAGCGCTTCTTCTGGAAGCTTTTTTCTAAAGTTTTTTATAAATAGTCTCATAGCATTTGGAGTCATTACACTATCTTCATTCCAGATAATATTTTCCATTTCATCATAAGTAATGATCCTATTTTTTTGAATAAGCAATTTCAAAAATTGATTCTCTTTTTTTGTTAATTTGAATTCTTCTTGGGGAGTTTGTATATGTGATTTACTTTCATCAAATAGCCAACCTTCCATAAGATTATAAATTTTTGCACTATCATAACTTTTAATAAAAGCATGAAAAGCGTCATTTAATTTAGCTTCAGTAATAGGTTTTATAATATATTTTACTAAATGTAATTCTGTTGCTTGAAGCATATATTCTAAGTCAGTATAAGCAGAGGTTATTACAACTCTAACTTTACTATCTATTTTTCTTATTTTCCTTATTAAATCAAGTCCTGTTTCTTCTGACATCCTAATATCTGTTATTATTAAATCAGGTTTATTTATTTCATAAAGTTTATAGGCTTCTTTTGCATTTTTTGCAAGATAAATATCCTTGAATAAATGTTTTAAAATATCATTAATATTATTTCTAATACCTTCTTCATCTTCTACATAAAGTAAAGTAAAATTACTAAGTTTTGAGATAAGTTCTTTATCCATTTAAGGAATCCTTATTATAAAATGTATGGTATCATATCAAAAAAGAGTTTAGGGCGCAAACTTGAGGTTTATTACAGAGAAAAATTTATCTAAAATTATTATTTATGTGTTTATTATTATTATGACTTCGATGATCTTTATGATCTCTTATTTTTATGTGAAAAATACATATGCAGATTTTGAAACTCAAATGGAAAAATTTGTTCAAGAACATTATACTAATCAAGAGGTTGTTTTAAAAAAAGATATTGATACTATTGTGGATATTATTAAATATAATGCTGCAAAAAGTGAAGAAGATGAAACTGAGTTAAAAAAAGATACGGTAAGGCTTTTAAATAATATAAGTTATGATAGAGAAAAGAGTAACTATATTTTTGTTTATGAAGTCTTAGATATGAATGGTGGAGATAATTTTGCAAAGCTTTTAGTAAATCCTAATCGTCCAGATTTAATAGGAAAAGAGATTTCTACTAATTATAAAGATATAAATGGAAAGAAATTTCGTGAAATTTTTATGAATGACATAAAAGTAAAAGGTGAATCCTATACTAAATATGCATATAAAAAAGTTTTTACAAAAGAGATAAAACAAAAATTATCTTATTTTAAATATTTTGAAAGATGGAATTGGGTTATTGCTGTTGGAGTTTATGTTGATGATATAGAACAAGATATTGCTCAAAAAAGGAAACTTTTAAAACATACAGTTAAAAACCAAGTAGTACAAAATATTTTATTATTTTTATTATTTTTGACTTTAGCAATAGTAATTTCGATTTTAGTATCTCAAAAAATTGATAATGTATTAAAAGTATATAGAAAAAAAGTTCAATCAAACTCTACTGCATTAAAAGAGTTAAATGAAACCTTAGAAAGAAGAGTTGAAGAGGAACTAGAAAAGAATAGAGAGCATGAACAACTTCTTGTTCAGAAGTCTAGATTTATAGCCTTAGGTGAAATGATTTCAAATATTGCACATCAATGGAGACAACCTTTATCTGAACTTTCATCAATTTTGATGAATATAAAGTTTAAGTATAACATGGGACAACTCGATGATGAAATTATGGAACAAAAAGCTAAAGAAGCGGAGCATGTTTTAGATTTTATGTCTCACACTATTGATGATTTTAGAAATTTCTTTATGCCAAAAAAAGAGAAAGAGAAGTTTAATTTAACAATTGCTATGGATTCAGTTATGACTATTATTTCAAGTTCATTATCAAATAATAAGATTAATATTACTATTTGTGTTGACGATTCTATTCTTTTAAATACTTATTTAAATGAGTTTCAACAAGTGCTTTTAAATATAATAAAAAATGCCAAAGATGTTTTAATTCAAAAAGAAATAAAAAAACCATGGATAAAAATTTATTCAGAAATTAAAGGCGATAAAATTATTCTTTATATTGAAGATAATGGAGGCGGAATAGAAGTTGAACCTAGAGGTAAAATCTTCGAACCATATTTTACAACTAAAAAAGATAGTGATGGTACAGGTATTGGGCTTTATATGTCAAAAGTAATTGTTGATAAAAATATGAATGGAAAACTAAGAGTAAGAGATGGGGAATTTGGAGCTAGGTTTGAAATGATACTTCCTAAATAAATTTATAAGTTGACATTTTTTTTATACTAATATTTTGCTAATCCTAATATAATGACAAAGAATATATAAATAATAAAATTCAGATGAAAAAAATTAAGGAGAGAAAATGTTAAAAGAGTTAATATTTACAGGTATGGGAGCTTCAGTTTTATTAAGAAAAAAATTAGAAGATGAAGTTAAAACTTTAAGAAAAAGTGGAAAGTTAAAGAAAAAAGATGCAAAATCTTTTTTAAAAAATTTAGAAAGTACAGGTAAGCTTGAAGATAAAAGAATCAAAAAGCATTTTAGAAAACTTTTAAAAGAGACTATTAATGATTTAGGATTAGTTACAAAAAAAGATTTAAGAAAATTGAAAGCCGAGCTAAAAGGTGAAGTTGAAGAATCAAGCCAGATGGAAGTAAATCAAGATGAAACTAAAAAAGATGAAATCTAAAATTAGGAGATAAAAATAAAATATTACTCACCAACACGAATTTATAATGTTTTTTTATTTTTATTAACTGTTTATTTAGTAATAAAAAGAAAAGAATCATTTTTAGGTTTGAAGCCTTTAAAACCAAAAAGGCTAAAGCATATTATTATAAAATTAGGGGCAAGTTTTATTAAACTTGCTCAGGTATTAGCTACAAGGTCTGATTTTTTTGATGAAGAGTATTTATGTGAACTTAAAAACTTGCATGACCAAATTCCAGCTATGAAAGAAAATGACTTTAATGAAATATATAATAAAGCCTTTGAAAATATAACTTTTAAAGAGTTTGATAAAACTGCAATCGCTTCTGCTTCAATAGGGCAGGTTCATTTAGCATATTTAGAAAATGGAAAAAAAGTAGCTGTAAAATTAAGAAGAAAAGACATTAAAGAACAAGTATTAGCTGATATTAATATCATTAATTATTTTAATCGATTTTTTAAACCACTATTTTCTTATAATACAAAAAATTCTATTGAAGCTGTTATTATTGAATTTTCAAAAATGATAGTAGAAGAGGTTAGTTTAACAAAAGAATTAGATAATTTAGTAAATTTTTCAAAAACCTATAAAGAACAAAAAATTAAATTTCCTAAGCCATATAAAAAATATTGTAGTGATGATGCTTTAGTTATGAGTTATGAAGAGGGATTTAGATTTGATGATAAAGAAAATATTTTAAAACATAAAATAGATTTTAATAAAATAATTGCAAATTTAGTAGAGTTTTACACTACTCAAATGCTAATAAATGGATATTTTCATGCAGATCCACATCCAGGAAATCTTTTAGTTACTAAAAAAGGTAAGTTAATATTACTAGATTTTGGAATGGTAAAAACTATACCAAATGACAAAAGAATAGCGATTATTGAGTTAATTAAAGCTGCTCATGAACAAGATTATGAATTATATATAAATGCTAGCAAAAGATTAGGCACTATAGCTTATGAAGCTCCAACTGCCCAATTAGCTGAGTTTACTGCAAAAATGTTTGATATTTTCTCTAATAATAGTTTAGATAGTCAATCTATGCAAAAACTAGCCTTTGATGTATTAGAATCAACTAGAAATTTACCTTTTAAACTTCCTAGTGATGCAATTTATATTTTAAGAGTAAGTGCTATTGTTGAAGGCTTAGGAACTACATATATTGAAAATTTTAATGGAATAAAAGATATTTTACCTATCTTACAAAAAAATATTCCAAAAGCATTAGGTGCAAAACAAAGTATCACTGAGACAATTATTGATGAAATAAAAGATTTACCTTTTATTGTGAAAGATATGAAGACAATTATTAAAAAAGCTAGTGAAGGAAGCTTGGAAGTTGAATTGTCAAATAATCAATTGCAGTGGGCTAGTAAAGAGATAAAAAATTATATTAAACCAATTGTTTTATCCTTAACTTTATTCCTCTCATCTATTTTTGTTTTATTGTACGATAGAGAGCTAAAAGAAGTAGCTTTAGGTCTTTTTATTTTAGGACTTGCAAGAATTCTTTATAGATAGTTTTATTTTGCAATAACTTTTTATAAAATAAGAGGAAGTTTTTTTCCTCTTATTTTTAAGTTATTTTTCTATTAAGTGTTCATATCTTTTATCTGTTAGTAATTTCATAAAAGCTACAAGAGCATTGATTTTTCTCTCATTTTGTTTTTTGGCTTTTAATTCTTTAATTGAGATTGTTTCTTTTACTTCTGGATTATCCCAGATTTTGTTAGTTTCAGGATTCAATACTCTTTCTTTGTTATTATATTTATCATAAAATTCTACAACAGTTTTTAATTCTTTAAATACTCCATTATGCATATATGGAGCAGTTACCGCTACATTTCTTAAGCTTGGGACTTTGTATTTTCCTTTTTCTGTTTCATTTGTTACGGCTGGATTATTTAATAAACCATTATCTATTGCATTTACTCCATTAACTGCTCTTAAAGCATGATTAATTGGAGTTCCAATATTATGATATTCATAATTTGTAAAAGTCTCACCTTTTTTATCTTCACCTTTTAAAACATGACAAGTGGCACAAGAGTTATTGTTGTTTGAGAAAAATAGAGTTCTTCCTAAATCTTCTAAAGGTGATAAATCATATTTTCCTTCTAAAAATCTATCATATTTTGAATCAAAGGGTGCAAATTCTTTAGTCATTTCAAATTTTTCAATTGAATCTGTCATTGCTGTGTATGCTTTTTTTGCAGATTTAAATATATCTTCACCATAAATATCTTTAAAAATTGAAAGATAATAAGCATTCTCTTTTAATCTTTTTACTGTTAGTTCAATGCTTGGCATTCCCATTTCAATAGGATTTGTAGGAGGTCCACCAGCTTGTAAAGCTAAAGTGCCTTCTCTTCCATCCCAAAATTGACCGCCAATATATTTTTTCTTTTTCTTATCATAATGAAAAACTGGGCTAAACATTGCATAAGTTGCACTTGGAGCTTGTCTATCTCCTAAAGAGTGTCCATCATCACCAAGTGAAGCCATTTTGCTTATTCCATTGTCTCTATCATCTACAAAGCCAGCTTCTGGATTATGACAAGTAGCACAAGATTGAGTTCTATTTTTTGATAAATTTTTATCAAAAAATAGAACTTTTCCTAACTCTTCTTTCATTTTTGTTTTTTGTGCAGATTCCTCTTTTTGTACTAGTATTGCTCTTGTTGATGTTGTTTTATTTGAACATGCAGTTAAGATTAAAGTACTAGCAAGTAGACTAAAAATTGCATTTTTATATTTAAAATAGTTCATTTTAATTTTTTCTCCTTCTTAAAATGTTTAAAATATTGATAAATGGATAAATCAATATTTTAGTTAATGAATTATAATTTATCATTTGTTCATTTTTTAATCCAAATTTTAAAACTTTTACTTCGTGAGATAGTTTTAAAGTTCCAAAAACTCTATCCCAAATAGCAAGATATCCACCAAAGTTTTTATCAAAGTGCTTTTTACTATGATGAATTTGATGTTGTTTTGGTGAAATTAACCACTTTTCTAAACTTTTAAAATAGGACAAAGGAATATGAGAATGTCTTAAGTTTGATCCAAATAATGAAAAAACAAAGATAAAAACATTTGCACCTAGAACTTCATATAGTCCAATTTTAGAACCAAAAAAGTAAATAAATATTCCAGTTACTAAACCAATACTAAGAGAGTATCTAAAACCAAATAGAATATTTTCTATAGGATGAACTCTATAAAAAGTTAGAGGATTTAAAACTTTTGCACTATGATGAACCTTATGGAATTCCCATAAGAAAGGAATTGTATGTAAAAGTCTATGTAGGAAATATCTTGTAAAATCACTTACAATAAAAAGTATTACAGTATATAAAATAATAGTGCTTTCATAAGAAAGAGTTTGGATTTGATTAAATCCAAACTCATAATATAAGTTTTTATTTATAAAAAAAGCTATTGATTTTGCACTTATTACTATAGGAACAATCATTAAAACTTTTATAAAATATGAAAGAATGAAATAATAATAGTCAAGTTTAGCACTTGGATGTAACCAAAGTT
Source organism: Halarcobacter sp. (assembly GCA_030145305.1). Classification (GTDB taxonomy): domain Bacteria; phylum Campylobacterota; class Campylobacteria; order Campylobacterales; family Arcobacteraceae; genus Halarcobacter. The sequence continues at coordinate 379,570 of JAQYVX010000001.1, read as the reverse complement.
TTGAGCTAAAGATTACTCTTTTTTGTTTTTTATTAAAGTATAAAAAAATTATTGCAATAGCAAAAGATGAAAGAATATAAACCCAGTAGGTTCTCTTATCTGGGTTTATTAAATACTCTAAAATAGCAAAATCAAGAGGTATATTCACAATTAATCACCATCTGCATCTAGAATTTTTGCATGAATTGAAAGTTCTTCTATCATTTCTACAAAAAGAATCACATGAATTGTATTAATATTTTCATATAACTCTTTTGCACTCTTGTTATTAATAAAATCATCATCTTTAATCTCTTTTATTAAAGCAATAGAATTATTAAGAGCAACTCTTAGTCTTTGCATCTCTTTTCCATTAGTTAATTTGATTAAATAATCACCATAATCTTCATAAGAATTATTATTCAAAATATTTTTATATGTAATTAAAATAGCTTCAATTGCATTTGAAGAATTTTTACTTAAAAAATATTCAGCTCTACTATTATCAGCTTTGTCTTTAAATTTTTTACTAATTCCAATAACATCAGCAACACGCCACTCTTTTAGCTTATAAGTATTTTGGATAATTGCATTTATTGTAATAGCATTTGCTTTTTTTAAGTTCTTTAAAAAGTTTGTTTTTTGGGCTAAATATTCTGTTTTTATTTCATTTGTATGGAAAGCAATTTTATTTAATATTGTAAGAGCAATTTTATTTATTCTTTCTTTTTTAATATCTTTTGCAAAAAGAATATATTCTAAAGCATTAATAGATTTTGTAGAGTTTTTAAATAAGGCAATTCTAATTGTATCTGTACTTTTAATTGCCAAATCTAATTGTTCAGTAATATCTTCATTTCCATTATGGAAAATATCTATATACCTTGGAGTATCTATAAAATCTTCATTTAAATCACCTAAAATATAGAAAGTTTCTACTTTCTTCCAAGATTTAACAAGATTCGAAAATAGTTCTTTTGAACTATTTACATCTTTTTTCTTAAGAGATATTTTTAAATTGTCAATATCTTTTAGCATTGTATTTACATCATTTATAATTACTTTTTCATATAAGTCAACTAAAATTTGTTTATTTTCTTTATCATCATTAGGTTCCTTTGCATTTACAAATACAGTGCTAAGTAATAATAAGATTGTCATTATTAATAAGTTTTTTATTAATTTACCTGTAGACAGAATTCCACTTCGTTTCATAATTTTATACCTTTTCTAAAAATTTAATTAGTTTTTTTCTCAATTCTTTATCAAGATTCATATAGTTTTCTTTTGAAGTTCTAGCTTCTCCACCATGCCATAAAATAGCTTCTTGAAAATCTCTAGCTCTTCCATCATGTAAAAGCCTAGGCTTCCTTTTATTTATTTTTTCATGAAGTGCAAGTCCCCATAAAGAAGGAGTTCTCCACTCATTTCCTCTTGCTTTAAATTCACTTCTTCCATCTGCAAGTTCTTCCCCCATATCATGAAGTAACATATCTGTAAAGGGTGAGATTTTAACATCTTTTTTAGTTACAAATGAATCAATATGACATGAAATACAGCCAATAGTTCTAAAAATTTCTAAGCCTTCTTTATAAGCTTTATCTTTTTTTGCACTATAAGTTTTTCTATTTTTTAAATAATAAGTTATTGCATCAAGTCTTAAATCTGTTAGATCAATTGAATCTCTAGGTTTTGGTGCTTCATTACAAGCTTTTTGATTTTTCGTACATGTATCATTTTGAAAAATAGAAGTTGTAATACCCATGTCATTGTTTGCAGCATCTGCTGTTTGCTGTTTAAGTGTTGCTATACTTGCTTTCCAAGAATAACGGCCTAGTTCCATTTTTTTTGTAATTGCAGAGTAAACAAAGTTCGCTCGTCCAGAAATACCATCATTGTTTTTATCAAACTCATCTTGGTTTTTTAAAATATCTTCATCACTAATATCTTCAATAAGTCCTAAACCATTTAAACTAGGAGCTAGTCTAAAAGTTAATATTGCATCTTTATGAAGAGGTCCATATTGCAAATCTTTTAAAGCATAAGTAGGTTTTAAAAGTATTGCAATTTCACCATCAGAAAATATAACTTTTTTTTCTTTAAATTTTATATCAGGTTTTGCTTCATAATTAACTCCATGGATGCCATTTATTGCAATTTGCATTCCATAATTAGGTTCCATAATTAAAGCACTAGTTTTAAGTATTTCTTTATGTTCTTTTGTGAAACGATTTTTAATAGATAATTTTGCAATTAGATTTCGGGAGAATTGATTGTCTTTATTATAAAGATTTCCTCTACCATTTCCTGGATGACAAGAAGCACAGGTATTTGCATTAAATAAAGGTCCAAGGCCATCTCTAGCAGTCGTAGCACTTGGTGCTTCAACCCAAGGAATAGTAAAGAAACTTCTTCCTAGAATAAAAGTATCGTACTGTTTATCACTTAAATTTTTAATTGGCTTTACAAAAAGTGATTTGTCTTTTTTATATGATAATTCTTGAGCATTACTATTAACGACTAAAAACCCTGTAGCTAATATAAGTAAATTAGCTACAAGGTTTTTAGAAAAAATAGATTTGGTTAAAGAATTAAAGTTTAGTTTCTTCAGGATCTGTAACATCATCTGTACTTAAAGAAACTCCATTTGCAGATGCAACTTTTACCATCTCATCACCTAGTTTTCTCATCTCATTTTTAAGTTTTACAATAACTTTTGCTTGAGGATTGTCAGGTTGAATTTGATAGTCAAAGTGTTCACTTGTTATTGCAGTTTTATTTATACTTGCAATTTTTGTTTCAATAGATTTCATTAAAGAAAGTATTCTATTTTTATCTTCACTTGACATAGCATCTAATAAAGAAGCTCCATATGTTTTACCCATATAAGTTGAAGTTAAAGCATTTTTAAATCCTAAATAATTAGTTACAATATCTCTATGTGTGTTATCTGAGAAACAAGAATGTTCATCTTCTTCACTTGGAGTTAATACAGCAACTGCAATTCTTTCATTTGCAAGTTCAGATTTAATAAATACACCCATCCCTGCTATAACTTGTTTTAAGGCTTCATTTGCGGAAATATTTTTTGAAGCATTTTCGCCACTTAGTTTTCCTAAAAATGCATTTTTATATAAACCATCATCTGCCCAAGCACTAGCAATAATATCTAAATCAGCAACAATTTTACTTGCAGCTGCTTTTAAAAATGCAATTCTTCTAGGAGCATTTTTTTCACTTGTAAAGTCTGATAATGGTCTTTGACCTGCTGTTTTTGCTCCATTTGTAATTGAATCTTTTACAAAGTTAGAATAGTCTTGATCTTGTCCCCATAATAAAAACTCAATTGCATGGTATCCTGTTGCAACATTTGCATCTCCACCATTTTCATTTAAATTTGTAATGGCCTCAACGCTTATAGTTGAAACATCTACAGCTTTTGAATCTTCTCCTCCTGGATTAAAAGAACCAATTGTATCAATAATATTTCCAGATGTTTTATTTCCTTGTGCGTCGATTGTATAATCAATCATATTTTCATCTAATGGCCAAGCATTTAGCTGTCCTTCTAATGCACCATAAGTATCAGCAACCCATCCTTCTTCTGCATCAATTGGTCCATTAGAAAGTCTGAAAATTTCTGTTTGACCATAAGATTCTCTAGATGCAAGCCAGGCATTTTTTGCTTGATTTAAAGTCTTTTGTGTTGGATTTGAAGCAAAATTATTAATTGCATGTTCTAAAGCTTTTGCACCAATTAAAGCATCAGTATAATTTTTTTGTGCTATTTGTGCGTAACTTGCTAAAATAGCAGAGTTTTTTTGTTCTAATTGAACCTTTGAATCTGATTGAATATTTTGTGTATTTGTTGTGCAAGCTGAAAATGTTAGAGCAGCTGCAAGACTAAGTGAAGTAACCAGTAGTTTTGATTTTGTCATTTTAATTCCTATATTAATAATTGTTATCATAAAGATTTGATGACATTGTAGTAAGAAATTTCTTAAATTTCACTTAATATCAATAATGATTATCAATAAATTATTTTAGCGGATTTTGTTTGACTTTATAAAGATTTTCTAACTAGTTTTATATCCTCTTTTTTAATGTTTAAATAGCACTTTTCGCTATTTTCTAAACAATCTAGGCATGATGCTTTAACCACTAATTCTTTTGCTTTATAATCATCTAAAGAGACAATTAATTCATAATAATCGCCACAATAAGAAATATCTAAGATACTAGCTTCAATTTCACTAATTCCTAGCTTATTAAAATTATCACTAATTTGAATTTTATCAATTGGAATAATTCCAATATCTGTAGAAGGAATTTTTATATCTAAAGTTTCAAGTAACTCATTTGGTAAGATATTTATTTGGTTTAAAAAACTTGCAATATATAAAGATTTTGGTTTTTCAAATAACTCTTGTGGTGTTCCAAATTGTTCAATTTTTTTATCATTTATAATAGCTATTCTATCAGACATACTTAAAGCTTCTTTTTGATCATGGGTTACTAAAATAGCACTAAGTCCTAAATCTTTTATAAGTTTTTTTAACCAGATTTTTGTTTTATTTCTTAGGTTTGTATCAAGATTTGAAAAGGGTTCATCAAGTAGTAATACCTTTGGTTCATAGGCGATAACTCTTGCTATAGAAACTCTTTGTTGTTGACCTCCACTTAGTTCGTGAATTTGTTTGTGTCTGTGTTCTGTTAAATCAAACTGTTTTAATAAGATATCAACTTTTCTTTGTTTTTCTATATTATTGAGTTTATAAAGAGCAAATTCTATATTTTCTTTTACATTTAAATGTGGAAATAGGGCATAATCTTGAAATATATATCCTATATCTTTATTACATGAATTTTTATTTGTAATTAGGCATTTTTCATTTAAGAAAATTTCACCTTTATATTCATCTTGCAAAGAAGCTATCGCTCTTAATATTGTACTTTTACCACAACCACTTGGGCCTAAAATTGTTACAATTTCACCTTCTTTTACATCAAAAGAAACATCTTTTAATATATTTGTTTCATCAAAAGAAATTGAAAAATCTTTTACGTTTATTCCTACCATTTTTTTTCCTAATCTTTAAGCATTTTTTTTGCTAATAATAATACTGATACAATACCTAATCCTACAATAAACATAGCAGGAACACTAGATTCAATAACTTGGGCTTGACCTACTAACTCATGAGATAAAACTGCTAAGGTGTCAAAATTAAAAGGTCTTAAAATCATTGTTAAAGGTAGCTCTTTAATAACTTCTATAAAAATTATAATAAGACTTGCCATTGCTGAATTTTTTATTAAAGGAGCCATTACTTTTATAAAAGTATTTGAAGCGTCAACTCCCATTGTTTTTGCTGCGTCATCATAAGTTTGGGGGATTTTAGAAAAACCTGCTTCAAAGTTATTTATAGAAACGGCTAGAAATCTAACTATATAACCAAATATAACAGCAACAACAGTTCCACTAATCAAAATATCTAGTTTATTATCAATAATAGAGAAAAAACTTAAAATTCCAACTGCAACTACTGCTCCTGGAATAGAATATCCTAGTTTTGATATTTGTGTTAAATTCTCTGAAATTTTACTTTTATGAACTCTTATATTATATGTAAAAATAAAAGCTAGAATTGTAATTAAAACTGCACTAGAAATTCCTAACGACATTGTTTGATAAAGCGTAGTTAAAAAATCTTCATCAATAACATCTTCATATGAAATATAAAACCAGTAAGACATTTGTGTAAATGGTAATAAAAATCCAAAGAAAAAAGGAATAAAACAAAGAATAAAAGCAAGAATATTTTTCTTCCCTTTTAATTTTTGTTTAGAGATTGGTTTAAAATCTTTTCCTGAACTTTTGTATCTTCTATTTCTTCTTTGATATCTTTCTAAAAATATTAATATAAAAATAAAAAGCATTAACATAGAAGCTAATTTTGAAGCATCTTCAACACTTCCCATACCAAACCAAGTTCTAAAAATACCCGTTACAAAAGTAGAAACACCGTAATAATCCATAACTCCAAAATCAGCAACTGCTTCCATTACAGCTAAAATAACACCTGCAACAATAGCTGGCCTTGAAATTGGAATAATAACTTTATAAAAAATCTCAAAGTTTGAAAGACCCATTGTTCTTGAAGCATCAATTATTGAAGATGATTCTGCATTTAAATATGTTTTAGAAATAAGATATACATAAGGATATAAAACTAAAGACATTACAATAATTGCACCCTCAATTGACATAATATCAAAGAAGTAAACTTCATCTAAAGTTTTACCCATCAGATTTAATATAAAAGTAGTCACACTTCCTGTTATATCAAACATTCCTCCATAAACATAAGCAACTATATATGTAGGTATTGCAAAAGGAAGTATTAAGGCATAATGGAAAAATCTAGAACCTGTAAAAGTAAAAAGTGAAGTAATATACGCTGTTGTAAAGCCTAATATTGCCGTTAAAACTGCCACGCCAATCATTATGTAAAGTGAGTTAAATATATATTCAAAAAGTACTGTATCAACTAAATGTTGCCAATTTTCACTGCTTGAAAATATATTCGAAAAAAGTATTACGGCAGGAACTGAAATAAGTAGTGTTAGTAAAACACTACTTATTGTTAATTTATTTAAAATTTTCAAAAATTGTTATCCTTATTTCCATCCAGCTAGATCGAAAATTTTAACAGCTTTTGCATTGTTTTCACCTAAAGTATTAATCGAAATTGTGTCATCTTTAAAAGTTCCCCATGAAGATACTAAATCAGAAGCTTTAACACCTGCTAATACAGGGTATTCAAAGTTACCTTCAGCAAAAAGTTTTTGTGCATCAGGTCCAGCTAAAAATTCTATAAATTTAATTGCATTTGCTTTATTAGGAGCATATTTTGCTACCCCAGCTCCTGAAACATTTATATGTGTTCCACCATTTTCAAATTTAGGGAAAAGAATCTTCACTTTTTTCACAGCTTGGGCTTGTGAAACATCTTTATTATTTACCATTTTCCCAATATAATATGTATTTGCAATTGCAATAGAACCAATACCATTTGCTACTGCTTTTACTTGATATCTATCATTTCCTTTTGGATCTTTAGCCATATTTGCAACTACACCTTTTGCCCACTCTAATGCTTTTTCTTCGCCATGATGTGCAATCATAGCAGCTAGAAGTGATTGATTATAGATATTGCTTGATGATCTAACCATAATTTTCCCTTTAAATTTAGGGTCAGCTAAATCTTCGTAAGTAGATAATTCATTTTCAATTCCACTTCCAATTTTATATACAGCAACTCTTGATCTTTTTGTAAGAGCAAACCATTTGTTATCTGTATCTCTTAAATTTGCAGGAATGTTTTTTGCTAAATATGGAGATTCAATAGATTGTAATAAATCTTTTTCTTTTGCTTGGAAAAGTCTTCCAGCATCAACTGTAATTAAAACATCAGCTGGTGATTTTTTACCTTCGCTTTCTATTCTTTTAATTAAGGCAGAAGCTTTTGCTTTTACCACATTTACTTTAATTCCTGTTTTTTCTTCAAACATTTTAAACAGTTGTTTATCTGTATCATAATGTCTATGAGAATATATATTCACTTCATTTGCAGCAAATATTGAACTTGCAAATACAAGTGATCCTAAAACTAATTTTTTAATCATAATTTTCCTTTATTTATTAATGATAATTGTTATCGAATTTTAATCAATAGTGACTTAATATTATCTTAATAATAGTAATGGTTATCATGATACTTTGTAATTTATCAAATATTTAATAGCGTATTTTCTAATTTTGGGCTTTTAATTAATTGTCTCAATATTAACAAGTTCAATTTGTGAACAATCTTTTTTAGAAAGTTTTCTTGAATTTGCATCCTCTTCTGCTAATGATATTAAATCTGCAAAATCATTTTTACTTACTTCAAACTGATATAACTCTTTTATTGTTTCAATTTTTATATTACAATTACTATCTTTTGTAAATAGATTTGTATTTCTAATCCCTTTAGCAAATTCATTTTTTATTGCTTTTGCGATTTTTTCATTTGAAAGTAATTTGTCAATCGTAATTTCTAAGTTGAAATCATTTTTACATAATATTTTGTAAGTTACCATTATTGTACCATCCATATATATTTCCTTTTGCTTCTTTGTAATATAAGTTTTATTAACACATACTACTTTAATTACTCCATCTTAACTAAATAAAAAACAATTCTTTAGAAATATTACAAATTGCAAGTAATTGTATCAAAGGATAATTTTTATCTTTTAATATATTTTATTAATAAATATTTAAAGAAATTAAACTATAATTTCGGCATAAAAAAATTATAAACAAAAAAAGGAAAATATATGTTAGTAACAAAAAAAGCTCCAGATTTCACAGCAACAGCTGTACTTGCAGATGGTCAAATCGTTGAGGATTTTAATTTATATAAAAATATTGGTGAAAAAGGTGCAGTTTTATTTTTCTGGCCTTTAGATTTTACATTTGTTTGTCCCTCAGAGATTATTGCATTTTCAAAAAGAGTTAAAGATTTTGAAGAAAGAGGTATTCAAGTAATAGGAGCATCAGTTGATTCACAATTCTCACACTTTGCTTGGAGAGAAACTGATGTTAATAATGGTGGAATTGGAAGAGTTGAATTTCCAATGGTAGCGGATTTATCTAAACAAATTGCAAGAGATTACGATGTTTTATTTAATGAAGAAGTTGCATTAAGAGGATCTTTCTTAATTGACAAAGACGGAAAAGTTAGACATTCTGTAATCAATGACTTACCATTAGGAAGAAATATTGATGAAATGATTAGAATGGTAGATACTATGATATTTACAAATGAGCATGGTGAAGTTTGTCCTGCTGGTTGGGTAAAAGGTGATGAAGGTATGAAAGCTTCTACTGAAGGTGTTGCTGAGTATTTATCAAATAATGAGAACAATTTATAAAAATAAATAAAAATAAAGTCCCTAGAAATAGGGGCTATAAAAGGAATAAAGATGAGTAAATATATAGAATTAACAAAAGATAGTATAGATGAAACAGTAAAAGCAGGTGTTTCTGTAGTAGATTTTTGGGCACCATGGTGTGGACCTTGTAGAATGCTAGCTCCTATAATTGACCAATTAGCTGAAGAGTTTGACGGAAAAGCAAAAATTTGTAAAGTGAATGCAGATGAAGAACAAGAATTAGCTACAAAATTTGGAGTTAGATCAATTCCAACTATATTTTTCATGAAAGATGGAGAAGTAATTGACCAAATAATTGGTTCAGCTTCAAAGCAAGCATTTACTGACAAAATTAATTCTTTATTATAATTTCTATAAGTATATTAGAGGATAAGAAAAGAAAGAGAAGTAGATTTTAAATTTAACTAGAAGAATTAAATTCTTCTAGTTTTTTTAATAGTTTTTTATCTAAATGACTTTTACGAACCATACATTAAGTTTGGTAAGAATAAAACTATATCAGGAATATATGTAATTAATATTAAACCTACAAGGATAGTTAAAGTCCAAGGCCAAGCTGCTACTATTACATCTTTTATACTCATACCTGTTAGTCCTGATGTTACGAACAGATTAAGTCCTACAGGTGGAGATACCATACCAAGTTCCATATTTACAGTTATTACAATACCAAAGTGAATTGGATCAATTCCAAGTGCAACTGCAACAGGAAGTAATAATGGCACCATAATCATAATAATTGCAGATGGTTCCATAAAAGACCCTGCAAGAATTAGAAGTAAGTTAACCATAAGTAAGAACATATATTTATCTACATTTGCTTCAATTAACGCTTCTGTAATTCCTTGTGGAATATTTTCAATTGTTAAAAAGTGTGCAAATAACATTGCATTTGCAATAATAAACATAATCATTGCAGTTGTTTTAGCTGATTCTAAAGCTGTAGTATAAATTTTAGTAAGTTTTATGTCTTTGTAAATAAATACTGAAACAATAAATGCCCAAACACAAGCAACAGCTGCTGCTTCAGTTGGAGTAAAGATACCACCGTAAATACCACCAATTACAAGAACAATTGTCATAAGACCCCATGAAGCATCTTTCATTTTTGCAAGTCTTACTTTAAAAGGTTGTGGCTCAGTTCTTTTAAATCCAAGTCTCACTGCACCAATATAAGTTACAAGCATCATCATAATACCAAGACCAATACCTGGAACAACTCCTGCCATAAATAGTTTACCAATAGAAACTTCAGCTGTAACCCCATACACAATTAATACAATTGAAGGCGGAATTAAAATACCTAATGACCCAGCAGTAGCAATAGTACCAACAGCATATTTCTTAGGATAACCAGCTTGCATAATTGCACCAAACATAATAGAACCAATTGCAACAACAGTTGCAGGAGAAGAACCAGAAACTGCAGCAAAAATAATAGATGCAAAAATTGCAGAAATTGGAAGACCACCTGGTAAATGTCCAACTATTGATTTAGCAAATTCAATAATTCTTTGAGCAGCACTTCCTTTTGATAGTAAGTTACCTGCAAAAATAAACATTGGAATTGCCATTAATGAATAATGATTAATTTTTTCAAACATCATTGAAGAAATTTCAATAGGAGAAATATCCGTAAATAACATTAATGTTACAAAAGTTGATGCTCCAAGACAAATTGCAATTGGAGTACCTAAAATTACAAGGAAGAAAAATATTCCAAACAGTATTGCTATACTCATAGTAATCCTCCTGTTTTCTTTTCAACTTCTTTAACCATTTTATTTAGCTCCTGAATATTTTCATTTTCTTTATTTCTACTAGCTCCAATACCCATACCTGCTAAAACTTGTTCTGCTTCACTCTCTTTTAAAATCTGATCATGTGATGTTGATAAAATTCCATGAATTCTTTCTCCAACTCTATATGAAGCAAATGCAAATGAAATAGGAATAACTGAATATACAATCCACATTGGCATATCCCAAAGGTCAATTGCTCTCTCATCTAAATCAATAATTAATAATATATATTCATATCCAAAATAAGCAACAGTAAGTAAGAAAATTAAAGTCACAAAATGTGAGATTACTAACATTACTTTTGCAATTCTTGATGGAACAATATCAAGAATAATTGTTACAGCTATATGAGCATCTTTTTTGAAACAATATGCAGCACCAAAAAAAACACTCCATAAAAATAAAAAGACTGTCATCTCCGTAGCCCAAACTAATGATGCATCAAAAGCGTATCTTGCTACAACATTTGTAAAAGCAACTGCAACACCACCAGCAATACCTATTGCTGCAATTGATTGATTTATAAAACCTATTGTTTTACTTATTATTTTAAAAATTACCATATTTTTACTCCGTGGCTAATGCGCCCTTAATTAAATCTTCACCAATTTTATCTTCATCATAAAAATCAGAATAGATTTTACTAACAACTTGTTTCCAAGCATCTTTTTGTTCTTTTGTTAGATTAATAATCTCCAAATTACCAGTTTTTTCTGCATACGCTTTGATTTGATTAAATTGTTGAGTATTTAATTGCTCAGCGTATTCTCTTTCTTTAACTGTAGCATCTTTAATAGCTTGAGTAACATTTGCTTGTAAATCTGCGGGTAAAGAATTCCAGAATTTTTCACTCATAACTACTAAGTATCCAAGATAGCCATGATTTGTAATTGTTAAGTATTTTTGTACTTCATGGAATTTTTTAGTAAAGATATTAGAGATTGTATTTTCTTGTCCATCAATTACACCTTGTTGTAAACCTGAATAAACTTCAGAAAAAGGCATCATTTGTGGATTTGCATCTAGTGCATGAAATTGAGATTCAAGAACTTTTGAAGACATAATTCTAAATTTTTGACCTGTTGCATCACTAGGTGAAACTAAAGCTTTTTTAGAAGAAGATAATTGTTTAAAATGATTATCCCAAAAATTTAAAGCTATGTACCCTTTTTGTGTCACAAGCTCTTTTAATTTTGTTCCTACAACTCCATCTTGAACTCTGTGTAAGTGTTGCATGTCTTTAAACAAAAAAGGTAAATCAAAAAGTGCAAGTTGAGGTACAATTTTTCCAAATTTTGAAAAGCTTGGTGCTGCCATTTGGACAGAATCAAGTTTTAAAGCTTTTAAAACTGCATTATCTTTGTACAATTGAGAAGAAGGATAAACTTGAACATCAATTTTGCCCTTTGATAATTCTTCTAATCTTTGTTCAAAGAAACTTGCTGCTTTTCCTTTTGGTGTATTAGGACTTACAACATGAGAAAACTTTAAAATAAATTGACCTTTTTCGTCATCTTGTTTTAACTTAACAAGTTTTTTTTCTTTTAGTTCTTCTTTTTCACTTCCACAACCAGTCAATATCAATATGGATGCTGTAGCAAAGCATGATACTAGACTTTTCATAGTAGTTGTCATTTATTCTCCTTTTTAGCTATATTAGAAAATTATAATCTAAAGTTATGTATCTATTATGTACATAAGAGTAAATTAGTGAATTTATTTTATGAGTGTTACCATTATATTTTAATATGTAAAAAAAATCTTTTTATGTGGAATTTTATTTAAATTTAAGAAAGAATGTGGTGGGGCCAAACTATCGGAAAATCCGATAGTTTGCTAAGAATTACTTAGTATTAAGAGCACCTTTGATTAAGTCTTCACCAATTGTTCTTTTAGAGTAAAAATCAGGATAAATTACACTAACAGCATCAGACCAAGCTTGTCTTTGTTCAGGAGTTAATTTAATAATTTCTAATTTTCCAGTTTTCTCTGCATATGCTTTGATTTCTGCAAATTGTTCTTTTTCTAATGCTAAAGCATATTCTCTTTCTTTAGCAGTAGCTTCTTTCATAGCTTGTTTTACATTTGCTTGTAAATCAGCAGGTAAAGATTTCCAGAATTTTTTAGACATAACTACTAAATAACCTAAGTAACCGTGATCAGAAATAGTTAAATATTTTTGAACTTCATGAAACTTTTTAGTATAAATATTTGATATTGGATTTTCAGCCGCATCAATTACACCTTGTTGTAAACCTGAATAAACTTCAGAGAAAGGCATCATTTGTGGGTTACCACCAACTGCATGCATTTGAGCTTCAAGTACTTTAGAAGACATAATTCTAAATTTTTGACCTTTTGCATCGCTAGGTTTAATTAATGCTTTAGTTGAAGAAGAGAATTGTTTAAATCCATTATCCCAAAAATCTAAAGCTACAATACCTTTTGCAGTTACCATTTCTTTTAGTTTATCACCAACCGCTCCATCTTGAACTCTGTGTAAGTGGTCAATATCTTTAAATAAAAATGGTAAATCAAATAATGCTAAGTTTGGTACAATTTTACCAAATTTAGAAAAAGAAGGTGCTGCCATTTGAACAGAATTTAATCTTAATGCTTTTACTACGGCATTATCATTATATAACTGAGAAGATGGGTATACTTGAACATCAATTCTACCTTTTGATAATTCTTCTAATTTTTGTTCAAAATATCTAGCTGCTTTTCCTTTTGGTGTATTATCACTAACAACGTGAGAGAATTTTAATGTATACTCCGCTGCTAAACCTGATGTAGCAAGAACAGCTGCTGCAACTGCTCCAATTACTAATTTCTTACCTGTAAACAGGATTCTATTACTTTTCATCATTTTTACTCCTTAAATTTGTATATGAAAAAAGTATAATTAAAACTTGTGTAATAGTTATGTAGAAAAAGGCAAATTTTTGAAAAAAAGCCTCTTTTCGTAGCAATAAAATAGCAATTTAACTAAAAGCCATATTATTGCTTTAAAGTTAGAATAATATCACATTAGTTAGAACTTAATATATATAACTAACTAACCATTTTTTAAACATTTTTTGGATATATTAATAGCCTTTACGAGGAATATAAAGATAGAATATTTTATAAAAAGGATAATAATGGGATGTAATTTAGATTTACTTACTTCTTTTAAAGATAACTGTGGTTTTGGTTTAATGGCAGATTTAAAAAATAGACCAAGTCACGAAAACTTAGAAGATGCAATAACTTCGCTTGAGCGAATGATGCACAGAGGGGCAGTGGCTGCGGATGGTAAAACAGGGGATGGTTCTGGTTTATTACTATCTATGCCAAATAGATTTATGAGAAAAATTGCTAATGAAAAAGGTATTGATTTACCTGAAAAATATGCAGTTGCTATGATATTTACAAAAGATTTAAATGATATTGAAACTTTTAAAGAGCATTGTGAAGAAAATGATTTAAAAGTTTTAATGGTAAGAGAAGTTCCTCTTAACAAAGATGCTTTAGGAGAGCAAGCTTTACAAACATTACCTCATATAATTCAGGTATTTGTTTGTGCAAATGCACTTATGTCATCAAAAAGATTTGATGCAATGCTTTATTTAACAAGAAAAGAGTGTGAGCACAAACTACTAGATAAAAAAGATTTTTATATTCCAACTTTTTCATCTAAAGTAATTGCTTATAAAGGGCTTATAATGCCTACACATATAAAGAATTTCTATGTGGATTTAAGAGATGAAGATTTTAAAATATCATTTGCATTATTTCATCAAAGATTTTCAACAAATACTCTTCCTCAATGGAGATTAGCGCAACCTTTTAGAACAATTGCACATAATGGTGAAATTAACTCTGTAGAAGCAAATAGATTTAATGTACAAATAAAATCAGAACAAATAAAATCAGAAATATTTACTGATGATGAGATTAAAAGAATTTTACCTATTTTACAAATTGGTGGTTCTGATTCGGCATCATTAGATAATATGTTTGAGTTTTTAGTTGCTAATGGTGTTGATTTCTTTAAAGCAGCTAGAAGCTTAATCCCTGCTCCTTGGCAAAATGCTCCACATATGGATTCAGATTTAAGAGCATTTTATGAATATACATCAACTACAATGGAAGCTTGGGATGGACCAGCTGCTGTTTCACTTACAGATGGAAGACATATTGGTTGTTTGATTGATAGAAATGGTTTAAGACCATCTAAATATATAATTACAAAAGATCATAAAATTTATATCACTTCTGAGTATGGAACAGTAACTTTAGATGAAGATAATATTCTAGAAAGAGGAAGATTACAATCAGGAGAAATGATTGGACTTGACCTTAAACATGGGAAAGTATTAAAAGAAGATGATATTAATAATTATTTAAAATCTTCACAAAACTATGTTAAATGGTTAAACTCAGATATGGAATATTTACAAGAGTATATTGATGAGTCATTTTTAGATAATACTGATTACAAAATAGAAGAATTAGAAAAAAAACAAAAATATTTTAATATTACTTATGAAGTGATTGACCAAATTATTGAGCCAATGGCAAAAGATGGAAAAGAACCTGTAGGTTCTATGGGTGATGATACTCCATTAGCTTGTTTTTCAACTGTAAATAGAAATTTCACAGATTTTTTTAGACAAAAGTTTGCACAAGTTACAAACCCACCAATTGACCCTTATAGAGAAAAAATTGTTATGTCTTTGGAAACAGGCTTTGGGCATATTCATAATATTTTAGATGAACAACCACAGTATGCAAAAAGATTAAAAGTAGCTAGTCCTATTTTAATGAAAGAAAAATTTGATGTACTTACATCTTTTGGTGATAAAAGATCTCCTAGATATGATGACTATTATAAAAATGAAGTTTTTTCTACAACATTTAAAAATGATTTGAAAGCAGCTTTAGAGCACTTAGCAACTTCAGTAATAAGAGCAGTAAAAGAAGATGATGTTTCCGTTGTAATTTTAGATGACAGAGATGTTAATGAAAATGCTAAATTAATTCCAATGGCAATGGCTGTTGGTTTTGTAAATGAAAGACTTTTAAAAGAGGGTGTTAGACATTACGTTTCAATAGTTGCAGTTTCAGGAGAGATTTATGATCCTCATATGGCAGCTGTTATGATGGGATATGGTGTTACAGCTATGTATCCATATATGATGTATGCTTCAGCTGTTGCCTTTTCTGAAAGAAAACAAATTAGTAAATATGAAATGCAAAGAGCTTTAAAAAATACTCAAAAAGCTTTAAATGCAGGACTTTTAAAGATTATGTCTAAAATGGGTATTTGTACAATTGCTTCATATAGAAATTCAAGATTATTTGATGTTATTGGATTAAGTGATGAGATTATAGAGGATTGTTTTACTGACTCACAATCTGAATTAAATGGTCTTGGTTATGAAGATATTGAAGCTAGACTTGAAAAACAACATTTTAATGCCTTTTTTGATGATAAACATATGTTCCCACTAGATTTAGGTGGGTTTTATAAGTATATTAATGGTGGTGAATACCATGATTATGGACCAAGTACAACTATTGCAATGCATAATAAAAGAGCAAAAAATAAAGAAGATGTTTCAGATTTTGATAGCTTAAGAAATTTAGTTAATAACAGAGAAAAAAAATTCATTAGAGATTTCTTTGAATTTGATTCTGATAAGAAAGCTATTGATGTAAATGAAGTTGAATCAAAAGATAAGATTTTCAAAAGATTTGCAACTGCTGCTATGTCATGTGGTTCTATCTCTCCTGAAGCTCATGAAGCAATGGCAATTGCAATGAATACACTTGGTGGAGCATCAAACTCAGGTGAAGGTGGTGAAGATCCAGCTAGATTTAATACTTTAAAAAATTCTAAAATAAAACAAGTAGCATCTGGAAGATTTGGTGTTACTCCTGGATATTTAAGATCTGCTGAAGAGATTCAAATTAAAGTTGCACAAGGTGCAAAACCTGGTGAAGGGGGACAATTACCAGGACATAAAGTATCTCCTTATATTGCAACATTAAGACATACAATTGCAGGAGTCACACTTATTTCTCCTCCTCCACATCATGATATTTATTCTATTGAAGATTTAGCTCAATTAATTTTTGACTTAAAACAAGCAAATCCTGAAGCTAAAATTACAGTTAAACTTGTATCAACTATAGGAGTTGGAACAATCGCTGCTGGTGTTGCAAAAGCTTATGCTGATAAAATTGTAATCTCAGGTGCTGATGGAGGTACAGGAGCTGCTCCTTTAACTTCTATTAAGCATACAGGAAATCCTTGGGAAATAGGACTTGCTGAAGCACATAATGCTTTAAAAGCAAATCATTTAAGAGAGCTTGTTCATTTACAAACTGATGGGGGATTAAAAACTGGTCTTGATGTTGTAAAAGCTGCAATGCTTGGAGCTGAATCATATGCCTTTGGTACTGCTGCACTTACTCTTTTAGGATGTAAAATTTTAAGAATTTGTCATACAAATAAATGTTCTGTAGGAGTTGCTACTCAAGATGAAGAATTAAGAGAACACTTTACAGGAACAGTTGAAAGATTAATCTCTTATTTTAACTTTGTAGCTCAAGATGTTAGAGATATTTTAGCCTCTTTAGGATACAAAAATATTGAAGAAATTGTAGGAAGAAGTGATTTATTAAAAGTAATAGATGATGAATTTGCTAAGAAATTTGATTTCCAAAATGTATTAAGAAGAATTGATGGTATTGATACCTGTCAAAAAGAATCAAATGAACCATTTGATAAGAATAAATTTGAAAGAGAATTACTTAAAAAAGTACATAGAACAATTGAAAAACCAACTGTTCCAATTAAAATTAAAGAGAATATCACAAACTTAAATAGATCATTTGGTACTTTAATTTCTGGTGAAATTGCTAAATATTATGGAGACAAAGGTTTACCTGATGGTTCTATTAATATCTTCTTAAAAGGGATTGCTGGGCAATCTTTTGGAGCTTTATTAAGTAAAGGAATGAATTTATATCTTGAAGGTGCTGCAAACGATTATGTTGGTAAAGGTATGAATGGTGGTAAAATTATTATAAATACTAGACATCAAGGTCCACTATTTGCAGGAGCAGGTAATACTTGTTTATATGGAGCAACTGGTGGTACATTTTATGTAAGAGCATCAGCAGGTGAGAGATTTGCTGTAAGAAACTCTGGATGTACAGCTGTTGTAGAAGGAACAGGAGATAATGCTTGTGAATATATGACAGGTGGGATTGTTGTAATCTTAGGAAATACAGGATTTAACTTTGGAGCGGGTATGACTGGTGGATTATCTTTTGTTTATGATCCAGAGAAAACATTTGTAGATAAAATGAATCAAGAATTAATTGAAGCAGTTAGAATTGATACAGATGATACTGAAAGAGAAAGACTTTATTTAAAAAGATTATTAATGGACTATTTAAATGAAACTGAATCTGAAAGAGCTGAAGGAATTTTAGAAAACTTTAGAGCACAGATTAGAAACTTCTGGATGGTTAAACCTAAAAATATGGCAGTGTTACCACTAAATCCGGATGAGGGAGATTAGAAAATGATAAATTTTACTAAATTTGAAAGAATAAATCCTGAAAAAAGGGATGTATTAAAAAGATTAAAAGATTATGATGAGGTTTACCAAGTATTTGGAAAACATAGAGCTAGAGAGCAATCTGATAGATGTATGCAATGTGGTGATCCATATTGTCATACAGGTTGTCCTTTACATAATTTTATTCCTGCTTGGTTAAAACAAACAGCAGAAAAAAATATGGATTTAGCTTTTGCTTTATCAAATGAAACTTCTCCTTTCCCTGAAATTTTAGGAAGAATTTGTCCTCAAGATGTATTATGTGAAGGTGCCTGTTCTTTAAATACTGGACATGGTGCTGTTTCTATTGGTGCAGTGGAAACTCATTTGAATGAAAGAGCATTTGAAAACGGTATGAAACCTAAGTTTTCTCCTATTAAAGGTGATAAAAAAGTAGCAATTATTGGTTCTGGACCTGCTGGAATTTCTGCTGCGACTTTTTTACTTAGACGTGGAATTGCTGTTGAAATGTTTGAAAGAGAAGATAGAGCTGGGGGACTTTTAATGTATGGAATTCCTGGCTTCAAACTTGATAAAAGTACGGTTGAAAGAAGAATAAACTGGTTACTTGAAGCTGGTATGAAACTTCATTTAAATTGTGAAATTGGACTTGATAAAAGTATTAAAGAAATTGAAGATGAATTTGATGCTATTTTTGTTGGTATTGGCGCAAAAAAAGGTAGATGGGCAAATATTGAAGGTGAAGATGCTTCAAATGTTCATTTAGCTATGGACTTTTTAACTGGAATTCAAAAAAGAAATCTTGGAAATACAGAGGCTACATTTATTGATGTAAAAGATAAAAGAGTAGTAGTAATAGGTGGTGGAGACACTGCTATGGACTGTGTAAGATCATCTGTTAGAGAAGGGGCTTCAACAGTTAAGTGTTTATATAGAAGAGATGAAGCTAATATGCCAGGAAGTAAGAAAGAAGTAGTAAATGCAAAAGAAGAGGGTGTTGAATACATCTTTAATGTAAGCCCTAATAAAATCATCAAAAAGGGTGATACAGCAGTTGGAATTGAAGTTCTAAAAACTGAATTATCTCAAGCTGATGAATCTGGACGACAAAGAGTTACTATTATAGATGGAAGTGAATATCTTGAAGATGCAGATGTAATTATTTTTGCACTTGGATTTTCTCCTGAAACTCCTGATTTTTTTGAAGATGCAAATCTAAAAACAAACTCTTGGGGTGGAATTGATATAAATGCTTCATATCAAACTTCAAATCCTAAGTTTTATGCTGGTGGAGATTGTAATAGAGGTGCACATTTAGCTGTAACAGCGGCTCTTGATGGTAGAGAAGCCGCAGCACAGATTGAGAAAGCTTTAGCCTAAAATGTTTGACTATGACTTGTTTACTAAAACAGTTATAAAAGCAAATAAAGAGCTCTATTGGTACATAAATACCAATATGAGTTCTTTAGACCTAGAAGAGTCTAAAACTATAGGATATGGCGGAGACAAGACTTTAAACATAGATATCATTGCTGAAAAAATATTTATAAAATATTTATCAGGATTTGGTGATATTTTTTCTGAAGAAATAGGCCTTCTTTCTTCAAAATCTAATATAAAAATTATAATCGATCCTCTTGATGGAAGTCATAATTTTCTTTCACAATTACCTTATTATGGTACTTCTATCGCTTTACAAATTGATGGAATTACAAAAGCCGCTTATGTTACAAATTTATCAAATGCAACTATGATTTATAAATTAAATAAAGAGAAAAAGAATATCTCACTTTTAGATGAAAAAGAAATAAATATTTGTGAAGTTGTAAATCCTCAAATTGCAATATTTGAAAGAGCATATGCTTATCCAAAAATTTGTGAAGAATTAAATAAAAAAAGAATAAAATTTAGAAGTCCCGGAGCAGTTGCTTTGTCTTTAGCTTATGCGAATAATGTAAATTTTGTACTTTTTGCAGGTAAAATAAGAGAGTTTGATATTGCAGCTTCATTGTACATAAATAATAAGCTTTTTATACATCAAGATGACGAATTCTTAATTGTTACTAAAAATGATGCTTTTCTAGACCTAATTAAAGATATTATTAAGAATAATAAGATATAACTCCATGATAATATTTTAGTTAGGAAGTTGAATGTCTTTAATAATTACCGATGAATGTATTGCTTGTGATGCATGTAGAGAAGAATGTCCAAATGAGGCCATAGAAGAAGGGGATCCAATATATATAATTGATCCTGATAGATGTACTGAATGTGTTGGTCATTATGAAGAGCCAGCGTGTGTTGAAGTATGTCCAGTTGATTGTATAATCGTAGATTCAGATAATCAAGAAACAATGGAAGAGTTGAGGTTTAAATACGAACAACTACAAGAAGAAGAATTATAAAATGGCTAAGGTAACAACTATTATTGACATTGGGTCAAACTCAATGCGTATGGTTGTTTTAGAAAAAAGCAGCAGGTTTGCTTTTAACTTAATAAATGAAACAAAAAGTCGCGTAAAAATTTCTGAAGGCTGTTATGAAAATAATGGCAATCTTCGAGAAGCTCCCATGCAAAGGGCCTTTAACTCTTTGCAGTCTTTTCTAAATATCTCAAAAGCTTTAAAATCACGAAAAATAATTTGTGTTGCAACTTCAGCTTTAAGAGATGCTCCAAATGCAAAACTATTTTTAACAAAAGTAAAAAACGAATTAGGCTTAAGTATCAGAGTAATAGATGGTCCTAAAGAAGCATATTATGGTGGAGTGGCCACTAAAAATTTGGTTTTTTCTGATAATTTTATAACTGTGGATATTGGTGGTGGTTCAACTGAATTTGCCTTTATTAAAAATAGAAAAATAGAACATTGTATTTCTTTAGATATTGGAACGGTTCGTTTAAATGAATTGTTCTTTTCAAAGGGTGATATTAAAGGTGCTAGAGAGCATATTTTAGAAAAATTAAAAGAAGTGAAAGACTCAGGTTTTGAAATACCTTCTACAGTTGTTGGAATTGGAGGAAGCATTAGAACACTTTCAAAAATTATAATGAAAAAAAATGAATATCCATTAGATATACTTCATGGTTATACTTATGATGTATCTGAGAATAAACATATTTTTGATACGATTTTAGAAACAGAAGATGCAAATAGTCTAAAACAGCTTGGAATAAAAAAAGATAGGTTTGATACGATTAAAGAGGGAACTCTTATTTTTGATACCATACTAAATGAGTTAAATATCAAAAATGTTATAACTTCAGGAGCCGGAGTTAGAGAAGGTGTATATTTAACTGATCTTCTAAGAAGTTCAAATTGTAGATTTCCTGCAAATTTTAATGTTAGTGTTAGAAGTTTGTTAGATAGATTTCAAATTGACTCTAAACAAAGTTCCTATCTAGGAAAAAATGCAAGTTCTATTTTTGATGTCTTAAAGCCATTGCATCAATTAGAAGATAAATATAAAACACTTTTAGTAATAGCTTCAAAATTACACTCAATTGGAACTACATTAAACTTTTATAAATCAAATGATAATACTTTTGATTTTATATTAAATGGTTTAAATTATAATTTTCAACATTGCTCACGAGTTACAGTTGCACATATGATTAAATTCTCAAAAAAGTCTCTTCCTATACAAAGTGATTTGGATAGATATGATGAACTTTTACCAGGATTTGATACTATGGAATGGCTTTCGTTTATGATTAGTTTAAATCTAATGATAAATCAAGATATGTCAAATCCAAGTGTAAAATATAGATTAAAAGAAAATAAATTAAAAATCTGCCTAGATAAATCTATTTATATAGTAGAAAGTGAGATAGACAAGCTTCAAATACCAAAAGGCCTGAAAGTAAAAGTTTGTTCATAAGAGTTGCTATAGTTAAACTTTCTGCCATGGGTGACATCATCCATGCAATGCTTGCCTTACAATTTATAAAAAAAAGTTATCCAAATATTGTTATTGATTGGTTTGTAGAAAAAGCCTTTATTGGAGTATTAGAAAACAACCCTCATATTGATAATATTTATGCTTTAGATTTGAAATCAATTAAAAAGAATAAAAAGAAATTGTTTTCGCAAATAAGACTTATTAAAACTTATTCTAAAAACAATTATGATTTAGTAATAGATGCACAAGGTTTAATAAAATCAGCAATCGTAACAAGAATCTTAGGTAAAAATAGATTTGGATTTAGTAAAACTTCTACAAGAGAAAGTTTAGCATCAAGGCTTTATACAAAAAAAGTTGATTCAAGTTATTCTAAAAATGTAATAGAACGGAATTTGGATGTTTTATTAAAGCCATTAAAAATAATATATAATGAAGAACAAATACTAAATAAAGAAGCTTTTCTATTCTTTGAAGAAAAAGTTGATTTTACTTCTTCTTTATCAAAAAGCAAAAAAAACATCCTTTTAGTTCCAGGGGCTAGTTGGTCTTCAAAAATGTATTCTAAAGAGAAATACGCTAAAATATGCAAAAATATAGATGCAAATTTTTTGTTAGCTTGGGGAAATGAAGAAGAAAAAGAAATTGTAGAATTTATTTCTAAGAACTCAAGCGCTGTTGTTTTACCAAAACTTAGTTTGAATGATTTAAAAACATTAGTTTCAAAAATAGATTTACTTGTAGGAAATGATACTGGACCCACACATATGGCTTGGGCTTTAAATGTACCTTCAATAACTATATTTGGTTGTACACCTGGATATAGAAATACTTATGAAACAAAAATAAATAAAATAATTGAGTCAAAAACAATAGTAAACCCAGAAAAATTAAATAAAGAAGATTTTTCAATAAAAGAAATTGATGAAAATGTAATTATGAGAATGATGAAGGAAATGTTATTTGAAGGCAAGTGTTAAAGAGTATTTTGTATATTATATTTATATATTTTTTAAATTTATTTTTACAGTTTTACCTAAAAGTCTTGTAAAATATATTTTAATTTTTTCTGCAAAAATTGCATTTAAATTCAATAAAAAGCATAAACATATTGCAAAAGTCAATTTAGATTTGGCTTATGAAAATATTATTTTGGATGAAGAAAAAAATATAATAATTTATGAATCTTATAAATCACTTCTTTTTAATATGTACGAGTTTATAGAAAATCAATCAATCTCAAAAGAAAAACTACTTTCAAAAGCAAAAATAGAAAATGAAGAAATTATTTTAAATGCAATAAAAGCTGATAGAAAAATTATATTTGTGACTGCCCACTATGGTGGTTGGGAATTAGCTATTCCTTATATAGCTTTAAAATATGGAACTTTAGCAGTTGTAAATAGAAAAATGGATAATCCTTTGTTAAATGAATTGTATATTGAAGCAAGAGATAGAAATAATATTGTAATGCTAGAAAAAAAAGTTGCAGCAAAAGGAATGATAAAAGCTTTTAAACAAAAACAAAATGTAGCTGTTGCTATTGATCAACATATGAAAAATGGTGTTGAGATTGAGTTTTTTGATAAAAAAGTAACAGTTACAGATGCAACTGCAAGATTAGCAATAAAATTTGATGCACTTATTATCCCAGTATTTGCAGAAATGAATGATTTTAGAGATTATACAATAAAGGTTTATGAAGCGATTGATCCTTTAAAAGTAGAGTTTAAAAGTGAAGATAAGATTAAAGAACTGACTCAATTACAATCAAATATTATTGAAAAACAGATAAAAGAATTTCCTAATTTATGGTTTTGGCAACATAAAAAGTGGAAGAATTTTTATAAAGATTTATACAAGAGAAAATAAATGAATAATAAACCAAAATATCACCTTTTTAAAAATACAAAATATGCACTTGATGGCTTAAAACACGCATTTAAAACAGAAAGTTCTTTTAAACTCGAACTTTTTGCTGCTGTTTTCATTGTACTAGGAATAATTTTTATTGATGTTTCTCTTATTTATAAGATAGCACTTTTTATTACAGGAATTTTAGTCTTAATAGTTGAGTTAATAAACTCAGCTATTGAAAATGTTGTTGATTTAGTAACAAAAGAAATTCATCCTTTGGCAAAAAATGCAAAAGACATTGGCTCAACAGCTGTAATGTTTTGTATAGGATTACATGTAATTATTTGGATTGTAGTTTTACTATGGGCATAGAAAAAGAGTTTAAAGATTTAGTTTATAATTTAAATGAGCAAAAAAAAGAAGAGATATTCTCTTTTGAATTTGAAAATAAAAAGTATTGGCTAAAAAAGGCAAGAGCAACAAAATCGAATTTTATACATAAGTTATTATATAAGCGTTTTTCTATAGAGGTATTATTACCCGTTGAGAATAAAACAGCAAAAGATAGCTTGAAATTTGAAACAAATAAAATTGAAAGACTAATGCAAAAAGGAGTTAATACACCCACAATAAAAATAAAAAATGAAAGTTTTTTTGTTTTAGAAGATTCTGGGAAAATGGTTAATTCTTATATTAGAAAAAGAGATATAAGTAAAGAGAAAATGTATTATTACATTGATTTAATGTTAGAAAACCTAGCCTTGATTCATAATAATCATGAATATCATGGTGGTCCTCAAGCTAGAAATTTTCTATATAAAGATGGAAAAATTACAGCTATAGATTTTGAAGATAGTTTTGATGATAATATTGATTTAGAAGTTTTACAATTTAGGGATTTTATTTTATTTTTATTATCTTTAACTAAAACTAGAGCTTCTTTTGAAATAGATTATAATTACGTAATAAAAAAATATACTGAATTAGTACCTCAAAATAGTGACTTTAGACGTAAACTTAAAAGTTTGGCACAAAAAATTTCTTTTTTTATAACACTTAGTCAAAATCGTTTTTTTAAAAAAGTAATAGGAAGAGATGGTCAAGGTTTTTTCAAACTTTTTCTTATATTAAAAAACTTAAAAGGATAAGCTTGTGAATCAAACAATTATGTCACATACCCTTAATATTTTCAAAAAATTAATTTTTGCACATATTTTTCTTTTGATAATTATGTCTTTATTTAGAACTATATTCTTTTTCTATTATTCACCCCTAGATAAGTTTAATATTTTTTACCTAGATATTTTCAAAGCTTTTTTTTTAGGATTAAGAATAGATCTTACTGTAGTAGGTTATATTCAAGTTATCCCAACAATTATGCTTATAATTTTATATTATTTAAAAAAGGAGTCTTTTTTAAACTTTTTTTCTAAATTTTTAATTTATTATCTTTTCTTTTGCTATTTAGCGGTGAGTTTATTAGCAGGTGCCGATTTTGGATTTTATTCATATTTTAAAGATCATATAAATATTCTATTTTTTGGACTTTTTGATGATGATACTTCTGCTCTTCTTATAACTTTTTGGCAAAATTACAATGTAATTTTTATCTTATCACTATTTTTTATTTATTCATTTTTTTTATTTAAAGTCATTTCTTTTATTCTAAATAAGGAAAATAAATATCTTAAATCTTTTTTTGGATTAAAAATATCTTTTTTAATTTTTACAATAATATTCGTTTTAAATTTTCTAGCAATTAGAGGTACTTTAGGTATGTATCCTTTAGGTAAAATGATTCCAAATGTATCTGAAAATGAATTTATTAATAAAATACCCCAAAATGGTTTTAGAGCATTTACAAATGCGTATGGCATAAGAAAAAAATACTTAAAAAGAGAATATGATTTAATTAAAGAAACTGGTTATAAAAATAATATAGAAAAAGCATTCAAAGACTTTAAACAAACTGATAATATTGATAGTAAGAATTTATTGAATAATATCACATATAAAACTAAAAAAATAGATGACAATGATTATAATATAGTTTTAATAATGGTTGAAAGTTTTGGAATGCCTATAACTAAATATAATTCAGAGTCCTATAATATTTTAGGAAATCTGAAAAAACATTTTGATGAAGATATCCTTTTTACAAACTTTATTTCTTCAGGGGATGGCACAATATCAAGCCTGGAAGCTTTACTACTAAATATTCCAAAACGTCCAAATGCCTTTGCTTTCTCTCAATCTATTTATAAACAAACATCTTTTGATTATACTGCTGGTTTTTTATATAAAAAACATGATTATGAAACATCATTTATTTATGGAGGAGATTTATCTTGGAGAAATTTAGGTAAGTTTATTAAGTATCAAGGATATGATAATGTTCAAGGTAAAATTAATATATTTAATAATATCAAGAATAAAACTAAAGAAGAAAGCGAATACTTTCATCCTTGGGGTATATTTGATGAGCATCTATACTCTCACATTTTGGATAAATTAGAAGATTCAAAAAATAAAAAGCAATTTATTTTTGCCTTAAGTACAAATAATCATCCTCCTTATAATATACCTTCTGATTATAAATCTAAACCTTTAATCTATACAGATGAAATAAAAGAACATATAACGGGAGATTTTGAACTTGCAGAGCAAAGATTTAAGTCCTATGCTTATGCGATTGATCAAGTAGGAATATTCTTAGATAAATTTAAAAAAAGTGAATTTGCAAAAAATACTATAGTAGTAGTTACAGCAGATAATAATACGATTGATGGAATTATGAAGTATGATGATAATCAATTACTTAACTCAAAGAATATTCCTTTATATTTCTATTTACCTAAAGAATTAAAAAATAAATTAAAAATTGATACAAGTATTGCAGGTTCACATAAAGATATATTTCCTACTCTTTATAATCTTACTTTAAAGGATGAAAATTATATATCAATTGGATATAATCTATTTGATTATGAAGCTAAACATTATGGATTTAATGGTTCTATGATTGTAAATCAAAAAGAAAATATTTTTAAATTATCAAAGTTGAAAAATGAAACAAATAACAACTTAATAAACTATTATAAATCAAGTTTAGCAGTAACACAATTTTTAATAAATCATTACAAGGATTAATTTTATGCTTAATAATTTTCTATATAAACAGATTTTATACTTTTGGTTTTTAATTACCCCTTTGTATTTATTTAATTCTCACTATGCAGCATTTTCAATAGTAATATTGTTGTTTTTTTTAGTTTTAAAAAAAGATAAAAACTTATTAAAAATAAGATTTTCTGAGATTATGAAATTTAAGCCTATTTTAGTTTTATTCGTTTTTATTGCATACACATATTTAAGTTTGCTATGGACTTCAAATATGGAACATGGTTTATGGGCTCAAAAGATATATAGAGAATCATTAATCTTTATACCAGTACTTCTGTTCTCCCTAGATATGGAAGATGCAAAAAAAGGTTTGAAGTTATTTACCTATGGTTTTGCTATTTATGCAATATATAGTTTAGGTATTTATTTTGGGTTTTATACTATTAAAGAGTCTATTCCCAGTGACCCTAGAGGTCATTTAGAATATGCAATTGTGACACCTATGTTAGCTATGGGAGTTCTATTTTCTTATATTCATAGTTATTATTCTAATAATAAGTTAGAAAAAATATCATTTATTTTAGTATTTATTTTATGTCTTTTTTCTTTTCTTATTAATAATGGAAGATCAGCTCATCTTTCAATTATTTTGACAGTTTTTACATTTTTACTTTTCTTTTTTAGAAGTTTTTTTACAAAAAAAATTATACTAATTATGTTTTTAGGATTTACAATCTCTATCTATTCTTTAGTTAATTTTTCTTCAAAATTTACTACAGGTTATAAAGAATTAAAAAGTGTATTCTTGGAAAATAAATATGAGGGTAGTTGGGGAATTAGAAGTTATTTATATCGAACTTCGGCATTAATATTAAAAGATAATCCCTTATTTGGTGTAGGAGCTGGAGATACAAGAGTTGAATATAGAAAAATTGCAGAAAAAGAAAATACTTATGCATCTTTTGGAAGTTTACATAATCAACATTTTGAAATACTTTTAAGATATGGATTATTAGGATATATTTTACTTATATCATCAGTGTGCATGTTAATTTATCAATTAAAAATTAATAAACAATATCAATATTTAGCATTTAGTTTATATTGTACAATTTTTTATAATGGACTTTTTAATAGTTTAATGGATAAAAAACCTATAAATATTTTATTTTTGATGTCATTTGTATTTTTTACATTAATAATTATAGAATCAAAAAAGAAACTTATTCAAAAAGATTAAAATACTCTTTTTGAATAACTTCTTCTTTATACTGAGATATAGGGTAATTTATTATATTCATATTTGATAATGCATGATTTATTTTCATCTGTAAATCTTTATAATTATTTACTTCTGCTAAATTTTCTGATAATGAATCAATAAGGATTTCACTAGGTCCTGTTGGGGCATTTGTACTTACTACATTTGTATTTAAAATCATTGCTTCTATTAATACATTCCCAAAGCCTTCATTTTCTGATGATAATACTAATAATTTTGCTTTTTTGATAATAGGATAAGGATTTTCTAAAAATCCTAATAATATAATTTTCTTTTCTAATCCTAATTTTTTAATCAATTCTTCTATATTTTTTCTTTCTTCTCCATCGCCTACTAATACAAGCTTTAATGTTTTGTCTTTTAATAAAGAAAAAGCTTGTATTAAGATGTCATGCTTTTTTACTTTTGCAAATCTTCCTACGTGAACAATGTATTTTTCTGGCAATTGAATATTAATATTTTTTTCTGAAAGTTCTTTTATATAAGTAAAATTAAATGGATTATAAATTGTTTGTATGGTTTTAGGTTTTATATTTAAGCTTAATATATCTTTCTCTACACCTTTTGAAACGCATATAATATTTTTATTATTGTATAAATTTTCCAATTCATTTTTTTTAATAAGTCTACTAAGTCCTTTTTTTGTATCGAGCTTTGCTTTTGTAGTTGTTCCATGTAAAACATAATAAAAATTAAATTTTTTATCTATGATATTCATTAATTTATGACTTAATCCTAAGCTACCTAGAATTAATTTTTTATTTTTTATTTGATTGAGTTTATTTTCTAATAATTTTGAATAATACTTATTATTAAAAAGTTTTTTTCTTTTTTTATAGGCTAGAGTATCTACTTTTATATTTTTGCTAATGTGAAGTTCTTTATTATCTTTAATAGATATTATATGCACATCAAATCCAGCTTCTAGAAACATATCTGCTAATCTAATATTCGTTGTTTCTGCTCCTCCTGTTATAAGAGAATCTATTATTAATACTATACTTTCCATAAATAACCTTATTTCAATAGTTCTAAATATTCATTCTTTTCTCTTTTAGGAGCAAAAATTTCTAAAGCTTTTTCATGATTAAATAGAGCTTTTTCTTTTTCTTCTTTAAAATTTTTTGCCAGATCAAGAAGGATTTCTTTTAAGTTCTTTATATCATTTTCTTTTGTTAAATGAATATGAAATCCCAAATCTTTAAATTCAGGAGAGGAAGTATCATTATAAATAATTGGGATTAATCCAAATCCAAGTGATTCAATAATGGCATTACTCATGCCTTCTCCAAGACTTGGAAAAATAAATATATCAGATTTTTGTAGGTATTCTTTTACTTTTGAGGTATACCCAACAAACTCTATTTTATCTTTATATGCAAGCTTTTCTAAATCTTTTTGAATTTCATCATAATACAATTTATTTTGGAAATCTCCTAAGAAAGTCATTTTAAAATCAAAATTATTTTCATATAAAATTTGGCAAGCTTCAATAGCATCTTTTTGACCTTTTCCTGGATGAATTCTTCCCACATGTACTAAGTCTATTTTTTTATCTAAAGGTTTAAAGTTTATATTTCTTTCAAGTTTTAAAGAGGAATATATTCTTTTTACTCTTGCTTTTTTAGGTATTGGCAAAATATCTATAATATTTTGTCTCATATATTCACAATTTCCTATAAAATAGTTTACATTTGAATAAAATAGTTTATGAAAAAAATCTTTTTTTGAAGTTGTTTTTTTTGAACCTTGTCTAATAATAAAATTAATATCAAGACCAAGGGTTGCAAAATAGAGAGATTTCATTTCAGAAGCACCTAAAAAGATGATATTTCTAATTTTATTGTTAATCAATATTTCTCTTATTTGAAATATCAGTGAGAAGCTTAAATTACTAGAAAAGTTTACTTCATGTATTTTTATATTATAGTTTTCAAAATGTTCTTTTTTATCTAATATATAACTTTTATCTCTAGCAATAAATTCAATATTAATATCATTGCTTAATATCCTAGCTAACTTTACTGAGGCTAATTCCATTCCCCCATTTACTCTTGATAAGCAAATTATTGCAGTTTTCAAATTCATTTTAAAACCCTTATAAAATGTGGATTATATCCTATTTAAATTAAACTTATTATATAATATTTACTATATTAAGATAAGGTCTTTACATTTTGAAAATTACCGCAAATATAATTACACTAAATGAAGAAAAAAATATTGAAGCTGTTATTAAGTCAGTACAGACTGTATGCGACGAGATTTTAGTAGTAGATTCATTAAGTTCTGACAGAACATGTGAAATAGCAGAAAGTTTAGGTGCAAAAGTTATAAAACAAGAATATTTAGGGGATGGTCCGCAAAAAGCATTTGGTGAGCCATATGCAAAAAATGATTGGATTTTAAGCATTGATGCTGATGAAAGACTTGATACAAATGCAATAAAAGCAATTAAAAAACTAGACTTAGATAATACAAACTATGATGGATTTTCTTTTGCAAGAAAGACATATGTAGGGAATAACCTTATTAAGCTTTGGTATCCAGATAGAGTTACAAGACTATATAATAGAAAAAAATGTGCTTATTCAAAACAAAAAGGTCATGCAAAAGTTGAAGCTAAAAATGTATGTGATTTAAAAGCTGATATGCTTCATTATTCTTATGATGATTATATTCATATGATAAGAGTGACTGAAAAATTTATAAAAAGAGGTGCACAAATCTCTTATGAATCTGGTAAAAGAGCAAGTGTTTTTGACCCCTTTGTTCATGGCGTTGGAGCCTTATTTAAAGCCTTAGTTTTAAAAGGTGGAGCCTTTCATGGTATTCATGGCTGGAATGTTGCTGTTATCTCTGCATTTAGTTCATATATGAAATATGCTTTGATGTTGGAAATGCAAAAAGATGATAAATAAAAATATTCTTGAAGTTTGTTTATCTCCTGATTTAGGTGGTTTAGAACTTTATATGAGTAAGTGTGCAAAACACTTATCAAAAAACTTTAATATAGTTTCTCTTATTGCTAAAAATAGTAAATTAGAAAAATATTATAAAGATGGTGAAAATAGATATTTTACTCTAAAAAGAAAGAGTAGTTTTTCTTTAATAAATGCAATGAAACTAGCTAAAATTATTGATTCTAATAATATTGACATAGTTCATATACATTGGACAAAAGATTTACCCATAGTTGTTTTAGCAAAAAAAATTTCAAAAAGAAAACCTAAAGTTATACAATCAAGACATATGACTATGACCAGATTTAAAGATGATTTTTATCATAAGTTTTTATATAAAAATATTGATTTAATAATTGCAGTTACAAAAGAATTAGAGAAACAATTAATAAAATTTATACCAAATGATATCAGACCTAAAATAAAACAAGTTTATTTAGGGGCTGCATGCTCTTCTAAGTATTCAGAAAATGAGATAGAATTTTTTAAAGACTCAATATTTTCAAAAGAGAGCTTTATAGTTGGAATAATTGGTAGAATAAATGAATTTAAAGGGCAGTATCTTTTAATTGAGGCAATGAAAATCTTGAAAGAAAAAAATTTAAATATTAAGGCTTTTTTTGTAGGTCATGCTATGAAAGAAGAATATTTGATTGAATTGAAAGATAAGATAAAATCATATAGTTTGGAAGAAGAGATAAAATTTTTAGGTTTTACGAATGAACCACATAAGTTTATGCAAGCTTGTGATTGCATTATTATGGCATCAAGAAATGAAACTTTTGGGCTTGTTACTATTGAAGCTATGCAAATGGGCACAGCTGTCCTTGGTGCAAATGCAGGTGGAGTATTAGAGATAATAGATGATAAAGAAACGGGATTACTTTTTGAGTCTCAAAATGCAGATGATTTAGCTTTGAAAATAGAAGAACTTTATTCTGATGATAGTTTAAAAGAAAAATTAGCCAAAAATGGTGAAAAAAAAGCAAATGAATCATTTAATAATGATATCCAGTTTGAAAAGTTAATAAAAGTATTAAAAGAAATTTAGGAGTTGTGCAAGTGATAATTTTAAAAGATGAAGATTTTATAGCTAAGGGAAATGAAAGAGCTTGCTACCATCATCCTGAAGATAATAGTAAAACAATAAAAATTACCTTTGAAAATAATAAAAGGAAAAAAAGTAAACAATCAGACAAAGAGATTAAGTATTATAAAGAGTTAATAAAAAGAGGTGTTAAAAGCTGGAAACATCTACCTGAATTTTTTGGTGAGACTAAAACAAATAAAGGTGATGGTTTTATAATAGAATTAATAAGAGATTACGATGGAAGTGTCTCAAAAAGCTTTGCTTATTATTTAAAGGAAAATGGTTCAAAGGCTTACGAAAAAGAACTAGCTATATATAAACAATATTTTTTAGATAATTGTATAATTTTTAATTATGGAATGATGCCTAAAAATATTCTACTTAGAAAAAATAGTGAAACAGATTTTGATTTAGTTTTAATAGATGGATTAGGGGATGTTTCTCATTTTACACTGCCAAATAAAATTCCATACTTTGCAAGAAGAAGAATAACTAGAAGATGGGATAAGTTTATAAATAAATATTTAAAATAAAACTTATAGAGTTTTACTCTATAAGTTTTGGAATTTGATTATTGTTTTCATCAAATGATAATTTTAAAATACCTGCAAGTCCAGATATATCTGAATCACATACATAATAATCTTCTTTTTGATTAAATTGTTTACTTACTTCTTGGTAACCTAATAAATGACTTATTACATTTGATATTTGATAATGAGAAATATATTCAAATTCAGAAAATTTATTAGATAAATCTTTTGGATTATTTATGCCATATATGAAAAAAGGAACTTGATAAATAGAATCATAATCTAATCTTCCATGTCCATTTCTATTGCTATCTCCTATGTTTGTGGCATGATCAGATGTAAATATAAAATATGTAGGTTTATTTGTTTTTGATTTTATTTTCTCAATAATTTTAGAAATAACATAATCTGTATAGTAAACAGAGTTTTGGTATTCTAAAGTATTTTGTGAGATACTAGAGTCTTCACTTGTTTTTTTTGTGAACTTTTCAAACTCTTTTGGGTAATCTTCTTTAAAAGGAGTATGTGAACCTCTTTGATGTAAAACTAAAAAATTAGGTTTTTCAAAGTCAACTTTATCAATAGTATCAATTAAAAACTCATCTAATGCAGGTCTATCAATATCCTTTGTAACAGTTGTGCCATCTGTATATTGGTCAATTGATGAAGGACATAAGTAACTTTTTAGTTGTGATAATTGACCTTGCGCTTGCGCACTAAAATAGTGAGTTGTAAAACCATTCTTTTTAGCCATTTTAAAAAGACAAGTATTTGATGTAATAATTTGTGGCACTCCATCTGGTCTTTTAATCATATTAAAAAAAGAAGGAATTGCAACATCAGTTACAACACCTGAAGAAATACCTTTTTTATAAATAAAATTTTGGTCATTTTTTAGAGTATCTAAATATGGAGTTGTTTTTATTTTATAATCATATAAAGACATATAGCTTCTATGTAATGATTCTCCCATTATTACTACAACATTTATATCAGGATTATTAAGATTTAGCTTTGGAGTATTTATTATTGTTTGTTCTAAACCGCTGTGCCCATTTGCTTTTTTAGGTAAAATATTTCCTAATAAATAACCAAGATTATTAACTGTATTTTTTATTGGATAGTGTTCAACATTAGGTCTATGACCTTTTTTTGAATCTTTAATATAAACTCTTGCTGGAATAAATATAATAAATAATATTAAAACTAAAGATAAATAAGGAAGTTTAAGTCTTTTATTGTCATTTTTGTTTATTACTTTAAAAAGAATAATTAATAAAAAAATAATTGAAATTGTAGGTACAATTGAAATATCTAAAACAGTTTTAAAAGTATCAAAGGTCTCTTGAAATTTTGTAAAAAATAAATAATACTCAAGAGGAAAAATCCAGGTACCAAAATAACCAAAATGTAAAAGTTGAAACCATACTAGAAGTGCTAGTATGGAATAAATTGTTAGTATTGCCCGACGGCTAATAATTGATAGAATTAAGAAATTTAATAATAACTGTTCTAAAAAGCTTTTCAAATTTAAATTGAAAGTTAAGATATCGTTATAAGTTCTATAAGTTTGTTCCACTGTTATAAATAATAGTGTTACTATTAAAGCTAAGAGTAAGTTTTGTACAATTTTTTGCATTAAAATCCTTGTTTTTTATTATTTGTATATTAATTAAATAGTGATTAAAAATTAATAAATGTTAATAATAATGGATTTTTATTTAACCATATTATATAGTTGTTTTAGCTAGTATGTTTAATACTATAATAAAAAAATAGCTATTTTGTGGTCTATTTTTTAAATAAAGAGAAGTTAATGAGTTATATAGTTTTAAATGATAATGATTTTTTAGGTACAGGAGGCGAGCGTAATTGTTATATCTACCCTCGTGATGAAAAAAAAGTTATAAAAATTGTAAAAAAACTAGATAAACATAATAATCAAAATATTTTGGAATATACATATATCAAGTATTTAGAAAAGCAAGATGTTGATTTTTCTTATATTCCAAAATGTTATGGCTTTGTTAATACAAACTTTGGAGAGGGCTTAGTAGTTCAAAGAATAAAAAATTATGATAATAGTGAAATAAGAACAATGAGCTTTTATATAAAACATAATTTATTGGAAGATGATTATTCAATGAAATTGATAAATGATTTAAAAGCATATTTGTTTAAAAATGACATACTTTTTGTAGATGCTAGTTTATCAAATATTTTTTGTCAAAAGATTTCAAAGAATGAATATAAATTGATAATATTTGATGGACTTGGAGCAAGAAGACCAGGAATTAAATTTTGGCTATATATGAAGTTGAAGTTTTTTGCTAGATACAAAATAAAAAAACAATGGGATGTTTTTTTAAAAAATTATAAATACGAAAGAAGTTTAAATATCAAACTTGAAAATAAGGATAATATTGAATATTAAATATGAACTAAATAGTCATTCAAAAAAATTTAAAGATTTTTTATTAAATATAAAAAAGTATTTTGAAAATAATTCAGAAACTATACATAAAGCAAGAAATGAATTAAAAGTAATTGAATTTGATAATATTAAAACAGTTGTAAAAGCTTTTAAAATCCCTAATAAAGTAAATCAGATAGTTTATGCTTATTTTAGAGATTCAAAAGCAAAGAAATCTTATAAAAATGCTATTAGATTAGAAAAATTAGGTATAAATACTCCAAAACCAATTGGATATATAGAATTTTATAAAGCTTTTTTATTCAAAGAGAGTTTTTTTATATCTGAAAAATTTGATTATGATTTTACTATTAGAGAACCTTTACGAAACAAAGAGTTAGACGAGCGTATAAAAATTATAGAATCTTTTGTTGATTTTACATTTAATCTTCATCAAAACAATGTTTATCATAAAGATTACTCAGCTGGAAATACCCTTGTCTTAAAAAAAAGTGATGGAAGTTTTACTTTTTCTATTGTAGATATTAATAGAATGGAGTTTAAAAGTATTGATTTATTTTTAGGCTTAGATAATTTTGCAAAATTATGGTTAGATGAAGATGATTTACTTTTAATTGCAAAAAGATATGCTTTTTTATCAAAAGTTGATGAGAAAAAAGCAATTGAAATTTTGAAAAAATCTGATAAAAAGTTAAAAGATTTTGTGGAGTTTAAACGTAAAATAAGAGGTAGAAATTAGTGAATCTATTAATTACAAGACATGATAAAATTGGTGATTTTGTACTTACTTTACCTACTTATCAAGTTGCAAAGAAACAAATACCTAATGTAAAAATATTTGCATTAGTTTCAAAAGTTAATTATGAATTAGCTTCTAGTATGAAATTTATTGATGAGGTAATTTTATATGATGAAAATTTATTTACTTTAGTTAAAAGAATAAAAGAGAAAAATATAGATGCAAGTATTAGTGCTTTTACAGATACCAAACTAGCCTTGGCTTTATTATTAGCTGGTGTAAAAAAAAGATATGCTCCTGCAACAAAAATAGCGCAGATTTTTTCAAATTACAGAATAAATCAGAGAAGAAGTTTAGTTAAAAGGACAGAGGCTGAGTATAATTTAGATTTGTTAAAAGCTTTTTATCCAAAAGCTGAATTAAAATATGAAAAACCACTTTTAAAGTTTTCAAAAGATGAGATAGAAGCTATTTTATTAAAATTTAAAAAAGAGACTAATTTAGTAGATAATGACTATAAATTTATTGCTTTTCATCCAGGTTTTGGTGGAAGTAGTGATGGAAATTTAAGAGTTGATGATTATATAAAACTAGCAAAATCAATTTCAAGTATAAAAAAAGTAAAAGTTGTATTTACTTTTGGGCCAGATGATAAAGAAACTAAAAAGTACATAGAAAAAAATATTGATTTTGGTGCAATTCTTTATGACTCTAAATCATCTTTAGTAGATTTTTGTAAATTATTAGCATCTTTTGAAATCTTTATTAGTACGTCAACTGGACCTATGCATCTTGCAGGTGCAGTAAACACAAAAACACTTTCTTTTTTTGGAAATTCTTTATTTGCAAGTGCTAAAAGATGGGCAACAATTAGTCAAAAAGAGAAACAAAGTAATTTTTGTGTACCAGAAAATTATGATGATAATTTGTATAAAAAAATTGAAAATAGTCTAAAAGAGTTATTAAATGAAACATATTAATATTGAGAGTTTTTATTCTTCTATTTTAGAAGATTTAAAAAGTAAAAGTATTGAATTTGAAATTCTGGAAAACAATCAAGATAAAATATTTATAAAAGAAGAAATAGTTAATTTATTATTAAAGACTTTCTTTAAAAAATGTACAAAATCACATTTGAGTTTTACAATTTTAAGAGATGAATATAAACTTTTAAAAATAGATTTATTTGATACACTTAGTAATGATAAAAAAAGAATTTTTATTTATACTTGTGAGCCTTCATTAATTAATACTAAAGAAGAATCTGAATACTTAAAAGTTATAGAAAAAAGCAAAAAGCAGAAAATTTTCCCCGTAATTGGGCCTGATGGAGTAGGGAAAACAACACTTCTTACAAATTCTTTTAACATAAAAGAGAAGCCGTATTTATATAAAAGATTTAAAAAAATAGTAAGGCGTTCATTTATATATAATATTCTATATCCCATTAATAGAATAATACTAAAAAGAAAACTTGGGGTAAAGCCTTTAAAAGATCAACATGATGATATTCATTATTTGATGATAATAACTGCTGGGATTTTATATTATCCTTATCTTATATTTAACTCAAATTTTAGAAAAAGAGTGATTTTTATTGATAGGTTTTTTAATGATTATTTATTAGAAAATATCTCTTTTTTAGATAAAAAAACAAAACTTAGAGAAAATTGGAAAACTCTTTTAAAGTTTATTCCTCATTCATATTGGATAATTCATTTAGATGCAAAAGCTAAAATAATTTTAAATAGAAAAGATGAATTAACAAGTAGAGATATTAAAAAATATAGAAAATTAAATTTTAAAATATATTTAGAAAAACCTTCTGTTATTTATACCTATATCAATACAGGAAATGACTTAGAACTTTGTAAAGATATTTTATCAAATGTTGCAAAAGAAGTAATGACTTCAAAGAAGGAAGAACTTTGTCAAAATTAATTTTAGATGATAGTTTACTTATTGCAAAAGGTGGAGAAAGGAATTGTTATCTTCATCCTATTGATAATACTAAAGTAATTAAAACCTTACATACCCAAGGTAATCATAATAATCAAAATGAATTAGAATTTAATTATATGAATTATTTGAAAAAAAGAAAAACTGATTTATCATATCTTACTGATTGTTATGGATATGTAAATACAAACTTAGGAAAAGGTTTGGTATTTGATAGGGTATTAGATCATGATGGAATGCCAAGTAAAAGTTTTAGATATTACCTTGCAAATAAAATAATACCTTTAGATGAACAAAAAAAATTAATTGATGAACTAAAAATATATCTAGAAAAAAATTTAATACTTTTTGTAGATACAAGTTTAACGAATATTTTTTGCCCTAAAATAGCAGAGAATGAATATAAACTAATTATAGTTGATGGCTTAGGTGCAAAACGTACAGGAGCAAAATTTGTATTGTACAAGCTTTCAAAACTTTATACAAAATATAAGATAACAAGACAGTGGGAAAAGTTTATGCGAATGTATGAAAAAGATGTACAAAGAGCAAAACTTGGAAAACGTCCATTTACAAGGCTTTAACTTGAATAAAGAACCTTTTGTATGGGATAATTACTCAGACCAACCTCATGTAATAAGAGACAAAGAATATAAAAAAGCAATGCGTAAAAAGCATTTATTCGATTATGTAAAACTTTTTTTTACATCAATTATTGTTTTACCTATTTCAATTGTTTTAATGAAACTTTTTAAAGGAAATGAAAAACTTGAATATGGTATTGGTGTAAATCTTGACAAAGGTGAAGAACAATATGCTTTAGTTGAAGAGTTAGGTGTAAAACATTTAATAATAAGAATGCCTCTTTGGGAAATGCATAGAATAGAAGAATATATAGACTTTGTAAAAAAATTTATTCAACAAGATAATGAAATAAAAATTCTTTTAAATATAATGCAAGATAGAGAACATATTGAAAATAATGAATTATTAAAAAAAAATATAAAAATTATCTTTGAAAAGTTTTCTAGTTTTGTAGAAGAATATCAAATTGGAAGTACAATTAATAGGTCAAAATGGGGCTTTTTTTCTGTAAGTGAATACTTAAAATTTTATAAAACGGTACAAAATATAAGAGATGAGTTTTTTAAAGATTTAAAATTACTTGGTCCTAGTGTTATTGATTTTGAATACTATTATACTGCAAGAGCATTATTTAATTTAGAAGATATAAAATATGATAAACATTCAAGTTTACTTTATGTTGATAGAAGAGGAAGTCCATATAACACACAATATGGTGTTTTTGATACAAAAAATAAAGTTGATTTATTATATTCATTGACAAAATTATCGTGGAAAGCTTCAAATGAAATTTATATTACAGAAGTAAATTGGCCTATATCTAATACAGCTCCATATGCGCCTACAAGTGAACACGAATGTATAAGTGAAGAAGAGTATAAAAAATACATGATAGAGTATCATGAGATTATAAAAGGTACAAAAAAAATAAAAAGAGTTTACTGGCATCAATTAATAGCTCCTGGTTATGGATTAGTTGATAATAGAGATGGAAAATTACGAAAAATGCCAGCTTTTCAAACTTATAAAAAGATGATAAATGATTAAAAAAATATTTATAGAAATACCAACATGGTTGGGCGATGCAATTATGACAACACCAGCTATTGAGAATATTATAAAAGAATATCCTAATGCTGAGGTAATATTATTAGGCTCTTATGTTTCAACACAGGCTTTAGGTAAGATTCCTAATATTTCAAAAGTTATAGTTGATAATACAAAGAAAAAAGGAAATAGGTATATAAATCTTTTTAAAATTGCAAAAAGTGTTGGAAAAGTTGATTTAGCTATTTCATTTAGAAGAAGTTTTTCTTCAAAACTTATGATGTTTTTTATAAGTTCCAAAAAAAAATTTAATTATAAAAGACTAGAAAAAAAAGAGATACATCAAGTCCTAAGATACAATGATTTTATAAATTATTCTTTGAATTTAAAGAATAAAGCAGGTAACTTAAAGCTATATTTTAAACCTTTTAAATATTCTAAACCAACACTTGGAATAAATCCAGGAGCTACATATGGAAGTGCAAAAAGATGGTACCCAAAAGAGTTTGCAAAAGTAGCTATAAATATGGCAAAAACTCATGATATAGTTATTTTTGGAGGTCCTGGTGAAAAAGATATTGCAAATGATATAGAAAAAGAATTAAAAGAAAATAGAATAGATAATTATAAAAATTTAGCGGGAGAAACGACTATCCCTAGCTTAATAGAGAAAATAGCAGGATTAGATTTATTTATAACAAATGATTCCGGACCTATGCATGTGGCAGCTTCATATAAAGTAAAAACTATTGCAATCTTTGGCCCCACAAAATTTACTGAAACAAATCAATGGAATAATCCAAATGAGACAATCATAACAAAAAATTTAGAATGTGCTCCATGTATGAAAAGAGTTTGTCCTCTTAAACATCATAATTGTATGAAAGAAATCATAGCAGAAGATGTTTTATTAAGAATCAATGAAATTAAATAAGCTTTTATTGGGATTTTGCTACAATTTAGATTACTCTTAATTAAGGAATCAAATGAAAATCGCAATCGCAGGGACAGGCTATGTAGGCTTATCAAATGGATTACTTCTAGCTCAAAATAATGAAGTAGTAGCCTTAGATATTATCCCAGAAAAAATAGAAATGCTAAATAAAGGTATTTCTCCAATAGAAGATAAAGAAATTCAAGAATATTTAAATAATATACATAATAATCCAAAAGATTTTAAAGGAAGTTTCAAAGCAACTTTAGATAAAAAAGAAGCCTATACAAATGCTGATTATGTAATCATTTCAACTCCCACAGATTATGATCCAAAAACAAATTACTTTAATACAAAATCAATCGAGTATGTTATAAAAGATGTTTTAGAAATAAACTCAAATACAACAATGGTAATAAAATCAACAGTACCCGTAGGTTATACAAAATTAATAAATGAAGAATTTAACACAAATAATATAATCTTTTCTCCTGAATTCTTACGGGAAGGAAAAGCATTATTAGATAATCTATATCCTTCTAGAATAATAGTAGGAGAGCAAAGTGAGCGTGCTGAAATTTTTGCAAACCTTTTAGCCAAAGGTGCTAAAAAAGAGAATATTGATATTCTCTTTACAGGTTCAACTGAAGCAGAAGCTATAAAACTTTTTTCAAATACGTACTTAGCAATGAGAGTAGCATACTTTAATGAACTAGATTCTTATGCCCAAGCTCATAATCTAAAATCTAAACAAATTATAGAAGGAGTAGGATTAGATCCAAGAATTGGATCTCATTATAATAACCCAAGCTTTGGATATGGTGGATATTGCCTTCCCAAAGATACAAAACAACTTTTAGCAAACTATAAAGATGTACCAAGTAATATAATTGAAGCTATTGTAAATGCAAATAGTACAAGAAAAGATTTTATAGCAGATTCAATAATTGCAAAGAAACCAAAAATTGTAGGAATTTATAGATTAGTGATGAAAGAAGGAAGTGATAACTTCCGTTCATCTGCTATTCAAGGAATAATGAAAAGAATAAAAGCAAAAGGGATTGCAGTCGTAATCTATGAACCAAATTTAAATGAGGAAGAATTTTTTAATTCAAAAATAATAAAAAACTTAGATGATTTTAAAAATATATCGGATGTAATAGTGGCAAATAGATTGTCTAATAATATTAAAGATGTTGAAGATAAAGTATATACTAGAGATATATTTAATAGTGATGATTAAAAGAGATAAATAGATGATTAAAGAACAAAATGAACAGATTAATAAACGTAAAATATTAATAACAGGAACAGCAGGATTTATAGGATTTCATCTTGCACAAAAGCTTCTTAAACGAGGGGATACTGTAATAGGACTTGATAATATCAATGACTATTATGATGTAAACCTAAAATATGCAAGACTTAAAGAATTAGGAATAGATAAAAATGAAATTGAAGATAATAAATTAATATTTTCAAAAATTTTTCCAAATCATAAATTTATAAAAATGGATTTAGCAGATACAAAATCTGTATATGAACTTTTTGAAAAAGAAAATTTTGATGCTGTTTGTAATTTAGCAGCTCAAGCAGGAGTTAGATATTCTATAGAAAATCCTCATGCTTATATCGATTCAAATATAAAAGGATTTATGAATATTCTAGAAGCTTGTAGACATAATGATGTTAAAAATCTTTCTTATGCTAGTTCTTCTTCTGTATATGGCTTAAATAAATCACAACCCTTTAAAACTTCAAATCATACTGATCATCCAGTTTCATTATATGCAGCTACTAAAAAATCAAATGAAATGATGGCTCATACCTATTCCCATCTTTATAACATTCACACAACAGGTTTACGATTCTTTACAGTTTACGGACCATGGGGAAGACCTGATATGGCACCTATGCTGTTTGCTGATGCAATACTAAATGATAGAGCAATAAAAGTATTTAATCATGGAAATATGTCTAGAGATTTTACTTATATAGATGATATAGTAGATGGTATAATAAAAGTAATTGATAATCCATCAATGCAATCAAGCAGTTTTGATCCAAAAAATCCAAACCCATCTATTTCTTCTGCCCCATATAAAATATATAATATAGGGAATAATGCACCTGTGTCACTTTTAGATTTTATTAAAACAATAGAAACTTCTATTGGTAGGGAAGCAAAAAAGAATTTTATGGATATGCAAGACGGAGATGTGGTATCTACTTATGCAGATACAAATGATTTAATCAAAGATTTTGATTATAAACCAGCTACTAACTTAACTGATGGAATAGCCCAGTTTATTAAATGGTACAGAAAATTTTATTCAAATTAAAATATAAAAGCGAGATACAATGAAATATAATAATATAGATTTTAACAATAAAAATATACTAATAACAGGAGCGGCAGGCTTTATTGGCTCAAGCCTTTGTTTCTATTTTCAAAATAATTATCCTAAGGCAAATATAATAGCTCTTGATTCTTTTAGAAATTCAGAGACTTTTTCTAATGGAAATTTAAAAAGTTTTGGACATTTTAAAAACCTACTTGGCTTTAAAGGACAGGTTATAAGTGGAAATATAAATGATAAAGAACTGATAAAAGATTTAGAAGAGAATTTTAATTTTGACTATATTTTTCATCAAGCAGCTATATCTGATACTACAGTCCAAGAACAAGATTTGATGATTCAAACTAATGTAAATGCTTATGAAGATTTATTAAAAATTGCCATAAAACACAAAGCAAACATGATATATGCAAGTTCTGCTGCAACCTATGGTGATAGTAATAGATTTGAAGTTGGATATGAGCA
Organism: Halarcobacter sp.; assembly: GCA_030145305.1. GTDB lineage: Bacteria > Campylobacterota > Campylobacteria > Campylobacterales > Arcobacteraceae > Halarcobacter. Next base: position 335,932 of record JAQYVX010000001.1, on the reverse strand, counting down.
ACCAAATAATGCCTATGGTTTTTCTAAAGTGATGATGGATAATATTACTTATAAATATCTAAAACAAGGTGTTGATATAAGTATTGTTGGACTTAAATATTTTAATGTTTATGGTCCACGAGAGTTTTTCAAAAATAAAACAGCTTCCATGGTAGTACAATTTGCACATCAAATTTTAAAAGGTCTTACTCCTAAACTTTTTGAAGGTAGCGATAAAATATTAAGAGATTTTATATATATTGAAGATATTATTCAAGCGAATATAAAAGCTTGTTCTCCTAAAAAAAGTGGTATTTATAATGTAGGAACAGGATATGCTAGAAGTTTTGAAGATATTGTAAATATCTTACAAAAAGAACTTGAAATTGACAATGGAAAAGAGTATATACCAAATCCTTATATTGGTTCTTACCAGTTTTTTACACAAGCAAATATAGAAACTTCAAAAGAAAACTTGGGATATGAAGCAAAATATTCTATGGAAGAGGGAATAAAAGCTTATATTCCAGAGATAAAGAGATTGTTTAAAGAAGAAGTAAAATAAATGATAAAAATAGATAAAACACCTAATATTTTGGTTATTGGTGATTTGATGATAGACGAGTATTTGTGGGGTTCTTGTGATAGAATTTCTCCTGAAGCTCCTGTTCAAGTTGTTGATATAAAAAAAGAAACTTCTGTTTTAGGAGGGGCTGGAAATGTTATAAGTAATCTAGTGTCTCTTGGAGCCAAGGTAGCTGTATTATCAGTAATTGGAGATGATGAAGTTGGACATAATTTGAAAATAATGCTAGAAAAACAAAGCGTAAAAGCTTTTTTACTAGAGCAAGAAGGTCGTAAAACATCTAGAAAAACTAGACTTATGGCTTCACATTCTCAAGTTGTAAGATATGATAAAGAGAGTAAAAATCCTATTTCAGTACAAAGTGTAGAAGATTTATATAAAATATTTTTAAATAAAGTAGAGAACTATGATATCATCTTACTTTCAGATTATGCAAAAGGTGTTTTGACAGAGGACTTGATAGCTAAAATTATTAACTATGCAAATAAAAAAGATATTAAAGTATTGGTTGATCCAAAAGGTAATGATTATTCTAAATACAAAGGTGCTTATCTTTTAACACCAAATAAAAAGGAAGCTGAAATTGCTTCAAAAGTAAAAATAGAAAATGAGGCTAGTTTAAAAAAATGCTTAGAAAAACTTAAAAAGGAAGCAGATTTAAAAGTCTCTTTAATAACTTTAAGTGAAGATGGCATAGCTATTTTAGAAGAAGATAGTGTTTCAATAAAACCTACTGTTGCTAGAGAAGTTTATGATGTAACAGGAGCAGGTGATACGGTTTTAGCTTCACTTGGTTTTGCTTTAAGCCTTGAAAATGACATAGAAAAATCTGTCGAGTTTGCAAATCTAGCTGCAGGAGTTGTAGTTGGAAAATTAGGTTCTGCAACAGCAACTTTAGATGAAATTGAAGAGTATCAAGCAAGTTTACATAAAAGTTCAATTGAGCTTCATATAAAATCAAGAGATGAAATTGAAAAGTTATCTTTAAGATTAAAATCTCAAAATAAAAAAGTTGTATTTACAAATGGTTGTTTTGATATTTTGCATAAAGGCCATGTTTCTTATTTGAATATTGCAAAATCTTTTGGTGATGTTTTAATTTTAGGACTTAATTCAGATGATTCTGTAAAAAGACTAAAAGGTGAAAATAGACCTATAAATTGTGAAGATGATAGGGCATACATTTTATCAGCTTTAGAATGTGTTGATTATGTTGTTATTTTTGATGAAGATACTCCTTATGAATTGATTAAAAAAATTCAACCTAATACTTTGGTTAAAGGTGCTGATTATGAAGGAAAAGAAGTTGTAGGTTCTGATATAGCAGAAAAAACAAAGCTTGTTGAGTTTATAGATGGAAAGAGTACTACAAAAACTATTGAAAAAATTAAAAAGGCTAAATAAATGAAAAATGCAATTGAAAAAGAGTTTCAAGGTCACTTTGAAATTATTCAAAAAGTTATGCAAACTATGCAAAAACCATTAGAAGAAGCTTCCAAACTTGTAGTTGATACTTTAAAATCAGGAAATAAAATTTTATTATTTGGAAATGGTGGAAGTGCAGCTGATGCTCAACATATAGCTGCTGAATTAACAGGTAGATATAAAACTGAAAGAAGAGGGCTTCCTGGGATTGCACTTACAACAGATACTTCTGCACTTACTGCAATAGGAAATGACTATGGCTATGATAGAGTATTTGATAGACAAGTAGAAGCCTTGGCGAATAAAGGCGATTTATTAATAGGAATATCAACTTCAGGAAACTCAAAAAATGTAATAAATGCCTTTAAAGTAGGCCAAGAAAGAGGCTGTAAAATCTTAGGATTAACAGGACGTGATGGGGGAATTATGAATGAATATTGTGATGTAAATCTAATTGTTCCTTCTGATGATACACCAAGAATTCAAGAAATGCATATTTTATTTGGTCATACTATATGTCAAATTATTGATAATGAATTATCTTAAATAATAATTCATAGTATTAATAAAAAATATCAAATAATAATTTATTAGGATTAAAATTGCAAGAAAAACAATATTTAGAAGAAGATGAAATAGATTTAAGAGAATTATTCAAAACTATTTATAATAAAAGATGGTTTATCTTTATTTTTACATTGAGTGTAACTTTATGTGCGATTATTTATGCATTTAGTAGAACTCCTGTTTATGAAGTTAATACAGTTGTTAGAATTGGATATATAAAAGATAAATTAGTTGAAGAAAGCAAGATCTTAGAACAAAAGTTAAGGCTCGTTTTTAATGTAGATTATAAAAATAGAAATTTAAAGAATGAAGCTCGTGTATCAAATATAAAATCTGTAAAAGTTGCAGATAATTTTTTAAAAATATCTACAGAGGCATTTTCAAATGAAGAAGCATTATCAAAAAATAAAGAAGTTCTAACTTTCCTTCAAAATGAATATCAATATAAAATAGATGAAAATATTTTTAAGATAAAATTAGATATTAAAGAATTTGAAGAACAAATAGCTTATATAGAAAAAGTAGAAAAAGTTAATCTTCAAAAAAAAATTGAAAGAATAAAAACTCAATCAATAACAAAAATAGATGAAAAGATTACCTTAATTAAGACTCAAGAATTACCAAAATTGAAAGAACAAATTATTTTAATTAAAACTGTAGAATTAGAAACTATAGAAAATAAATTGAAGTTTAATAGAAAAAAACTAAAAGAATACGAAAAAAATTTATTAAATATTTCTAAAAATAAATTATCTAATAATACTCAAAATATGTTAATGGTAATGCAATCTTTAAATACACAGAATCTAATATTGAATATTCAAAATACTATAGAAAATTTGAAAAATGAGAGAGAGAAATTAATTAATATCACGATGAAAGATATAGAAAATAAAATAAAAAACCTGGTAAATATCACAATAAAAGATTTGAGACTAGAAAAACAGAATTTAATAAATGAAAATATTCGAAAATATGAAATTAATTTGAATATAGATTTAAAAAATAAAATAAATATGTTAAAAAATAAGATTCAATTAAAAAAAATAGATCTTACAAATAATAGTATAAAAAATAGTGAAGTTGTAGGAACTATTCAAATTAATGATTATCCTATTAAACCAAAGAAAGAATTAATAATTTCTGTTTCTTTTATCACAGGATTTATATTATCAATTTTTATAGTATTTTTTATGAATTTTATCACAGGATTTAAAAAAGAAGAACAAATAATATGAAGATATTTTTATAAAATCATGCAAAAAACAATAACTTATAAAACTAAAACAAAAATAATAGAAGAACTCTTAAAAAAAGAGAGTATAAAAGAACTTGAAAAGTATTCCTTTTTGAATAAACTTACTTTCAAGAAAGAAGAGTTTGCAGATATTTATTTTCATGCGGGACAATTAGATTCACAAGCCATTAAAAACATAAATAATGCAAGAAAAATAATAGCAAACTCACACACTTCAAAGGCACAAATAATTAAAGAGCTTAAAATAATAGAAGATAAGATTGAAGTTATTTATCCTAGTATTAATATGGAATATAAAAAGCCAAAAGAAGTTAAAAAAGAAGTTTGTAAAAAATTAGAAATTGATGCTGTGAAAAAAATAGTTTTTTTCACAGCTAAAAATATGAAAGCTTCAGGAGTTCTAGATTTCATAAATATAGTTATGCGTTTAAACTTTAAAAATATGATTGCAATTATTGCAGGCGATAAAAAACAAATTACAAATATAAAGTTTCAACTTTCAAAATTTGATATAAATGATAAATTAATATTATTAGAAGATTATGAAAATATTGATGAACTTTTTTTAGCTTCCGATGTATTTTTACTTCCAACTCATACACAAAACTTTGCTTCAAATGTATTAAAAGCTATGTATAGTAAATGTGCGGTTTTTACAACTTCAAACAATGCGGCAAAAGAAGTAATTGATGTTTTTTCCACGATGGAAATTCCAAGCGATAGAAGCACTCAATTTAAATTAGATGCTCTCTTACAAAATAAAGCAGACATAAAATTAATTAAAAAGCAAAATAGAAAAATTGCAAAAGAATATACTTTAGAAAAACAACTTGCAAAAGTAAACTTGCTCATAGAAAATATTTAATCTTTTCTAATATGTAAAAAAGAAGCAAACTTAGGGATACCATTTTTAGTAAGACCATAATATTTAAAAGTAACATTCTCTCCTATTTTTACGGGAATTATTCTTTCTTCTTTAGTAAAACCTGTTCCAAGATTAAAAATTATTCCATCTTTTAGTTTTATAACAAGACTTTTTAAGACACCAGTTTTTTCAGATATATTTATTCCTATTACTTCACCTTCCATGTCAAAGGCTTTTTTAACTTTTAAAGTATGAGGACTTCTTCCTATATGAAAATCCTTTTTAGGGTCTTTTATTATGACTCCTTCACCTTTTTTTGATATGATTTTTTCTAAAAATAAATTTAATTCTTTTGCATCTTTACATTTTATTTGTTTTATAATTTTAACTTGTGAATTTGGGTTTTTTTTAAACCAAATTTTTGCCTTTTTTAATCTTTGCAAGAAAGCTCCTTTTTCATTTGGCACTTCAAAAATGTTATAAGTTATTTCTCTCCAATCTTTACTTGGTTTTTTATCCATAACTATATTTTGAATATTTTCGAAATCTGCTCTTTTAGTCCAAAGTTCACCATCAAGCTCAAAATTTGGAAAGTTTTTAATAAACCAAAGTGGTGTATATATTCTCTTTCCCCTCCTTGTAAGTAATTCTTTTCCATTCCAATATGCTCTTATTCCATCGAGTTTTTCACTCATAACCCAGCCCTTTATACTTTCATTTCCTGAATATTTTTTTGAACTTTGAAGATTTAATTGAGTATTTTGTGGAAAAGAGTAAGTAACTAAACAAAAAAGTAGTATAATGTTTTTCATGAAAATCGCCCTTTTATAAATAATATAAAATATTATCATATAATTAATAAATATTTACTATCCTCACTAAAAAGCTTAGTTTTAAATTTAACTTAAGATTTAGAAGGTATAATACGCGAATATTTTTCACTATAATAAACTTAAGGAAACAACATGTCAAGAAGATGCGCAATATCTGGAAAAGGACCTATGTCTGGAAACAACGTAAGTCACGCTAAAAACAGAACAAAAAGAAGATTTTTACCAAACTTAAGAACTGTTAGAGTTACTTTAGAAGATGGAAGTACTAAAAAAATCAGAATTTCTGCAAGTGAGTTAAGAACACTTAAAAAACACTCATAAGAAGCACTTAGAAAAGTGCTTCAATGAGCATCTTAATTAGAATAAAAAAAGCTCTTGGCTGGGAAGTTAGGAGTAATAAACCTGAATACGACTTAAATCCACTAATATACTCAAAATTAAAACCAATAAGATTACCCTTAATATTAATCCAAATCGTTCTAATGATTGGAACTATGGGGTATGTTTATTTTGAAGACTACACAATAATGCATGCTATTTTCCAGTCAGCTTATACTTTGACTAATACTGGTTTTGGAGCATTAAATGAATCTAATTTTAAAAATGTAACAATTGTATTTACTGTATGTTTGATGCTTGCAGGGTTTGCAAGTTTAATTTTTGCAGTTGGTATTGTAATTGATGCAATTACAAACGGGACTTTGAGAGAATTATTAAAGGAAAGAAGAATGCTTTATAAAATAGCAAGGCTTAGAAGACATTTCGTGATTTTTTATCATAATGAATATACAGCACAAGTTGCAAAACAATTTAATGAGAACCATGTTCCTTTTGTTGTAGTAGATCCAAGTGAAAATATTGAAGAACTTGCAAAAGAGCACAACTATCCTTATTTTGTGAAAGAAGAGCCATATAAAGAGTTAGCATTTTTAAAATCTCACTTATCTTCTGCAAAAGGCGCAATTTCCTTATCAAAGAATATTTCTGACAATATTACTCTTATTGCCTCAGTTAGGTTATATGAGAAAGAGTTAGGACGTAATCCTTTTTTAATTATTTCAAATGCAGAAACTCAAAATGAAAAAATTAGACTTAAAAAACTTGGTGCAGATAAAGTTGTAGCTACTCCATCACTTATGGCAAAAAGAGTTTCAGCTATGGCCATAAGGCCTGATATGGAAAATGTTTTAGATGAGTTTTTATATAAACCTGATACTCCAATAGATATGGAAGAAGCTTTCGTAAATGAAGATTCTTGGGCTGTTGATAAAGAGATTAGGAGTTTACATTTAAGAGATAGATTAAAAGTTTCAATAATTGGGATTACTGAAGCTAGGGGAAGATTTATTCAAATGCCAAAAGGCTCAGTAAAAATAACCGTTGGCTCAAAACTTTTATTAGTAGGAAGTCAAAAAGGTATTGCAAAAGCTAAAAAAATGATATCTTTAAAAGAAAAACCAGAAGATTTATAAAATGAAAAAATCCCTATAAAGGGACTATTTTAAGGAATATATGACATGTTTACAATTTTACCTATAAAAGGTTTTATAGACCAAGTTGATGGATTTTATTGTGATGGAATTCATGCTGGTTTAAAATCAAATGAAAAATTAGATTTAGGATTTATTTATAGTGATGTTTTATGTGATGTGGAAGCTATTTTTACATTAAATAAATTTCAAGCAGCTCCTCTTAGACATTATAAAATTTATGATAAAAACTTTCAAACAAATTTTGTATTAATAAATTCAAAAAATGCAAATGCTTTAACAGGGCAAAAAGGAATTGAAGATATAAATACTATTTTCTCTTCATTAAATTTTAAAACTGTTAACCCAATTATGAGTAGCACAGGAGTTATAGGGAATCCTTTGCCTATGCAAAAAATAATTGATGGTGCAAACTCTTTTGATTTAAATGTAAAAAATGGTGAAAATCTATCAAAAGCAATTATGACAACAGATGCTTATGCTAAAACCGCATTATATGAAGTAAAACTTGAAGATGGAAGCTCTTTTAGAATAGGTTCAGTTGCAAAAGGTGCTGGAATGATAAATCCAAATCTTGCAACAATGCTTTGTTTTATCTGTACCGATGCTGCTGTTCCAAAAGAAGATATGAAAGAGTTATTAGAACTTAATTCTAGTACAACCTTTAATGCTATTTCTGTTGATGGTGATACATCAACTAATGATACTGTTTTATTACTTTCTAATAAAAAATCAAAAGCATATGATAAAGAGGCCTTTAAAGAAGCTTTACGACTTGTAATGCATGATATGGCTATGTTAATAGTAGCAGATGGAGAAGGTGCAAAAAAAGCAGTTGCCTTTGAAGTAATAAATGCTACTTCAAATGAAGAAGCCCAAACAGCTGCAAAAGCTCTTTCAAATTCACTTTTAGTAAAAACAGCACTTTATGGTGAGGATCCAAACTTTGGACGTATTGCTTCAACTATTGGAGCTAGTAGAATTCAATGTGATGAAAATAGACTTACAATATCATACAATGATGTTGTAGTCTTCAAACATGGAGAAATCTCTTTTGACAAAGCTCAAGAAGAAAAAGCTTCAAACGTGCTAAGAAATGATAAATATAAAGTAATCTGTGATATTGGATTAGGTGAAGGAAAATTTACTGCATACGGTTGTGACTTGGGTTATGAGTATGTAGAAATTAATGCTGATTATCGAACATAAAGATAATCAGTAAAAAATAATTTTTACAAACTATTAAGCCTTTCATTGATATAATTTACTTACAAAATTCGATTAAAGGAAGACTTATGTTTCACGAATATAGAGATATTATTACACAATTAAAACAAAATGATGGACACTTTGTGTCATTATTTGAAAAACACAATGAATTAGACGAACTGATTATCCAAATGGAAAAAAATCATGTAGATAAGATTGAAATTGAAACGAAGAAAAAAGAGAAGTTAAAACTAAAAGATGATGTTCATAATATGATTATCAAATATAAAAAAGACAACAATTTATAGTATTTAAAATTGTTTATAAAAAAGGATGAGAGTTTTTTAACTTTCATCCTTTTTTTTTGCTTAGAAACACCAGTTACTAAGTCTTTTTTAGATAAAATACCTAAATTTTATTATAAAGGCATTTTTTAATGGAAAACCTTTTCGAGAATCAAGATATCATAGATATTAATATTGAAGATAGTATAAAAGCTTCATATTTAGATTATTCAATGAGTGTAATTATAGGGCGTGCATTACCTGATGCAAAAGATGGTTTAAAGCCTGTTCATAGAAGAATTTTATTCGCAATGCATGATTTAAATATGACTGCACGTGCACCATATAAAAAATCAGCAAGAATTGTTGGTGATGTAATTGGTAAATATCACCCACATGGTGATACTTCAGTTTATGATGCTCTAGTTAGAATGGCACAAAGTTTCTCTATGCGAGAGCCTTTAATTGACGGACAAGGAAACTTTGGTTCTGTTGATGGAGATAACGCTGCGGCTATGAGATATACTGAGTCAAGATTTACTAAAATTTCTGAAGAGATTTTAAAAGATATTGATAAAGATACTGTAAACTTTACTCAAAACTACGATGATACGTTAAAAGAACCATCGGTTCTTCCTACTCGTGTTCCAACACTTCTTATGAATGGTTCTGAAGGTATTGCTGTTGGTATGGCTACAAAAATCCCACCACATAACTTAGGTGAATTATTAGAAGCTATTTTACATACAATTGATAATCCTGAAGCAACAGCTGATGAGTTGATGGAGTTTATTCAAGGGCCAGATTTCCCAACAGGTGGAACTATTTTTGGTAGACGTGGAATAATTGATGCTTATAACACAGGTCGTGGTAGAGTTAAAATTAGATCAAAACATCATATTGAAACAAAAGGTAAAAAAGAAGTAATCGTATTAGATGAACTTCCTTACCAAGTTAATAAATCAAGATTAATAGAGCAAATTGCAAACTTAGCAAAAGATAAAGCTATTGAAGGAATCTCAGAAGTTAGAGATGAATCAGATAGAGATGGAATTAGAGTTGTTATAGAACTTAAAAAAGATGCCATGAGTGAAATTGTAATGAATAATCTTTACAAATCAACTCCAATGGAAACTACTTTTGGAATTATTCTTTTAGCAGTTCATAATAAAGAACCAAAGATATTTAAATTACCTGAGATTTTGAATGTTTTCTTATCACATAGAAAAACAGTAATTATTAGAAGAACTATTTTTGAATTAGAAAAAGCAAAAGCTAGAGCTCATATTTTAGAAGGTTTAAAAATTGCCTTAGATAATATTGATGAAGTAGTAAAAATTATTAGAGCAAGTTCTAATGATGCTGAAGCTAAAGAGAATTTACAAAGTAGATTTGGCTTAAGTATCATTCAATCACAAGCTATTTTAGATATGAGACTTGGAAGATTAACAGGTCTTCAAAGAGATAAATTAGAAGCTGAATATCAAGAGTTATTAATAATTATTGCAGAGCTTGAAGAAATTCTAAAATCTGAAGAAAGATTAAATGAAATTATAAAAGAAGAGCTTCTTGAAATTAAAGAAAAATATTCATCTCCAAGATTAACTGATATTGAAGATTCTTATGATGATATTGATATTGAGGATTTAATTCCAAATGAACCAATGGTAGTTACTATTACTCATAATGGTTATGTAAAAAGAGTTCCAATTAAATCATACGAAAAACAAAGACGTGGTGGAAAAGGTAAAGTTGCTGTTACTACTCATGATGATGACTTTATTGAAAGATTCTTTGTGACTAATACCCATGATACCTTGATGTTTGTTACAAATATGGGACAATTATACTGGTTGAAAGTTTATAGAATTCCTGAAGGAAGTAGAACAGCTAAAGGTAAAGCGGTTGTAAATTTAATCAACTTAAGACCTGATGAAAAAATTATGGAAATTATTCCAACAACTGATTTTGATGAATCAAAATCTTTAGCATTCTTTACAAGAAATGGTGTTGTAAAAAGAACATCATTATCTGAGTTCTCAAATATTAGATCAAATGGTGTAAGAGCTATTGTTTTAGATGAGGCAGATGAAATTGTAACAGCTAAAATTACAAATGTTAATTCACAATACTTAATGATATTTACAAGCTTGGGGCAGTGTATTAGATTTGATATTGAGAAAACACGAGAACAAGGAAGAAGTACTAGAGGGGTTAGAGGTATTAAGTTTAAACTTGATTCTGACTTTGTAGTTGATGCAAACGTAGTTGATAATATCGAACAAGAATTATTAACAGTATCTGAAAAAGGTATTGGAAAACGAACAACTGTAGAAGAATATAGAGAAACGAATAGAGCAGGTTCAGGTGTAATTTCAATGAAATTAAGCACAAAAACTGGAAGTGTTGTAGGTGCTGTACTAGTTGATGAAGCACAAGATCTAATGATTTTAACTTCAATAGGAAAAATGATTAGAGTTGATATGCAAACTATTAGAAAAGCTGGAAGAAATACTTCTGGTGTAATAATTGTAAATGTAGATGCAAAAGATAAAGTAGTTTCAATTGCAAAATGTCCAAAAGAGGCAGAAGAAATTGAAGTAGATGAACATGGAAATGTTATAAGATATACAGAAGATGGAGAGATTATTCCAACTGAAAAAATAGATTTAGCAAATTCAGATGTAAATGCAGGTTTAGAGTTGGATGTTAATCATACACCATCTTTAATTGATGATTTAGAAAAAAAAGGGGAAGATTAAAAAATGAGAAAATTTAATGTTGCAGTTGTAGGGGCAACTGGTGCTGTTGGGGAAGAACTATTTAGAGTTTTAGAGGCATATAATTTCCCTATTAATAAATTAATACCACTTGCTAGTGCAAGAAGTGCAGGAAGTAAAGTTGAATTTGCAGGAAAAGAGATTAAAGTTTTAGAATTAACTGAAACTTGTTTTGAAGAAAATGAAATTGAAATTGCATTTTTTAGTGCAGGGGGTTCAATTTCTGAAAAGTTTGCAAAATTTGCTGTTGAAGCTGGTGCCGTTGTAATTGATAATACAAGTCACTTTAGAATGGATGCAAATGTACCTTTAGTAGTTCCTGAGGTTAATCCTGATGATATTTCTTTATGGAGAGAAACTGGAATTATAGCAAACCCAAATTGTTCAACAATTCAAATGGTTTTATCACTTAAACCACTTGATGAATTATATGGAATTAAAAGAGTTGATGTTTCAACTTATCAAGCTGTTTCAGGTGCTGGGAAAGCTGGTATGGAAGAACTTGTTAGACAAATGCAAGATATGTTAACTTTTAAATTAGATGAATCAAAAATTGAAGCTTTTGCACATCAAATTGTAAATAATGTTATTCCTCAAATTGATGTTAAACAAGAAAACCTTTTCACAAAAGAAGAGATGAAAATGGTACTTGAAACTCAAAAAATCTTGCATAAAGAAATTCAAGTAGCTGCAACTTGTGTTAGAGTTCCAGTTTTAAGATCGCATAGTGAATCTATAACTGTTACATTTGAAGATAGTGTTGATGTAGATATAGATGAAGTTACAGAAGCATTAGAAAGATTTGAAAATGTAGAAGTAATTGATGATTTAGATAAAAATGCTTATCCAATGCCTATTATCTCAACTGATACAGATACTACTTTTGTAGGAAGAATTAGAAAAGATATTTATGCTCCAAACATGCTTCATTTCTTTAATGTGGCTGATCAAGTTAGAGTAGGAGCTGCTACAAACTCTGTTAGAATTGCTCTAAAATGGATTGAAATGGAAAGCGATATTTAATGATAGAAAAACTTTTTGAAAGTTTGATGTGGAAGTCTAGATTATTTATTCTTCTAGCTGTTGTCTTTGGTCTTATTGGCTCAGTAATTTTATTTATTGTAGCCTCTGTTGATATTTATGAAGTATTAACTTATACTTTTAATGTATATGTAAATGCTCTACATCCAAAAGACTTTCATGAAGTTATCGTGAGTAAAATAATTGGTGCAGTTGATTTGTACCTTATTGCGATTGTTATGTTAATTTTTGCATTTGGAATATATGAATTATTTATATCTAAAATAGAAGCAGCAGAAAATAAAGAGGTAGGAAATAACATACTTGCTATTTCTTCTCTTGACCAATTAAAAGACAAAATAGCAAAAGTAATTATTATGGTACTTGTAGTTGGATTTTTTCAAAGAGTATTACATATGAAATATACAACAGCTTTAGAAATGTTATATTTTGCATTATCAATAATGGTAATAGCCATTGGACTTTTCTTCTTAGGAAAAGTTGGAAAAAAATAAAAAGATTAAAAAAAGGTTATAAATGTCAAAAATATTTGTAGATGCATGTCTAAGAAAAGAAACTCCTTATACTCCTGTATGGATGATGAGACAAGCAGGAAGATACCTTCCTGAGTATATGAAAGTTAGAGCAGAAGCTGGAAACTTTTTAAACCTTTGTCATAATCCAGAAAAAGCTTGTGAAGTTACAATTCAACCACTTGATATAGTGGGAGTTGACGCTGCAATTTTATTTTCTGATATTTTAGTAATCCCTAATGAAATGGGAATGCACTTAGAGTTTATTAAAGGTGAAGGTCCAATTTTTAAAGATCCTATTGTAAGCGAAGCTGATATTGATGCTTTACTTGGTGGTGAAGCTGCTGCTGATAAACTTACATATGTATATGATACAATCAAACTTTTAAAAGAAAGATTACCAGAAGATAAGGCTCTTATTGGATTTACAGGTGCTCCTTGGACTCTTGCTACATATATGATTGAAGGTCAAGGGACTAAGACTTATAATCTTTGTAAAAAAATGATGTATTCAAATCCTGAACTTTTACATAAAATTCTTAGAAAAGTAACAGAAGTAGTAAAATTCTATATGATAAAACAAATTGAAGCAGGTGCTGATGTTGTTCAAATCTTTGACTCATGGGCTGCTGCAATAGAACCTGGACGATATAATGAATTTTCATGGAAATATATGGTTGAGATAGCTGATTATATAAAAGAAAAATACCCAGAAACTCCAATAATAATGTTCCCAAAAGGTGTATCTGCATTTATTAATATGGATGGAGTTTATGGAAACTTTGATGTATTTGGTGTAGATTGGGGAACTCCAATGTCTATGGCAAAAGCAAAACTTGGAGATAAATATGTTCTTCAAGGGAATATGGAACCTTGCAGATTATATTCAAAAGAAGAAACTACAAAATGTGTAGAGAAAATTCAAGAAACAATGCAAGGTGAGGGGCATATCTTTAATTTAGGACATGGTATTTTACCAGATGTTCCAGTTGAAAATGCTATTCATTTTGTGAGTGAATGTAAAAGAGTTTCTAAGAAATAATAAAATATTGCAATTTTGGTTTTTTTAACATAAAAAATCAAAATTGCCTTGACAAAAAGTATTTTTTTATATATAATTCCGTCCTATTTAAGAATGAAGATAGATTCCGGCATAGCTCAGCGGTAGAGTAGATGACTGTTAATCATTTGGTCCCTGGTTCGAATCCAGGTGCCGGAGCCATTTAGCTTCAATTTTAAATCTTACAATATACAAATTCCGGCATAGCTCAGCGGTAGAGTAGATGACTGTTAATCATTTGGTCCCTGGTTCGAATCCAGGTGCCGGAGCCATAAAAAGCTTTTAGATATTTGAACATTAGTTCTTTTATCTAGAAGCTTTTTTTTTAGCTAAAAATTTCACCTAAGATAATTGTTTTCTTTTCTTATTGTAAGTAAATTCAAGTATAGTTGAAATTGCTCTTGTATATGGAGCATCAACTCCTAGCTTTTCACAATTTTTAATTACAACTCCACAAATTTCATCAAGTTCTAAATCTCGATTATTTTCAGTATCAACCCACATTGATGGTTTTACAGACTGAAAACTTGTCATTAACTCAAACATTTTATTTGCATCCTCTTGTCTAAGATTAACACCTGCTGCATTTGCGGCTTTTGCTGCTTCACTCATCAATCCATATATTAATTTAGCTGTTTTTTTATTTTTTATTAATGGCCCTGATTCTTCTTGAACTAAGGCACAAATAGCATTTACTCCATTATTAATAATTAATTTATTCCATAATTCTAATTTAATATCTTCACAAATAAAAGTGCTTGTTTTTGTTTTATCTAAAACTTTTTTTAGCTCTTTTAAAAATTTATTATTTTCTTCATTTTTAATTATAGCTCCAATTAGTGTTTGAACTTCTCCTTCACAATGAACATGTCCTAATGACACAAGATGAGATACAATAAGTCTAGTAATTCCACCAATTACATACTCTTCATTATAATACTGTTTCATTATATCTTCATTTTCAACCCCATTTTGTAAAGAAATATAATATGGAATTTTAGATGCATCTTTAGTCCAAGTGGCAAGTTTTTTTGAGATTGCTTCTGTAGACATGGCTTTTGTAGCTATAATTATTGCATCAATTTCTTCAGGTACACAAGTTTCTATAAATTCATCAATGCCATAGGTTTCAATCTTATCTTCAATAGTATAATCTAGATGAGTTACTTTCATTTTATTGTTTTTTAGGTATTCAAGGTTTGCCCCTCTTGCAATAAATTTCACATTACAACCAACTTTATGCATTAGCATTCCATAAAAAGCTCCTATTCCACCAGCTCCAATAACGACAACATTCATAATAATTTTCCTAAGTTTTATTCTATTTTCAAACTAATTATATATAAAATAGGTATAAATAAAATAAAATCTTCTAAAAAAAATAAATTTTAAAAACTAAGATTCATTAAAATTCTTGACAAATAATCATGATTATTTTATAATACGTGATAAAAAATAGACTTGCTATAATTGAAATATTTTTATTAAACAAAACTCATTTATGCTAGTTTTTAAATTTAAGAATGAGAGTTGATAAAATGACTATACGCACAATAAAACAAAACGCAGAAATAAAAGTTTCAAATATTGCAAACTTACCTACATCTTTTGGAACATTTAATATTCAATCTTTTCAAGAAGGTTACAAAGAACATTTGGTTGTATCTTCAAAAGAGATGACTGAAATACCAACAATTCGTATTCATAGTGAATGTTTAACAGGAGATGCTTTTGGCTCGTTAAAATGTGATTGTGGTGAACAACTTGATTATTCTTTGAAAACTATATTTGAAGAGAAAGGCATGGTAATTTATTTAAGACAAGAGGGCAGAGATATAGGATTGTTTAATAAAGTTAATGCTTATGCTTTGCAAGATCAAGGATATGACACAATTCAAGCTAATCATCAATTAGGATTTAAAGCAGATGAACGCTCATACCAAGTTGTCGAGTTTATACTTTCATATTATAATATCAAAAAAATAAATTTACTTACTAATAATCCTAAGAAAATAAACTCAATAAAGGGTGTTGATATTATTAAAAGACTACCCATAATTATCTCAAGTAATAAATATAATGCTGAATATCTTAAAACAAAAAAAGAACAAATGGGTCATCTTCTTTAATTAATAAAAAGGAAAATTTATGTCAAAAAATGAAAATAAAATAAGTCAAGTAATTGCATTTGGTAATAGTTATTCAGATAATGGAGAAGCAAGAAGAATATCTTCAACAATTTTATCTAAAGAAAATAGTCCAAAAGATGCGTTTTTAAAACCAACAGAAGGATTATATTGGAATGGAAGATATTCAAATGGGTATGCAGCTGTTGAATTATTAGCAAAAAGACTTGATGTAAACTTAGTAAGTTATGCAACAGGTGGTGCAACTTCTGGTAAAGAAAATTATACAGACTGGATGGATTATTTAGGTGATACAGGAGTGCTAGGACAAATTGATAGATTTGAAAAGAATTTATCTACAAATGAAATAGATTCAAATACTCTTTATTTTATTTTTGCTTCTGAAAATGACTATTTTGCATATATGGATTTCAACAAACAAGGAAGTATTGAAGAGTTAGCTTATACTGTAATTGATAATATAAAGAATGCTATAAAAAAACTAGCAAAAATTGGTGGCAAAAAGTTTTTTGTTGTAAATTGTAGTGATTTATCTCTTGTTCCTTATGAAAATACTATGAATAGAATAAATTCTGCAAAAGAGTTTGTAAAAATTGTTAATGAAAATCTTCCAAGAAATTTAAAAGAGTTGCAAAATGAATTAAATGTATCAATAATCGAATTTGATCATACTTCTGTAAGTAATGATATTGTACAAAATCCTAATAAATATGATTTAAAAGTATTAACAAAAGAGTATCAAAGTACTTACCCTGAAATTATGACTTCTTCTGGTGATGAAAGTGAGTATTATTTTTGGGATGAATGGCATTTTAGTTATACAACTAATAAAATATTTGCTAATGCAATGTACCATACGATATTAAAAAGATATAGATAAATTACCCACAAAACTTAAATTAATATTAAATTTTAATTAATGTTAAATAAATTAAGTAAAATCCTTGACAAGTAATCATGATTAGTGTAATATTCTGATTATAAATAAATCATGATTTTTTAAATCTGATTAGATTATGAAAGTAAAAATTAAGAATTGGAAGGAGATCTAAATGAAAATTTTAGTTGGGTGTAAGTTAGTACCCGAAGATCAAGATATTAAAGTTAATAATGATGGTAGTCTTGATACTAGTAAGGCATCACCAAAAATAAGTCAATTTGACCTTAATGCTATTGAAGCAGCAGTTGAAATCAAAAAAAATAATGCAGAATCTACTATTTGTGCGGTAAGTATTGGGGGGAAATCTCTTGATAATGTAAAATCACGAAAAGATATGCTATCTCGTGGACCAGATGAATTAGTTATTGTAAGTGATGAAAAATATGAAAATATTTTACCACATCAAACAGCAAAAATTTTTGCTGAAACTGCAAAAAATGTTGGTTTTGATTTAATTCTTTGTGGTGACGGTTCTGGTGATATTTATGCACAGCAAACAGGTGTTAGACTTGGAGCTATTTTAAATGTATCAGTTGTTAACTCAGTATCTAAAATTGTATCTGTTGAAGAAGATAAATTAGTAGTAGAAAGAGCTTTAGAAAACGAAATTGAAGTTTTAGAAGTTTCTTTACCAGCTGTAATTTCTGTTTCTGCTGATATTAATCAACCTTCAATTCCTGGAATGAAAGCTATTATTGGAGCAGGTAAAAAACCTGTTAATACTATGAGTAGTGAAGAAGATAATCAAGATTTAGTGGAGCTTGTTGATATTAAAGCACCTAAGAAAAAAGAACGACAACATATTATTATCGAAGGTGACTCAGATGATAAAATTTCTGAGTTTGTTAGTCATTTACGAAAAATTATTTAATAGTCGGAGGATAGAATGAGTAAGTTATCAAATATATGGGTTTTTAGTGATACCTCTGCACGTTTACCAGAAGTAATAGCTGGAGGTTTAGAATTAGGAGAAAATGTTTCTGCATTAGTTATTGGTTCTGAACAAGTGTCAGATGCATATGCTTATGGAGCAAATGAAGTTTATAATCTAGGAGAATATGATTCTAGTAAAATCATAGAAAGTTATTCTAAAACTATTGCAAAAGTTATTGCAGCAAGTGAAGGTAAATCATTAGTATTAATGCCAGGAACAAAAAGATGTAAAGCATTAGCTTCATTACTTGGTGCTGAATTAAACGCTGGTGTTGTAACAGAAGTATCTAATATTGAGATTGATGAAGCTGGTGTTAAATGTAAACATTTAGCATATGGTGGATTAGCAATTAGTGAAGAATTAATAAAAACAAATGTTTCTATTGCTGTAATATCAGGTGGATTATATGAAGGAAAAGAGATTGATACTTCTAAATCTGGTGAAGCTAAAGTTGTAGATTTTGTTGAAAACAATAGTGGTGTTAAATGTATTAATAGACTTCCTAAAGAAGGAAGTAGTGTTGATTTAAATAAAGCAAAACGTATTGTTGCAATTGGACGTGGTATTGCAAAAGAAGAAGATATTAAAATTGCAGAAGAACTTTGTTCTTTATTCGATGCAGAATTAGGATGTTCAAGACCTATAGCAGAAGGTGAAAAATGGATGGAACATGAACGTTACATTGGTATTTCAAGTGTTATGGCTAAACCTGAAATCTATTTTGCAGTTGGTATTTCTGGACAAATCCAACATATGGTAGGTGCTAAAGATTCACAGATAATTGTAGCTGTGAATAAAGATAAAAATGCACCAATTTTTGACTATGCTGATTATGGGATAGTAGGGGATCTTTATACTATTCTACCTGCTGTAATTAATGCCCTTAAACAGTAATATATAAATTTTTATATAAGGTAGAATTATGGCTGAAGAAAAATTTGATGCAATTATTGTAGGTGGAGGAATAGCTGGTTGTATTACTGGTTATATTCTTGCAAAAGCAGGTTTAGAAACTCTAATTATTGAAAGAGGAAACTTTGCAGGGTCTAAGAATATGACTGGTGGTAGGCTTTATGCTCATAGTATTGAAAAAATTTTTCCAAATTTTGCAGAAGAGGCTCCTATTGAACGTGCGATTGTTCATGAAAAGATTTCTTTTATGGAAGAGAAAAGTAGTGTTACTATGGATTATGCTGCTCCTAAGGATGATGAAAAATCAAATCGTTCATATACAGTATTAAGAACTAAATTTGATCAATGGTTAGGGGACAAGGCAGAAGAAGCCGGTGTTGGACTTATTCCTGGTGTTCGTGTAGACGATGTTATAACTCGTAATGGAAAAGTCTGTGGAGTTGTTGCTGGTGGTGAAGAGATGGAGGCAGATGTCGTTGTCCTTGCTGATGGTGCAAATTCTATCTTAGGTGAAAAATTAGGTATGGTTTCAAAAGTAACTCCACATAATTGCGCGGTTGGAGTTAAAGAAGTTATACAATTAACAAAAGAACAAGTAAATGATCGTTTCGCTTGTACTGATGATGAAGGTACAGCTTGGCTTTTTGCGGGTACACCTTCTGATGGATATATGGGTGGAGGATTTATTTATACTAATGAAGACACTATTTCATTAGGTGTTGTATTTGGACTTCATAATATTGAGAAAGCTGGAAAAAGTGTTCCTCAAATGTTAGAAGATTTTAAAAATCATCCAAGTGTTAAGCCTTTAGTAAAAGGAGGAGAATCTGTTGAGTATTCTGCTCACGTAGTTCCAGAAGGAGGATATAACATGTTACCTAAAATGGTTGGTAATGGTGTTCTTCTTGTAGGTGACGCAGCAGGTCTTTGTCTTAATGTTGGATATACAGTTCGTGGTATGGATTTAGCTATTGCTTCAGGTGAAGCAGCTGCTAATGCAATTCTTGCGGCAAAAGAAAAAAATGATTTTAGTGAAAACTCTTTATCTTCTTATACAAAAGAATTAGATGATAGTTTTGTAATGAAAGACTTAAAATTATATAAAGATTTACCAGAATTCTTAGATAATAAACGTATGTTTAATGATTATCCAGAAATGGCAACTGGTATTATGAAAGGAATGTTTACTGTAAACGGACCTAGCCAACCATTACGAAAAACGGTTATGCCATATCTAAAGAAAGTTGGATTTATAAATCTAATGAAAGATGCATTTAAAGGGGTGAAATCGATATGAAAAATTCAGTAAATGTTGATGTTAAACTAGGTGTTAATAAATTTTTTGTTGATGAAGGTGAAGCTCATATTGAGTTAGTTGATAAACCAGATTTAATTGAATTCAAAAAATTAGAAGCAGCGTGTCCTGCTGGCTTATACAAAAGAGATGACAATGGAAATTTCAAGTTTGATTATGCTGGTTGCTTAGAATGTGGAACATGCCGTATTTTATGTGGTAAAACTATTTTAAAAAAATGGGAATATCCAAATGGAACATTTGGTGTTGAGTATCGTTACGGTTAATCAAAAGATAAACTATTAAAATAAGAAGTGAGTAAAATATGATTTATGAAATTGATGGTATTAAACCTGTTATTAACGAAAAAGCATTTGTTCATGAAAGTGCTGTAATTATAGGTGATGTAATTATTGAAGAAGGTTCTTATATAGGACCAAATAGTTCTATAAGAGGCGATTTTGGACGTATTCTCATTGGAAAAAATGTTAATATACAAGATTGTTGCATTTTACATGGATATACAGGAATAGATACTATTATTGAAGAAAACGGTCATATTGGACATAGTGCAATTTTACATAGTTGTCATATAAAAAATAACGCAATGGTTGGAATGGGTGCTGTGATAATGGATAAGGCTGTAGTTGGTTGTAATTCCATTGTTGGAGCTTCTTCTCTTGTTCCTGGGATGATGAATATTCCTGATAATCATCTTGCCCTTGGTATTCCAGCAAAAGTAAAAAGAGAGTTGCGTGAAGAAGAAATTGAGTGGAAAAGAGAAAGTACACAATCGTATATTGATTTAACCACACGATGTTTAAAAGATTTTAAATCTTGTGAGCCATTAAAAGAATTAACTCCTGCTAGAAATGCTAAAAGATTTGAAATGGACTATACTCCTAAAAATAGTTAATAAATAAAGAAGAGGATACTCCCTCTTTTTTATTTTTCTAAAATATTATTATCTTAATTTATAACAATACTTATTATCATTGAAGAAAAATAAAATTTACTTGCAATCTCTTTTTTAAGTAAGAACTAAACCCCAAATCCTCTATTTTGAAATATAAACAAAAATAATTATTAGACTTTATTTAATAACCTTAATTAAAATTTAATACAAAAATTAAGTTTTTTATTTAAGTTTACTTGACAATTGATTAAACATTACAGTACAATTCAGAACTTATTAATCATGATTTTTAAATCATCGCTATGTTTTATTAATCGTGATTATAAATTTTCAAGGAGATATTATGAAATTAGTTAAATTTAGTCTAGCAGCAATTATTGCTTTAAGTTCATCTGCATTTGGTGCAGATAGTTTGGCAGATGCCTTTAAAGAAGGTAAGGTAGAAGGTAAAGTTCAGGCTTATTATTGGCAACGTGATAAAGGTGTAGATGCTGATATTATGAATTTTGGTTTAGATCTTAGTTATGAAACAGGACGTTTCTATGGTTTTGGTTTAAAATCAACTTTCCAATCTTCATCTTCACCTTTCTCAGATGATGATGCTGAAAGTGTATTTAATAGTGATATGTATGGGTCAGGTTCTCAATTATCAGAACTTTATCTTTCATATGCTGCTGGCAAAACTACAGCACAAATTGGGCGAATGTATTTTGCTACACCACTTATTTATGGAAGTGGTTCACGTATGAATAGAGAATCTTTTGAAGGTGCTTTAATTACTAATTCAGATATCCCTGATACAAAAGTAACTATTGGATATGTTCAAAAAATGCAAAATCGTACAGATGGAGATGGTAACTTTGGTAAATTTACAAGAGACTTTACTTGGCAAGGTGAATTAGTAGATGGTGCTTATACAGCAGTAGTAGAAAATTCTTCAATTCCAAATGTAAATCTTACTTTAGCTTATTTAGATGCAAAAGATCTTATGGAAGTTACATATGCAGAAGCTTCATTTAAAAAAGGAATATTTGGACTTGCTTCACAATATTATGATAGTGAAAAAGAGGGTTCAAAAGACACAGATTTATTTGGTTTAAAAGCTACTTTTGATTTAGGTAATTTATCATTATTAGCAGCTTATACAACAACTGGTGATGCATATGTACATGCAGGATTAGGAAATGGTGCAGATTATGCATATACAGGTTCTCCAATTCTATCAGATACATATGGTGCAAATAGTGATGCATATAAAATTGGTGTAGCTTATAAATTAACGCCTGCACTAAATGTTGGTATGAATTATGTTCTTGATGATTATGATGATAAAGAATACTCATATACAAGTGTTACAGCAGATTATACATTTGATGCAGGAGTATTTAAAGATTTAAATGTTGCTGTTCTTTATGATGATGCAGGTAGAGATAAAGATGAAAAAGAATTAAGAGTTAATCTAACTTTTCCATTCTCTATCTAAAAAAAAAGCCAAGTATTCAAAAATACTTGGCTTTTCTTAGTTCTATTATTATTTTAAACTAATTAATTTTGTTACACTTAACCCAAAACCACTAATTCCCACAAGTTCTATTGTTTTACTATTACTAAGAAGCTCAATCTCTTCTATTCCTAAATATTTAAGAAGCTGTGCTCCTATTCCATATTCTCTAATTTGAGTCATATTTTTAGTATTGCTATCCATGAAAACCAAAATACCACTATTTTTTTGTAAATATTTAATACTATTTATCATTTCATCATATTTTTCAGTTGATGCTAGTAGTTCATTATCAGGAATAATAGAATGAAATTTTACAGCAGCACGATTACTAAACTCTCCAAAAGTGTAAACAATGTGATTATTATCTAAATGATCTCGAAAATCATATTTTTTTGCTTGTGCACCAAGAAATACTTGAGTTGATTCTTTTTCAAGATTAATTAATGACTCATTCATCATACGATATTCAACAATGTCAGAGATATAAACAATATTTAGTTCATGCTTTTCACAGAAAATATCAAGATCAGGTCTTCTTGCCATTGTTCCATCTTCTTTCATAACTTCACAAATAACACTAGCTTCACCTAATCCAGCTAATTTACATAAATCGACAGATCCTTCTGTATGACCAGTTCTTACTAATGCTCCACCTTCTTTTGCAATAAGAGGGAAAATATGTCCTGGTCTTACTAATTCTGCAGCTTCTGAATTATTGTCAGATAAGATTTTAATAGTCATATCTCTTTCAATAGCAGATATCCCTGTTTCTGCATCTTTTGCATCAACAGAAATTGTAAAAGCTGTTTCATAAGAAGAATCATTATTCTTAACCATTGGAGTAAGCTCCAAACGTGAAGCTATTTTTTTTGAAAGGGCTACACAAATAAGCCCTTTTGCATGTGAAGCCATAAAATTAACTTTTTCAGGAGTTGAGAAAGAAGCAGCATAAACTAAATCTCCCTCATTCTCTCTATCTTCATCATCAACCATAACAACCATTTTACCTTGTCTAACATCTTCAATTGCTTGGCATACTCTTTCAATTGCCTCAATTGACTTATCATTATTTCTAAGTAAATTCATTTTTCTTCCTAATATTAATATTTAAGTATAATAACATATTAATCCTGAGTTAAAATATAATCATGATTATAAAATGACACACTTTAAATAAATCATATTTTTAAAATCCCATAAAAACACTACTCTTATAATTAACTTAAGTAAATAATTCTTTACCTTAATTAAATATTAATTATAAAATTAGAATTTTAAGTTAATTTTACTTGACAATTAAAACTAATGAGAGTATGATTTCGGTAGTAAAAATCACGATTTGTAAAATATCGTGATTTACTAAATGTTTATGATTTATTATAAACAATGATTTTTATTGAATTAGATAAAAAACAAAAAATTTTAGATGGAGGTCTATTGTGGAAGAGAAAGAAGTGAAAAAAGTAGGTATTGAACCTAAAATATTTTTCCCGTCACTTATTGTCGTGGTAATTCTTGGTTACCTAGTTGTTAGAGACTTAGATGCAGCAAATGCAGCTATTAACTCATTATTTGGTTATGTAACAAATAGTTGGGGATGGTTGTTTGAGTGGTATATGGTTATTTTTGGAATCATTTGGGCATGGCTAGCTTTTGGTCCTATGAAAAATAATACACTTGGTGAAGAAAAACCAGAATTTAGTACGGGAAGTTGGATTTTCTTGATGTTCGCATCTTGTACATCTGCTGCTGTTCTTTATTGGGGAACTATTGAAGCTTACTATTATATAGCTTATCCACCATTTGCAATTGAGGCATTTTCTCCTGCAGCACAAGAGTTTGGTGTTGCTTACAGTTTATTCCACTGGGGTCCATTACCATGGGCTGGATATGCTGTTTTAACTGTTGCTTTTGGTTATTTTATTTATGTTAAAAAAATAAATGTAATGCGTCCTAGTGGTTGTGTTGAAGCGGCTATTGGAGAGAAGCTTTCTAAAGGATGGCTTGGTACTGTAATTGATAACTTCTATATTGTTGCACTTATTCTTGCAATGGGAACAAGTTTAGGTTTAGCTACTCCTCTTGTTACAGAATGTATTGAGTGGTTATTTGGAATTGAACGTACATTACAAGTTGATAGTGCAATTATTGCTTGTTGGGTTATTTTTAATGCTATTTGTGTTGCTTTTGGTTTAACAAAAGGTATTAAAATGGCATCTGATGTAAGAAGTTACCTTTCAATTATCATGTTAGTATGGGTACTAATTATTGGTGGAACAACTTTTACAGTAAATTATTTTACAGATTCTGTTGGGATTATGTTAGATAGTCTTTCTAGAATGCTTTTCTATACAGATGCTATCCGTGATGGTGGTTTCCCTCAAGGTTGGACAGTTTTCTATTGGGCATGGTGGGTTACATTTGGTATTCAAATGTGTATCTTCTTAGCTCGTATTTCAAGAGGTCGTACAGTTAGAGAAGTTTGTTTTGTTATGGTAGCTGGTCTTACTGCAACTACTTGGTCTATGTGGACTATTCTTGGAAGTAATACAGTTAATATTATGAAACAAAATCTAATTAATATACCTCAAATTGTAAAAGATGAAGGTGTTCCAAGAGCTATTATTGAAGCATGGGCAGCATTACCTTTATCTACAATTACAATCTGGGGATTCTTTATTCTTTGTTTCCTTGCTACAGTTACTTTGATCAATGCTTGTTCATATACTTTAGCAATGTCAACTTGTAAAGAAGCTGATGGTTATACTGAGCCTCCATTATGGGTAAGACTTGGTTGGTCTGTTCTTGTAGGTATTATTGGTATTACTTTACTTGCACTAGGAGGATTAAAACCACTTCAAACTGCTATTATTGCCGGTGGTTTCCCACTGATTTTTGTTAATGTCTTGGTTCTTTATTCTTTCTTTAAAGATGCAAAAAAGAACAAATGGTATTAATAGATAAAAAATAAAAGGAAATATAAAAAATGATAAATTTTAAATTAAGTGATGAACAAGAATTATTTGTTGAAGGTGTAAGAGACCTTATGGAAAGAGAAAATTGGGAACTATATTTTGCAGAGTGTGATGAAAAACATGAATACCCAATTAGATGGGTAAAAGAGTTAGCTGATTTAGGTATTGATACTATGCTTCTTCCTGAGGAGCATGGTGGTATGGCGGAAAGCATGGTAACTTTAACTGCAATTTGGGCAGAACTAGGTCGTCATGGTGCGCCAACGTATGTTTTATATCAATTACCTGGATTTAGTACAATCTTAAGACATGGTTCACAAGAACAAATAGATAAAATTTTTAAATTCCGTGGTACAGGTGAACAAATGTTTAACTCTGCTATTACTGAACCAAGTGCTGGTTCAGATGTAGGAAGCATGAAATCAACATACAAAAGAAAAGATGGAAAAATTTATTTAAATGGACAAAAATGTTTTATTACTAGTAGTTTACATACTCCATATTTAGTTGTTATGGCAAAAGATGCTGATGCTGAGTCTCTTGTATTTACAGAATTCTTTGTTGATATGTCTAAGCCTGGTATTAAATTAACTGCTCTTGATAAACTTGGTCTAAGAATGGATAGTTGTTGTGAAATTGTTTTTGATAATGTTGAATTAGAAGAAAAAGATATTTTTGGTAAAGAAGGTCAAGGTTTTAATCGTGTAAAAGCTGAGTTTGATGATGAGCGTTTCTTAGTAGCTTGTACTAACTATGGTGTAGCTTTATGTGCATTTGAAGATGCTGCTAAATATGCTAACCAACGTGTTCAATTTGGTGAAGCTATTGGTCGTACTCAATTAATTCAAGAAAAATTTGCTCATATGGAAATGAAGTTAAATGCAATGAAAAATATGATTTTTGAAACAGCTTGGAAAACAGATCAAGGAATTGGAACATCAGGAGCTTCTGCAATGTGTAAATATTTTTGTGCAAATGAAGCATTTAGTGTTATCGATTCATCAATGCAAGTTCTTGGAGGAATTGGTGTAACTGGACATAGAGTAGGTCGTTTCTGGAGAGATTTAAGAATAGATAGACTATCAGGTGGTTCAGATGAAATGCAAATTTTAACTATTGGTAGAGAAGTTTTAAAAAGATATAGATAATTTAATTAAGGAGTGTGGTTTCCATACTCCAAAGAATAAGAAAGGAATTTTAAATGACAAAAAAAGTACAAACACCAAAATTTGGACCTCTAGCTGGAATGAAAGTTGTTTTTTCAGCAATTGAAATTGCTGGTCCATTCTCTGCACAAATGTTTGCAGAATGGGGAGCAGAAGTAATTTGGATAGAGCACTCAGCTTATGCAGATACAATTCGTGTTCAACCAAATTACCCAGAATTATCACGTAGAAATCTTCATGCATTATCACTAAATGTTTTTTCAGATGAAGGGCGTGAAGTTTTCTTAAAATTAATAGAAGATGCTGATGTATTTATTGAAGCTAGTAAAGGTCCTGCTTTTGCTAAACGTGGAATTACTGATGAACTTCTTTGGGCACGTAACAAAAAATTAGTTATTGGTCACTTATCTGGATTTGGACAATATGGTACTGCTGAGTATACAAATTTAGCTGCTTATAATACTATTGCACAAGCATTTAGTGGATACTTAATGCAAAATGGTGATGTAGATCAACCTATGCCTGCCTTCCCTTATACCGCTGATTATATGGCTGGATTTGCCGTAACTAGTTCAGTTTTAGCAGCAGTTTATGGTGCTGAGAAAACAGGTGTTGGTGAAAGTATTGATGTTGCTATGTATGAAGTTATGCTTAGAGTTGGTCAATATTATATGATGGATTACTTAAATGGTGGAGAAATGTGTCCTCGTATGACAAAAGGTAAAGATCCTTTATATTGTGGTTGTGGACTTTATAAATGTAGTGATGGATATATTGTTTTTGAAATTGTTGGAGGATCTCAAGTTAGTTCAATGTTTGAAGTACTTGGTATTTCAGATTTACTTGGTACAGAAGAAATTCCAGAAGGTACACAATTAATTGCTAGAAGTATGTCTTGTGGTGAGATTTTAGAAGATAAACTTGATGCATTCTTTGCAGAAAAAACTATTGAAGAATCATTAGCTTTACTTGCAAGTTATAAAGTTGCGGGTGCTAAAGTATTAGATGTAGAAGATCTTCAATCTAATCCTCAATATGTAGCTCGTGATTCATTTACTGAATGGGAAACAATGTCAGGAGATAAATGTAAAGGTCCTAATGTTATGCCTAAGTTCAAAAATAATCCTTGTAAAGTATGGCGTGCAACACCATCATACGGTATGGACACAGCAGATATATTAAGTGATCTTGGTTATTCAGATGAAGAAATCAGTGGTTTTGCTGAGCGTAAAATAGTAAATGTAGGGAAAAAGGCATAAGTTAACAATGACTTTAGAAGGAATAGCTATGGATAAGATGAAGCATAAAAACTTAAGAGAGATGTTTGATTCTCTTGCGGAAATCTATAGTGATAAAACAGCATTAATTTTTGAAGATATTAATGGAAAAGTTAATAAATATAATTATATAGAATTGAATAATGAAATTAATAAAGCTGCAAATTTATTTCTTTCTCTTGGCGTTGAAAAAGGAGATAGAGTAGCAATTCATCTTCATAATAGTCCACAGTTATTAATAAGTTGGTTTGGTTTAGCTAAAATAGGCGCCATTATGGTGCCTATTAACGCACATTACTTGTATCGAGAATGTTCTTATATTGTTAATAAGTGTAAACCAAAATTTGTTGTGATAGAAAATGATGTTTTGAGTGTATATGAAAAAATAAAGAATGAAAGATTTAGTTCAGTTAAAAATATTTTAATTGCACGTGATGATAATTTTGAACACCAAACATATATTAATTTCAATAATGAATTAAAATTACAATCTTCAACTTTAAATAAGATAGTAGAAGTAGATGTTGAAGATGCTGTTGAGATTTTATTTACATCTGGAACGACATCATTGCCAAAAGGAGTTGTAATTACTCATTATAATATGCTTTTTGCAGGATATTATACTTCTTGGCAAGGTAGAATTAAAGAAGATGATATTTATTTGACAGTTATGCCTGCTTGGCATATTGATTCTCAATGCACAGCTACTTTACCTACTTTTTTTTCAGGAGCAACTTTTGTTTTTCTTGAAAAATATAGTGCGAGAAAGTTTTGGAAGCAAGTATGTAAATATAAAGCAACGATTACTGAATGTATTCCTAAGATTATATGCACTTTAATGATGCAAGAAACAAAATCTTGGGAAAAAGAACATTCTTTAAGAGAAGTATTTTATTATTTATCAATTTCAGATGAAGAAAAAGATGCTTTTCTTGAACGATTTAATGTTCGACTTTTAACTTCATATGGTATGACTGAAACAATTGTAGGATTAATTGGCGATAGACCAGGAGAAGAACGTAGATGGCCTTCTATTGGAAAAGTTGGTGATGGATATGAAGCAAAAATTATTAACTGTCAAGGAAATGAAGTAAGCCCTTATACTCAAGGCGAACTTTATGTTAAAGGGATACCTGGAAAAACTATTTTTAAAGAATATTATAATGATATTGAAGCAACTAAAAAAGTATTAAGTGCTGATGGTTGGCTTCATACAGGTGATATTGCTTATGTAGATGAAGATGGGTATTTTTATTTTGTTGACCGTGAATCAAGTTTGATTAAAAGTGCTGGTGAAAATGTTTCAAGTGAAGAGCTTGAAATCTTTTTATCTGCACATCCAAAAATAGTTGAAGCTGGAGTAATTGGCATTGCGGATAAAGTTTGCAGTGAATTAATTAAAGCTTTTGTAGTAATAAAAAAAGGTGAAGAGTTTAGTGAAGAGCAGATTTTGGAATATTGTTCTGAACATTTAGCCTGCTTTAAAGTACCTTCTATTATTGAGATATGTAAATCTTTACCAAGAACAAGTACGGGGAAGATAAGAAAAAATCTTCTTAGAGAAAAAGATAATAAAAATAAATAAATAAAATAGTAAATATAAAAAGGAATAAAAAATGGCAATTAAAACAGAAATGGTAGGACAAACATTTGGTCCGTTTGAGAAAGAATATGATTGGAAATCTTTAAGTTTATTTGCACTAGGTAGTGGAGCAGCATATGATGGTAAAACAGATTTACAATATGTTTACGAAAAAGATATGAAAATGCTTCCTACGTATGCAGCTTGTCCTATCGTTGAGTCAATAGTTACAAAAACAATTGACTGGGGATATGATTATACTGGTTCTTTACATTGGAGTTTTGATATTAAAATGATTAATCCAATGAAAAAACTTGAAGGTAAATTAAGCACAAAAGTTTTATTAAAAGGTTTATATGACAGAGGTGAAGGTAAAGGAACTTTAGCAGTTCACTTTGGTGAAACTTATGATGAAGATGGAACACTATTATTTACTAATGAAAGTACAGATTGTTGTATTTTTGATGGTGGTTGGAATGGACCAAAAGCACCTAAAGATATCGTAGAAATTCCTGAAAGAGAGCCAGATTTTGAAATCACTGAAAAAATCTCTGAAGATAGAGCTTGTGTTTACAGACTTTCAGGAGATGATCATCCACAACATGTTGATTGGGAATATGCAGCAGAAATTGGTTATGAAAGACCTATCTTACATGCTGTAAGTACAGCAGGTGTTGCTTGTAGACATATTATTAATTCTGTATTAGATGGTGATTCTGAGAGATTAACTAGATTTAAAACAAGAATTACAAAACCACTATTACCAGGTGTTAATGTTACAACACAAATTTGGAAATGGGATGATAACTCTATTCACTTTAGAGTTATTAATGCAGATGATCCAGCAACAATTTATTTAAATTTTGCATTAGCAGAGTATAAATAACTAGTAGATTAATTATAAAGCTATATGTTAATACATATAGCTTTATATAAAAGCATGAAAATTATTGGAGCGAGATGATGGGGGAAATATTATTTTCTATTTTTATAGGCAGTTGTTTGTTTTTTATAGGCGTACTCCTTAATATTAAGATGTACAAAGAAGAAAAAAAGTATTGTTCAAAAAATACAGAAGGGAAATAATCTTATGAATGTTTTTGTTTTTGGTGTTGTTCTTAGTATGGTTGTTTATCTTCTTGTAGGAATTTATGTAGGTAGAAAAGTAAAAAGTGTAGAAGATTATTACGTTTCTGGGCGTAATGCTTCAACTATATTTATAGCTGGGACTATGTTTGCCTCGATGCTTAGTACAAATGGTTTCATGGGAGATACTGCTTATGCTTACACTGGAAATATCACAACACTACTTATAATTAATGCTCTTTGTGGTTGTGGTTATATAATTGGTGGATTGTATTTTGGGCGTTATATAAGGCGGTCAAAAGTAAATACTATGCCAGCGTATTTTTGGAAAAGATTTAATAGTAGAAGAATTCGGGTGTTTGCTGGGTTGATAACAATCTTTTCATTAAGTTCTTATTTATTGAGTGTTCTTCAAGGAACGGGTCAGTTAATGGAAACTATGACAGGCTTTGATAGATTAACCTGTTTAATCCTTGTTTGGGCAAGTATTATGTTTTTTACTATATATTCAGGTTCTCGTGGTGT
Source organism: Halarcobacter sp. (assembly GCA_030145305.1). GTDB lineage: Bacteria > Campylobacterota > Campylobacteria > Campylobacterales > Arcobacteraceae > Halarcobacter. The sequence continues at coordinate 304,785 of JAQYVX010000001.1, read as the reverse complement.
ACTTGTTACAGATACTATAATGTGTATATTTTTCTTAGTTTCAACTGTTATTGCTGGACAATATATATTTTCAGCAGCAGGAGGAGTAAGTGATTTATTAACAAATCTTCTTAATAATCCAAATACCCCAGAGGGACTTCTTAGTTATCATGGAAATACGAATGGAAAATCTGCTATGGATATGATTTTTTATGGAGTAACTATTGGTATAGTTTGGATGGTTACATTAGCAGTTAGTCCTTGGCAAGCTGGACGAAATTTAATGGTTAAAAATGAACATGTTATCTTTAGAGCAGGTACAATTGGAATGATTTTAACTGTATTTTTTCTTTTATACTTGTACTTAATGGCTATTAGTGTTATTCAATTAAATCCAAATATGGTTCAACCAGAGAGAGTAATTATATGGACAGCTTTTGAAATAGTTCCAAAGTTTGTTGGTGTTCTTCTTTTAACAGGTATTATGGCAGCAGGATTGTCTTCAGCTTCTACTTTTCTTTCAGTAGTTAGTTTTTGTACTTCAGCTGATGTGTTTGATATAAAATTTAAAAATGATTCTTCACAAGTTAATTTTACAAGAGTTATAATATTTATTGTTAGTTTAGTAGCTGTGATACTAGCTTATTTAGAACTTTCATCAATTCGTATTATTGCTTGGTTTGCAAGTACTATTATTGCCGCGTCTTGGGGTTATGTAGCCTTTGCAAGTGTATGGAGTAAAACACTTACAGAACGTGGTGCTTTTTTCTCAATGTTAGGTGGTTTTTTTGGATATTTGATTAGTAAATGTTTAAAAGAATTTTTTGATATGCCTTTTGATAATTTTTTCCATCCTTTTTTTATAGGAGTATTCGTTAGTATTATTTTTGGAATTCTTGGGTCTCGTGGTCAAATTAAAACAGAAGAAGAAATATCTTTTCAAAACAATTTACATATTGTACCAAAGACAGAAATCATAGCAAAAGATTACAAAATTGATAGAATATATGCTAATGTTTTAATTATTTCAGGAATAGTTATTACTATATTTTTAATAAAATATTGGGCTTTACCATATAATGAAGCAATAGGAAATGTTTTATTTTGATCATGGCATTGTAAATTGAATATTTTTATAAGTAAAACAAGATATAATTTAAATATAATCTTGATTATATTTAAATTATTGATCATTTCTTTGATACAATTTGTTTAGATATTAATAACATTTAGATAAATAAAAAGGAAAAAAATGGATATTAAAGAAAAACGTATACAACTCAAACAAGAACGAATAATGAATTATTTTATTGAAGCGACAGAAGAAATAATAAAAAAAGAAGGAATAGAGGGAGTAACTATTAGAAATGTAGCCAATCTTGCAGGTTATACTAGTGCAACTCTTTATAATTATTTTGATAACTTATCACATTTAATTTTTCTTGCAAATATGCATTATCTTGAAGAATACAATAACAGTTTAGTAGACTGTATTTCGGATTGTAAAAATTCTATTGAAATTTATATGTCAGTTTGTAAATGTTTCTCAATACATGCTTATGAAAAGCCAGAAATTTTTGAATTACTATTTTTCTCTCATGGTGATGAGAAATTTGAAAAGTATACTAAACAGTATTATGAACTTTATCCAGAAGTAAATGAACATGAGGGTCCTGAATTTTTAGATAAGATGTTTCATATAAATAATCTATATTCACGTAGTTATACAATGTTAGAAAATTGTGTAAAAGATGGATATATAGAAAAATGTAGTGCAAGAACTTTTAATGATATTTGTTTGAGATTTAATAAAACAATATTAGAAGATGTGAAAATTGGTATTTTAGATAAAGAGAAAGCATTGTCTATGACAATAAAATATTATTATCAATTATTTGGATTTTATCTAAAACCTGAATATAAACATTTATTGGAAGAGTACTATACGAAATTGATAAAAAAAAATAGTTAGAATAAAGTTTGTATAAAATTAATTCTTTATACAAAAAATAATAAATTTAAGGAATGAGTTAGATGAAGTTTGAAATGTTATATAGTAAAATTCACAGAGCAACTATAACTGATGCGAATTTAAACTATGTTGGATCTATTACAATAGATGAAGAATTGATGAATGAAGCAAAATTAAGAGTAGGGCAAAAAGTAGATATTGTTGATATTAATAATGGAGAAAGATTTTCTACTTATGTGATTAAAGGAAGTTTTGGAAAAAGAGATATTTGTCTTAATGGTGCAGCTGCTAGAAAAGTTCAAATAGGAGATAATATAATTATTATTGCCTATGCTTCATTAGATGAAAATGAAATTGAAAATCATAAACCAACAGTTGTATTAGTTGACAGTAAAAATAATGTTGAACACATTACTAACGAATTAATTGCTAGTGATTATGAATAATTAATTTTATTGATAATAATCTTATAGCAATAAAATAAAGGAAAGAGAATTATATGAAAATATTGTGTAAACCAATGGGCCCATATCAAACTAACTGTTATATAGTTTCAAATAATGGACAAGAAATAATAATTGACCCTGGAATGGGTGCTGTATCATGGGTAAAAGCTAATGTTAAAAACCCTTTAGTAATTCTTAATACTCATGGGCATTCTGATCATATTTGGTCAAATAAAGCTTTAAAAGAAGCATTTGATATTCCAATTTATTGTCCTATTGGGGATGCCTTTTTATTAGAAAATGATTTTGAAAATGAAGGTTATGCTTTAAGTAAACCTGATGTAAAAGTTAATGACAAAAAACCTTTTTCATTTGCTGATTTAAATATTCAATATTTTCATTTTCCAGGACATACTCCTGGCTGTAGTGCAATTAAAATTGGAAAAGCTTTTTTTACTGGCGATTTTATTTTTAAAGGTTCAATTGGTCGTGTTGATTTTCCTTTTAGTTCACCTAAAGATATGAAAATGAGTATTAAACAATTTTTAAATATTAAAGAAGATATGACAATATATCCAGGTCATGGAGCAACTACAACAGTAAAAGCTGAGCAAAGAATAATAGGACAGTGGTTAAAAATACTTTAATTTAAAAAAATATCTATTTATAATATAAATGTTTCTTTTAATATCTTTATTCTTTTGTTAGCTTGCTCTAATTTTTTTATTGATATTTTCTCTTTTTTTATTGAATTATAGATTGAATTAACAGCTTTTTTTATTAAATTATCATCATAATTTTTGCCATTGTTTGATAAAACTAACATATCACAACCTGCATTAATTGCAAGTGTTAACGCATTGTCAAAACCAAAATGATTTACAATTGCTCCCATTGCCATATCATCACTTACTACTACGCCTTCAAACTTTAAAGTTTTTCTTAATTTACCTTCAATGAATTTTTTAGAAAGAGTTGCGGGAAAATTTTTATCTATATTTTTGTTCATTATATGTGCTGTCATTATCATTCCTTTATAATTATTTTCAATAATTGATTTAAAAGGTAATAATTCTTTTTCTTTATATGTTTGTGTAAGATCAACTAAGCCTAAATGACTATCTTTATTTGAACTTCCATGACCCGGAAAATGTTTTATAACAGGAATAATTTGTTCTTTTTGAAAATTCTTAATATAAATATTGGCAAACTCTCCAACAATTTTTGGATTTGATGAAAAAGAACGTCCAATTTTTCCAATAATTGGATTATTAGGATTTATATTTACATCAACAGAGGGTGCGAAATTTAGATTAATTCCCATTTCTTTCAATTCTTTGGCTATTTTTTTTGATACTATATTTGCTTCTTCTTTTCCTTCTTTTGCTACTTGATTTTGGCTTTTTATATATTCAAATCCATATTTGGGTTTTAATCTATTTACTTTTCCCCCTTCTAAATCTATAGAAACTAACAAGTCTTTTCTTGTTTTATTTTTTATATCAGAAATAAGTTTTTTTAGTTGAGGTTTATTGATAATATTTCTAGGAAAGGATTTACTAGGACTATCTATATCAAAAAGAATTATTCCACCAATATTATATTTATTTATATTTTTTATTAATTTGTCAAGCTCTTTAATATCAGTACCTCGAAAGCCTACAATTAGCATTTTCCCAATATTTTTTTTAATAATTTCTTCCTTAAGAATTTCTTTATTACTTGCAAGTAGATAATTTGAAAAAAATGATATGTATATGATTATAATAAGTAGTTTTTTAATGGGAAATCCTTGATTTTTAGTTGGTGTTTTACACTAAAATTTTATATTAAATAGATTTATTATTATAGTTGTTTTAGACTAAAATTTAGACTAATTTATATATCTAAATCAAGAGTGAATTAAGATTCAGTTTAAAATCGATTCATAAAAGTATTATATAATTATGGAATAAGAGTTCGAAGGAGGACATTATGAAAGCTTTAAAACTTTTAACAATTAGTTTTTGTGTATTAGGTGCAACTATCTTAGCTGCTGATATTTTACCAGCAAGAGGTCCTTTGCAATTTTCTACTTATGATAAAGATAATAACGGTGTTATTACTTCAAAAGAGTTTGATGCTATAAAAGTACAAAGAATAAATCAAAAAGTAGAATCTGGTAAGTTAATGAGAAATGTAAATAATTCAGCAAATTTTTCTGATATTGATGTAAATAATGATGGGAAAGTTACTCCTTTAGAGTTAACAACTTATCAAGAAAAAAGATATGCTGATAAATTAAACCAAAGAAATACCAATAAAAAAAGCATGGGACAAGGACAAGGTCAAAAAGGCCAAGGTCAAGGTCAAGGGAATAAATGGTAAATTATAAAGAGAGATTTTTCTCTCTTTATAAAATCTATAAAATATTCTATCTTATTTTTTAAATTCATTCATGTACGTTCTATACAGTAAGGGCACCAAATTCTGTTGGCATCTTTTATTCTCTCTACTTTCTATTGCTGTTGAGTCAAAAAATGTTTGCCATAGCTTGTCAAATTTTTTTTCACTTGTTGATAGTTTTGGTTCTTCAAAAGATGCAATATTTTGTATACCTACATAAGTATCATTTTTTATAAATGCAATTTTTCTATTTATATCATGGATTATATATTTTTGATTATTTAATCTTTTAAAAAAGTACTTGCCTAAAAAATAGAGGACATTAAATTTTGTCTCTATTTTTGCGTATAAACTTCCATCTTCAAGCTCTTTAAATCTTGTAAAACCACACATTTTATGTACTTGCCTAAAAAGTTCTTTTTCTAAATTTTGTAAAAAAAATACCTCTTCATTATTTATATTAAAAAGTTCATTTTTATTTTTAAATCCTAATATTATATATTTTAAAAGGGGCATTTCAAAATTTTTGCTATCACACATAAAGATATTTAGAATCATTTCAAAGCATTTCTTAGGAAAGCTTTTTTTTATGGCATCAAATACTTTTATAGCATTTGACTCTTGGGTTATTATCTCTTCTATTTCTTCAAGTAAAAGAGTATTTGGATATTTTGTCTCTATTTTACTTGGAATTAATTTTTTATAATAAACTTTATAAACTAAGCTTAAAAATCCTTCAAAAGTCTTGTCATAGATTAAAATCATAACTCACCTGTAATTGCACTATATTCTATGTCAAATAAAGAGGGTTGTATTATTTTTTTTGCTTCAGGTGGTGTTATTAGAGCAGTTCTAATTCTATCATTTTCAAAAGGAATTTCTCTTTGATATTTTCCTTTACATCTTATAAAATATTTTGCTCTTTTAAGTGAGATTCCAAGCTTTTTTAAATCATCAAAATTTAGACTTTTGTACTTTCTTGCTTTTAATATTTTAAATACACTTCTTACTCCCATTCCTGGAATTCTAAGAAGTTCATCTTTACTTACAGTATTTATTTCCATAGGAAAAAAACTTAGATTACGAAGAGCCCAAGAGGTCTTAGGGTCAAGTTGTTCATCTAAGTTTGGGAATTCATCAGAAACAATCTCGTCATATGAAAAATCATAAAATCTTAAAAGCCAATCAGCTTGATATAAACGATGTTCCCTTAAAAGTGGCGGTTTCGTAATAATTGAAGGAAGATTTTTATTATCATTTACTGGAATATATGCACTATAATATACTCTTTTTAAAAGTGCTTTATCATATAAAGCAGAACTTAGTTTTAGTATGTCTTTATCATTTTCAGGTGTTGCTCCAATTATTAATTGAGTGCTCATGCCAATTGGTTTTTTGTCTTTTTCAAGTGAATAATCTCTTGCAAATTTCAGTGGTTGTAAAACTTTTTCTTTTGTTTTATTAGGGGCTAAAAGTTTTAAGGACTTATCACTTGGAAGTTCTATATTTGAGCTTACTCTATTTGCTAAAGAGACTACTTGTTCAATAAGTTTTTCATCTGCTCCAGGAATTAATTTTACATGAATATAGCCATTAAATTTATATTCATATCTTAAAATTTTTAACACTCTTAATATTAAGTTTGTAGTGTGATCTTCACTGTCTATTATTCCTGAACTTAAAAAAAGTCCTTCAATATAGTTTCTTTTATAAAAATTAATTGTAATGTCTGCAAGTTCTCTTGGAGAAAAGGCAGCTCTTTTTATATCATTTGATTTTTTATTTATGCAATATGCACAATCATAAATGCAATAGTTTGTAAGTAATACTTTTAATAAAGAGACGCATCTGCCATCTGCTGTGAAAGTATGACAAATTCCACTATTTTGTGTGGCTCCTAGTTCTCCTGTTTTATGATTATTATCACTCCCACTTGAACTGCAAGAGACATCATATTTTGCACTATCTGCTAAAATTTGCATTTTTTCATAAATATCTTTTTTCATAATGTCTATTCTACTTGATTAAAACAAAAGTATTAAGATTGATTACATTTTGCAATAGATTTAAAAAAATAAATATCAACTAACATCCAAAAGATACAAAAAGTATATTATTCTTATATAATTAGGCAATTATAAAAAGGATTTAATATGAAAATAGGTGTTTCTTCTTGCCTTTTAGGCAATATGTGTAGATATGATGGCGCTCATGCAAGAGATCAATTTATCGTAAAAACTTTACAAAAATATTTTGAATTTGTTCCTTATTGTCCTGAAAAAATTATATTCTCTACTCCAAGAGAAGCTATAAGACTTGTAGAGATTGATAATAAAATAAATGTGATTACTTCAAATACAAAAAAAGATGTAACAAAAGAATTAGAAGATATTTCTATTAAATGTGCTAAACAAATCCAAGATGATGAATTATGTGGATTCATTTTAAAGTCAAAATCTCCAACTTGTGGAATGGAAAGAGTTAAAGTCTATCAAGAAACAAATACTCCAAGTGAGAAAAAAGGAGTAGGGCTTTTTGCAAAACAGATTCAAGAGCGTTATCCTTTACTTCCTTTGGAAGAAGAAGGTAGATTAAATGATGCTTGGCTTAGAGAAAATTTTTTAATGCAAATATTTGCATATAAGCATATTTTTGAGTTTTTAAAAACAAGTCCATCTTTTAAAGATTTAGTACAGTTTCATACTTCTTATAAATATTTAATTTATGCAAAATCACACGCAGCATATAAAAAACTTGGAAATATAGTTGCAAATCATGATAAAAAAGAGCTAGAAATAGTTTTAGAAGAGTATAAACTTGCATTTTTAGAATCTTTAAGTTTAAAAGGAAGTATTTCAAATACTTACAATGTTCTTTTACACATCTATGGATATTTTAAAAAACTAATTTCAAAAGATGAAAAAGATGAAATTTTAGAATCAATTGACGATTTTAAAGAAGAGATAATTCCTTTAATTGCTGTTATTAAACTATTAAAACTTTATGCAAAAAGATTTGATATTCAATATTTAATTACTCAAAAATTTTTAAATCCTTATCCTAAAGAACTAGCTTTACGTTCGAGTGTAAAGGCGTATAAATGAGTCAAATTCTTTGGTTTAGAAGAGATTTAAGAATATCTGATAATGCAATCTTGTCTTATGCAAAAAAAGATGTTCTACCTATTTTTATTTTTGATAAAAATATCTTAAATAAACTTCCAAGTATTGATAAAAGAGTTACTTTCATATATAAATCAGTTCTAGAATTAAAGAAAAAACTACAAGGCTTAGGTTTAGATTTAGCTATTTTTTATGATGAACCAATTAATGTTTTTACAAAATTAAAAGAAAAAGGATTTGATGAAGTTTTATGTTCAGTAGATTTTGATTCTTATGCTAAAAAAAGAGATGAAGAGATTGAAAAAATTATACCACTTAGTAGATATTTAGATTCCTTTATTTTAAATCCAAATGAAAGTTTAAAAGCTGATGGCACACCTTATAAAGTGTTTACTCCTTTTTATAAATCCATGTATATGATTACTTCTTCAAAGAACTTAGAAACCTTTAAAAGAAATGAGAACTTAGAAAAAATGGAGTTTGATTATGATTTTATTCCAAGTTTAAAACAAATGGGATTTGAAGAGCAGAATATGCCAGCTTTTTTAAAAAAAGATGCTTATGTTTTATTAGATGAATTTAAAGAAAAAATTGCTGATTATAAAGAAGCTAGAGATTTTTTTTATTTAGATGGAACATCAAAAATATCTGTTCATTTACGATTTGGATTAATCTCGGCTAAAGAGATTTTTAATTATTTTAAATCTTTTGAAGATGTGGAGTCTGAATTTTTTATAAGAGAAATTTTTTGGAGAGAATTTTATAATTGTATTTTATTTCATTTCCCACAATCAGAAAATAAAAACTTTAATAATATAGAAATAAATTGGAGTGAAAACCAAGAGCATTTTGAAAAATGGTGTGAAGGTAAAACAGGCGTTCCTATTATAGATGCAGCAATGAGACATTTAAATAATACAGGAACTATGCATAATAGATTAAGAATGATAGTTGCCTCTTTTTTTACAAAAAATCTTTTCTTGGATTGGAAAAAAGGAGAAGAGTATTTTGCTTTAAAACTTTTAGATTATGAAGCTAGTTCAAATATTGGTTCTTGGCAATGGGGTGCTAGTACAGGAGCTGATGCTAGTCCTTATTTTAGAGTTTTTAATCCATATACTCAATCAAAAAAATTTGACCCTGAAGGAATTTTTATAAAAAGTGTAATACCTGAATTAAAAAATGTAGAGCCCAAACTTCTGCATATGGAAAATGGGCTTTCATCAAATCTTTTTATAGAGTATCCAAAAAGTATTGTTGATGTTTCAATATCAAGAAAGCAAGCAATCGAAAACTTCAAAAGAGCAAAAAATGAAAACTCTTGATTTAGCTGTTATTGGTTCTGGAATTGGAGGAACTTTAATCTCAAGTTTAAATAAAGAAAAAGACTTAATACTTTTTGAAAGAGACTCTAACCTTGGAGGCTGTGCTAGCACTTTTAAAAGATATGGAAATCTTTATAATGCAGGTGCAACAACTTTTGTAGGATATGAAAAGAATCATCCAGTAAAAGATATTTTTGATAAAGCAGGTTTTATTCCAGATATAAAAAAAAGTGAAATTGCAATAAGAGTACTTCAAAATAATAAGGTCTTAGATAGGGTAAAGGATTTTGAGACTTTTTTAGAAAATCTAAATAAAGTGTATCCCCATAAAAATAATAGGATTTTTTGGGAAAAAATAAAAGAAGTAGATGAAAAATTTTGGGAACTTAAAAAATTGCATTATGCTAAATATTCATTAGATTCATACAAAAAAACAGCAAGTTCAGTATTAGAACTTTTTTCTGTTTTTGGTTTTGATTTAATTAAAAATGCCAATAATTATATAAATGAAACTTTGATTAATATTTCAAAAGAGTATAAAGAGTTTATAGATGCTCAGCTTTTAATTACTTTACAAACAAAAGCAGAGGGAATCTCTTTGCTTTCTCTTTGTATTGGGCTAGCTTATCCTTTTCATGATGTATTTTATTCAAATGGTGGAATGGGAGCTATTTTTGATGGACTTTTAGAAGACATAAATGTACATAAAAATGAGGAAATAAAGAAGATAATCAAAGAGCAAAATTCTTATAAAATATTATCAAATAAAAATGAATATAGCTCAAAAAATATTATCTTAAATAGTAGTATTTATAATAGTTCTATCCTTTTTGAAGATGAAAATATAAAAAAATATTATGATAAGTTTTCTTTTAGTAATCAAAGTGCTTTTGTTATATATCTTACTCTTGATTCAAAAGATGTAAAAAAAGACTTTTTACATCATTATCAAATTATTCTAAAAAATGAAATTCCTAATTCTATTTCAAACTCTTTTTTTGTATCTTTTTCTTCAAAAGATGATAATAAATTGTCTCAAAATGGATATAGTGTAACAATCTCTACTCATACAAAAGCACTATTTTGGAAAGACTTGAATAATCAAGAGTATAAAGAGCAGAAAAAAATTACAGAAGATTTTATTATAAATCACTTTTTAGAGAATTTTGAAACAATAAAAAAAGAAGATATAATAAAAAAGTTCTCAGCCACATCTAAAACTTTTAAAAGATATATAAATAGATATAACTGTGGAGGCCGAGCTATTACACTAAAAAATATTTTACAAACCCCCTCTTGTAATACACCTTTTAAAGGACTTTATAATATAGGCGATACAGTTTTTGCAGGACAAGGTTGGCCTGGAATTGCAATAGGTGTTCAAACATTAAATAAGGAATTAAATGCCAAGTGTTGAGTTAAAAGTATCAAAAAATGATTGGGTATATATAACTATAATAGGAGCTTCTTTTGGTTTTCTTATCTCACTTTTTTTCTTTTTTATAAATATTAATTTAAAAGAATTCTCTACAATACTTTTTGGAACTTCTAGTGCTGTTTTTATATCCTTAAGTGCTTTTTTATTAATTACAATTTCAAATGATTATGTGCTTCCAAAAGTAAATAGAAAATTTTGGTATTTTATTAGTTTTGTATTCTCTTTTTTATCTGGCTTTTTAGGCTTTTTATTGAGTTTTTTACTCTTTTCTTTAGGTGATTTTTTTATAATTGATTTTATTACTCCTTTTTGGTTTTATATTAGTACGATTATTGGTTTTTTTACCTTTTTGATTGGACTTATTCTTCATCAATTTATCTCAATGAAATATAAAAACGAGTCTATAAAAAGTGAGGTTTTAGAGACAAAAATAAAGGCCTTGGAAAATGAGCTAAATCCTCATTTTTTATTTAATGCTTTAAATTCTATTTCTGAATTAATTTATCAAGATCAAAAAAAAGCAGAAAAAGCGACACTTGAATTATCAAAATTTTTACGAAATGCAATTACAAAAAATACAATGATATCTTTAGAACATGAAATAAAAATGGTTCAAACATATTTAAAAATAGAAAATATTAGATTTGAAGATAATATAAAAATGAAAGTGGAAATGAATAGTAAAGATTCTCTAATAATGGTTCCAAAGTTTTCAATTCAACTTCTTGTTGAAAATGCAATAAAGCATGGATATACTCAAAAAGAGTTAAATATAAAAATAAGTGTAAAAAATAAAACTATAGAAGTTTCAAACGATGGCTTAATAAGTAAAAATGTGAAATTTGGAACGGGATTAAGTAATTTGGAAAATAGATTAAGACTCTTAAATGTGGGAAAATTAGACTATGAAATCAAAAATGATATAATGGTTTTTATTATTAGGTTAAAAAATTAACTTAAGAGAGTTAAGAATAAGGAATAAGATGAAAGCATTAATAGTAGATGATGAAAAACTAGCATTAAATAGATTGCAAAGAATATTAAAAGAAGAAGGCATAAGTGATATAATACAATGTAATAATCCAATTGATGCTATAAAAGAAGTTTCAAAAACAAAATTCGATGTAGCTTTTTTAGATATTTCAATGCCAACAATGACAGGTTTAGAACTAGCAAATACAATAATAAATATAAATCCAAATATTTTTATAATCTTCCAAACAGCTTTTGCTGAATATGCTCTTGAAGCTTTCCAAAGTGGTGGCTTAGATTATCTTTTAAAGCCAATTTCAAATGAATCTATTAAAAAAAGTCTAGAAAAATTAGAAAAATATATCAAAAATAATAGTTTGAAAGAAAATAATACTTCTAAAAAAATAATTGCAAAAAGAGGTTCTAAAATTTATATGATAGACTTAGATGATATTTATTATATAAAAGCAGACCTTGATGAGGTAATTATAAAAATAAAAGAGACTGATGCTTATGTTAGGAAAAAAATGCAAGATATGCAAGAACTTCTAAAAGATAAGAACTTCTTTAGAGTACATAGGTCTTATATTGTAAATGTAGATAAGATTAAATCTATGCAAAGTATTGAACAATCTAAATTGGAAATATCCTTTGTAAATATTGATGATGTAGTTACTAGTTCTAAAGATGGAGCAAAAGAATTTAGAGAGTTTATTGAAAAAAGAAGTGTTTGATTTAAACTCTTTTAAATTTCTAAACTAACATAAAATTTATACAAAGAACCCATATCTTTTATATAATACTACAAATATAATATTGCAAAGGAGTTTAGAATGAAAACAGTAGCAATAACTGGAGCTTCAGGATTTGTGGGAACAAACTTGAAAAATTTATTTGAATCAAAAGATTTTAAAGTAATAGCTATAAAAAGAGAAGATTTAAAAGATACAGAAAAATTAACAGCAATTATAAGCCAAGCAGATATAGTTATAAATTTAGCTGGCGCTAATATTATAAATAGATGGACTAACTCTTATAAAAAACTTCTTTATGCAAGTAGAATTGATACAACGCAAGCCTTAACTGAAGCAATGTACCAAGCAGATAAGAAACCAGAACTTTTTATTTCAACATCGGCTGTTGGAATATATAAAAATAAAGATTGTTATGATGAAGAATCTTATGAATTAGAAGATAATTTTCTAGGTAAACTTTGCCAAGCTTGGGAAAAATCAGCTTTAAGAGCAGAAGAATTTGGAATAAGAACTGCAATCTTTAGATTTGGAATAGTCTTAGGAGAAGGAGGAGCATTAGGGAAAATGATAACTCCTTTTAAATTAGGTCTTGGAGGAACTATTGGAAATGGGAAACAAAGCTTTTCTTATATACATATAGAAGATTTATTAGAAGCTTATTTTCATGTGTACTCAAATAAAGAACTAACAGGAGTGTTTAACCTAACAGCTCCAACTCCAACTACAAATCTTGGATTAACAAAAGCCTTAGGAAAAGCACTACATAGACCAACAATACTTCCTGTGCCTCAATTTGCATTGAATTTAATATTTAGTGAAGGTGCACAAGTTCTTACTGATGGACAATGTGCGAAACCTAAAAGATTATTGGATAGTGGATTTAAATTTAAATATGAAACTATTGAAGATACAATTAATAATTTAGTAGAATAGAAAGAGAAAAATTATGAAAACTTTTGAAAAAATTTCTTTTTTAAACTGTGATATTGATGAACTTTTTGAATTTCATTTAAACATGAATAATTTAAAAGCTATCACACCTTTAGATACAGAATTAGAACTTATAAATAAAGACTTTATACCACATGAAGGTGGTATAGTAAAAATAAAAACTGTTAAATACTTTATTCCTACTAGATGGGATGTTAAAATTGATAAACTACAAAGACCTAATTTACTTGTAGATATTGCTGTAAAATCACCTTTTAAGTATTGGGAACATTCACATATTTTTACAAAAAAAGGGAGTATGTGTGAGCTTAAAGATGTAGTTAACTATGAACTTCCTTTTGGTAAAGTAGGGGAGCTGTTGGACTTTTTTATAAGAAAAGAGCTTAATACAATGTTTGAATATAGACATAGGATTACAAAAGGTTTATTAGAGCAAAGAAAAATATAAAATAACAAATTAAGCATACAAAAGAACTTCTAAAACCAATAAAATACTACAAAAAGGAAAGTTTTGAAAAAAGCTATTGTATTAATGAATATGGGTGGACCTAATAATTTAGATGAGGTAGAAGTTTTTTTAACAAATATGTTTAATGACAAATATATAATAGGAGCTCCTCAACCCATTCGTGCAATGATTGGATTTCTTATTACGACTTTAAGAAAAAAAGAGGCAAAAGAAAATTATGCGAAACTAGGAGGAATGTCTCCAATTGTTGGACATACAAAAAGATTAGTAAGAAGGCTAAATAAAATATTAGATGCTGATGTTTTCTTTAAAATGAGATACACTCCTCCTTTTGCAAAAGATGTATTAGAAGATTTGCGAGACTATGATGAGATTTATGCAATTCCTATGTATCCACATTATTCCTCAACTACTACAAAATCATCTATTGAAGAGCTCGAAAAATGGGCAAAAAAACTTAAAATAAAAGCTAAAATTAAAACACTAGATTCCTATTATGATGATGAGAATTATAATAAAGCAATTGTTGAAAGAATCAAAGAAAGGATAAGTGATGTTAACAGTGAAGATTATGAACTTATTTTTTCAGCACATGGTTTAACTCAAAGATTAATAGACAAAGGTGATCCATATCAAGAGCATGTTTTAAAAAATGTAGAATGTGCAAAAAAAGAGCTTGAGAAGCAAGGAATCAAGTTTAAAAATATTCATGTGGCATATCAATCAAGATTAGGTCCTGTTGAGTGGATTAAGCCTTATATGGATGTTACTTTAAAAGAAATGAAAGATAAAAAAGTTCTTGTTTATCCTATTTCCTTTACTGTTGATAACTCAGAAACTGAATTTGAATTATCAATTGAATATAAAGAAATAGCGGACGAAGTAGGAATTCTTGATTATAGAGTTGCAAAAGCTCCAAATCATAATGGATTTTTTATTGAAACAATAAAAGATTTATATAAAAATAAATGTGCATAAAAAGGATTGAGATGAAGAAAAATATTTTACTCTTGGCATTATTAGTTTTTTTTGTAGGCTGTAGCACAAAACATGAATACTTAAGCACTAAGAAAAGCGTTGATATAAATAGTTATAAAGGTACTTGGTATGAAATAGCAAGATTTGAACACTTCTTTGAAAAAGGTTGTAAAAATGTAACTGCAAGATACAATCTTATAGAAGACAATAAAATTGAAGTAATAAATAAATGTACAAAAATAGAAGATGATAAGAAAAAAGAGGCAAAAGGAATTGCATATGCTATTGATAATACAAATTCAAAACTAAAAGTAAGTTTTTTTAGACCTTTTTATGGGGATTATTGGATAATAGACGTGGACAAAGATTATAAATATGCCCTTGTAGGAAGCCCTTCAAGAGAATATTTATGGATATTAAGTAGAGATAAAAAAATTGATAAGAAAGTAAAAGAAGAGCTACTTTTAAAAGCAAGAAACTCTGGGTTTGATACCAAGAAGTTTATTTGGACTATTCAAGAGTAGACTTGTTCTTCTATTAAATATCATTTAAGATTATATCTTCAATTTTTTTTGATTTTCCAAAATGTGGAAGTAAAATGAAATTAGAATCAGAATATTTTCTTTTTAAATCTTCAATTATATTAGGAAGATCAACCACTACATGTTTTCCTGAGTTTAAAAAAAAAGGATAAAAGTAAATCTCTTTTGCTCCTTTTTTTATAAACTCAATTACAACAGAGTTAATATCAGGAGTTGCAAACTCTAAAAAAGCTGCTTTTTTTAAATCATATTTTTTATCTTTCTTTGAGATGTTTTCAACTAATTCTAAAAATTCATTATTTGATTTTTCTTTTTTACTTCCATGAACTATAAATATTATTGCTTTCATTTCTTTCCTTAAATAAATTAGTGTATTTTTTAGGCTTTTCTCTTATATGCTTTTTAATCTTGAAGAGATAAACTAGCTTTCTTATGTCCTATTGGACCTTTTCCTTTTCCTAGGTTTGGAGCATATTTTATTGCATTATATATAAATCTATTCGACGTTTCTATTGCTTCATCTAAACTTTTGCCTAAAGCTAGATTTGCAGCAATAGCACTTGAAAAACTACAACCTGTTCCATGAGTGTTTCTTGAATTTAAAAAAGGAGTTTCGTATTTTGTTATAGTTTGATTCAAATATAAAGTATCAATACTTTTTTCTTCTTGATTTTTATTCATTTCAATAGCATTTTTTATAATTGTTGCACATTTTAATTTTTTAATTTTATCAATAGCTTCATTACTATTTTTTTCATAATTAAATAGTGCTTTTGCTTCAAATTGATTAGGAGTTATAATTGTTGCATAATCAAAAAGTGTTTTCATATTTAAAATCGCATCTTGACTTAAAAGCATTGAACCTGCTTTTGAAATAAATACTGGATCTAAGACAATTGGAATATTTAAATCTTTTATAAACTCTCTAATTGTGTCAATAATTTCATTTGAAAATAACATACCAATTTTAATTGCACCTACTTCAAAATCTTCAAATACCATTTCTAGTTGTTCTTTTACAAAAGAAGCATCAACTGTACTAATACTTTTTACTCCTGTAGTGTTTTGTGCTGTCAAGACAGTTAAGACCGTACATCCAAAAACATCAAAGGCTTCAAATGTTTTTAAATCAGCTTGAATTCCAGCTCCACCACTACTATCACTACCTGCTATACTTAGAACAACTTTCATTACTTACCTTATTGCTTTTCTTTTAAAAATTCTTTAGTCTTATTTTTATTACATAGCTTATCAACTAGCTCTAAAATAGCTAATATTCTAGCACTTAAAGGAATAATTTTACCAAGTGTTCCTCTTGAATATCCTGAACTATTATATTTTTTATGCTAGCTTCTTACAAGTTTATAAGATATTTTAATCTTTTATTATAGTAATAACAAGTTCCCCAACTGTGAAACCAAATTTTTTCATTTTTGAATGATTTAGTATTACTCCATCTTCTTGTAAATGAAGCCAATCTTTTACATTTATATCAATTGTTGAATCATTATATGGAACACGCATTGTATAATCTATCATTACTGTATTTCCATTTGCAATCATTTGTGCTTCTCCTACTATATCTCCTGCTGTTCCTATAAAACTCTTAGCCCCTGTAGGTTTTAAAGTCCAAACTCTAGTTTGTGTTTCGCCATTATCATAAACAAACTTTTCATCTAAAGTTCCAACACCATTTTCATCCCAAGAACCTACTAACTCACCTTTAAATGTTTTGATAATATTTCCGCTTCTATCTTTTACCATTCCATATGCACGTAATGGTCCATTTAAATACTCTTGAGGTATAAATTCTGGGCTTTTATTTGTAAAATCTTCTATTTTCATTTGAGAACATCCTGTAAATATTAAAATAAAGATTGATAAAATTAGGATTTTTTCTTTCATGCTACTAATCCTTCATTTAATGACATATTTTGGTATCTAGTAAAAGCTACTTGTACTAGATTTATATTTCTTGTTAGAAAAGCTGCTTCACAATAACATAGATACATTTCCCACATTCTAATAAAGTAGTCATCAAAACCCAACTCTCTTACATATTCAACTTTTTGCTTAAAATTCTTATTCCAAATATTGAGTGTTTTTGCATAATGCTCTGTATATTCTTCCATATGAAGAAGATTTAATTTAGTATTTTTACTTGTTACATCTAATATTTTTCCAACACTTGGAAGATGTCCTCCTGGGAAAATATATTTTTGAATAAAATCAGTTCCTTTACAATACGCATCATATCTTTGATCAGGCATTGTAATTATTTGCATTACCAAGATTCCACTAGGCTTTAACAACTCTTCACATTTTTTAAAAAAAACATCAAAATATTCACGTCCAACAGCTTCAAACATTTCAACAGCAATAACTGCATCAAATTCTCCTTGCATATCTCTATAATCTTTTAACATAATATTTATTGACTCATGAATATTATGCTCTTTAAATCTATCTTCACAAAGTTTTTTTTGCTCTTTTGAAAGAGTCAAAGTTGTAACTTCACAATCATATTCTTTGACTAAATGCATAGCCATTGCTCCCCAACCTGAACCAATTTCAAGTACCTTTGAACCTTTTTTAAGGTTTAATTTTTTTGCAAGAATATCTATTTTTCTTTTTTGAGCTTCAAATAGTGGTTCGTCTGGTTTTTCAAAAATTGCTGAGGAGTACATCATTGTATCATCTAAAAAAAGTTTAAAAAACTGATTTGATAAATCATAATGCTCTTGTATGTTTTTTTGTGACTTTGTTTTAGAATTTTTTCTCATAGTATGCTTAATTTTATTAATTAGAGGAAAAAGGTTGTATAAAGAAAACTTTTTTTCGTCTTCACTTTTTGTTTGTAGGGCATCAGAATTTATTAGTGCAATTTTAATTAGTGCCGTTAAATCATCACATTCAAAATCTTTGTCCATATAACTTTCTGCAAAACCAATATCTCCAAATAATGTCATTCTTCTAAATAAATCTGCATTATTTAAAAGAAGTTTTGCTTTTGGTTTTTCATTATTTCCATATATTTTTGTATTTCCATCACAATATGTAACCTCTAATGTTCCTTTTGTGATTTTTGAAAAATATTTATTCCCTAGTTTATTCCATAATTCTTTCATTTTATGCCCTTTTTATTTGATCACATGGTCTTGGTTTATTCCATTTTAAACCTTTTAATTTAAGTTTTAAACTTTGCCAAATTGTTCTTGTAACTACCCAAAAAGTAAGTAGGGTGTGTCTAAAAAATAGTGAAACAATACTCTTTTCATTAAATACTAAAGAGTTTCCTACAAAGGTGGAAGTTAATATTTTTTTATCTTCTTCAAAAAGCTTGATTCCAATAGAAAATTTATTATGCTCATAAGTTAAATCAAATTCATATTTTCCTTCTGCTTTTAAAAAAGGAGAAACATACATATCTTTTAAAATCTTTCCTTTATAATGTTTCTTGTCCTTTGAGTCTAACTTTAGAGGATAAATAGCTCTTCCTCCATTGTAATTATGAACTTCTGCTATCATAAAAGTTGGTTTATTTTCTTCAAAAAGAAGTAAAACACTTATTGGATTAAAAACATAAGCTAAGATACTAGGAAGAGTTATAAACCTCATTTCCTTTGTAGCTTTTATAGAATATTTTTCTAATAACTCTTTTATATTTTCTTTAAAATCTTCATTTTTCCCAAAATGGTCTTTTGTATTAAAAGAAAAAAGATTAAATTTGTTTTTTGAAAAATATTTGTTATCAAGTTTTTCAAAAGAATTCATATCAATATCAATCATAAAAAACTTATATGCAAAATCATGTTTCTTAGGAAAATACCTTTTATGATAAATCATTCCTTCTTGAAATTTATGACTCATAATTCACACCCAAATTCTGCTGCAATTGTATTTGCAGAATATAAACCATCTTCATGGAATCCATATCTCCAATAAGCTCCTGCAAAATATGTATTATTTTTGCCATTTATTACATCTCTTTTTTCTTGTGCTTCAATTGCTTTTATATCAAATTGTGGGTGTTCATAAGATATTTCTTCAATAACTTCTTCTAGTTGTTGGGTTTCATTTAGTGATACAAAATACTCTTTTTTTGAATCTAAGTTTTGCAATCTATTTATCCAATAAGATAAACTTACCTTTGTGTCATTTTCTTTTGCCCCTTTTGCATTTGTTTTGTAATTCCATGCTGCATAAACTTTTTTGTTTGGGAATAAAGTTTTTGTATCATTGTGAAGAAAAGCTTTATTTTCTTTATATTCAAAGGCTGAAAGAATTATAAGTTCATCAATTGTTGGTTCATCAAGTAATTGTAAAGCATCTGGTGCATGCATAGCAAATATAACTTTGTCATATATTGATTTACTATTATCTTTGTGAACTAAAATCACTTTTTCTTTTTCTCTTATTACACTTATCACATCACTATTTTTTATGATTTTTCCTGAGATTTGCTTTGAGATTTTATTTACATAATTGATTGAACCACCACTTACTGTTAGCCATTGATGATGGGAATCAACTCCTAATAGTCCATGGTTTTTAAAAAACTGCAGAAAAGTTTTTGCAGAAAAATCATTCATTTTATCACTTGGCGTTGACCAAATAGAGGAACCCATAGGAATAATATATCTATTTTTAAAATAGCTTGAATAATCTTCTAAATACTCACCTAAAGATAGCTTCAAATCTAAGCTATTTATTTCTAAATCTTTATTTGCCTTTTTATTAAATTTTATAATATCCAAAATCATTTTTATATGAGAATATGAGAAAATATTTTTCTTTTGAAAAAACATTCCTTTTAATGATTCTCCATTATAAGCTAAATTGTTTTTTTGATCCCAAAAAGCAAAACTCATATCACTGTTTTCTATTTTTACCTCAAGCTCATTAAAAAGTTTTGTAAGAAGAGGATAGGTTGCGTGATTAAATACTAAAAATCCGGTATCTACTCCAAAGTTTTTATTTTCTTCTTTTACTATTGTAGTTCTTGCATGTCCCCCTAAACGATTGTCTTTTTCATAAAGGTCAACTTCGTGTTTTTTACTTAATAAGTAAGCTGAACTAAGACCACTTATTCCTGCTCCTAAAACGGCAATTTTTAATTTCTTAGTCATTGTTCTTTTTCCCTTTTGGATTTTGTGGTGTAAAAATGAGTTCTTTAGTATCCATATAATTTGATAAAAATGAAACGATATTATCTAAGTTTTCTTTTTTCATAAATGGTTTTCTATTCATAACCCATACATAGTCCATATCATTATCAACAATAACAGCTGTGCTATAATCTTTTGATAAATATATTATTCTATATTGTTTAGTGAATATCCAAAAGTATGTCATATCAATTTGCGACATTATATTCCCGTCTGAGGCTTTTGCAATGCCATTGTATTCGATTATATTTCCATTGAATACTTTATTAAAACATCTATTCTTCACTTCGTATTCAAGCTTTTGTGTAAGAGTGTATTCAACAGTTGCCCCAACACAATTTTTTTCAAAACTATTTTCTGTTCTTGCAATTTCATACCATAAACCACTAAAACTTTTTGCATCTACATAATCTACTGGTTTAGGAGCTTTTATATCATCAAAGGAAGTATTTGCAATAAGCATTGAAAGAATAAATATTGTTGTAAAAATTAATTTCATATAAAACTCCTTGTTATATCTTCAAATGTCATTTTATATTTATATAAGTAATTTTTGTAGTGAAAATATGTTTCTTCATAATTATTTATGATTTTATATTTTTATATTTTTATATTAGTGTCTTCATATTTATTAATGAAAAATAAAGCTATTATTTTCATGCAAACAGGAGCTAGGCCATAAAGTAAGGATAATACAAATAAAGATTCTTTACTTGGATTGCTAGTATTAAATTCAAAAAGTTCTAATATTATAAAACTAAAGGCAACTGCAAAAGCTAAAGAAAGTTTTGTAATCATAGTCCATATTCCAAAAAGAAAACCAGTAATATTTTTTTGAAAGCCAGTTGCTTTTTGTGCTAAATCACTTTGTATTGCAGTTGGCATTGCCATATCAGCTCCTAAACAAAAGCCTGAAATTAGACTTATTATTAGAAAAGGAATTAAGTCATGTTCTCCTAAAAAAGGAACAAAAATAAAAACGCTAGAGGCTAAAATTATTGAAGATATCCAAGTTTTCTTTTTGCCTATTTTATTTGATAAGATATTCCAAAAAGGAAGGGCTATGACTCCTGCTAGAAAATATAAAAGTAAAACAACTCCACTAGCTTCCTTTTCTTTTATAAATAATTCAATAAAAAGTAAAAATAGAGTTGCAGGTAGGGCATTTGCAAAGTTATTAAAAAAATAACCTACTTGTAAAGATTTTAGTCCATCTAAATTTTTATAAATATTTTTAATATTTTTAAAAGTAAATTTACTACTAATCTCATCACTTTTATTTACTTTTATTTTAATTGTTTTTAAACTTATAAAAAATAGAGGAAAGAAAAGAATTAAAAAAGAAATAAATAATACATTCAAGGTTTTTTGAGGACTTTGTGAAACATTAAAGACATAAGGAATTAATAAGGCTATTAAAACACCTACTATTGTAAAAAGCTCTCTATAACTATTCAAAACTGTTTTATCTTCATATTTTAAACTAATTTCACTACTCCAAGTTAAATATGGAATATTAATCATGCTCCAAGCTATGTAAATCAAAATAGTAAAACTTAAAAGCCATAATTTAGGATATTCAAGGTTTGGATTAATTAAAAAGTAAAAACTAAATATTATAATAACTGAACCTAAAATCATTAAAGGTTTTCTACTTTTAAAATGTTGAACACTTTTATCACTTAAATAGCCAAAAAATGGATCGGTAATGACATCTGATAATCTTGCAATAAATAATATTAAACCTACAAGACCAATATCAATACCCACATCTTTTGTATAAAAAGTAGGGAGATAAATATATAAAGGAAGTCCAATAATAGCTAAAGGAATAGCTATTAAACTATAGTTTATTATAGTTTTTTTTTCCAGTTTTGAGCTACTTTTTTCCATATCTAATTTTTAATTTTTCTTTTGATAAATTTGATAAAAGATGATAAAATTGGTATTTTTTCATATAAATTTTCTGCTGTATCCCAATAATCAATATGCGATATTACTTTTATTTTATTAAATTCAATTCTGCTAATTCCTTCAAAAGATTCTTGCTTTGTTGTATTTTTAAATTTAAATTCAAAGTCCCATCTTATATAGGCAATATTCCCTTGCTCAATAACTTCTTTTATTTTGAATTTAGGATTATCAAGTTTTTTATACATATCCTGAAAAATATCATAAATTTTTTCAATACCAACAACCTCATGAAAAGGGTCTTTAAACTTCGCTTCTGCATCTAAAACTTTTTCATATTCATTTATTGAAGTATTATTAGTTATATTTTCAAAAAAAGAAGCATAATCTAAAGCATTCATGGCAAAATCTTTTGTGTAAGTTTTAAAGATAATTTATATGGTAAAAATCTTAATATTTTCAAAATTAAAGATAAAAAATATGGAAATCTAATTTCAAAAGTGTAGGATTGTTCAATTCCTTCAAGAATCTTTTTAGCGGTAAATAAAGGAGTCATTAATTGGGGCATTTCAAAACTGTTTTTGTCAGTCAATCTCGTTTTTACGAAACCATGATTTATAATTTGAAGTTTAATATTAAGCAAATCAAGTTCAGGTTGTAAAGATTGGGCAAGGTTTACTAGTGCTGCTTTTGGAGCAGAGTATCCACCTCCTTGGGGAAGTCCAAAATAAGAGGATAAACTACAATTCCAAATCCATTGACCACTTTTTTGTTCTTTAAAATATGGTAGGATTTCATTCATAACTCGTATAACCCCTAAATAGTTTACTTCATTCATTTGTTCAAATTTGGAAATATCCCAAGAGTTTATGTCCATAACTTCATAAGCTCCTGCATTATAAAACCAAATATCAATTTTATTGAAAATACTCCAAGCCTTTTTTACTATATCTTTTATATTTTTTTTTGATGAAACATCAAAATTAAGAAGTGAAATATCATCAGAATATTCATCTTTTAAATTTTGTAAAGATGGATTATCTAAGCAGTTTCTAGAACTTACAATCACTTTGTAATTATTAGCTAAGCAAAGTTTAACTAATTCAAGTCCAATTCCGCTACTTCCACCAATAATCCAGATTATTTTTTTAGCTTTCATTCTAAAGCCTTTTTATTTTAATTATAGTCTAGAAAAATATTTTTAATAGTTAGAAAATGTTAGTTTATATTATTTACAAATAAGAATATTGTAAATTTTGCTTGTACAAACAAAAATATGATACTCCAAAGAGTATCATATTCAATAAGCTTATTAAGAAAAAATATCTGCCATTTGATTTTTATACCAACCAACAGCATATTCAGCTTCTGTAGCTCTAAAACTAGGAGATGCTCCCATAGGACTTAATCCTCCAGACCCAGGAACTGTATCAAAAATATCTTCTTTTGCTTCATAAACAGCAGCAACAGAAATCCCATAATTAGGAGCAAGTAAACTATAACAAGTATTTGCTAATTTTGGAGGATTAATAATAGCTTGTTTTTTTAATATTCTTGCAATTTGAAGTACGGCAATTTTTGCTTGTGAATTCGCTGAAAAGCCAGATTTTGGCATCTTTGTAGCAATAGCAGCATCACCTATAACATGAACATCTTTTACAAGTTTTGATTCAAATGTCTTTTTATAAACAGGACACCAATCACCTTTTGTTAATCCAGAGTCAAAGGCTAATTTGCCTGCTTTTTGATTTGGAATATAATTTAAAACATCAGCCTTTACAACTTCATCTTCTGTTATTATCTCTTTCTTAATTGGATCTACTGAAATAACAGCGCCCCCAAACTCTGAACTTCTCCAATCAATCATATCCCCATAAAGTTTTTCCCAACCTTCTTGAAATAATCCTTGTTTAGAAAATTTATTCTTTTGATCAAGAATAACAATTTTTGAGTTTGGTTTATTAGTTTTTAAATAATGTGCAACTAATGAAATTCTTTCATATGGTCCAGGCGGGCATCTAAAAGGATTTTTTGGAGCAACCATTACATATGTTCCACCATCTTTCATAGCTTCTAACTGTTCTTTCAAGAGTATAGTTTGTGCTCCAGCTTTATAGGCATGTGGAGAGTAATTCTCTGAATCTTCCACATAACCTTTTTCATATTTAAAATCAATACCAGGAGATACAATAGCTTTGTGATAAGGAATAACTTCGCCACTTTCTAAAATAACAGTATGTGTTTTAGCTTCAACTTTTGCTACTTTTTTATGAATAACTTGTACTTTATATTTACTTTCTAAAGTTTTATAATCATGTTTGATATATTTAATATCATTTAATCCTGCAATAACAGTGTTTCCAAAGGGACAAGTATAATAATTTTGATTTTGTTCTATTAAAATTACTTCTGTTTCAGGGCTAAATTTTTTTAAATATTTAGCAGCAGTAGCTCCACCAAAACCACCACCAACAATAACAACTCTTTTTTTGTTTTTTGGTAAAGTGCTTGTCATGCTAGTAATACTGTTACAAGCAGTAAGTGAAAGTGCAAATGAACTTGCAAGTAGTTTATTAAAATTTCTTCTATTCATCATAATCTTACCCTCTATCTTTCTATTTTTGAAAAGTAATAAGAAACTTGTTCTAGCTCAGCATCGCTAAAACCTTTTACATGCTTTTGCATCATTGTTCCTACTTTTTCACCATTTTTATAAGCTAATAGAATACTATACATGGTATTTTTTCCCATGCCTGCTATATAAGGTGTTACAGCGACTGATTTTCCATCAGTACCATGACATGAAGCACAAGAAAGTGATAACATTTGACCTTCTGTAGGATTATAATCCACTGCATAAGATAAGCTACATAGACAAGCTATTGTTGCAAATATCTTTTTCATTTTTTCTCCTTTTTTCACTTTTGGTATTTACTTTAAATAAAAAGTAAGTAATTAATAATATTAATTCTTTTCTTAATCAATTGTGAGTAAAGAATATTAATAAAATATTTAAGTTTATTACTTTTTTAAGAGCTTAAAGTATTCTTCTCTTGGTATTTCTCTTGCTCCTAGAGAGGCTAAGTGTTCATTATAAACTTGACAATCAATTAGTTTAATTTCATTTTGTTTGGATTGCTTGCATAAATGGTAAAAGGCAACCTTAGAAGCGTTGTTTTCAAGAGAAAACATACTTTCTCCACAAAAAATATCATTTATCATTATGCCATATAAGCCACCTACTAATTTCTCATCTAAATATGTTTCAATAGAGAAGGCAACTCCAAGTTCGAAAAGATTTGTATAGGCTTGTATAAAATTATCATCAATCCAAGTCTCATCTTCATGTTTTCTTTTAATATTTGAACAGTTTTTTATTACTTCTTCAAAATTTGTATTTGTTTTAACAATAAAGCCTTTGTTCTTTATTGTTCTTTTTAAACTTTTTGAGATTTTAAATTCATTTGGATATAAAACCATTCTTTTTTGAGGACTGAACCAATGAATATGATTATATTCATCAATAAACCAAGGAAATATTCCATTTTCATAAGCATTTATTATTCTTTGTGGATGAAAATCTCCACCAACTGCAACAAGGTCATCATTTATCATTTCTAAAGTAGGAAAATCAAAATTATTTTCATCTAATAAGTATATTTTGTGTTTTTTATCTAAAAGTTCCATTGGGAATAATGGTATCTTAAATTTATTAATTGATTATAAATAGATTGTTTAATTAGGAAAAAAGAGAGGATGATGACAAGAAAAGCTTTTAAGCTTTTCCGTCAAAATTATTTTCATTTACTTTTACTACAATATCATTTGCAATTGAATTTGTTTCTCTTGCAATATCATTTGTTTTATCTGCAATTGCAGCATTTTCTTGAGTAAATTTATCTAATTGATTTACTGCGTCACTAATTTGAATCATTCCTGTATTTTGCTCTTTAGCAGCATTAGTAACATCATCAATTAATTGACTTGTAGTCGTGATTTTACTTTCAAGAGTACTAAAGCCTTCAATCATAGACTTACTAATTTCTATTCCTTCATTTGCTTTTATTGTTGCAGATTCTACTAATTCTTTAATCTCTTTAGCAGCTTCAGCACTTCTTGATGCTAAGTTTCTTACTTCTTGTGCAACTACTGCAAATCCTTTTCCAGCTTCTCCTGCTGTTGCAGCTTCAACCGCAGCATTTAAAGATAAAATATTTGTTTGGAACGCTATTTGGTCAATTACAGAAATTGATTCATTAATAGCAATTACTGTTTCATTTATTTTATCCATAGAGTTTACAGTTTTACTAGCTAAATCTTTACCTATGTGGGCAGATTTTTGAGTTTGATTAGAAATTAACAACATTTCTTGAGCTTTTTCACTTGTTTGTTTTATATTACCTGTAATCTCTTCAATTGAAGCAGCTGTTTCTTCTAATGAAGCAGCTTGGCTATTTGCATTATCATTTAATATACGTACATTTGTAGTAAGTTCGTTTGATCTATTTTGTAAACTCATACCATCTTTTTGATTATCTAATAAAATTTTGGTAATCATTTTATTCATATTTATAATATCTGCACCAATCTTACCACTATTTGCAGGATTGATTTTTTTTGTAAAGTTTCTATTTGCGTACTCTTCTAATACTTCATTTAAAGTATTGATATTTATACCAACTAACTTTTGAATATTATCAAGCATATTATTTAGTAAAGATTTTAATTCTTCAAGAGCCATATTATTTGTTGAATTTGAAACTCTTTTATCTAAGAATCCTTTTCCTACATGATTTACGATATTTTTAACATCTTCAATTAGTAAGTTATCTTGCTCTATTATAGTTTTTGTTCTTTGAATATTTTCATTTATTAATTTAGACATTTTTCCTATTTCATCATTTGAATTAATAACTAAAGGAGTAATCTCGTCTTGTTCTTTATTTACATATTTAAAGAAGTCTAATAAACCATTTTCGAAGATAGCTAAAGGTTTAACAATAACTTTATTCATAACAAAAATAGTTGCAACACTAAATAATAAGATAATAAGTACAACAATAATAATTATTTGCATAATTGCAGAATTAATACTTTTAGATGTATTTTCATTTATACTTTTTAGATGATCTTCAATATTTGTTATATATGCTCCTGTTCCAATTATTAAATCCCAAGGTTCAAATTTTTGAACATATGAAAATTTTTCATAAACACCTTTTTTCCCAGGAATACTCCAGAAGTATTTTACTAAACCTCCTTCTTTTTTTTCATTAGCAGTTTTTACAATTTCTCTATAAAGGTATGTACCTTTTTTATCTTGAAGGTCTGTCATATCCTTTCCAACTAATGATGCATTTCCTCCATGTGATTTTACAACATGATTAGAATCATTAATCCAAAAATACCCTGTTTTCCCATATTTCATATTTGCAATTGCAGTTAAGGCTTCTTGTTTCATTTTTTCTGAAATATCATCAATATAAGCACCTGTTCCTAAAATCCAATTATAAGGTTTAAAAACTCTTACTATTGAAGCTTTAAAAGTAGTTTCTTTACTAGTAGGATTATAAAATGAATATTCAATATATCCTGTGTCTTTTCCTGTTTTTTTAAGTTCATTAGCACCTAATTCAACAAAAGGAACTTTTGGAGTATTTTTAAAATACTTTCCTGATAGTTCTTTTTTTATTGGGTGCATTACCATTTTATAATCGAAATCATTAATCCAAAAATATCCAGACTTGCCATATCTTGTTGCTTCAACAATTGCTTTTATTCTTAATTTTAATTCTTCTTCATTCATCAAATCTTTATTTTTTTCATATTCACTAGTAATAATTGAAAATAGAAAATCAGATTGTTCTTTTATATAGCTTTTGACTTCTTCTTTTATTTTGTCTTTTGAAGTTCTTGCATAATAAGATTCAACAGTTTTATATGCTAAAGAAACATAATTTTTCAATTCTTTTTCTTTTGTTTCATAAGAAAGTTTTTTAGTTTCTTCAAGAGTATTTTTTGCTTGTTCTTTCATTGAATAAATTGATTCAAATAAGATTGCTAATGCAACAATTACAATTGAGGCAACAAGTGTTGTTAGCAGTTTGAACTTTATAGAGTTATTTTTAAACATATTCTTCCTTTTTACATTTAAGCTAATAAAAGTAGTTTTACTTAAATTAGAAAATAGTAACATTGTTTTTATGTTAAAGTGCTAAAAAATGGATTTTATTTATTGATTTTACTGTTAAAATATTGTTAAAATATAATATTTTTGATAACATATAAGTTATGAAATTACTACTTATAAATATAATTCTTTTTACAAATATTTTTGCAATAGAATATGGGCAACTTTTTTTTCAAGGAAATTGCATAACTTGCCATAACATTCATGAAAAAAAATCAGCACCATCTATAAGTGAGATTAGAGAAAATTATATAAGAGCATTTCCTAAAGAAGAAGATTTTGTAAATTATTTAGCTACTTGGGTTTTAAAACCTAGTAAAAAAATGTCAATAATGCAACATTCCATAGATGAATTTGAACTTATGCCTGAACTTGCTTACGATGAGTATACTTTAAAAGAAATTGCAAAATATATTTATAAAACAGATTTTAGTAAGCTACCGCAATAGGTATATATAAGTTTAGTTCAAACTCTTTTGTTTCTTCTGTAAATAGATTTTTTTTGTATATTACGTAAGGTGGTGTAGTTTTTACTTCATACCCTGAGTTTGGCAACCAAAAATGATATACATATCTAATAAAATTTAACAAATCTCCATACTCACCTTTTAAATAAAAAACTGCACAAAGAGATTTGGGAATTTCAAAAGTACTTAATGTTTTGAAATCATTTGAGACCTCAATACAAGCTACATAGGAGCATTCTTTTAAAGGTATGATTGTAGGATTGTCATGATATAAAGCTATTTCTCTATAATTTGTAATATTTTTTTCATAAGCGATTGCTTTTAATTTTTGCCAAGTTTTTTTTATCTCGTTATTGTAACCTTTATGCCTAATATAAGCACATTTAATAGCCTCGCACACTTTTATTTCAGGTTCAATATTCGAAAAATCTCTAGAAGAAGGAAAGGCTTTTAAAAGCTCTTTTGAGAATTTTTTGTAAGCACCATCTCGCCATTTTGTTGGAGTATAATGGTATCTATTTTTAAAGGCTTTAATAAAAGAAGAATGGGAAATATATCCGCAAGATGAAGCTATTTCACTTATTGTTGAATCTGTATTTGTTAATAATAAGTTTGCTGCTTTTTGTAATCTAATTGTAGTAACAAGAGAAAAAACTGTGCTATTTGTTTCTTCTTTTATAATCCTATGATAATGATATTTACTAACTGAGTTTATAAAAGAAAGTTCATCTAGAGTGATTTGATGCTCTAAATTACTGTAAATATAATTATAAGTTTTATTTAAAATATCACTTCTAAGAATTTTTGTATTTTTTTTCATACTAAAATTATACCAAAAAATAGCAATATAAGACAAATATTTTGAAATTTAAGATAAAGAATAGTTTTTATTATTTAATTATAATTGTGAAAATAAAAACTTTAATAAAAATGGGTAAAAAGGGAAAGAAAAAAAATGACATCAACTAAAATCGAAAGATCATATATAAGAGAAATACTAGATGCAACAAATAAAAAGACAATTTCTTTTGCAGGAGGATTGCCTGATCATAATTTATTTCCAATGAAAGAGCTAAAAAAAGCTTCCTTAAAAGTATTTAAAAATTCTTTATCTATGCAATATTCAAAATCACAAGGGAATGAAGGTTTAAGAAAAATTATTGCTTCTTTATATACAAATGAATATGATTTTCCTACATCTAAAGATGAGATTTTAATAACAACAGGAAGCCAACAAGCCTTTGATGTTATTTCAAAAACATTTTTAAAAGAAGATGTTTTTGTACAGTCCCCTTCATATTTAGGAGCCTTAAGTGCTTTTAGAATTTTAGGTTTAAAAATAAAAGAGTTTGAAGATATAAATTTCTTAAAAAGTAATTTAAAAGAAACTTCTGGATTATATATGATGAGTGACTTTATAAATCCAACTACAAAGTGTTTAAGCAAAAAAGAGAGAAAAAAGATTTTGGAACTTTTAAATAAAAATAATCCATATCTTATAGAAGATGCAGCTTATTCTTTGTTGGATTTTAATGGAAAAATTAGAAAATCAATTTCTTCAAGTTATGAAAAAAGTTTTCATTTAGGTTCTTTTTCTAAAATTGTAGCTCCTGGATTAAGAGTAGGGTGGATTCGTGCAAAAAAAGAGTTAATAGATGAACTTTTAGTTTCAAAAGAGGCTTTAGATTTACATACTCCAACTTTTAATCAAATGCTTTTAAATGAATATTTAAAAAAGAATGATTTATTTGAACATTTAGAAACGATTAGAAAAGAGTATAAAGAGAAAATGCAGTTTATGAGTTCCTGTTTTGAAAAATATATTCCAAGTTTTAAATTCAAAAAACCAAAAGGTGGAATGTTTATTTATGGAGAATTTACTGAAGATAGTTTTGCATTAGCTAAAAAAGCACTTGCAAAAAATATTGCTTTCGTGCCTGCTTCAGTTTTTTATACTGATAAAAGAGTTTCTAATCAAGCAAGGTTTAATTTTTCAAACTCTAGTAAAAAAGAGATAGAAAAAGGTTTAAAAGAGTTGAAAAATCTAATTTCTTAAGTTTTTATATTTTCTTGTTCTCAAGTTTTTACTTGAGAACAAGTTTATCCTCTTTTTAAAATAATCTCTCCTAGGTTTCTTTGTATTTTATTTGCTACAACTTCACATTTTACTTTAAATAAAAAGAAAATTCTTTTATCTTTATATGATTCTAAAGACTCGAAATTTCCCATTCCTTTTGATAAAACTAAAGGTACACTGTGAAAAAGTTTCAAAAAATCTTCATTTGCTTGGCTTTTTTCTAAGCCTGGCGTATCTACTCCTGAACTTATAACTTCACAATATTCATCAATCCCAACTTGAAAAGCCTCTTTTGTTGTAATATCATTTATAATAGCTTTTCCTCTAGTTGCATAATAGATTTTTAAATTTGGATATAGTTTTTTTATTGTTTTTGCTAGAACTTTATCAAAGACATTCTCTCCTGCATTATCACTAAGAATTATTAATTTATCTGTTTTAAAAAGCTCTTCTTTAAATAGTTTATAATCATTTACAGAAAAATTTGTTTCAAAAATAGAGTTTATTTCTTCATCTAAAGAGAACTCTTTTGTTGTGGCAAAGTCTATTACATTTCCAGCAACTGCTGCTTTTATTGCTGTATATAGTTTATCTTCACTATTTTTAATTTTTTCATTGATTAAAGGAAGATAAGAGGTAGCTTTTTTAATTGATTCTTGTTTTAATTTTTCTAAAGGATCTTCAAGGTTAGTCATTTTTCCAAGATATTCATATACATCTTTTGCAACATAAGGAGGAGTGTCATTAAAAGAGAAGTTTTTTGACCTTTTATGTACTTCAGTCATAATCTTATTTGAAAGTTTTTCATCAAGATTTAAAAGTTTTGTAGCTTTTTGAATCTGTCCTACTATACATTTTACACAATCATTAGTTATATTCATGATTTATTATCCAATTTCTTCTAATAAGATTTGTATTTTATACAACTTTTTACTATAAATTTACCTTACTTTTTGTATACTCTTTCCTTAATTTAAAAATTTAAGGATAAATTTATGTTTAAGCTAAAAGAACATAGCACAAATGTTTTTACCGAATTTTCCGCTGGATTTACAACATTTTTAACAATGATGTATATTGTCCCTGTTAATGGATTTATTTTAGCAGATGCGGGTCTTCCTATGGAAGCGGTAATAACAGCAACGGCTATAATTACAATATTAGCTACACTTTTCAGTGGGCTTTGGTCAAATACCCCAATAGCGATGTCGGTTGGTATGGGATTAAATGCATACTTTTCATATGGACTTGTATTAGGAATGAAAATACCTTGGGAAACTGCTTTAGGAATCGTATTTCTTTCTGGGGTATTATTTGTAATTTTGTCTTTTACAAACTTTAGAGTTTGGATTATGACTTCAATTCCAATGAATCTAAGACGTGCTATTAGTGCGGGTATTGGTACTTTTATTGCCTTTATTGGGCTTAAACAAATGGGTATGATTGTAGATAATGAAGCTACTTTGGTTGGACTTGGAGACTTTTCAAATTCAAATGTATTATTAGGTGTTTTAGGTCTTGTTTTAGCCTTTGCTTTTTATTCATATAAAATAAAAGGTGCTTTT
The DNA here is from genome assembly GCA_030145305.1 of Halarcobacter sp. Taxonomy (GTDB): domain Bacteria; phylum Campylobacterota; class Campylobacteria; order Campylobacterales; family Arcobacteraceae; genus Halarcobacter. Next base: position 272,073 of record JAQYVX010000001.1, on the reverse strand, counting down.
ATTCTATCAATTTCTATTACTTCAATTGTAGCTTGGAGTATAGGTCTTGGAGAATTTCCAACATCATATCTTAGTGCACCTGCCTCTATATCTCCGATATTACTTAAACTTGATATTATGAGTGCTTTATCTTTATCATTATTACCTGTAATTATTACATTTTTAATTACTGATATGTTTGATACTTTAGGTACTTTAACAGGAGTAGGAACAAGAGCAAAACTTTTCCAAGAAAATAATAAAAATGATAAATCTTTACAAAGAACACTTGAAGCAGATGCTATTGCTACAACAGCAGGCTCTCTTCTTGGTGTTTCAACTACAACAGCTTTTATTGAAAGTGCAAGTGGAGTTGAAGAGGGTGGAAGAACTGGTTTAACAGCTGTTTTTACAGCACTATTTTTTGTTGGAACTTTATTTATGTTACCACTTTTTAAATCAATTCCAGGAAATGCAATTTATCCAGTTTTAGTAGTAGTTGGTGTTCTAATGTTTACAGAACTTGGAAAAATAAACTTTGAAGATACAGATTTAGCAACAAGTGCTGGAGCTTTTTTCATAGTTATTTTAATGCCTTTGACCTTTTCTATTACAAATGGAATTGCAGCTGGGTTTGTAGTTTATACAATCATAAAACTGGCAAAAGGTCAATATAAAGATTTAAATATTGGTATTTTGACAATTACGTTTATCTCTTTACTTACATTTATTTTATAAGGACTATTTTGGAAAAGTATTATTATTCATATGATGAGTTTAAAAAAGACACTCAGATTTTAGTAGATAAATGTAGAGGATATGAACCAGATATTCTGTTAGCAGTTGCAAGAGGTGGTCTAACTCTTTCTCATTTAATGGCTCAAGCTCTTGATATGAGAAATTTATATTCTTTAAATTCAATTCATTATGAAGGGGATTTAAAACTTGAAACATTTAATATTTTTAATATTCCTGATGTTTCTCATGCTAAAAGAGTTTTAATTATTGATGATATCGTTGATTCAGGTGAAACTATGGTTGAAATATTAAAAGTATTAAGACAGAAGTTCCCTGGAGTTGATTTTAAGCTTGCTACTCTTTTTTATAAAAAAACAGCAGTATTACAACCTGATTTTGCAGTTAGAGAAGCGAATGAATGGATTGACTTCTTCTGGGAAGTTGATGTAGTATAATAGTTTGAGTTATAAACTCAAACTATTATATATAAATTATATATAAAATATATAAATTCCTTTGTTTTCAAGTTTTTTTATTGTACAATAAAAATAAATTTACACAGGGATAAACCTTATGACTTTTATTGATTTTAAAAAATTATTACTAGATGCTGAACTTACAATCCCAAAATTCACTGCTTTAATCAAAGTTAGCGAAAAAAATATCCAAGCTTACAAAAAGAAAGAAGAAGTGCCAAATGCAATTGCTGTAATCGCAGCTTGTTTTGCAAAAATGAACCAAGAAAACATGGATTATAAAACTTTAATCAATGATTTAGAACTTCAGAAAAAAGAGAAAAAAGGTGCTGGCTTTTCTTCAAAAAAGAAAGAAAAAAGATAAATAATTTAAAATAAAAACTTCTATAGATTACTTAAATATTCATTAATTTTTTTTAGCTATACTTCGAAAAAAATTAAGGAAATATATGACACTTAACAAAAATGTTAAACTTTTTTTAACAATTGCATCTATCATGATGGCTTTAGCAATTGCTCTTGGTGCTTTTGGTGCACATGCATTAAAATCAATAGTTGAAGAAACATATCTTAAAACTTATAATACTGGTGTAGCATATCACTTTTATAATACTTTAGGTTTATTTGCGGCTTCTTTTATTATGTATTTAAAACCAAATTCTAAAAAAGCAGTAATTGCTTCATGGCTTATTTTTATAGGGATGATTGTATTTTCATTTTCTTTATATTTTTTGGTTATTTTAAATATGCCAATTTTAGGTGCTATTACTCCTATTGGGGGAACTTTACTAATTATTGCTTGGATTTTATTAGCACTTGCTATTTATAAGGATTAATATATGACGGCTATGGAAAGAGTTCAAGAAGTAAGAGATGCTAGATGGTTTTCTAATTTAACAACTCTAATTATTATTGCATATGCTTCTGTGCTTGGTTTTAAAACTATGGGAGAAGTAGAAACAAACTATGCTTTGTTTTTAAGAGTTGCTGATGTTTTTGTAACAATATATTTCATTTTTGAAATAGCTATTAAAATGGTAGCAGAGAAAAAATTTACAAACTTTTTTAAAAATGGTTGGAACCTTTTTGATTTTGTTATTGTAGTAGTTACACTTTTACCATTAGAACAATCAGGGTTTGCAGCAATTGCCAGAGTATTAAGAGTATTTAGGGTTTTAAGACTTTTTACGTCAAGACCTGAATTAAAAGCAATTATTGATATGCTTATTAAAGCTATTCCTTCTATTATTGATATTGTAATTCTTATGTTTATAATTTTTTACATATATGCAATTGTAGGAAACTTTTATTTTAGTGAATTACCTTCAGGATTATGGAGTAATTTCTTAGTTTCTATGCTTACATTGTTTAGAGTCTTAACCTTTGAAGATTGGACTGATGTTATGTATGAAGCTATGGATGTACATCCTTGGGCTTGGTTATATTTTGTTTCTTTTGTAATAATAGCAGCCTTCGTATTTTTTAATCTTTTTGTTGCAGTTATTATTGGGGAAATGCAAAAACTTCAAGAGTCTGAAATGAAAGAAGAACTTCATGAAGATCACTTAAAATTAGATGTTTTACTTAGTGAGATTAGGGCTTTAAGAGAAGAGGTAAAGGATTTAAAAGAGAATAGAAAAGAGTAGAATTACTCTTTTCTATTTATTCATTTATTCTAATTTGTATTAAATGCTCTATCTCCAGCATCACCCAAACCAGGTCTTATATATTTATTATCATCTAATCTTTCATCAATTTGAGCAATAAAAATATCAACATCAGGATGCGCTTCTTGTACAGCTTTTATACCTTCAGGAGCTCCTAAAATGTTTAATGAAATGATTTTTTTTGCACCTTTTGATTTTAAGAAATCTATACCATCAATTAATGAACCACCTGTTGCAATCATTGGATCAAGTAATAATACAGTTTTGTCATCAAGAGAAGGTACGTTTTCATAAAAAAGTTTTGACTCTGCTGTTTCTTCATCACGTTTCATTGCTAAAAAACCACTTCTTGCATAAGGTAGTGTTCTTAAAATTCCTGTTAGCATTGGTTCTCCAGCTCTTAAAATTGGCACAAGTACAAGTTTTTGAACTTCTATTACTTGAACATCTAAAGGTCCTTGCCATGTATCTATGTTATGTGAAACTGTTTTAAAATCTGCTAAGGCTTCTGAAACAATAATTCTTGAGATTTCTTCTATTGTTAGTCTAAATTCATTTGGAGCAGTTCGTACATCTCTTAATCTATTAATTAGATGATTTACAACTACATTTGTACTTTCTTTATACATTTTTTACCTACTTTTATTCTTGAAAATTTGGACAAATAGTATCTAAAAATTGCTTATAAATTACACAAAAATTTACACAAGATTAATTGAAACTTAGATATTATTCTTAAATAAATTTTTCAAAGAGGTGTTATGAAACCCACAGATTATAATTTTAGAGTAAAAGACTCTATTTTAGGTATTCAGTTTTTATTTGTTGCTTTTGGTGCTTTGGTTTTAGTTCCAATTCTAACAGGTCTTGATCCAAATGTGGCATTATTTACAGCTGGTATTGGTACCTTAATATTTCAAGTTGTAAATAAAGGTGCTATTCCTCCTATTTTCTTAGCTTCTTCTTTTGCATTTATTGCTCCCATTGCTCATGGTGTTAAAACTTGGGGAATTGCTGCAACTATGTCAGGACTTTTAGCTGCTGGTTTATTGTATGTAGTTTTAAGTTTGATTATTAGATTAAAAGGGGATAATTTTTTACATAGATTACTTCCTGCTGTTGTAGTTGGTCCTGTTATCATGTCTATTGGACTTATTTTATCTCCAGTTGCTGTTTTTATGGCTATGGGAAAAACAGGAGATGGCTCAATTCAATTAGTTCCTTTTGAACAAGCAATTGTAATTTCTATGGTAGCTTTGTTTACTACAGTATTTATATCACTTTTGGGAAAAGGTATGTTAAAGCTTATTCCAATTCTAGGAGGAATAATTTTAGGATATTTAGTTGCACTATTTTATGGAATAATTGATTTCTCTCCTGTAACAAATGCTGATTGGTTTGTAATCCCTTCTTTTACCGCTCCCGAGTTTAATTGGCAAGCAATAATTTTTATTTTACCAATTGCAATTGCTCCTGCAATTGAGCATATAGGTGATATGTTAGCTATTTCTAATATCACAAAACAAGATTATTTAAAGAAGCCAGGTTTGAAAAATACACTTTTAGGTGATGGATTAGCAACTTCAGCTGCTGCACTTTTTGGAGGACCACCTAATACTACTTATTCTGAAGTTACAGGTGCGGTTACTGTGACAAAAGCTTATAATCCTGCAATTATGACTTGGGCTGCACTTGCTGCTATTATTTTAGCCTTTGTTGGAAAACTAGGAGGAATGTTAGCTACTATTCCTATTCCAGTTATGGGTGGAATTATGTTATTGTTATTTGGAATTATTGCTTCAATTGGTATTTCTACACTAGTTAGAGAAAAAGTAGATTTAGCTTGCCCTAGAAACTTAATTATTGTTTCTATGATTTTAGTATTTTCTATTGGTGGAATGACTTTTAATTTTGGTGGAGTACCATTTTCAGGTATTGGACTTGGTGCAATTACTGGTATTGTATTAAATCTAATTCTTCCACAAGCTAGAAAAGAAGACGACCTTATCTAAGTAAAAAGAGGAGAAAAACTCCTCTTTTTTAATCTTCTACTACTTTATAAAACTTGACTAACCTTATCCTAATTTTACAATGATATTATACTCTTTATAGAACTTGTACAAGTTCACAAATTTTTGAAAACAAGATATAGGATAAAAAAATGGCAAAAGAACATCAATTTGATATCTCTGCAAAACTTGATATGCAAGAGATGAAAAATGCAGTAGTTCAAACTCAAAAAGAGATGGACAATAGATATGATTTTAAGGGAATTACAAAAGAAATAGATTTTAATCAGGGTGCAAAAACTCTTACAATTACTTCTTCAAGTGATAATAAAGTTGATGCAATTTATGATATTTTAATTTCTAAAATGAACAAAAGAGGATTATCAATAAACTCTTTAGATGAAGCTAAAAAAGATGATTCTTCAGGTGGAAATAGAAAATATGTTTTTGCAATTGTAGATTCAATTAAACAAGATGAAGCAAAAACAATTCAATTAGAAATTAAAAAATTAAAATTAAAAGTAAAAGCTGTAAATCAAGGTGATGAAATAAGAATAACTGGAAAAAATATTGATGATTTACAAACTATTATGACACATTTAAAATCACTTGATTTTAAATCGCCATTAGTCTTTGATAATTTTAGATAAAAATTTCAATATAGAAATTTTTAGAACTGTTATAAAAATTAAATTATATAAGGAGAAATAAGATGTTATCTTGGTCAATTACTTTTCTACTCTTAGCAATAGTTGCTGGAGTATTGGGATTTTCAGGTATTGCAGGAACAGCAGCTGGTATTGCTGAAATATTATTTTACATTTTTCTAATATTACTGGTTGTTTCAGCAGTTTCAAATGCATTAAGAGGAAAAAGGCCTTAAGGTTAAGAAAAATAAACTAAAAATAGATTATGAGGTCGATAATTGATTTTGGAGTATAGGAGCCTTTGGAATTAATATTTTAAAACTGGCTCCTTTGTAAGTTTTCCCCTCATAATCATAAGTATCGTTTGTCACTGTAATTATTCCTTGCATATGTTTTGAAATAATTTCTTGCGACATATAAAGACCTATTCCTGTTCCTTGGGATTGATGCTTTGTAGTAAAATATGGTTCAAAAACTCTATTAATTACATCTTTTTTTATTCCCCCAGCATTATCTTTAATTAGGATAATAACCTGTTCTTTTTCTTCATAGGCATCAATAAATATAAGTTTTTTTTGATTAATTAATTTTTCGTTTATTAATAATGCATCTCTCGCATTACTTAGCACATTAAGTAATACTTGAAGAAGTTCTCTTTCAAAATTTGTTATTGTAATGTTATTTATGTTTTTTATTATAGTTATTTCTTTATCTTTAAATTCAGATGAAATTAATTTAAATGTTTTTTCTACCAAAGTTTCGATTAAAAAAGTTTTTTTCTTTTTATCAGGTTTAAAAAAATCTCTAAAATCTTCTATTGTTTGAGATAGATGTAAAGCAGAATTCTTTATATTCTCCAGTCCCATTTCTAAAAAGTGATCATCTAAAATATTTAGGTCTTTTTGGAGTTTTATTCCTGAAGTAGTTGTGGTAATAAGAGATAAGGGTTGTCTCCATTGATGTGCAATATTTCCCATCATTTCACCCATTGCAGTCAATTTATTTTTTTGAGCTAGAAGCTCAACTTGTTTTTTATTTTCATTTAAGTGATGTTCTATATCAATCTTGTATTTTTTGAATTTTTTTTCGATTAATGTTGATATATAAAAACTTATAATAAGTAAAATAAAAGTTGTTAATAGAGAAATTGTAATTAAATTTTCCAAGTTTTCGTTATATTTATTTATTAGGCGATGATTTTCTTCCTCAATTAAATTTTTCACATCTTCTTTATAAAAACCTGTACTAATAATCCAATCCCACATGGGTATAATTTTTAAATACATTATTTTTGAAGAAATTCGTTTTGAATTTGGTTTATAAAAATCTAAATTAATATAGCCTTCTTTACTAGCAATTGTTTTTTTTATTTTATTTACTTTTTCAACATTATTTATTGCATTTAACTTATTAAAAAAATTTTCTCCAATTAAGTTTTTATTAATATGGCTTATATATTTATTATTTTTATCAATTGCTAAAAAATAACTATTTTTGCCAAATCTAAGTTTTTCAATTTGTTTTAAAACATTCTTTTCCATATCTTTTGAAAAATCATTTACATATTCACCTGTTCCTATAAACCAATCAAGTTGATAAATATTTTTAACAAAACCAATTTTTTTGTACTCATTAGAATCATCTTTAGTTTTTCTCCAATGCCATTCTTGATAAGCTGAATCTTTATTTTTTAGTAGTTCAATTGATTCTTTTAATACATAAAGTCCTTTTGTATCTTGATAGTTAATTAGATTTTTTCCTTCAAGTTTAGGTAGTAAAGGATGAATGATATTTGTACCTTTGTTATCATAAACAAAGAAATATCCTCTTTTATTGTTGAATCTAATATCTTTTATAGCAGCTTTAAATATAGGTATCATTTCTTCTTTTGATAAACTATCTTTATATTCTTCGTATATATTTGTAATTATAGTATGAGCTTCAATTGTTCTATTTATTAATGATTGTTTTAGTTTTTTTTCAGTCTCTTTTTGTTCTGAAATTATATAGTTGTAAATATTTTCAATTTGAATTTTAATATTTTCTTTTTGATTTAAAATATATTTTTTTTCTATATCATTTTCTATTTTTTTAAAATCAGAATCTTGTTTATAAAACAAAAAAGCATTAATAGCTATCGATAAAATCATAATTAGCAATGGTAAAGTATATCTTAAGATAAGAATTAATTGTCTTTCATTTTTATGTACCATTATTTATTTTACATTAATTATCTGAAAACTCCCCTTTAACTTTATTTTAAGATAATCTTGATAATTTTACGTTAATTTATCTATTTTTATCAATATAAAAAGGTTTTAATATGAAAACATACGACTTAATTATAATTGGCGGTGGAAGAGCTGCCAATTTAGCTAATAAAGTTGCTAAATTAGGAAAAAAAGTTGCTTTAATTGAAAAGTCTAGTTTAGGTGGAACCTGTGCAAATAGAGGTTGTGTTCCTTCTAAATTATTAATATCTTATGCTGATGTTATAAGAAATATTGAAGAGTCAAGTAGACACTACATAAAAAGTAATATAGAAAAAATTGATAAAGAGAAGATTTTTAAAGAAAATAATGATTTTATTAAAAAAGTTGATGAAAAATATATGTCTAAATTAAATGAAAATGTAGACTTATATAGAGGCTTAGGTTTTTTTCTTTCAAATAAAATAATTGAAGTTAATAATCAAAAACTAACAGCATCAAAAATTATTATAGCAACAGGAACCAGTCCTAAAGAAGTACCTTATAAAAATGCTTGGACAAGTGATGATATTTTTCCTTTAAAGAAAATTCCTAAATCTATTTTTATAGTTGGTTCAGGATTTATAGCCTGTGAGTTAGCTAATGCTCTTGATGCCCTTGGTATAAAAATAAAACTTCTTGTTAGAAATGATAAACTTTTATCAAATGAAGATGAAGATATTTCAAAAGTATTTAAAGAAGAATTTTCTAAAAAAATTGATATTGCATTTAATACAAGTATAAAAGATGCAAAATATGAAAATGAATCTTTTAATATAGTTTTAGAAAATAAAAATAAAGAAATAAGCAATCACACTTGTGAAGCTTTGCTTTATGCAATAGGTAGGGAATCAAATGCAAAAGATTTAGAGCTTGAAAATACTTCTATACAAATAGATGATAGAGGTTTTATAAAAAGAGATAAATTTTTTGAAACAAATGCAGAAGATGTTTATGTTGTAGGCGATGCGGCTGGTGAATATATGCTTCAACATACAGCAGCTTATGAAATGAACTATCTTTATAAACTTTTATATGAAGAAGAAAAAAAAGCTTTAAAGTTTAAATATATACCTCATGCTGTATTTACAGACCCAGAAATAGCTAGTGTTGGAATGACGGAGCGTGAAGCGAAAGAAAAAGGTATAAACTATGTAGTATCAAAAACAGATTGGCTAGCAAGTGCAAAAGCTCAAGGTACAAAATTAGAATACCCTTTTACTAAACTAATAATTAATAGAGATAATTATGAAATAATAGCTTGTCATATGATTGGACCACAAAGTTCAACAATGATACATCAAGTGCTTACTGTTATGCACATAGATAATGATGTTAGACATTTAAAAGAGATGTTATATATTCATCCTGCAATTAGTGAATCACTTTTACCAGCTTCTATTAATGCTATAAAAAAAATAGAGAGTTTTAATGAAAAAAACTAATATAAAACTATTGGTTTTATTTCTTTTAGTACAAGGTATTTTATTTGCAAATAATATAATTTCTCAAGAAAAATTATCTTTTCAAAACGATATAAAAGGTATCTTAGATAAAAGATGTGTTGTCTGTCACTCTTGTTATAATTCTCCTTGTCAATTAAAATTAAGTTCTTTTGAAGGCCTTGTTAGAGGAGCTACAAAAGAAGAAATATATGTAAATAGAATAAAGCCTTCGAATCCTTCAAGGCTTTTTATTGATGCAACAAATCAAGAAGAGTGGGAAGAATTAGGTTTTTATTCTGTCTTAAAAAATTATGAAAATAATAATGAAAATACTAATATCATGACAAGGTTACTTGAACAAAAACAAGAAAAGCCAGAAAATATTGGAGATTATTCTCCTGAAACAGATGATTTACAATGTAGTAAAGATATTAAAGAACTAGATGATTATCTTAAGAAAAATCCTAATCATGGTATGCCTTATGGCTTTCCTGCTTTAGATAAAAAAGAACATAATCTTTTAGTAAAGTGGTTTAAGGGTGAAATTAAAGACGATAGAATAGAAAAAAGCGATAATTCAGAAGATATAGCTCTTTTTGAAGCTTTTTTAAATAACTCAGATATTAAATACCAAGTTACTGCAAGATATATTTATGAACATCTTTTTTTAGCTCATATAAAATTTGAAAATGATGATAATTTCTATTCTCTTGTTAGGGCTTATAATAAAGATGGTTCAGATGTAGTTAAGACAAGAGTTCCTTTTGCCGAAGCTAAACAAAAGTTTTATTATAAGTTTAAGAAAATTAAATCAACAATTGTCCATAAAACTCACATGGTTTATACTTTAAATAAAGAAAAACTACAAAGATATAAAGATTTATTTATAAAAGTAAAATGGGAAGAAATTCCTTATATGCCTAGTTATGAACTTGAAGTTTCTGCAAATGCGCTGAGTTCTTTCAAACAAATACCTTTGGAGTCAAGATATAATTTTATGCTAGATAATGTTCATTATTACATAATGACATTTATTAGAGGTCCTGTATGTAAAGGTCAAGTTGCATTAAATGTTATAAATGATCATTTTTGGCTTGTTTTTAAAGATCCAAAATATGACTATACAATAAAAGATAAAAAATTTATAGAACAGAATTTGGGAAATTTATCTTTGCCTAATAAGTATGGAGGTAATAGTGATATTTTAGATGTTCTAAATATCTATAAATATAATGATAATACCGTTAATTATTATAAAAATAAAAATAAACTTTATAAGAAATCTGGGAATAGATTAGATTTTAATACTATTTGGAAAGGAAATAATTTTGCAGAAGAGAATAATGATGCTATTTTAACCATTTATAGGCATTTTGATTCTTCGTCTGTACATAAAGGAGCCTTGGGAAATATTCCAAAAACTATGTGGCTTATTGATTATCCTTTACTTGAAAGACTATATTATTCTCTTGTTGCTGGTTTTGATGTATATGGAAATACTCAACACAAACTTTTAGTTAGAAAATATATGGACAGATTAAGAATTGAAGGAGAAAGTAATTTTTTAGAATATTTACCAAAAAATAAAAGAAAAGAGCAATTTAATAGTTGGTATAAAGGTACTTTAGCGAAACATTTGGTTACTTATACTCCTTCAGATTCAAAAGCTAGTTTAAATTATGATTATAATGATTTTATTGTAAACCTTTTAAAATATACTAAAACTAAAAAAGATAGCATTAATTTTATTGAAGAAAAACCAAAGCTTAGAAAAAATATTTTAGAGTATAAAACAAGAGAAGAAATAGAAAATGAACTAAAGCATATTACTTACCATAATAATATTGATAAATTTAAAAGTTTTTCTAGTGATAATTTCAATCTAATGTATATTAAATTTAAAATGAAAAAAGAGGATTTAGTTTATTCTATGGTAATAAATAGATGGCATGATAGTGTGGCTTTTTTATTTAATGAAGAAGAAAGACTAGATAAAACAAAAGATAAAATAAATTTCGTAAGGGGTTTTATAGGCTCTTATCCAAATTATTTTGTTGTTGTTGAAGAAGAAGAGATTAAAGAGTTTTTTGATTTATTAAAAGAAAATATGGATGAATCAAAACTTTCTAAATTTTTTATAAATAGAAGTAACAAAGACTTTTGGGAAGTTTACGACTGGTTTCAAGAAAGTTTTTATAAAAGTAATCCTATTCAAGCAGGTCTTTTTGATTTAAATAGATATTATAAAAAAAGCATTAATTAATACTTTTTTTATAATACACAGTCAATAAACAAATCTTTTGTATAATGTTTTAGTATTTAGCTAAATTCCAAAGGATTAAAATTGAAAGTTTTATTATTAGAAGATGACCCAGCTTTAAATGATTTATTGGATGATCATTTAAGTGATAAAGGATACGAAGTAACTCTTGCTACAAATGGGCAAGAAGCCTTAGAGTATTTAATAGACAATGTCTTTGATTTTGCATTACTTGATATAAATACTCCAGTTATGACAGGCTTAGAGGTATTAAAAATAATTAGAAACGATTATAAGAACCAAACTCCTGCTATTGTCTTAACGGCATATCAAGATACTAAACATTTAAAAGAATCTTTTGAAAGTGGTGTTGATGATTATATAAAAAAGCCTTTTGATTTAGAAGAATTAGACCAAAGAATAATGAAACTTTGTAAGCATTTTATGATTGAACAAAGTACTGAAATACAAATTACTCCTACAATAAAATTTATTCCTGATTCTTGCCAATTAGAAATTTTAAATGTGAAAAAAAGTATAGCTTTAAAAGAAAGAGAAATCTTAAAATATTTTTGTAAACATAAAAATAGAGTAGTTTCTAGTGAAGAATTACTTCAAAATATTTGGGCATATGAAGAGATGCCAACTGATGCTACAATAAGGGTTTATATTAAAAACTTACGTGAACTTTTGGGAAAAGATAGAATTCAAACAGTTAGAGGAATAGGATATAAATTTGAATTATAATGAAAAAAAAGCCCTAATAAGTTTCCTTTCTATTTATGTAGGTTCAGCTATTTTTCTTATTAGTATTTTACTATATGCTTATTATCAAGAGGAAATTAAGACCTTAGAAAACACTTGTAATATGGAACTTAGTCACGCTTCTATGGGTATTAAAACTGATATTATGAATTCTTATATGCATAATAAAAAATTTGTTCCAAAGCAATTAGCAAAGGGTGAAATAAGATATGCTCTTTATGATAAAGACAAAAAACTTATATATTCATATCTTGATGGAAAAGATTTTGTAGATTTTGATAAAAAGTTTTATGAAAGTAGCCATTTTCATTTTTTTATTGAAGAGATTCATGATATGAATATTCCCATTAAATATATTGTTATGGAGACGTGCCAAGGGATATTAGATAAAAATAGTTTGAAAATTTATATTTTAGTTGCACTTCTTTTAAGTGCAATATTTGTTGCTTTTATTGCTTATCTTTTAGCAAAAGTTTTATTAAAACCAGTTAGAGAAAAAGTTTTACATTTAGATAATTTTATAAAAGATTCAGCACATGAATTAAACACACCAATTTCTGTTTTAATGACTTCTGTTTCAATGTTAAAAAAAGGAAAAAATCCTGAAAAAATGATGAAATATATCTTAAGTAGCTCTAAACAAATATCACAGATTTATAATGATATTCATTTTTCTGCTTTTGATTCTTTTCATGAAAGTGTAGAAGAAGAATTTAATCTTGATGAACTTATTTCAGATAGCGTTGACTATTTTAATGATATTTCTATTACTAAAAATATTGTTATAGAATCATCTTTAAGTGAGTGTATAATTCTAATGGATAGAACAAAAACTCAAAAACTTATAAATAATTTGATTTCAAATTCTATTAAATATAGTAATTACAATGAAAAAGTAATTGTAACTTTAAAAGAGGGTATTTTTTCTGTTCAAGATTTTGGAATAGGAATTAGTAAAAAAGAGCAAAGTGAAATTTTTAAAAGATATAAAAGAGGTAATAATATAGAAGGTGGTTTTGGAATAGGCCTTGATATTGTTAATCGTATTTGTGATGATTATAATCTAAAACTCAATTTAATTTCTAAAATTAAAAAAGGTTCTATTTTCTCGATTAATTTTAGAAATATTATTGTTGAATCAACAAAAGAAGATTAATTTTATTTACCAATAGAATTAATCTTTAATGAAATAGTAATGTTCTCTTCCTGAATTACATTTAGAGTTGAATTTATTGATCTTTTTTTATGATTTGAAAGTTCCCCTTGAATTGTTTGTAAAATATGCCAAAACTTTTCATTAAAAGGAGTATTTATCTCTTTTAATTTATGCTCAAAAATATCATCTACTATTGTTTCAATTAGATGTTTATAAACTAACTTATTGCTCTCTCTTTGTACTCTATAGCTTTTCATAATAATTAAATTTCTTTTATAAATTTCTTTTTCTAAATCATTATATTCTTTATGATTTTTTACTTCATCAATTTCATTTTCAAGATATTCTTTTAGATTTTCAATCTCTTTTTCAAAAAAATCTTTAAAGTCTGGTCTTATTGACAATATTTTATTTAAGACTTCTTCATCTTCAAAAGTTTTTTTTTCAATATTGTAAGTATATACAACATCTTTCTTATAATCATGATGTATAGCATTATAAATTTCAACTGCTGGATATATGTATACGTATTTGTCATCTTTTCCATTTTTAAAACTTATGCCATGGGGTGAAATTAATTCTTTTGGTCCTACATATTTTAATTTCATAAATTATTACCTTTTCTTAATTGTTTTTTTTAATAATGATTTTACGGATATTTTATATAAAAACTAATAAAATGTGTAAATTGTTTATAATGAATAATAAAATTGAAGATTTCGAAACAATTATCTTAATTGAGAAATTTAGCTTAATTTAAAAGGATTAAAAATGAAAAATATTACTAATTTCAAAGTAGGGGAATTAATAGAACCTAAATATGTAATTCCCATGTGCCTTACTTATAAACAAAATAATGTTGAGAAGAAATGGGAACTTGTTAAAAGTCATGATAGTGTTTCCATATTATTATATCATAGAGAGAAGAATGCTTTTTTATTAGTTAAGCAATTTAGAGCACCAGTTTACTTTAATAATAAAAAGGATGGTATTACCTTTGAATTGTGTGCAGGAATTGTTGATAAGGATTTGGATGAATTTCAAATTATTCAAGAAGAAATTGATGAAGAGTGTGGATATAAAGTAGAGATAACTAATATAGAAAGAGTTACTTCCTTTTACACTTCTGTAGGTTTTTCAGGTAGTCATCAAACATTGTTTTATGCTGAAATTGATGATAGTATGAAAATTCACGATGGAGGAGGTATTGATAATGAAATGATAGAATTGTTCTTTTTAAATCTTGATGATGCAAAAGCTTTTACCTTAGATGAATCTAAGCCTAAAACACCAGGACTTATGTATGCCTTTTATTGGTTTTTTGATAACAAATTAATATGAGTGAAGTAGTAAAAATTACTTCTTAAATCACAAGGGTTCAAAAAATCAATGATTATATATAAATTAATTCTTTAATACAAACTCTATTTCTACCTGTATTTTTAGCCTCATAAAGTGCATCATCAACTCGTTTTAAAGAATCTTTTAATGTAACTTCATTTTTAATATCTATTGGAGTAACACCAATACTTATAGTGAATTTAAAGTCTTCATTTGCAGGAGAAATCATAACTAATGATTCAACTAATTTTTTTATTTTTTGAGCTATCTTAACTGAACTTGCAAGTGAATTATCTGGTAATAATATTACAAATTCCTCCCCACCATATCTACATATAATATCAGTTTCTCTTAGGCTCTCTTTTAGCGTATTGGCTAATAGAATTATAACATCATCACCAAACTGATGACCATAGGTATCATTTACACTTTTAAAATGATCAATATCAATCATCATAAGAGATAAATTATTCTTTTTTCTTTTAGATAAATGGATTATATTTTGTGCTGCTTCTATAAAATATCTTCTATTATAAAGTTTAGTCATAGAATCAGTAGTTGCTAATAAACTTAATTTTATTTGTTGAATTCTTGACTCTTCTTTTTCATGTTCCATGATTTTAAATTTATATGAAACTAAATAGGAAAGTAAAAGAGCCTCTATTACAATACCTATACCAATACCATGAGAAGAAATATAAGTATACTCTACAAGTCCCATATAAAATAAAAGTGCATAAATATTAAAAAATATATAAAAAATATGTGCAAATAGAAATATTTTGATAATTTCATTCCCTTTACGGTAGATGCTAATTGCAATTCCTAAAAATACAAAGGTTGCATAGTTGAGCGAAATATATAAGTTTTGTAAGGCAAGAGTAAAATCAATAAGTGCAAAAATAAAATGACAGAGAAGTACAATTATTATGCTGTTAAGAAATCTATTTTCATTTTTATACTCTGTTTTTGTATTAAAGATTGTTTTAATAAATAGTGCTAGAAAAATAGGACCAAACATTAATCCATAATTAAATTTGAAAGTAATTAATCCATATATATGAAAATAATGTGCCATTGAACCATACATATAAAATATCCATAATGTAGAAGAGACCAAATATAATGAATAATAGAGATATTCTTTATATTTTGTAGATAAAAATATCAAAAAATTGTAAAAAGCTAATGCCATTAATAAGCCAACTAGCAATACTGCATCAACTTTCTCATAAATGAGATATTCTATTGATTCTTTTTCGCTAAATATGCTGAAATTGTAAAAATGATATGCTTTAGTATATTGATGAATATAAACAGTTTTTGTTTCTTGTGAGGCTAAAGTAAATTTATAAATAGAATCAGCCCCATTTAGTTGCTCTTGTGCCAAAGGATCATAAGTAGAAACAAATTGTTTATTTAGTAGATTGTTATTATTATCTACTTCGAAATATTCTAGATCTGCAATTGTATATGCTAAGGATTGATGTAATAAAAGAGTTTGCTTTTGGTTTGTTGTATTTAAAAATTTTATTTTTAACCATACTTCTTCTACTTCCGCACCCAAAGTATCTTTATTTTTACCTTCTATAAAATTCATAGAATCAATATCTTCAAATTTTAATTTAGCACTTTTATCGATAAAATAACTTAGTTTAAAATCAGTAATAGAAAATTTATTAGAATTAATATTGATTATTGGTTCTGAAGAAGCAAATGAAAACAGAAACAAACACAATATAATTAATCTCATAAAATATTCTTTTTTATATAGTTTATCAATATAAGGCTTATTCCTTGTTAATAAAATATAATTTAAAGATAAAGTATAAAAACTTTATCTTTATCTTGATAAGGAGATTCCAAAACTAATTCTATTTACTTCTTTATCATAATCAATTAAACTTTCTCCATAACCACTTGACATTTGTACAAAGCCAAAAGTATTTTTTGAATTAAAAAGTGGGAAAGTCCAATTTCCTTCAATAAATCCTTTATTGTCATTTCTTTTTAGATTATTTCTAAGTAATACTTTAAAAGTATGTTTTTTATAAGGATATACTAAAGTTAAATCTCCATATCCCATATAGTCAATTAAATCAGGGTTATCATCGCTTTCTTCATCTTCATGAAATCTATACCAAACTTTTGGAATTAAAAATAGATTGCCTAATTGAAAATAACTTTCTAAATATAATCTATTCCATGATCTTGACTTCTCTTCTGCTTCTCCATTTGATTCATGAATTACTCCAAGAGTGAAACCTTTTAAAGATGTTTTATCTTTTTTACCATAAGGAATATTTACAAATAATTCAGGTTTATAATTAGTCTCTCTAAAAGGAGAAGAACTATCATATAATTGCCAAAATGATGTATGTGTATATCCAAAATTTATTGTTTCATCTAGACCAAAAAAGTTATGAACAATTGGTTTTTTTATACTTATTTGAAATTTAGTTTCTGTTTGTTTTCTTCCTTTTCTTTTATGCATATCGTATGAAAAAGGTAAAAGATAATTCTCTTGATAAGGATACAACTCAAAAGTTGAAGCAATTATTTGTTGAATAGTTGCTGTTGTCTCTTTATCTTCAATTGTATCAATAGTTTCATTTATAGATTGAAGTTCTTTTTGTTTATCTTCATCTATATAGACTCTATTTATTTTTTTTTGTTTTGAAGCAATATCTTTATAAATTTGCATAGCTTTTTTATAATTTCCACCAGCTTCAAATTTTTGTGCTTGAATATATAAATCTTCTATATCACTAAGTGCATTTAATGAGGTAATCATTAAAAAAGTAAAAAAAATATATTTTATTTGTCTCATAATTTCTTATTCCTTGATAATTATATTAAATAATTTAAATAGTTGAAATAGTAACACAAAAAGTAAAATAAATCTATAAAATGATATAATCACTGCTATTTTATATAAAAGGTTTTTTATGCTTGTAGCACCTTCGATTCTTTCAGCAGATTTTGGAAATTTAGCTAAGGAAATTAAAGCAATCTGTGATGGTGGTTGTGATTTGATTCATGTTGACGTAATGGATGGACATTTTGTTCCTAATATGACAATTGGCCCTGTGGTTGTAAACCCTGTAGCAAAAGCTGCAACTAAGCCTTTAGATATTCATTTAATGGTAGAAAATAATACATTTTTTGTTGAGCTCTTCGCTCCTTTAAAACCTGAGTATATCTCATTTCATATTGAAAGTGAAAAGCATCCTCATAGACTTATTCAAAAAATTAGAAGTTTAGGAATAAAACCTGCAATTGTTCTAAATCCTCATACTCCTCCTTCTTCTATTGAGTATTTAATTGAAGATTTAGATATGGTTTTATTAATGTCTGTAAATCCAGGTTTTGGTGGACAAAAATTTATTTCAAGTGTAATTGAAAAAACAAAAGAATTAAAAAAGTTAATTAATAAAAGAAATCCAAACTGTCTAATCCAAATTGATGGTGGGGTAAATGATAAAAATATTCATGAACTAAAAGATGCTGGCGTTGATGTAGTAGTTGCTGGTTCATATGTATTTGGAAATGATGATTATTCAAAAGCAATTAAATCACTTCAAATTTAATATGAAAGTGAATGATTTATGAAAGTAAAAATTTGCGGAATAACAAATCTTGAAGATGCTTTAGATGCTATAAAAGCAGGAGCAAGCGCTTTAGGATTTGTTTTTTATGAAAAAAGCCCACGTTATATTGATCCTTTTAAAGCAAAAGAGATTGTGTCAGAACTTCCTCCTTTTATTCAAACAGTTGGCTTATTTGTAAATGAAAATGCTGGTTTCATAAATCAGGTTTGTACAAATGCAAAAATGCAATTAGCCCAAATAATTGATGATGATAATTATACAGATTTTACAGGATTAAACTATAAGCATATAAGCGTCATAAGAGCAAAATGTGAAAAAGATATTTTAAAAAATGAAGATAATTATATTTTAGTTGATGCCTTTGTTGAATCTTTTGGCGGAGTTGGCAAGAGAGTTGCTTTAGAGTGGTTTAAACATGTAGATTGTTCTAAAATTATACTTGCAGGTGGACTAAAAAAATCAAATCTTAAGGAGTTAAAAGGTTTTGGCTTTTATGGATTAGATGTTAGTTCTGGTGTTGAAGAAAGTAAAGGCAAAAAAGATAAACAAAAAATGATTAATTTTATAAAAGCTGCCAATGAAATCTAAAAATCAAAAAAGTTTTTTTACTAATTTAATTGGAAAATTAAAAAAACAAGCAATACCTTTTGATGAATTTTTAGAAGAATTATCTAAAAACAATGAAAAGTTTTTTGATAATCCTGAATTAGAATTTGAACTACATTTATCAAATGGACTTCCTCTTGAAATTTATAATGATGAAATTTTTTTAAAAACATCTAGAACTTTGATAAATGAACAAACTTTTTGTATAGTTGATATTGAAACAAATGGTGGGCATGTTAATAAAGGCCATCAGATGATTGAAATTGGAGCTGTAAAATACAAAGGTGGACAAATACTTGATAAATATGAATCCTTAGTTTATGCAAAAAATATACCTAAGTTTATTCAAGAAGTAACAAATATAAATCCTAAAATGCTGGAAGATGCACCTGTTTTAAAAACAGTATTAGAAGAGTTTAAACTATTTTTAGAAGATGATGTTTTTGTAGCCCATGATATAAAATTTGATTATAATTTTATCTCTAACTCTTTAGAAAAATATGATTTAGGAAAACTTGAAAATAGAAAACTTTGTACTATTGATTTATCAAGACGTACAATAAAAGCACAAAGATATGGTTTGGGATATTTAAAAGAATCTTTGGATATTAATATAGATAATCATCACAGAGCTTATAGTGATGCACTTAGTACTACTTATCTTTTAGAAAAGTCTATTAGTTGTTTGGATGAAAATGTAAAAACAACAGAAGACTTAATAGATTTTTCTAAAAATGCACAACCTTTGATGCCTAAACATCAAGGAAAAAATAGACAAGTTCAAAATAAACAAAACGATAACAAACAAGAAGAAAAAACAAAGGAAAATAACTAATGTTTTCACAAGAAAAATATTTAAAAGCATTAAACTTTGCAGCAATTGCTCATGGGGATCAAAAGACTCCAAATAATTTACCTTATGTTACACATCTTACAAACGTAGCAATGGAAGTTATTCATGCTAGTATTGAAAGTAAGATGGATGATGCAAAAGCAGATTTGGCAATTACTGTTGCACTTTTACATGATATTATTGAAGATACAAAAATCACTTATGATGATATTTATTCAGAATTTGGAATCGATATAGCAGAAGGAGTTGATGCTTTAAGTAAAGATAAAACGTTATCTAAAAAAGAGCAAATGGAAGATAGTATAAATAATCTTTTAGCACAACCTTACGAAATACAAATGGTAAAATTAGCAGATAGAATTACAAATATGCAAAAGCCGCCTAAAACTTGGGATGGTGAAAAAATATATAATTATCATAAAGAAGCAAAATTTATTTTGTCGTGTTTAAAAAATTCAAATGCATTTTTATCTCAGAGATTAGAATCAAAAATTTCAGAATATAGAGTTTATATAAAATGATTAGCTCACTTTGAGCTAATCATTTTTAACTTATTTAAGCCATTGCTTCATTTGCGTATTTAATACCTAAATCAAAAGCTTTACTATTAAGATCATGAACCTTTGCAGGTACTTTTGAAAGCATTGTAGCTTTTAGTGTTTCATTATCAACTGTTTGACCAGTCATTATATTTGCAATTGAAAGTGCAAGAACAGATTGAGTAATCACATTTCCAACTTCTTCTTTTGCAATTGTAATAATTGGAATTTCATAAATATTCCATTTCTCTTTATCTTCTTCCGTAGGAGTTACTAAATTTGGTTCAACAACAATAGTCCCACCTATTTTTACACCATTTTTAAATTGATTATAAGAAACTTGTGCAACTGATAACATAAAATCAATTTCTCCATCATTTGCATATGGATATAAAATTGGTTCATCATCTAAAGTAATATCAACTACTGTAGCTCCTCCTCTAACTTGAGAGGTATAAGTCGCAGTTTTTAGTCCATGTCCACCAGCCTCTATTTTTGCAGCTGCAAAAATAGAACCAGCAAGAAGAACACCTTGTCCACCAACACCTGTAAATCTCATTAATGTTTTTGCCATGATGTTCTCCTTACAATTGTACTGTAGTTTTATTTTGATGTGCTTCTTGTACTTTTTTATATGAATCAGTATATTCAGCAGCGTTAATATCTTGTTTTAGAATACCAGTAGGGAATAATCCTTTTCTTTCTTCTTCACTCATTTTTTCATACTTAGTTTTTGCAATACTAATAGAATCAATCCATTCTAAGTTTGCCATAGCAGAGTTCATTTTATTTTTTCTACCTAAGTTTACATGGCAATTTGAGAAAATGTCAAAGAAAGAATAACCATTATGCTCTAATCCTTTGACAAAGATTCTTTCAAGTTTTTTAGGGTCTAACATTGTTTCTCTTGCAACAAAAGAAGCTCCTGCTGCTATTGCTAAATCACAGGCATTAAATGTTGGGTCTATATTTCCTCTTTTTGCAGTTACGGTCCACATACCTTGTGGAGTTGTAGGAGAAGTTTGAGAGTTTGTTAAACCATAAATAAAGTTGTTTATAACAATTTGATTAATATTAATATTTCTTCTACAACCATGAATTGTATGGTTACCACCAATTGCTAATCCATCTCCATCTCCTGTTACACAAATAACATGTTTATCAGGATTTGCTAGTTTAATTCCTGTTGCATATGGAATTGTTCTTCCATGAGTTGTGTGAACCGTATTACAGTTGATATAAGATGAAAATCTTCCAGAACATCCAATTCCTGAAACAACACAAACATCGTCCATATTCCATCCGATTTTATCAATTGCTCTTATAAGTGCTTTTAAAATTACACCATCACCACAGCCCCAACACCAAAGTGTTGGCATTTTGTTAGTTCTTAAATATTCATCATAATTAAATGCCATCTTACATTCCTTTGATTTTTTCAATTAATTCAAGTGGTGCGATTGGTCTTCCATTCGCTTTGAATAATGTATCTAAATCTGTTCTTCCACTTGCTCTTTGTATTTCTTGAATATATTGACCCATATTTAATTCAGTAACTAATACTTTTTCAAATTTGTCACATAATTCTTTTATTTTATTTTCTGGACTTGGCCATAAAGTAATTGGTCTAAACATTCCAACTTTTATACCCATATCTCTTAATCTATGTATTGCTTCTTTAACAGATAAAGCAACTGAACCATATGCAATAATCATAATATCTGCATCATCAAGCATATACTCTTCATAAGATTCAAGTTCATCTGTATGTGCATCTACTTTATTAAATAATCTTTCAATTAAATCTTGACATTTTTTTTCATCTTCTGTTGGATGACCATTTGCATCATGATGTAATCCTGTATAGTGATATCTATATCCTTTAAACATAGGATTTAATACCGCTGCTTCATCTTGTTTTACTTCATAAGGCTTATAATCTTTTGGATCACCTGTGAATACTTTTCTAAGTTTTATTCCTGCTTTAATTTCTTCTAAATCAGGAAGTATAGCTTTTCCACTCATATGTCCAATTGTTTCATCTAAAAGTAAAAAGACAGGTTGCATAAATCTATCAGCTAAATTAAATGCTCTTACTGTTTCTGTGTAACATTCATCTAAAGTTGAAGCACATAAAGTAATTGATTTATAATCACCATGTGTTGGATTTTTTGCTTGTAAAACATCACCTTGTTGTACTCGTGTAGGAAGTCCTGTTGAAGGTCCTCCTCTCATTACATTAATTATTACTAAAGGAACCTCTGCTATATAACCTAAACCAATATTTTCAGCTTTTAGTGAAATTCCTGGTCCTGATGTTGCTGTTAATGATCTTTTACCAGACATTGCTGCACCTAATGCTGCACAAACACCTGCAATTTCATCTTCCATTTGAATTGCCGCACCACCATTTTTTGGTAGTAAATCTGATAGGGAATGCATTATTTCACTTGAAGGAGTAATAGGGTATCCACTAAAAAACTCACATCCAGCATCCATTGCTGCTATTGCAGCTAATTCATTACCAGTTGAAATTATTTCTCTTGCCATGTTTTTTCCTTAATCCTCAAGTATTCTGTAGTTATTTTTTTTAATTGCTTCACTTCTTTGTTTTGCTTCTTCTGTTAGTTTTGCAAATTTAAACTCTTTTTTATCCGCAACATAAATTGCAAAATCTGGACATGCTAATTCACAATCATTACAACCAATACATGATTCTGATGCAACAATACTAACCATCGCACCAAGCGTAGATGTAGCTTCAGGTCTCATTGCTAAAGTACCAGAAGGACAAACTGATACACAGACATCACATGCTTTACATCTACTTTCATCTACCCAAACAGGAGTGTTTGCAGGAGCTTCCATAATTGCCATATTTTCCCCTTTTTAATTTTAATGTAATATATTGAACAAATATCAATAATTCTTGAAATATGATAACTAATTTTGTAACTAAAGTATATTTATATAATCCAATCTGGAGAGTGAATATAATCATTGTTACCATATGCCACAAGAAAAAAAAGAAAAAATCTTATTAAAAAGAACAAATTTTATTATAAATAAAACTAATATAACACATATAAATATTTTTGATTTAGTATCACTTCTTTTAAATATAAGATTAGGTATAATCTCCCAAATTCATCTTAAGGTTTATTCTTGATTCTCTACCAGCCAAGTAAGGGTTATTGCTATAATAGCGATACACATTTTTTATATAGTTTTATAATTAAAAACCTAGAAAAATTTAAAAATATTCATGGTGAACTTTTAGATATTGGAAGTGGAAGTGGAATACTAGGCTTATTAGTTGCAAGAGATAATGAAAAACTAAAACTTAATCAATGTGAAATACAAAATAGTTTTCAACAACTTTCACAAATAAATGCGAGATGTAATAATCTTGATACAAAGATGTACAAAGATTCATTTATAGATATAGAATTTGAAAAACATTTTGACATATGTATTTCAAATCCACCTTTTTATCACTCAAATGTAATAAAAAGTGAAAATGAGAATTTGAAAATCGCAAGATATAATGATAGTATGCCTTTAGAAGATTTTATAAAAAAAACTTCTAAAATATTAAAAAGTAATGGGAAGTTTTTTTTCTGTTATGATGTAAAACAATTGAGTGAAATAATAAGATTATTAGCTTTTTATAAATTAAATATTGAGAGTTTACAATTTGTTCATCCAAAAAAAGACAAAGAAGCAAGTCTAGTTTTAGTTTATACAAGAAAGAATTCTAAATCTTTATTAAAAGTTTTAGAGCCTTTAATTGTTTTTGAAAATGAAAATTTCACAAAAGAAGTTTTAGATATATATACGAAATCATCAACACATAGTATAAAAGTAGAGATATGAGTACAGAAACAAAAATAGTTACAAAAGAGGGCTTTGATTTTGGTTTTGATCCAAAAGGTTGCGATTCGTGCCAAGGAAACTGTTGTATTGGCGAAAGTGGCAATATATGGATAAATAATAAAGAGATTGAAAACTTAAGTAAACATTTAAATATTTCATTAGAAGAGTTAAGAGTTGGATTTTTAGAAAAAAGAGGGTATAAATATAGTTTAAAAGAAATTCAGTTAGCAAAAAATAATTTTGCATGTATTTTCTTTAATTTAGAAAAAAAACAGTGCTCAATTTATGAAGCAAGACCAATACAGTGTAGAACTTTTCCTTTTTGGGAATATTTTAAAAAGAATAAAGAAGAGGTAATAAACGAGTGTCCGGCTATAAAAGAGTTATAGTATATATTTTTTTAGTATTTTTTGTAATTGGATGTACCCAATTAACAAACCCTGCACAAAATAATTTTAAATATGATTATAAAGTATTTGCAGAAGAAGATAGATTTATTGTATATGCTTTGGAGTATGAAAGACTTGGAGAAAAAGAAAATGCAAGAGAACTTTTTTCAGAACTTTATAAAAATACTTTAAAAGAAGAATATTTATTAGAGTATTTAAAATTATCTTTTTTCTTAAAAAAATATAATGACATTATTTCAAAATTTGAAATAAATGAAAAACAAATCAAACAATATAAAAATGAAATCCAAAAAGTTTATATCACAGCATTAATTCAAGAAAAAAGATATGAAGATGCTTTAAAAAGAATGAATGCTCTTTTAAAAATAGAAAAAACTGATAATAATTATGGTCTTTTAGGAACAATTTATTTACAAAAAGGCGAATATAAAAAGGCAAAAGAATTATTTGAAAAAGTATATAAAAACTCATTGAGTTTAAATGCTCTTATTAATTTGTCTGATGTTATGTATGTTTATTTAGATGAAAAAGATGAAGCACTTAACTATCTTGAAACTCATATAAAGTTATATGGTTGTGATAATCAAGTTTGTGCAAAATTATTAGGTTATTATCAAGAAGAAAAAAATATTGATGGAATCATTTCTATTCTAAAAAAAAGTTATTATGAATCTGTAGATAGTAAAAATAATTTTGATACAGAAAAAATTTATAAATTGTTAATGTATTATTTAATGAATAAAAATACAAAAGATGCCATCTTATTTTTAGAACAAAGTAGGGCAGATGATGATAAATTATTAAATTTATATAGAGTTGAGCAAGAGTATGAAAAAGCATACGGCCTTGCAAATTCTTTATATGAAAAAAGCTCAAATATTGATTATTTAGCACAAATTGCTATTTTAGAGTTTGAAAAAGTTAAAGATAAGAAAAAAGTTTTAAAAAATGTAATTAAAAAATTTGAAGATGTATTAACAGTTTTAGATAATCATATCTATCAAAATTATTTAGGATATATATTAATTGAATTTGATGTTGATATTGAAAAAGGCTTGCAATATGTTAAAAAAGCTTTGGAAAAAGCACCAAATAATTTAGCTTATATAGACTCATTAGCTTGGGGACAATATAAATTAAAAGATTGTAAAAATGCCTATATTAATATGAAAAAAGTAGTTGATGGTGCTGGATTAAATGATGAAGAGATTAAAACACATTGGAAAAAAATCAAGGAGTGTAATAAGTGATTTTAGATGAAATAAATAGAAGAACAAAAGAAGATGTTGAAAAAAGAAAAAAAGATTATTCAATTGATTGGTTAGGAAGAAGTTTAAGTGCAAATCCTTATCCTCCAAGAGACGTAAAACCATATCTTACCTCTACAAAAGATGAGCCAATAAGAATTATTGCAGAAGTTAAAAAAGCAAGTCCTTCTAAAGGTGTTATAAAAGAGGATTTTGATCCTTTATTTATAGCACAAGAATACTCTAAAAATGGAGCAAATGCAATTTCTGTTTTAACAGAGCCTCATTATTTTCAAGGAAATTTAGAATATTTAACTCAAATTAGAAGATATGTTCCAACACCACTTTTAAGAAAAGATTTTATTTTAGATAAATATCAAATTGTTGAAGCTTTAGTATATGGTGCTGATTTTATTTTACTTATTGCAAAATCTTTATCTACAAAAGAATTAAAAGATTTATATGCATATGCTCTTCATTTAGGACTTGAAGTATTAGTTGAAATACATGACAAAGAAGATTTAACAAAAGCTATGAAATGTGGTGCTAATATTATTGGTATTAATCATAGAAATCTTGAAACTTTTGAAATGGATATGACCTTGTGTGATCAATTAATTCCAATGATTCCGAATGGGAAAATAATAGTAGCAGAATCTGGTGTTTCAAATGTAGAAACAATTCAAAGATTAAGTTCTATAGGAGCTGATGCTTTTTTAATTGGTGAACATTTTATGAGAGTTCCTTCAATAGAAGAAGAGTTGAAGAAATTTAAAAAAGCACTTTAACAGTTTTACAAATTTATGTAAAACTACTTAATAAGGTTTGAAAATTAGATTTAAATTTTCTGAGTATTGAAGCACATCGCTATTATACGTAGGAAAATTTATATCTGGGTCTTCCATCTCTTTACTATTTAAGGCTCTTTGACTTAAATCTACTCTAAAAGCTTCAAAGTAGCCTTTTATTCTTCTTATCGGAGAAATTTTTTCTTTTTTTAGATTTTCATTAATAATAGAATCATAGTTATTATAATTATTAGAAATTTTCATAATTAGATTTAGATTTCCATATTAAAAACTGACTCGATAATTTCTTCTTCACTTAATGCTTTTTTTCTAAACTCTTTTGCATCTCTAATAGTTATAACTTTTTTCTTTATATCTAATAGTTTATATTTTTCAAGGTTTTTAAGAAGGCTATTACTAATCATTTCTTTTGTTAATACATTATCATTAATCATTCTATTAATGGCATTTTTTAAATTTTCTCTAGTTTTTATATAAACTATTTCTTCTTGGGTTAAAGTAACAAACTCTTTATCTAAGTATTCCATTATTGCAATACCTTCATATTTATATGTAATTACAGAATTATAAGAGAATTCACTACACTTTAAAGAAGATATTAAAACACTTGTAAATACAGAACCTTTAACACTTACTAATCCTTCTAAACTAGTTAAAGGATTATGAGAACAAATAAAATCTTCACCCACATAATTAGGAGAATATAATAATGAACGAATATTGTTTTTTAAGACAACAAAATTTCTTCCAACTTCTTTAGGTGCACCTTTTAAAGATGTTAGTTCATTTTTATAAGCTAAAAAATCACCTAACACCTTTTTAGGAGAACCATTTAAAGAGGTTAATACATTATCACTAACATCAAAAGTTCCATTAACTTCATTAAACTTTACAGGTATTTGTTGGAAATTATCAAGTGCATTAGCTAATTTAACATCACCATCAACATTTATAGAATTATCTTTTAAAATTGTAAAACTTTTAATGCTTTTTTTGATTAACCATTTACTAATATCTTCTTTTTTCTCAAATGCAACAATAGGTTTATAAATATGTTTAATAACCTCATTACCTTTGTATCTCCAATATTTATGTTTCTCATCAAATAGACTAGAAGGTATATGATTTAAATTTATATCAGTTATTACATCCCAACCTATTTCATTTGCAATATTATCCAAACCTCTTAGTTTATTATTAAAGCAAATGTAATCTTGACCAATACTCATGGGTCCATCTTGTAAACTATCAATATCATTATCTGAGCAGTCAAAGTATTGTAGAATAGTTCTAGGAGCACCTTTTAAAGATAGCAGATAATTACTTGAACATTTATAATAACCTTTTATAGTCCTAGGACTTCCTTCAATTGAAGTTAGTTTATTATTTGAACAATTAAAAAATCCTTCAATTTCTTTAGGAGAATAAGATAAACTTGAGATTAAATTATGAGAACAATTGAAATCTCCTACACTATGTGGAGCTCCAAATAAAGAACTTAATTTGTTATGAGAACAATTAAAATCTTTTTGAACTTCATTGGGTGAACCTTCTAAAGATTCTAAATTATTATAACTAACATCAAAGTAACCATTTACTTTTTCGAATCTTACGGGTATAAAAGCTTCTTCAACTTTATTTTTTAAATTTACATTTCCATTTACATTTACATTTAAACTTCTACTAACAGAATAATTTTTGATATCATGTTGCTCTAACCATCTTTCAACATCTTTAATTGTTTTCAATTTGAACCTTTTATATTATTTAAAGAGAGATGAACCTACTCTTATCATATTTGAACCAGATGAAATAGCTAATTCAAAATCTGAACTCATACCCATTGAGCAATATTTTGCTCCAAAAGGAACTAATTTATCATAAATATTTTTTGTTGTGATAAACGATTTCTTTATTATATCTCTATCTTGGCTATGTGCGCCAATACTCATAAGACCTTTTAGTTTTATATTAGGACATGAGTCTAAAATTTGTTTATAAATTTCTATTGCTTCTTCTGGAAGAACTCCAGCTTTACTATCTTCATGGCTTGAATTAATTTGAAGTAAACAAGCCATAGTTCTATTTTTGGCTTCAAGCTTTTTATTCAATTCTTCTGCTAAATCTAAAGAGTCTAAAGAGTGCACTAAAGTAGGTTTTAAATCAATTAGATTGTTGATTTTATTTTTTTGTAATCTTCCTACAAAATGCCATTCAAGTGGAAGTTCATCAAGTTCTTCACTCTTTGTTTTTAAATCTTGAACTTTATTCTCTCCAAAGGCTCTTTGACCTGCACTATAAAGAGTAGCAATATCTGAAGCTTCAGAATATTTTGAAATACCAATTATTTTTACAATATGATGTTCTGAAACTCTTAATCTTGCAGCTTCTACTTTTGTGATTAAATTATCTAAGTTTTTTACAGCAATTTGTTTTTCCATTTTTTATCCTAATAATCTAGTAATATCATTATAAATTCCAAGTAACATAAGTGAAGCTAAAATTATCCATCCAGCAATTGTAAGAAACATAAACACTTGTTCACTTGGTTTTCTTCTAAAAATAATTTCATATAAATTAAACATTATATGTCCGCCATCAAGAGCAGGAATTGGAAGTAAATTCAAAACACCTAGGTTTACTGATATTAAAGCAGTGATTGCAAAAAGAGCAATAATAGAAGACTCACTTGCATCTGAAATAACTTTTCCTATCGTAATAACTCCACCAATTTCACTACTTGGAACAACGCCTTGAATTAATTTTTGTACACCTTGAAATATCATTGTTGATGATTGAATTGTTTTGTCATATGCAAAACTAAGAGCAGAAATAGGGTCATGATATATTGTTACTAGTTTTGGCGCAGGAGAAATACCAATCATTCTTTTTTTGATTTTTTCTTTAAATATATTTTGTGCATCTGAAATATGTGGATTTATAGTTTTAGAAATTAAATTCCCATTTCTTTTTATATAAAAAGTTAAAGGTCCTTGAGTAGATCTAATAAATTTTCCTATATCTTCCCAAGTTTTTATCTCTTTATTATTAATTCTAACAATTACATCATTCTCTTGAATTCCAGCTCTAAGTGCAGGAGAATTTACTTGAAGTTTTCCAACTGTAGGACTTAAAGAATTTGCACCTGCAAGTGCAATTACAAAATATAAGATTCCCGCAAGTAAAAAGTTTGCAAAAGGGCCTGCAAAAAGTATTATTATTCTTTGCCAAGGCTTTTTGTTGTTGTATGAATCATCACCAGCTTCTTCTAGTCCTGGTTTTGTATCATCTTGGCCTTTCATTTTTACATAACCACCTAAAGGTATAAGTGCTATTTGCCATTTAGTACCAGCCCAAACTTTTGAATATACTTGCTTCCCAAATCCTATTGAAAAAACTTGAACTGTAACACCAAAATATCGTGCAGCTAGAAAATGGCCTAGTTCATGAAAAAAAACTAAAAAAGATAAAACAAGTAAAAAAGTAATAGTACCCAAAAAAAACTCCAGTTAATTTATATTAATTTGTAAAATAATCCCTTGTATACTCATATCCTGAGTATAAAGTAAGTAAAACAGCTAGCCATAAAAGAGCAGTTGCAAAAGGCCAGTTCATTATTAAAAAACCTATTGCTATCATTTGAACAACAGTTTTTATTTTTCCTGCCATTGTTGAAGCAACACTTTTATTTTCACTAACAGCAACTACTCTAAGTCCTGTAATAAAAAATTCTCTTGAAAGAATTAAAAATACAGCCCAAGCACTAGCTCTATTCATTACCATAAGACCTAAAAACCCAGCTAACATCAACATCTTATCAGCAAGAGGGTCTAGTATTGCCCCTAATTTTGTCATTTGATTCCAAGACCTTGCTATAAAACCATCAAAAAAATCTGTAACTGAAGCAATTACAAATATTAATCCTGCAAAATAATCAAGCCAACTTGGATGCCAAGTAGAAAAAATAGCACTATCTCTATCAACTAAAAACCATAACATTAATGGAGCTAGCGCAATACGAAATAGGGCTAAAAGATTTGGAACATTAAGAGCATTTGACATTATTTAAATGTTGTCCCACCATCAACGATTAAGGTATGACCTGTAATCCAAGATGCTTCTTGTGTACATAGGAAATAACATGATTGTGCTAAATCTTCTGGTTGACCAATTCTATCTAAAGGAGAGAATTCAGCAGTTTTTTGTTTTACTTCTTCATAATTTGTAAATGCTTTTAGAGCATCTGTATCAATAGGACCACCTGAAACTGCATTTACTCTAATCTTCATTTCTCCTAATTCAGTTGCTGCATATCTAACCATTGCTTCAACAGCTGCTTTATTAGTCCCATGACCTGAATAGTTTTGAATATATACTAAGTTTCCTGTTGAAGATAAAGAAACAATAGCTCCTCCTCCAACTTTTTCCATTCTTTTTGCAGCTTGTTGAGAACCACAAACAAAAGCATTTACAGTTGCAGTATAAATATTATTTAAACCTCTTGGTTTTAATTTCATAAATTTACCATATCCACCAACAACAGCACGACCATAAATCATTGCGTTTGAGATAAAAAAGTCAACTCTATCAAAGTCTTTATCAATTTCTAAAAAAAGTTCTTTATATGTTTCAGGTTCTAATACATTAAATGGGTAACATTTACACTTTACTCCGTATTTTTCTTCAACATCATTACAAATTTCTAGGGCAATTTCTTTATTTGAATTATAAGTAAATGCAACATTTACTCCATTTTCTGCAAATTTATATACATTTGCTTTTCCAATACCTTTAGTTCCCCCAGAAATTACTAATGTTTTACCCTTCATACTACTCTCCATCTTTTTACTCATTATTTTTTTACCTCATAATATTTTAATACTTCTTCTAAATTTTTCATTGTTTCTTTGCTTGGAGCTGTTAATGGAAGTCTATATTCTAATGTATCCAATAATCCAGCAAGATACATAATTGCTTTAATTGGAATTGGATTAGCTTCAACAAATAATGCTTTATTTAATTTATATAAATCATTATTAATAGCTCTCGCTGTATCAAAGTCACCTTCAAATGTACTATGTACTAATTTTGATTTTAAATTAGGAAGTAAATTTGCTGTAACAGAGATTATACCTTTTGCTCCATTTGCTAACATAGGAAAATCAATTGCGTCGTCTCCTGATACTATACAAAAATCAGGTCTTTGTGATGAAATTTCAATAGCTCGTTCTAGTGAACCTGTTGCTTCTTTGATTGCATAAATATTTTTAACATCATCATAAAGTCTAATAGCTGTATCTGCTTCTAAATCAACAGATGTACGTCCTGGAACATTATAAAGCATAAAAGGAATTTCTACAGATTGCGCAATTGCTTTATAGTGTTGATATAAACCTTCTTGTGTAGGTTTGTTATAATATGGTGTAACTGATAAAAGTCCATCAGCTCCAACAGCTTGTGCATGCTTTGCAATATCGCAGGCTTCATGTGTTGCATTAGAACCAGCTCCTGCTATTACTTTTACGTTTGTACCTTTACAAATCGCAACTGCAATTTCAATACACTCTTTATGCTCTGCATGTGATAATGTAGCACTTTCTCCTGTTGTCCCAACTGGAACTACAGCATTCATACCTTGTTCTATTTGTCTATTAATTAGATATTCATATTTCGCTGTATCAACTTTTCCATTTTTAAATGGTGTTATAAGTGCAGTCATAGCACCTGTAATAATATTCATATACTCTTCCCTTCTAATGTTTATGTTTTACTTGTTTATTTGTCATCTGGTTTTAAAATTAATGTTGTAGAATTTTTACTAGTTAAATATTTATTTACAACTTCTACAATATCCTTTTTCTTTAAGTTCTCAATTTTTTCTTCATATTCAAAAAGTGGTTTAACATTATCTCTTACAAAATAACTACCATATAAAGAAGCTACTGAACTTGAACTTTCAAGAGAGAAAATAAAATCAGCTTTTGTATTAATCTTAATTTTATTAATTTCTTCTTTTGTTATCTTTCCATCTTTTATATTTTGAATAATTTTATTAATCTCTTTTTTTACATCTTTTGCTTTTACACCTTGATTACAAACAGCTACGAACATAAAAAGTCCTGGGTCTGTTAGTTCTAAATTATAAGCGTAAACAGAATTTACTAATCTTTTTTCATCAACTAATACTTTTTGTAAATAAGAACTCTTTCCTGAGCTTAAAAGTTCACTTAAGGCACTTAAAGCAACTTGATCTTCATGGGCAAAATTTGGAATATGATAAGCCATTGCAAGCATTTCAACTTGTGTATCTTTATGAATTACTATATTTTTTTCACCATCTTGTTTAGGTTCAATTGTATGAAGAACAGATTTAATCTCTTTAGTATTTTGAATTTTTGCAAAATGTTTCGTAGTTGATTTAAATGCTTCTTCTTTTTTTATATCTCCTGAAATTACAACAATTGCATTTTTTGGTTGATAATAAGTGCTATGAAAATCTCTTATATCTTCAATTGACCAATTTTTTATATCATTTGTAAACCCAATTGGTGTCCAATGGTATGGATGATAAATATAGGCATTATTAAAAAGTCTATACTGTAAATATCCCATAGGATTATTATCAGTTCTCCAACGTCTTTCTTCTGCAACTACATCTCTTTCTGGTTGAAACTCTTCATCTTTTAATGTTAGATTTTGCATTAATTCAGAGAAAAGTTTTAAAGAAGTATCCATGTTTTTAGAACTTGAAGTTATATAATATTTTGTATAATCAAATGATGTTGAAGCATTATTAACTCCTCCAAATCCTTTAACTATTTCATCAAACTCCCCAGCTTTTAGGTTTTTTGTAGATTTAAAATTTAGATGTTCAAGCATATGAGCAATACCAGATTTTCCCATAATTTCATTTCTACTACCTACATTATAAAATATATTTGTAGATACTACATTTGATCCATTATCCATTGGGATAACAACTATTTTCAAACCATTTTCTAAAGTCTTAGTATGATACTTTGGTAAACTCTTACTCATTAATTCTCCTGTAAAAAATACAAAGAACAAAAAAGATATTAATATTTTTTTCAAAAATGTTCCTTATTTAAATTTATTTATTTTAAATCTGAGCCAATAACTTCAGATATATTATTGAACCCATCTTTTTGCATTAGATCTAAAATCTCTTCATTGATATTTCTAACCATCGAAGGACCTTCAAAAATCATTCCTGTGTATGCTTGAACTAAAGATGCACCAGCTTTTAATCTTTTGTATGCTTCTTCTGCTGTAGAAATCCCACCAACAGAAATCAATGTTGTTTTTCCATAAAGTGAAGTAGCAATTTCTTTAAATAAATTGTAAGATTTTTCAGTCAAACAAGCTCCACTTAATCCACCAAAGTCTTTAGCTTGAGGAACAAGTGAATAATCAATTGTTGTATTAGTAGCAATAATACCTGAAGCACCTGCCTTTACAGCTGTATTACAAAGTTCAAGGGCAACATCAACTTCCATATCAGGAGCAATTTTCAAATAAATTGGCTTAACTGTTAGCTCTTTTGCCATAGTAAAAAGATCAGTAATAAATTTTTCATTTTGCAAGTCTCTTAAATTAGGTGTATTAGGACTTGAGATATTAATTACTAGATAATCACTTGCCTTTTCAAATTTTCTAATTAAGGTTTTATAATCTAATAAGGCAAACTCTTCTGGAGTTGTTTTATTCTTTCCAATATTTGCTCCAATAGGAATAGAAAAAGGGTAAACTTTTTTTAAGTTACTTAAAACTTTCGCTGAACCTTCGTTATTAAATCCCATTGCATTTTGAACTGAATTTAATGAAGGATATCTAAACATTCTAGGTTTTGGGTTTCCTTCTTGCGCTCTTGGAGTCATTGTCCCAATTTCTGTAAATCCAAATCCAAGTGCGGGCATTGATTTTATAACAGTTGCATTTTTATCAAAACCAGCCGCTAATCCAACTGGGTTTAAAAATTTAATACCATCTATTTCTTGTGAAAGTTTTGGATTCATAATAAAATTTTTATTGACCATGTAATTATTTAGCAGTTTACATTTTGGTAATATTCTTAAACCTAGTTCTGCAATATTGTGTGCAGTTTCAGGCTGAAAGAAAAATAATGCTTTTTTCAGTGTTTTATAATCAAACAAACTTCTTCCCTTTTTTAAAATTTTAATATTTTATCCAAAAAGTATTAAAAAAATGTTGAGATTAAATATTTGCTAGATTATATAGACGTTGATACTCTTTACAATTTTCTAAAAGATTCTTCTCAGTGTCTATACAAACGATTTTACCTTTTTTAAATACAGCTATTTTATCAGCATTTTTTATTGTACTTAGACGGTGTGCAATTACAAATGTAATTCTATTTTTACTAACATTATCAATGACTTCAGAAATTATTGATTCACTTTCATTATCCAAAGCAGAGGTAGCTTCATCTAAAATTAGAATTTGAGGATTTTTATATAAAGCCCTAGCAATAGCTATTCTTTGTCTTTGTCCACCACTTAAGTTTGTTCCTGCTTCATCTAGTTTTGTATAAATACCATTTTCCATTGCTGATATAAAATCATATGCGTGAGATTGTTTTAAAGCTTCGATTACTCTTTCTTCATCAATTTCATATCCATAAGCTACATTTGAAGCAACAGAATCATTAAAAATATATACTCTTTGTGTAACGACTGAAATATTTTTTCTTAAAGAATCTATATTTATATCTTTTAAAGAAGTTTCATTAAATAGAATTTCTCCACAACTTGTGTCATAAAATCTAATAAGTAAATTAATTAAAGAAGATTTGCCTCCACCACTATCTCCAACAAGAGCAAATTTTTGTCCTTTTAAAGCTGTTAGATTTATATTCTCTAAAGCAGTAATCTTGTCATATTTTAGTTCTACATTTTTAAATTCAATTTTGTCAACATTCTTTGGAATATCTTTATCTCCACTAAGAATGGTTGGATTAATATTATAAATTGATAATATTCTTTCGTGGGCAGCTATTGCATTTTGTAAGGCATTATAAATTGATGCTATTCTTTTAATTGGTGTATAAAGCATAAATAACGCAGCAATAAAAGATAAAAAAGTACCTGCTGTCATAGTTCCATCAATTACTTGCGAACCTCCAAAAATGATTACTAATCCTGCTGCTAAAGCTCCTATAAACTCCATTATAGGGGAAGTTAACTCATTTGCTTTTACTGATTTTATATTTAAATTAAAGAAATTTTTATTATGATCTTCGAATTTATTTAATTCAATTTTTTCAGTTGAATTTGCTTTAATAATTTCTACATTGTTAAAAACTTCACTTAAATGAGAGGTAATATCAGAAGCAGATTCTTGAGAAAGAAAAGAGAGTTTTTTCATTTTTTTAGCCAAAATACTAATTGGATAAAGAGCTAAAGGCATAACAACTAAACCATAGAAAGCTAATTCTGGATTTAAAAATATTACATAAGCTACTAAAGCTACAATAGTTAAAAATTCTCTTATTATTCCTGCAATTTGAGTTGAAACTGCTGATTGAATTCTATTAATATCATTTGTAATTCTAGATATTAATTCTCCACCATGTTTTTTTTGAAAGAAAGCTATGTCTAGTGTTAAGATATGAGATAATAAATTATCTCTAACAATTCTAATTATATCTTGACCAACAAATGAAATATAATAAACTTGTATGTACTTTCCAACTCCTTGAGCTGTTTGTACAATAATCAAAAGAATAGGCACGAGATATAACATTTCTTGATTTTTTGCAATGAATACTTCATCTAGTAAGGGTTTAATAACATATGCTAATCCAGCACTTCCACTTGCAACTAAAAGTATACCAATAAAGGCGAAAAATATTTTTAATTTGTAGTCTTTATAATAGGGTAAATAATATTTAAAAAATGCTTTCATTCTGATCCTAGCTATCGTATATAATTGTTTAAAAGGCGCTAATTATATCTAAAAGTGTTAATATAAAAGCTTATTTAAAAATAAGGATTTTAAATTTATTGAATCCAAACTCCTTTAGAGTAAGAAATAAAAGAATAAAACCACTTATGGTACTAGCAAATGCTAATCCTGCCGCTTCATATGGAGTTATTAAAAGTAATGAAAAAATAATATTTCCAGCAAGAGCTTTCATAGATATTTTTGCTGCTAAAAATTGCTTCTCATGGGCATATAGCCAAAGTGAAAAAATCTTAGCAATTCCAAAGGGAACAAGGCCAATTAAATACATTACAAGGATTAAAGAAGTATTTGAAGTATCACTTACATTAAAAGCACCTCTTTCAAATAATAGCCATACAATTTGATTATTAAAAACAATTCCAATAAGTGTTGCAAGACTTAAAAGTGCAAATAAAATAAGAGAAGATTTCTTCATTAGATGTAAAGCTCTTTTTTCATCTTTATTTTTAATTGATTTTGCAATCATTGGGAAAATTGCAACAGAAGTTGCAATTGCAAAAAGAGCTAAAGGCAATTGAAAAACTCTATTTGCATAGTATAAATAAGAGATTGAGCCACTTACTAAAAATGAAGCAAGCCAAGTATCTAAAAAAGCTGAAATATGAGCAGTCGAATTTCCTAAGGTTGCTCCAAAAAAACTTTTGTAAAATCTATTTTCTTCTTTTTTTTCATGTTTTCTAAAGGTAAAAATTTTACACAAGTTTTTCTTTTTAATTGCTAGTAAATGAACTATTACTTGTAATACTCCTCCAACTAAAACTCCATATGATAAATAATAAGTAATTTCATATTTATCTAAATCTTTTGATAATAAAAGTGCCGCTATTAATGCAAGATTTAATAAAGCAGTAGAAAAAGCTGTGGTTGCAAAATGATGTTTATATTGAAGAAGAGCTGCCATAAAAGTTACAATAAAAATAAGTGGTAAATAGTAAAAATTTATTGCTACAAGTGGAGCAGCTAAATCAATAGTTTTGGCATCAAAGCCAATTGCAATAGCTTTAGTAATAAAGCCTGAAAAAAGTGTTACAAGCAAAGATAAAACTAATAAAAAACCTATTAATTGTAAAAAGATAAGAGAAGAGAATCTTATTTTGTATTTTGATTTTGCATAAGAAGGAATAAACGCTTGTGTAAAAGCTCCTTCTGCAAAAATTCTTCTAAATAAATTAGGCACTTTAAAAGCAACAAAGAAAATATCTGAATAAATATTTGCTCCTAAAATAGAAGCTGTTAATAAATCTCGTATAAAACCTAAAATACGTGATACTAAAATTCCACTACTATTTGTAAAAATTGATTTAATTAACATTATATTGACTTTTATCATGAATTATAACTTGAGGATTATCCCTGTAAAATCCTAACTGAGCTTTGATTATAGTAATGTTTGAGTTTTCTTTTGGTAAATTTCTTTTGTCTTTTGCATATAGTTTAATTTTTTTATTCTTAATAAAAAGTTTACCTTTTTTGTATATTCCACTTAAATTTGTAAGTATTTCATTTTGATATTTTATATCAAAAATATCAATATTATTTGCATCCAAATATAAATTTTTGTAGTCTTTTATTTTTCCATGGTATTTTTTTATCTTATAATCTTTTACTTCTTTTAATCCATTATAATTATCAATTTCTAAAATTGCTAAATCATAAGAAAAACCTTCTGATAATTCTTGGGCATTTTTATATAAATATATTGCTCTGTCATTTCTTTGCTTTATAAGAGCACTATTTTTATTTTTATAAATTACAATCACATCTTTTAAATACACATCATCAAGAAGTTTTGTTTTAGTATAAAGTTGTGAAATTTTATTAAGTTCTTTTTTTTCTATGTTCTCTAAGGTCTTTTTATTTTCCTTATTAGTTGTAAACTTTGCAAAAATAGGTAAGTGATCTGAATATCCAGAGCCTTGATGAACTTTTTTATTCATTTCCCATCTAATAACTTTATTGTTTTTATATAAATAACTTGGTTTAAAGACTGTAAAACTTTTTGGAATATAAGATATTTTTTTATTATCAAAAAGAGCAGGGGATAGAATTATATTATCAGGAGTATTTTTCTTTCCTCTATATTTATTTGAAAATCTTTCTTCATAAGATAAATCAAGCCATAAATTATAGTTGACTCTTTTTCCTCTTCTTAATATATCATCATAAGTAACAAACTTTTTTCCAATTGTTGTGTTTAAAACTTGATTTATTCCTGTAATACCTTGAGTATCATTTAATTTTTTATTATTATAGATTGTCTTAAATTCATCATAATTTGAATTAAAATCTCCAAGTAATATATAATCATAATCCTTAGGTAATTTTTGTAATCTATCAAATAGTTTTTTAGCAAATTTAACTCTATAACTTTCAGAGGCTCTTTTAGAAGGCCAATGGTTATTAAAAATTTTAAATCGAGTATTATCTAGTTCAAAGGTAGTTTCTAAAATAGGTCTATATAATTTATTTCTAAATTTTAGATCAATATCTTTATTTGAGACAATTTTTATTTTACTTAAAAAAGCCACTCCAACGCTAGAACGTCTGTATTTAGTAAATGAAATATATTTATATTTTGGAAGTTTTTTTAATAGAACTTGCATTATTTGTCTATTTTCAATTTCTTGAAGAGCAATAATATCTGCATCAATTTCTTTTATAACTTTTATTACATTATTTATTTTTATATTAAAATTTTTATTGTTCCATTTTGAATAACTATTAGGTTTATACTCTTTATAATCACTTCTATCTTTATTTAAATCAAATAAGTTTTCAACGTTATATGAAGCTACTGTGAAAGTTTTTGCAGAAAGAAAAAAAGGAATAAATATTAAAAATAGTAGTTTAATCAAAGTCTCTCCAAAATCATTAAGTTAATAATTTTGTATTTTATCCAATTTTATTCAAGAGTAGATAAAATCTACTCTTGACTAATTACGCAAAATTTTATTTTTTGCTATTTAATCTTGATTGATATTCTATTGGGTGTTTACAGACAGGACATACTTTTGGTGGTTTTTTACCTCTATGTACATGTCCACAAACTTCACAGATCCACTCTTCTTCGCTATCTTCGCTTAAGTGTTCTTCTCCTGCTTCTAGTCTTCTTTTAAGTTCTTTATACATATTTTCATGTTCAATTTCTACTTTTCCAATTAAATCAAGCATTTTTGAAACCTGATTTCTACCTTCTTCTTTAGCTATTGCTGCAAAATCAGGATACATAGTTTCATTTTCATAGGCTTCACCATCAATTGCATATTGAAGATTTTCAACAGTATCTCCAAACTCTTTTCCTATTGTCATTTCATTGTAAGCTTTTAATTCAAGTTTTGCATGCATTCTTTCGTTGTTTGCAGCTCTTTGAAAATGTTCAGCAATATCTCTATAACCTTCTTTTTGAGCAATTTTTGCAAAATACTCATATTTATTTCTTGCCATTGATTCACCAGCAAATGCTTTCATTAGATTAACAGCTGTTAAATTTTCAGTTACCATTTCCATAGCTTCACCACAACAATGTAATTCTCCACCACCTACACTTTGCACTTCAACTAGATTTCCACATTTATTACACTTATATGATTGATATTGTTTCATTATTTTCTCCTTTTTAATTAAGATTCTAATTATCACTTTTATAATAAACAATATTTATTATAAGATAATTTTTTTCTTTTAGTTTGATAATATAACAAAAATTACATATGAGAAAACTTAAAGGAAAATTATTTTCCTCTAGTAAAGTTAATTAATAAATAAAATAAAACTTTTTTCTATTATTATTTCAGAATATAAAATTGCGCATGCTTAAGATTAAAACAATTTTAAGTAATATCTTGTGCAAGAAAGGAATTTAATATGTTCAATAGTTCAATATTATTAAAAGAGTATAACTTAAAAGTTACACCACAAAGGGTTGCTATCGTTGATGAGTTATATAAAAATGGACATATGAATGTTGATGATCTTTATAAAAACTTATTAGAAAAGTTTCCATCTATTTCACTTGCTACAATTTATAAAAATATAAATGCAATGGTAGAAAAGATTTTTTTAAATGAGGTTAAAATTCCTGAAACTAAATCAGTTTATGAATTAATTAAAGAAGAGCATTCACATTTAGTGTGTTCGTCATGTGGAAAAATAGAAGATATTATGATTGATACTTCTGTTTTACAATCATCTTTATTAAAGCAATC
Source organism: Halarcobacter sp. (assembly GCA_030145305.1). Classification (GTDB taxonomy): domain Bacteria; phylum Campylobacterota; class Campylobacteria; order Campylobacterales; family Arcobacteraceae; genus Halarcobacter. The sequence goes on along the minus strand of JAQYVX010000001.1, from coordinate 231,180 downwards.
AAGCTTTAAAGTTCAATCTAGTGAAGTTATTTTTACAGGTGTTTGCGAAAACTGCCAAAACTGCTAGAACTAGCTAATTCAAAATAGCCTAAAAGCTATTTTGAACCACTAATCCTAATACTACAAGTAAAACAATACCTGCACTTTTATTATAAAGTTTATTTGCTGTTATAAATACTAACATCAAAGTAAGTACAAGAGCCGCAGAAATATCAAAGAAGTTTGCAGCTAAATCTACATTAAGTTCATTTACTATTGAACTTAATCCTAAAACCATAGTAAAGTTTGCAACATTTGAACCGATGATATTTCCAATTGCTAAATCAGCATTATTATTAAGTGCTGCTTTAATTGAAATTACAAGTTCAGGTAAAGATGTTCCAAAAGCTACAAGAAAAAGACCTATCATCCATTCACTAATTCCAAATTCTCTTGCAATATTTTCAGCACTATCAATGGCAAAATCTGCACCACCAATAGTTAAAGCAAATCCAGTTAATAATAAAAGTGAAGTTTTCCCCCAGGCAAATTTTTCACGTCCAAGTTCTTCATCAATTCCTTCTACTTGGTTAGAGCCTATTAAAAATGTCAAATATGCACCCATTAATATTAAAAATAGTACTCCATCAACCGCATTTAATTTTCCATCAATTCCCATTAAAATAAACACTAAAATAGGAAAAAGTGCCCAAGCTGAGTCTTTTGCAAAAAGATCTCTATTAGGGTTGATTTTTTTAGAAATCAAGAAAACAGTACCTAAAACTAAAGCAATATTAAAAATTGTACTTCCAATTACATTTGCAACTGCAATATCTCCGCTACCTTTTATCGAAGCTGACATAGAGACAGCCATTTCAGGTAATGAAGTCCCAAGAGCAACTAGCGTTGCTCCAATTACAAAAGGTGATATTTTATAACGAAGTGCAATTTTTTCACTTTCTTCAATTATGAAATCAGCACCATAAATTAATGCTCCCATTGATGCAATAAATATTAATATATCCATATTTTACGAATTCCTTACTATTAAACTATTTGGTAAATTATATTGTTTGATTATTTCTTCTTCTTTTAGTCTATGCTCACCAGCATCTATCTCATGATCATACCCTAATAAATGCAAAAGCCCATGAATAAATAGAAGCTTAAGTTCATCATGAAAACTATGATTATATTCAGCTGCTTTTTCTTTTACAAAGTCATAAGAAATTACTATAGAACCTAGAGGCATATTTGGTAAGTCAAACTCTAAAGGAAAACTCAATACATCGGTAGCTTTATCTATATTTCTATGCTCTTTATTAAGTTCTTGAATTTCATCATTGAAAGTCAAAATCAATTCTATATCTTTTGAGGTTAAAATATTTCTTATACTTTCAAGTTCTTTAATATTAATTTCTATGTCTGTTTGATTTTCAAAATCAATCATAATTTAATCCATTTATTTTTCGCGGATTATAACTAAAATTAACAAATAAGTAAATGAAAATAATATTTGTTTTAAGTTAGGAAAATATAAAATAAAAAGATAAAATATAAAAAAACTAGGAGAAAAAATGGAATTAGAAATTGGAGAAAAAAACTATATTGAATATAAAGTATTAGCAAAAGATTTAGCAAAAAACTTAGAAATTTCTATTGAAGATAATTTTCCTGAAGTATTTTCTACTGCAAGATTAGTAGCCTTAATGGAGTGTTCAGCAGCAAAGCTTATGATTCCAATTGTAAAAAATGGAGAATTATCTGTGGGAGTTGAAGTAAATATGAAACATTTAGCTCCAACGTTAGAAGGTGATATTGTAAAATCAGAAGCTACCTTTATGGGTATGGAAGGAAAACTTTACAAGTTTTCAATTGAAGCTTTTGATACAGGTGGTAAAGTAGGGGAATGTATACATACAAGAGCCATTGTTACAGAAGATAGATTAATGTCTGGAGCAAATAAAAGACTTGCAAAATAAGAGTCTTTAAAACTCAGGGGTTTTCCTGAGTTTTAAAATATTATAATTAGAATAATTCAATCATTTTTGAAACTTCATCCACAGGGAAAACTTTTAAATCAAGTTTTAGATTTGTTTTTTGTGCTATTACTGCTTTTTTGATTCCTTGAGCTTGGGCTTCTTTTAATCTCATATCAATAGAATAAACATCTTTGATTTCTCCTGTTAGTGAAACTTCACCTATAAAAGTAGATTCTTTTGAAATAGGTCTGTCTCTAAAAGAAGAAATAATAGCAGCAACTACTGCTAAATCAGCGGAGCTTTCTTTGATTTTAATTCCTCCACTTATATTTACAAAAACATCATAATGGTTTAGAGGTAAATCAATTTTCTTTTCAAGTAAGGCTAAAAGCATATTTAGTCTACTTCCATCAAATCCTGTGGCACTTCTTTTTGGATTTGGATGTGTTGATTCTGTAACAAGTGCCTGAACTTCGATAATAAGGGCACGGCTTCCTTCCATAACAACAGTTAAAGCAGAACCTGCTTGTGCTTTTGATTTATCAAAAAATTTTGAAGCAATATCTTTAGCACTTATTAAACCCTCAGCGGTCATTTCAAAAATACCGATTTCACTAGTTGAACCGAATCTATTTTTAAAACCTCTAAGCATTCTTATCTCTTTGCTAGATTCACCCTCAAAATATAAAACTGTATCAACCATATGTTCTAAAACTCTGGGTCCTGCAATACTTCCATCTTTTGTAATATGTCCAATAATAAACATAGCAATATCAGACTCTTTTGCCTTTCTCATAAGCTCAAAAGTAATCTCTCTGACTTGAGAAACTGAACCTGGAGCTGAAGTTAAGTTTGAAGAATAAATAGTTTGAATGGAATCTATAATAACAACTTCATAATTACTTCTTAAAAGTTCGTCTTGTATTTCCTCAAGTTTAATTTCACTTAATAAATATAGTTCATCATGGTTTGCATCAAGTCTATTTGCACGAAGTTTTATTTGTCCAGCACTTTCTTCTCCTGAAACATAGAGTACTTTTTTACCTGATTTTGCAATACTTCCAGCTACTTTTAAAAGTAAAGTAGATTTTCCAACCCCAGGGCTTCCTCCAATAAGAGTTAAACTTCCAGGAACAATTCCTCCACCTAAAACTAAGTCAAACTCCTCATTATATGAAGAAAATCTTGATACATTATCTTGTTTGATTTGTGTAATAGGAGTTGCTTTTGAAGTGCTATTAATTACTTTTGAAGTCTGTTTTAATACTTCTTGTTGGTCTTGATTTAATTCAATAAAAGAATCCCATGAACCACAATTTGGGCATTTACCTAACCATTTTGCAGCTTGTTCTCCACAATGTTGACACTCAAAGAGTGATGTTTTTTTCTTCGCCATAATTATTTCCTTAAAAATCTAAAGGGGATTTTATATTATTTTTGTTTAATTCTTTTATTACAATTGTATTTCTTAGAATATCTAATATAATTACAAGTCTTTATAAATATGTCAATATGCAATATTTTTTTAATATTCTTAAAAATAAGCTTAATTTATAAATATATTAAGCAGTTGTTTTATTTGTTATTTTCTCCGAATAAGAATAAATATCATATAATATTTATTTACTAATAATTGAGTTTACAAGAGGAGAGAATAAGTTATGAAAAAAATCATGCTTATGTTAATATTGCTTACTAATTTAATTTCAAATGACAAGCAAGAAGAAAATATATTTATTTGGGAAAAAGAAGAAGCATCAATAGAAAACAATTTCCAAGAAAATAAATATATATATCAAACATATGATATAGGTGAAGCAATAGGAGTTACACTTCTTGAGAGTTTGTTTAATATAGATAAAATTATGGAAAAGAAAAAACTAAGTACAGATTTTAAATATTTAGAAAATTTTGATAATAGTCTAAAAACTAGATAAAACATTTAATTTAAAAGAAGTTTTGAGTAATCAAGCGTTAAATTTTTCTTTTATTTAATACAAAGACTGTTCAGAATTTTGTGTCAATAACTGATAGTTATTAAAATTGTATCACAGTGTAGCTTTTACTACTTATTTTGAGAAAGTTCCAAAAAGTACAGGTTGTTGAACTTGTTTTATAATTTATCTTTGTAGCTATTTTCTATCCCCATTACTCCTCATAATATATTTAACATTTTGCAGGTTTATTACGATATCGCCTTAATATACATACAATATATACTATTATCATCTAAATATCTACAATAAACATACATAAAAAGCATATCATAAACTTGAAATTTATTTAAGAAGGATCTCGATTTCTAATATTTTTTATAGTAACATCTACAAAAATAGCTTATTTAAGGTGTTTGTAGGCATTTTGATATACGACATTTTTTGTGCATGTTATTTGTTGATTTTTAGGGTGTTTTATATATAATGTATATTCAATAAATAGTTAGGTTACTAAAATAAAAGGTATATCATATGAAAAAAACAAAATCTCGCGAAATTGCTGAAACATATATACATATAAATTATGATTACGAATTAAAACAAAAAAGCCATGATGAAATAAAATTATATCTCGAAACGAATTCACAAGAGTGGGCAAAAAAATATTTTAAACAACCTATTGAAATTACAATAACCGTTGAAGATGGTTCTCTCAAAACATGGATAACTGTTGCTGGGTTAATTTATGCAGGTGTAGCAGGGTATGGTTCATTTAGATCAGGGATTGATTATATGGTAAAAGATGCTAAAAGTTTTTCGGACTATGTTATTGAAGAATTTTATCAACATGAAAATACACCACAGCATGACATAATTAGAGATGAAAGAAGGTTAGGCATACCTGGTAAAATTCAAAGACTATTCAAAAAGTCTGACAAATTAGATAACCTAAATAATTTAAATGATAGAAATGAATTGGTTGAAGAATTAAGATTCGAACTAACAAATATATTAGACTTAATAGATAATCAAGAAGATAAAGAATTATTACTTGAAAATGTTCGGGATGAGATAGTTGCATAACCTAACAAATCCTAGAAGTAAATAAGGGTGTACTTGTGATAACTTACACTTTAAAGTCTAAAAAAGCTAGAATGTAATTCAGATAGTTAAGTGATCAAATACCCTTGTCCACTTAAGTCAAACGTTATCTTACATTACACATACAAATTACCTAAGGAAAAATATGGGGATATTACATACAAAAATAAATAATAGAATAACCTGCTTAAAGCAAGAATATCAAAATAATAAAGATGTAAATCACCAAGGTATGAAAGGTAGCTTTAATGAAAGTGAGTTATCAGAACTCATAGAAAAAGTTATTCCAACAAGATATATAGTTACAAAAGGGATAGTTGAAAACTCAAAAGATGAACAATCAAATGAAACAGATATAATTGTTTATGATAATGACATATTACCTCGTTATGTAAAAAATGACTTGTCATTTATACCAATAGAAGCAGTAAAATATGTTTTTGAAGTAAAAAGTTCATTAAATGCAACCGAGTTAAAAACGACCATTGATAAATTTTATAACTATAAAAAAATGGGTGGTATCTCACCAACTGTATTATTTGCTTTTTCAAGTGATATTCAAGGCAATGAATTAGAAAGATATAAAAAAAATGATCAAAATTTTTTTATTAATCCAATAATTTCAGTAATTTGTGTTTCTGATAAAAGTTACTCTTTTAAAACAGTAGAGGAACATTTTTTAAAAGATTTTTTTACTAATGAAAAATGGCTTGAACTTTGGAAAGAAAATGGTGGAATGAATGTTAATGAAGCTTTTGATATAGCAGATAAAATATTAACTGATAATGAAGTATTGGAAAAAATGAATAGAGCGCAGTTTGCACTTGCTATAAAAGCAAGTATTCAATTAGATGGACACATGCGAACATTAAATGATAGAAATTTAATTATGAACGATATTGAATTTAATAAAATTAAATTTAAAATCCATAAATGGGTACAAGTTGAAACTGACGATAATATCAAAAATTTTGAAATCCTATCATTTTTATCAGGAATATCAAATACATTATCAAAAGAAGCTTTTGGTAAATATTTACTAAAAAATGGAAACGAAAACTTCAAAGTATGTGCAATTTGCTATGAAGATATGTGGGGAAATATTAGTTGTGAAGATTTTAATAAAGATGGGTTAAATTATGATGTTAATTCATTTAGCTTTTCATATCAATCTGATAGTGAAACTAATACTCATGAAATGATTTTTAATATAAAAGATAACAAATCATTGGAGAGAAATATTTGACTCCTGCGGCTCAAATATTTCTCAACTCAAACGTTAGCAATACAACAAATATAGGAGTAATAATGTTTCCAAAAAAAATTGTTTTATTTCCATTATCAATAGTACTTACTATTTCATGTTATGCAGAAACCCTAAATGATATTTCTATTTTTGCAAAATCAATATGTGATGAAGTAAGTCTATCTGGTTCTATTAATCGTTCAACGATAAAAGCAAAAATAGCAGGTAATATAAAACCCTTATCAAAACTTTTGGGTGTAAAATTTAACGCAGAAGGTATGTACACTCTTAACAATACTGAATATCAAGGTTTACCATACGATTCTTTACCTGATCAAATGAAAGATTCAAGAACTTGTAAAAAAGAAATTGCTTTTCTTCTTCTTGAAGAAAGACATCGAATTCAAAGTTATACATCAACATCTCAAACACAATATGTAATTAAGGACAATAGTCTAGGTAATAGATTATTTAATAAACCAGATAAACAAGCATTGTTCAATCCACTATCAAAATCAAATCAAGATATTCCAAGGCTAATGATTGGCACACCTCTCAATATACTTGGAGAACAAACCATAGACTCTTTGACATGGTATAAAATCAGAGTTTCGACTGGTACTGATAAAGGAAAAATTGGATGGGTGACAAAAGAAAATATCAAAGTTAAATAAGGCTAACAAATCAGAGGAGCCAATAAATTATCCTACGAGCAATTTATTAGCTCACTTCAAACGTTATACACACTAACCAAAGGAATTATTATTTATGGATACATATAATACACCAAATGATATTTTTATCGTAGAAGATAGTCAAAAAAGAAATCTTACTGAAGATGAAATAGCTATATTTAATCAAGCAAAAAATATTTTAAATGATAATTTAAATACAAATATTAAAATATTATATAGAGGTGAGAAAAAAAGTAATTTAATGTATAGATTAAATACTCATAGTCAAGATGAAATATTTGATAAATTATTCATTGTTGGAGAAAAAGCTTCTAATTATTACAAAGATAATGGAATGAATAACACAAATAGTGATACTAGAGATTATATGTTAGATATAAATGATATTTCCAATAATACATTCTCATATATTTTTAATGCAATAGAAGATAATTTGAAGAATAATGGTGATGAAAGTAATGAGGATAATGCTTTTGAAAACTATTTTTTAGATGAAAATAACAAAATTTTTTTTTTAAATAGAATTTCTGAATTAACTGATAAAAATAAATTAAGAATAAAAGACTATTATTATGCTTATTTACATACTTGTAATGAGATAGTAAATAATTTTTCTCACTATACTTCCACATCACTATGTTCTGAATTAGCTTGGAGTTTTACAGGAAGTGAAAGTAATGATAAAATCATGTTTCATTTTATATTAAAAAAGCCATATCTTGATTTTGCAATTTATAGTAGAAACCAAGGACATTTAAAAACTTTATGTAATAGTATTAATTTACCTATTTATGAAGCAAGATATGACCATGAAAATGAAATAAGTATAAAGGGTGGCTTATTGCCTCACTTTATTTTTGGTATGGAGTATATAGAAAACAATGAAAAAAAGTTTATTGTTAATCCTTATTTATTTGAAAATGATTATGATGTTAATAATATAATTACAAAAGGATTTCCAATTAATGAAGAATATTTTGAAGAAACTATAAAAACAACTAATTACAATAAAATTAGTACAGTATATGATGATGGTAGATTTGAACAAACAAGTGTATAACAAAGCGTTGGAGAAAGAAACAAGGTAATAGACGCGAAAATATCAAGCTGTTATGTATCGCATAAAGATATATAATAATTTAAATATTTAAGACGTTAGATTACCTTGTTTCTCAACTCAGTCGTTGTTCGTTCCCGCTTCGCGTGAACGAACAACGGCGGTGCTGACCACTGAACGTGTCACCCATCATTTGTCATTCTTCGCTTCGCTACGAACAACAAATGACAGGAGACACACACTCATCCATCTTCCAGAAAACACTCCGTGATTTCTGAAATATGACTGAGTGGTGCTCAGCACCGCCGTTACCTAAACTACTAGGTTTTGGAACACAAATCATTCATATTAATCTTCCGTGTTCAACAAAGTGTTCAAAAAGTAAAAACTACAAAGTTCCACAAATATTAAGGTATTATGGAACAAATAAAGCGAGCTTTAAAATTAGATATTTAAAGCTTTATCTAAATAGGCATTGTCCATTCAATTTCAGCATCTTCTTTAGAAGTAGCCCGATAGATAAGTTTGAGGTCTTTCATAAACTCTTTTTGATTTTTTAAGCTACATATCGTAAGGAATTTCTGATTTGATATACAATACATAATTGAACTTCTGTTTTTGGATAAATAGTTTTTATGGCTTCTGGAAAGACTTTTAAACCATCAATCGATGCTATCAGTATATCTTGTATCCCTCTATTATCTAGATCTGTTAAAACTTGTAACCAAAAGTTAGCACCTTCATTTTCAGATATGTATAACCCCCATATCCCTTTTTTACCATTTAGTCCTACTCCTAATACACTATCTCATATTTTGGTACTAAATTTGAAATAGTATTCCCAATTTCTAATATTTTATTAAAATCCAAACGCTTAGAACTTCCAGATATTCCAACTGCTGCTATCAAAATATTTTCTTTATTGAATAGAGGAACGGCAACACAACACATACCATCTTGATACTCTTTATTATCTATGGAAAAGCCTCTATTTCTTACTTCTTCTAACTCTTCTTCCAATTTTTTGATATTTGTAATTGTTGTGCTTGTATATTGTTTTAGTTTTATTTTTTCTAAATCATAATTCCCAAAAGCTAAAATAGATTTACCTAAGGCATTTGTATGAAGTTGGGAATGAACACCTATATTATTTCGTGTTTTGATTGTTCTTGATGAAAAATCAATCTGATTTAAATATAAAACTTTATAATCATCAAATACTCCAATATAAGCACATTCTCCCGTAGTTTTTGCAATATCTTCTAGCAAAATATTTGTTTTATTAATAAGCAATTCTATTTTAGTACTTTGATTTGTTTTATCTGCAATTGAATTTGCAATTATTTCATTAGAGTTTTCTAAATAGGAAATAAAACCTTCATCTTTTAATGTTTGTAAAAGTCTAGACATTGTACTTTTGTCAATATTTAGACTTTCACATAAAGTTTTTGCAAGTATTGGTCTGCCATAGTCAACAATACTTTTATAGACTTTTAAGCCTTTTGATAAAGATTTTATTTTGTTTGGCATGAATTACTCTTTTTTAGAGTAATTATATCATAGCCTGTAATTTTTATTTTAACATTTCGTGAAATTTAGCTAGCCATTCTGGATGAGCTGGCCATGCTGCTGCTGTTACTAAGTTTTTATCAACAATAGCACTTTCAAAACCAATATCAGTCCATGTTCCACCTGCTAGTGATACATCAGGAGCACAAGCTGGATAACAAGAACACGTTTTTCCTTCAATTACATTTGCAGCTGCTAATAATAAAATACCATGACAAACAGAAGCTATTGGTTTATTTGAGCTATTAAAGTTTTGAACAATTTCAATAACTCTTTGATTTAATCTAATATATTCAGGAGATCTTCCTCCTGGAATTAGTAAAGCATCATACTTGTCTTCATTAATATCATCAAAAGATGCATTTAATGTAAAATTATGTCCAGGTTTCTCAGTATATGTTTGGTCACCTTCAAAATCATGAATAGCTGTTTTTATTTGTTCACCTTCTTTTTTGTCTGGGCAAACTACATCAACTTCATAACCTAACATTTTTAAACATTGAAAAGGAACCATTAATTCGTAATCCTCTACAAAATCACCTGCTAAAATTAAGATTTTCTTTGACATTTATAATCCTTTTATTTATATTTTAATTAGTGTAAGAAAATTTGAATTAAATATAAATTTATTTAAAATTTAATTTTTACTAGTTTCACATTATGAGAGTGGCAGAAAAGATTATTAAATAAGGAGGCAAGCCTCCTTATTTAATTTTAATTTGTTTCGTATTTTTATTTTTTTCAAGTTTTGGAATAGTGATTTCTAAAATACCATCGCTAGATACAGCATTGATATTTTCTACATCTACATTTTCCGGAAGACTAAATATTCTTTGGAATTTTCCAAATGATGTTTCAACTTTATAATATTCTTCTTCTTTTATTCCTTCTTTTAATTTTCTTTCTCCTGTTATTGTTAGTTTGTTATCATCTAAATCAATTCTTACATCTTCTTTTTTAATTCCAGGAAGATCTAATTCAATATGATATGCAAACTCACCTTCTCTTGTATTTACTTTTGGAGCAAATGAACTAATAGAAATATCATCATTTGCAGGCACATAATTATTTAAAACTCTTTGCATATTTGCAAAATCTTTAAATGGATCAAATCTTGTTAATAACATCTTAAACTCCTTTTTTTGATTTAACTAAAGTTTTTTACTTAAGTTATGATGAAATTTTAACAAATATTTTAGCACTTGTCAAGACATAGTGCTAAAAAATATGAAAAATATCAATCAAAATGAACTATTTATTAATTTATTTATTCAAAATTAAGTTTTTGAGCATTAAAATTCCAAATACTTTAGTCTTATTGACTAAGGTTTAAATTATAAAAGGAGAGCTTATGAAAGAACTTGTATTGAATTTTCAAAGAAATAAAGAAAAAATATTAAATAAACTATTGAAACAATTTAAATTAAATAGATTGAGTGAAATTAAAAGTGAAAACCTTGACGAAGCTTTTTTGCATTTTGAAGCATTAGAAACAATATATGCTGTAGACAAAGATTTTTTACAGCTTTCACCAATTTTTAATAAAAGTGTTGCAAATGACAATTTTGTAAATAATAATTTGAAAAAAACATTAAAAGATAATATACATATGGGAGATAAAAAATCCAAACTTTTTATAAATGGAGTAAAATTTATATATAGTATTATAGGTTTCTGTTTAACTATATTTTCTTTGATTCTAATTTTTTATGCATTATATAATTTTATAAACCATCTATTTATTGATTCTTCTGATATTTTTCAATCAATTTTTAAATCAACTATTGGACTTACTTTAGGTTTAGCAATATTTGATCTTGCAAAAAATTTATTAGAACATGAGGTTATATTTAAAGACAATATTAACGAAGAGCATGGAGGGAATAAACTCCTAATTAAATTTTTAACTTCAATAATGATTGCACTTTCAATTGAGTCTCTTATGTTAGTATTTAAAATAGCAATAAGTGATTATAAAGATATTTTATATGCTGTATATTTGATTCTTGCAATTGGATTTTTGCTTATTTCAATGAGCCAGTTTAATAAATATCTTAGTAAATGAAAGGATTAGTATTAAAGCTAAATGCCTAAGTCAAAATGTTATTATAAATATATAAACAAGGAGAAAAATGCATAGTATTAAACTGTTTTGTGATGGAAGTGTTAATCCTCAGAAAAAGATAGGCTTTGGTGCTTATTTTATATATGACGATAAATTATTAAATCAAGATATAAAAATAAAGAAATTTGAAAATACTTCTTCTACTAAACTAGAACTTGAAGTTTTACTTTGGGCATTAAATGAATTTAAATTTGGAAAAGAAGAAATTATTATATATACAGATTGTCAAAATATTCTAGGACTTGAAAAAAGAAGAGAAAAATTAGAATCTAATAATTATAAAACAAGTACCGGGAAAATTGTCAAAAATCATGAACTTTATAAAAACTTTTATAAAATTACTGATATATTAAATTGTACCTTTGAAAAAGTAAAAGGGCATAAAAAAGCTAGTATAAAAGATGAGATTGATAAATTATTTAATCTTGTAGATAAAGCATCTAGAAAAGCTTTACGTGAATATTTAAATTAAAAGAGAGATAATGAATGAAAAATTTTATTTAAATTTAAAAGAAGTAGATAGTTTATATTCTATAGCAAATAATAAATTTTATAAAGAAGCTCCTAAAGATTGGTTTGTTGTAGTTTCAGATGTGGTAGGTTCAACAAAAGCAATTGAGCAAGGGAAATACAAAGAAGTAAATATGGTAGGGGCTTTGAGTATTATTTCTATTTTAAATATTAATAAAAGCTTAGATCTTCCTTTTGTATTTGGAGGAGATGGTTCTTTTTTATTAATTCCCAAATCAATATATAAAGAATCAATACAAGCACTACAGGCTGTAAAAAAGATTGCTAAAGATTCTTATTTTTTAGATTTAAGAGTAGGGATAATTTCAATAGAAGAAGTTTATAAAAAATATAAACAAATTCATGTAGCAAAATATAGAGTTTCAAAAGACTTTACCCAAGCTTTAATAAAAGGTGGTGGTTTAGATTTATGTGATGAACTTTTAAAGTCTAGTGAAAAGTATTTAATAAAAGATGAAATTGACTCAAATTTTAAACTTGATATTAGTGGTTTAGAGTGTAGATGGGAAGCTATAAAAACTCCCAAAGAAGAAAATCTTTCAATTTTGATAAAAGCATATGATGAAAATTATTATGAAAAGATATTAGAAGATTTAGACGAGATTTTAGGGAATAATACTCTAAGACATCCTATAATAAACGAAAACTTGAAGCTTAGTTTTAACAATAAAGATTTAAATGTTGAATCTTCTATTTATGCAAAAAATGGTATTTTAAAGTTTTTAATAAGTACAAAGTTTAAACTTATAAATATTTTGGGTGAGTATTTAATGAAAAATAAAATCTCATTATGGGGTGGATATAAAAATAGAATAATCCAAACAGCAGATACAGAAAAATTTGACGATATGTTAAGAATGGTAGTTGCTACAAGTTTTACACAAACTAAGGAGCTTGAAAAGTATTTAGAAAAAGAATTTATAAAGAAGAACTTACTTTATGGTATTCATAAATCAGATTCATCTTTAATGACTTGTCTTATTTTTCAAAGACATGGAAAACATATACATTTTGTAGATGGCTCAAATGGTGGTTATGCAAATGCTTCTAAAAATTTGAAAAATAGCATAAAAAATAATCAGAAATAATTAAAAAATAGTTTAAAAATTTAAATAGGAATAGAATAATGATGATATATATACACGGTTTTGGAAGTAGTGGACATGGTGGAAAAGCTACTTTATTTAGAGAATATTTTGAAGAAGAAGTACTAGCACCTTCTTTGTCTTATGTACCAAATTTAGCAATTGATACTTTAGAACAATTAATTGAAATGCTTTTGGAAAAAGATGAACCTGTAGGCTTAGTTGGTTCTTCCTTGGGTGGATATTATGCAATTTATTTGGCACAAAAATATGATTTAAAAGCTGTCTTAATAAATCCTGCAATCTATCCATATAAAACCTTAGATAAAATTGGAATGGCGATGAATTATCATGATGGAACTTCTTTTGAAGTTACAGATTCTCATATGCAGTCATTAAGAGCTTTGGAAGTTCAAGAGATAGAAAATGAAGAGAATTTTTTAGTACTATTACAAACAGAAGATGAGGTTTTAGATTATACTGAGGCTGTTGAAAAATTGCCAAATGCTGATTTTGTAGTAGAAGAGGGTGGGAGTCATTCTTTTGAAAATATTGAAAGTTATTTTAGAAAGATTAGTTTATTTTTAAACTAATCTTTTATAATAAAAAAGGAAGATAAATAAATCTTCCTTTTTTGCTTACGAAGAAGTTTATTTAATAATCTTTCCGTAAGGTCCAAATTTATAATCAAGAGTTTCCATATTTGGTCTATAAACATCTGGAGCTTTTACAACTTCATCTGGAAAATCAGATGATCTATTGATTTTTTCAGGTCTATAGTGACTATCTTGGTTCATATAAGCTGCCACATCATATGCTTCTTTATCTGTTAAAACAGGATTTTCTTTTGTTGCACCTAAGGGCATATTTGCTTTAATAAAATCTGCTGACTTTAATATTCTATACATTCCTGCACCTTTATTATAAGTATCATCAGTTCCCCATAAAGCTGGGAACATATAACCTTTTGCAAGACCTGGATTTTTTATACCTAAACCATTTTCTCCATGACAAGATGCGCAGTGTTGTGTATAAACAGCTTTACCATTTACAATATCAGCTTTAGTAGTTTTAACCATTTTTCTATCTACTTTAACTAATCTTCTTCCTTCAACTTTTGCTCCACCTACAGGATAACCTTGACTTAGCCAATGCATATAAGCTTCCATTGCTTTCATCTCTTTACTTTGTGCTGGAAGAGGATAGCCATTCATACTTCTTTGCATACAACCATTTATTCTAGCTGTTAAAGTTCCAATACCATTTTCTCTTGGTCTATATTGTGGAAATTCACCATAAGTCCCAATAAAAGGTGCAGAATATTTTTTTGTTCCTGCATCTAAGTGACAATTTTGACAGGAGTTATTATTTCCTGCATATCTCATACTTACATCTTCAACTTCTGGCCCAATATATTTATATGTATGAACAATAAGTTCTTTTCCATATTTAACTAATTTTCCATACTCATTATCAGGTAAAGTTTTCATATCAGGAACGATATATTCCATTTTAGGTTTTTGAAATCCTCTATCACTTCTTTTTTGTAACTCTTTTTTATCAAAAGCAAAAGCATTTGAAGAAAAAATAGCTGCAACAAGAAGAGAAATAATAATTAACCTTTTATTCTTAAGTTTCATAGTAACTCCTTTTTTAATCTATTGAGATTGTACAAATATAAAGTTACTTTTATGTTTATTTTTAATAGTATGAATTAAGTTTTAATTAAGTATTTGATAAAAAAGTATATTTAAAAGTTGTTCCATTTTCATTTGTTGAATCTAAGAAAATATCAATATTGTTTGCATCACAAATATTTTTTACAATATTAAGTCCAATCCCAAAACCACCTTTAATATGGTTTTCTTTATGGTATCTATTGAATATATTTTTCTTATTTTTTATAGCTTTTGCATAATTGTGAACACTAAAAATAATATCATTTTTATTTTTGATTAATTCAACTGTAATAAGCGTGTTTTTAAAAGAGTATTTTATTGCATTTGAAAGAGTATTATCAATAATTCTTAGAATATGAGTTCTATTTATTAAAACACTTATATTATCTTCTATATTTAATTTAAATTTAATATTTCTAGGGCTAGCTAAACTTTCAAATTGATCTAGTCTTTGATTTAAAGTATAAGTAAAATCAATTTTTTCTTTATTGTATTTAACACTCTTTTGTTTTATTAAATACTCAATATCTTCATAAACTAAAAAGAGATTTTTTGTTGCATTTATTGAACGTTCTAGTTCTTTTGATTTTTTTTGTTTATTTTCTAATATCTCAAGATTTAGTTGTATTATTCCAAGAGGAGTTTTAAGTTCATGCATAGCATCATTAAAAAAAGCATCCAAATATTCATTGGCTTTTTTAAAAGGCTCAATACTAGCTTTTATGACTAAATAAATAGAAATAAAAATAAAAAGTCCAATAAACAAAGTTAGTATAAGAATTTTAAAATAAATTTCATCAAAAGAGATTTTCTTACTAAGTTGTAAATATTTTGCATTTAATCTATTATTTGAAAGTTCAATTTCAATACTCATTTTTGAAGTTTTATTAAAGTTTAAATCTCTAGTTTTATAGATAATTTTTTTATCTTTTGTTAATAAAGTTACTTCAAACTTAAAAGATTTTGGGAAAATAAAAGTATCACTTTTAGAATTTGAAAAATCATAAATAGTTCTTTGTATACTTTGAGCATGCTCAATTAATAATCTATTTTGAGTATTTTTATAATTTTCAAGCTCTAAATTTGTATAAAAATAAGTAGGAATAGCAATAAATATAAAAAATATTACTGTGTAAAAAATAGAGATTTTCAAAATAAAATTTTTACTTTTCACTATCAATTTTATATCCTATACCTCTTTGATTTGTGATAAATTCTTTAGAAGTCTTATCTCTTATTTTTTTGATGCAAACTCTAATATCAGCCTCGCAAATATATTTATCATCCCAAACTTCACTTCTAAGTCTATCTATACTAACAAATTGGTTTTTATTTGATACTAGGCAAAAAACTACATCACTTTGTTTTTTTGTTAAATTAATTAGCTTCTTGTCTAAAAAAAGTTCTCTTTTTAAAACGTCGTACATAAAGTTTGGTTTTAATTTTACTTGTCCTGAGTTTTCATTTGAATAAAAAAGTTTTATAAGTTGTTCAATTCTATATTTTAACTCTTTTGGAGAAAAAGGCTTTTTTATATAATCATTACAACCTAATTCATAACCTAAACTTAAATTATTTATATCTGTAAGTGAAGTTATATAAATAACAGGAGTATTATCTTTATTTTCTCTAATTATTTTTACTAATTCGTAACCACTTAAAGAAGGAACTCTTATATCTAAAATTAGTAAGTGGTATTTATTTTCATAAATAGCGCTTAAAGCTTCTTCTCCATCATCAAAATCATCGATTTTATATCCTAAGGATTCTAAATACTCTTTAATACTCTCTTTATAGTCTAAGTCATCTTCTAGTAATAAAAGTCTCATCTAATTTTTACCTTGGAATCGATATTTACAGTTTCATAATCATAATTGTTGTTGATATTTAGATGTTTATTATTTTTTATACCTGTTAAAATATATCCTAAATGAATATTCTGTAAATCATAATAAGAAAAATAAACAAAGGAATAATTTTTATTAGAAATATAACCATAATCTTTTAAATTGTTTAAATCTAAGTTTTCTAAATTATGAATATTGGTCTTATTTATAAGAACATAGTTTTCAATTTTTTTATTACTTTTCAAATCTTTTGCAATTTTTAAATGCTCCTTGTCTAATAATACAAATAATTCATAGCCTTTTTTCTTAAGTTCTTGTGATAAGTATTCAAAATCAACAATAACTTCAACAGAACCTATATATTCATTGTTTTTGATTATTGGAGATATTGCTTTGATATTTAATCTTTTCCCTAATTCAATAGAAACTAGGGGCTTTTTTTGCTTTATTACTTTTACTAACCCTTGTCTAAAAAATCCCAAAGGAACATCTTTTATACTTATATCCCAACTTCTAAGATAAGTTGTTAGATTTTTATTATGAATTTGGATTTCAAAATTACTATTTTGTAGTTGTTTTAAAGTTTTTATTTTTTTATTAACAATTTCAAAGCTTTCTTCTCTATCTTGTTTTATAAAACTACTAATAATTTCTTTGTCTTCTGAAAGTAAAATTGCTAAGGATAAAGCATATCTTTTTTGTTCTTCAAAAAGATTTTTCGTTGTTGTTAGAGAGTTTTCTAATTTGTTTAAAAGATTATTACTATTATTTATGTTATTTAAAAAATAGAATATTAAGGAAATAAAAAAAGAGGTAAGTATTAATATTATAAATAAATACTTATTTGTTTTTGAGCTTAAAAATCCCAAAACATACCTCTTTTACATTCTAGTTAGACAGTTGTATAAATTTCGTCTAATAATGAATCAACAAAATTATCAGGACTAAATTCTATTAAATCATCTTGTTTTTCACCAACTCCTACATAAAAAATTGGAAGTTCCAGTTGATTTGAGATTGAAAATAAAGCCCCACCTTTTGCAGTTCCATCAAGTTTTGTTACAATAATTCCATCAACTCCTACCATTTCATTAAAGGCACGAGCTTGGGCGATTGCTGTATTTCCTTGTGTTCCATCTAATATCATTAGTTTTTGATGTGGAGCCTCTGGCATTGCTTTTCCACATACTTTTACTATTTTTTTAAGCTCATTACTTAAATTTGTTTGGGTTTGTAATCGTCCTGCTGTATCAATTATTACATTATCAATATTTTTTGCAAGTGCCGAAGAAATTGTGTCATAAGCAACTGCACTTGCATCATGTCCTTGTTTTGTTTTTATAATTGGGACATTAATCTTTTCTGACCAAGTTGAAAGTTGTTCTATAGCAGCTGCTCTAAAAGTATCACCAGCTCCAAGAATCACAGAATGTCCTTCTTTTTTTAATTTATAAGCTAGTTTTGCAATTGTTGTTGTTTTTCCTGCTCCATTAACTCCAATTATCAATCTTACAAAAGGTTTTGGTAAATTTGATAAATCAACATTTGGTGCATGCTCAAAAAGCATAACAAGTCTATGTCTTAATTGCTTTCTTGTAATTTCACTAGGAAGTCCATCCATTGCTTTTTCAATAATTTCATATTCCATATCCGCTTCAATTAACATTTCTTCAATATCATCAAAAGCAATTTTTTCTTTTTTGATTGGAACAACTGCTTTTATATTTTCAAATGTTTTTGATAAGGCTCGAGAAAAGAAACCTTTTGAGGTTTCATTTTCTTCTATCTCTTTTTCTTCTAGTTCTTTTTTTTCTTCTACTTTTTTTTCAACTTCTTCTATTTGTTCAAAAGATTCTTTTTGAATTTCTTCTACATTTTCATCTACTAGTTCTTCAAGTATTACTTCTTCTTGAACTTTTTTAGGTTCTTCTTTCTTCTTAAAAAAACTAAACATTAATTTTTACCTAAAGCTTTCTTTATATCTGATTCCATCATTTCTTCAGGAACTATACCAACATATTTTTGAACAATTTTTCCAGAAGGATTAATCAAAAACATAGTAGGAATTACTTTAACTCCACCCACTAAATCAGCGGCTGTGTAGTTTTCTTCACTATTTGTAACTATATAGTTAATTTTATATTCACTTATAAAATCATTTAGTTTTTCAGGAGTTGTTAATTTTCCATCTTTTTCTCCAAGAGCTACTGCAATTACTTCAAAACTGTCTTTGTATTTATCTTTCAAATTATTTAAGTGTGGAATTTCAGCTCTACAAGGTGGACACCAAGTTGCAAAAAAGTTTAATAAAATAACTTTGTTTTCAAAGTTTTCAAACTTGATTCCTTCTTCTGTTTTTTCAAAAGTAATTGTTTGTAAATCTGCCGTTGTTAGCTTAATTTTTGTTTCTTCTTTTTTTATAATTTCTTTCTTTATTTCATCAACTTTTGTTTTCTCTTCTTTTTTAGAGTCACATGCTGTAAAAATTAAGCTTGCAGAAATTACGAAAAATGCTATTTTTTTAAACTGCATTTAAATTCCTTATTGGTAATATATTTTAAGGTAAGAATTTTACCGAAGTAAGGCTTAAATATGAAAGAAAGTCACAAGAGTGATTTTAGAAAATCGTGTATTAAGAAGTTAGAATTTTCAAGCCGCTTTTCGAAGTTTTATAAAGATAAAAAAACAGTTAAAAAATTAAAAAAATTTATAGATGCAAACAACTCAAAAAATGTTTTGTTATACATCCCAATGGAAATGGAAGTTAATGTTCTTCCTTTAATAAATAAACTAAGAAGAGAACAAAAAAATGTTTTTGTTCCTTTTATGGTTGATGATAGTTTTAAAATAGTCAAATACAGATTACCACTACAAAAAAAGAAATTTGGAATAAAAGAACCAAAGAATTCTTTTTGCTTACAGAAAAAAATTGATCTTGCAATTGTCCCTGTTGTGGGCGTTGATAAGGTTTGCAAAAGAATAGGCTTTGGGCGTGGAATGTATGATAGATTTTTTTACAGATTGAACTATAAACCAACTGTTGTTTTTACGCAATTAACACTTTGTAAAGCAGATAAAGTTTTAACAAATGAATACGATATTCAAGCTGATTATATAATTACAAATTAAGGTTTTGAATATGATGTTATTAGTAGTAGGAATTGTTGTTGCAATAATTAGTGTTGCACTTACAATTTTTGTAGTAAAAAAAATAAATAGAGCAAAATTTGATATTTATATAGAACAAGCAAAAGCAAAAGCTAAAGTTATCGAGCATGAAGCTGAAGTTGTTCTAAAAGATGCTCAAATTAAAGCAAAAAGAGATTACGATAGAGATTTTAAGGCCGCTCATAGAGAATATGATGAAATGCTTTCTAAGATTGAAAAAAAAGAGAAAGAGTTAAATAATCATCTAGAATCAGAGTTAAGAATCATCAAAGAACAGAAAAATGAAATTGTTGAAAAAAATGAAAAAATTACAACAATAAAAGAAGGTCTAAAAAGACAACAAAAAACTTATGATGAAAAAATAGAAAAAGCAATAAAAGTATTAGAAAATGCTTCAGGACTTACAACTCAAGAAGCAAGAGATTTAATGCTTGAAAAAGTAAAAGAAGATTCAAGAGCAACTATTGCTTCAATCTTTAGAAAAAAATACAAAATTGCAGAACAAAAGAATAAAGAAGAAGTTAACAATATGCTTTCTCATGCAGTTACAAGATATGCAGGAGAGTTTGCAGCAGAGAGACTTATTAATAATTTACCAATAAATGACGAAGAAACTAAGGGTAAAATTATTGGTAAAGAGGGAAGAAATATAAAAGCTCTTGAGATGTTACTTGGAGTTGATATTATTATTGATGATACTCCAAATATGATTACTATTTCATCTTTTAATCTATATAGAAGAGCAATTGCTACAAAAACAATTAAAGCGCTTTTAGAAGATGGAAGAATTCAACCTGCTAGAATCGAAGAAATTTATAATAAAACAAAAGCTGAATTTGATAAGAATATCCTAAAAGAGGGTGAAGATGTAATTTTAGAGTTGGGAATTAAAACTATGCATCCTGAACTTATAAAATTAGTAGGAAGATTAAGATATCGAGCTTCTTATGGACAAAATGCCCTTGCTCATACTCTTGAAGTTTCTCATTTAGCAGGACTTTTAGCTGCTCAAATGGGTGGAGATGCAATACTTGCACGTCGTGCAGGGCTTTTACATGATATTGGTAAAGCTTTAACACATGACATGCCAGGTAGTCACGTAGATTTAGGGGCAGATATTTGTAGAAGATATGATGAACCAGCTACTGTTATTAATAGTATTTATGCCCACCATGGACATGAAGAACCAATTAACGTAGAATCTGCTGCTGTTTGTGCTGCTGATGCTTTAAGTGCTGCAAGACCAGGAGCTAGAAGAGAAGTTTTAGAAAGTTTCCTAAAAAGAGTTGAAGAAGTTGAAAAAATTTCTACTTCTAAACCTGGAGTTTTAAATGCCTTTGCAATTAATGCTGGACGTGAAGTTAGAGTTATTGTGAAAGCAGAGTTAGTAAATGATGATGAAGCTATTTTATTAGCAACTGAAATCGCTAAGGAAATTGAAGAAAAAGTTCAATATCCAGGAGAAATAAAAGTAAATGTTATTAGAGAACTAAGGGCCTTGTCTTACGCAAGATAAGCCTTTCTTTTAAGAAAATTCTATAAATGCAAATATAAATTCTTTTTATAAAGAGTTTATACTTGCACACTCTTCTTCAAAAATTCTCATTTGAATACAACATAATTTATTTTATTATAAATAATATAGAGTATAATTATTTCTTTTAAAAATAAGGAAATAAAATGAAATTAAAAAGCTTACTAATATTTATAACAATAATTCTTTTATTCACAGCTTGTGAGAAAAAAGAGCAAGATATACCTTTACCTAAAGAACAAAAAGATATTTCTCATATAAACTTAGATGAAACTCTAAAAAACTTTAAAGAACCAAAAACTATTCTATGTAAAGAATTGTTAAATAAAAAAGAAGAATACCTTCAATGTGTAAAAGAAAAAACTAATGAAAATCCAAATATAGGAAACTTAGAATATTTAGCTGGTTTATATGTTTTACAAAAAGAGTATGAAAAAGCTATAAAACTTTATGAAGAAGCTATAAAAAAAGGAAGTAAAAAATCCACTTATTATTTAGCTGGACTTTATAATGAACAAATAAAAAATAGAGTAAAAGCAAAAGAACTTTTTATGACTATCTTAGACTTTAAAGACTCGACTTGCCAAATAGGTGGAATCCTAGCTTTAAAAGATAATGATGATGCCTTTGATTTTTATGAAGAACAAATAGAAAAAGGAAATAATAAAGCCTATATCTGTAAAGGACTGCTTCATATTAAAGAACAAGATTATTATGATGCCCAAGAGTCATATGAAAAACTTCTAGGCTTAGGAGATAAAGAGGCATATTTTTATTTGGGTAATTTGTATTCAGAATATTTACTTCTTAAAGGTAGAGGCATAGATAGTTATATGAAATCTGCAAATGAAGGTAAAGAAGGAGCAGAGAAAACAATATCTTCTATGCATAATTTAGGAGTAGAATACCTTAGTTATAAAAGATATGATGATGCTATTTTTTGGTTTAATAAAGCTTTGGAATCAGAAGATATGGACTTCCCAATAGAGTACAAAAAACTTGATACTCTTGCTACTTTAGTATATATGTATAGAAAAATGAAAGATGAAAAAAGTATGATAAAAGTACTTACCCGCTTGCAAGAGCTAGGAGAAGTCGGAGGATATTTAGATTTAGCAATACATTATAAAAAGGCAAAGAATTATAAAAAAGCAGAAGAAATTTTTAATATTTGTATAAATAAAGGTTATGGCGATTGTGCTGCTGGATTAGGTGCAATGTATTATCGATTAAAAAATTATAAAAAGGCAAAAGAAATATATAAATTGGGTGTTGCTTTGAAGAATACTTCTTCGATGGTAAATTTAGCAGTATATTATGATGTAGTAGAAAAAGATTATGGTAAATCAATTTTTTTGTATAAGAAAGCTGCTTCTTTAGGAGAACCGATTGCTGCAAGAAGTTTAGCATGGTTATACGAAAAAGACCTAAAAGATAAAGAAAATGCAAAAATCTGGTTTAAAAAAGCCTATGACCTAGGAGATAGAACTCTAGAAAAAAAACTTAAAAAGTTAGGAGTATTATAATGCAATTAAAAAGCTTATTAATATTTATAACAATAATTCTGCTATTCACAGCTTGTGAGAAAAAAGAGCAAGATATACCTTTACCTAAAGAACAAAAAGATATTTCAAATATAAACTTGGATGAAACACTAAAAAACTATAAAAAACCATATACAAATATACTCTGTAAAGATTTGCTAAATAATAAAAAAGAATACCTTCCTTGTGTAGAAAAAGAGACTAAGGCAAACCCAATAATAGAAAATCTAGAATACCTAGCTGGTTTGTATATTCTAGAAAGAAAATATGATAAAGCAATAAAACCATATGAAGAAGCAATAAAACAAAATAGTAAAAAAGCTACATACTCTCTAGCTGGACTTTATAATGAACAAATAAAAAATAGAGTAAAAGCAAAAGAACTATTTATGACTATCTTAGACTTTAAAGACTCGACTTGCCAAATAGGCGGAATCTTAGCTTTAAACGATAATGATGATGCCTTTGATTTTTATGAAGAACAAATAGAAAAAGGAAATAATAAAGCCTATATCTGTAAAGGACTACTCCATATAAAAGAACAAGATTATTATGAGGCAAAAGAGTCTTATGAAAAACTTCTAAGCCTAGGAGATAAAGAGGCATATTTTTATTTGGGTAATTTGTATTCAGAGTATTTACTTCTAAAAGGTAGAGCTATAGATTTTTATATGAAATCAGCAAAAGAAGGAAAAAAAACATCTGAGAAAGCAATATCCTCAAAACATAATTTAGGAGTAGCATATTTAAGATATGAAAGATATGATGATGCTATTTATTGGTTTGTAAAAGCATTGGAATCAGAAGATATGGACTTCCCAATAGAGTATAAAAAACTTGATACTCTTGCTACTTTAGTATATATGTATAGAAAAATGAAAGATGAAAAAAGTATGATAAAAGTACTTAAACGTTTACAAGAACTAGGAGAAGTCGGAGGATATACAGATTTAGCAATATATTATAAAAAAGCAAAGAATTATAAAAAAGCAGAAGAGATTTTTAATATTTGTATAGATAAAGGTTATGGGGATTGTGCTGCTGGTTTAGGTTTGATGTATGAAAGAGATTTAAAAGATTATAAAAAAGCAAAAGAGGCATATATAATTGGTATTGAGTTAGGAAGACATACTGCAATGAATAATCTTGGTGGATATTATAAAAAAGTAGAAAAAGATTATGATAAAGCAATTTATTGGTTTAAAAAATCTTCAGAATTTGGGAATAAGAGTGCTGCTTTAAATTTAGCAAGATTATATGAAAGAGACCTAAAAGATAAAGAAAATGCAAAAATCTGGTTTAAAAAAGCATATGACTTAGGAGATAGAACTTTAGAGAAAAAACTTAAAAAGCTGGGAGTATTATAATGAATGAAAACGAAAGATGTATTGGAAATGTTCATTATAACAATGACGAGTTCCTAATAAGAAAAGCTTTTATAAATGTAGATACTACAACACATAAAGATGATGCTAGAAGTAGATGTGCATATTTAATAGTTTCAAAAAAAGAAGTACTAGATTTATGTGGAAGTTTAAGTGATGATAAAAAAGTCTTAGAAGATATAAAAACTAAATATGTTCCAATAGTAAAAAAAGCTATAAAAAGTGAAGAAAGTATAGTTCAAAAAAAGAATACATTATCTTCTAATGAAATAAAAAAGGATGATAAATTAGTTTTTCTACAATCAATACCTATATACTATGCAAAGAAATTAGAATCTATTTTAAAAACAAAAAAGTTTTATAGTGAGTGTAATAATTTAGATAAAGAAAGCAAAGAAAAAGATGCCTCAAAAGGGATAGCTTATTTAGATAAATCAAAAGTAGAATGTGATGAAATACTTTTAAAAGAAGCTAAAAAATACGATAAAGAACTAAACTCAAATAATATGAAAGAAGCCTATGCTTTAGTATTAGTATCTTATGTATATAACTATGATAAAGATATGAAATTAGTACTTACTTTAGAAGAAAATACAGAATCTCTAACTTTAATGCCAAAAGTTAAAGTAGAGTATGGAGTTTTCTTTGATGGTACAAATAACAATATGTACAATATAGATTTTTATCAAGATTATAAGAAGTATGTGAAAGAACAGAGTGAGTATATTAGTAATCACATTGATGATGTTATCCCAGATATTGGTGAATTTAAATATAACAGTCCAATAGAAGTTATAACTCATCACCCTGACCCAGAAAATTATCCAGATATTATGAGCCTACTAAGAGATGAAATAGTAAAGAAAATAAGATATTTCGAACCAAGCTCAACTTTGATAAATAACTATGGAAAAGATAATGCTTCAAAAGATAGTAAAGAAGTATTTGATTTTTTACTTGAAGTAAGAAATACACTAAAAGATGAAGATAGTAACTTTGAAAATATTATTGAAAGTATAAAAGGAATAAATGGTGTTACGGGAACAGAAGAAGAAATAGAAAAATTTATTATTAAAAATATAACTCCTTCAAAAGGAAATGATACTAGTTATACAAATGGATATACAAATATAAAAAGACTTTATGAACACTATGAAGGAAATGATAGTGTAAATAAAAATGCCCACAAATATGATTTAAAAAGATTAAAAGTTTATGCAGTAGGTTCTGGAACAACTGACCCTAATGATAGAGAATCTTTGGATAAAGATTCAATTTTTGGTGGAGGATTAGGGCTGGGGCAAACTGGAGTTGATGCTCATATTATATATACTTGTGAGAAAATAGTAAAAAAAATAAGAAAAAATAAAATTACTCATATAGATGAATTAGTATTTGATGTCTTTGGATTTAGTAGAGGAGCAGCAGAAGCTAGACAATTTGTATGTTCTATTCAAGAGGAATTTAAATTATTGATAAAAGATGGATATTTATCTTACGCTTTAAATACAGAGAATAAAAATATTTTTTCGTGCTTTTATCCTTTTAGAAATGGATTATATACTAAAATAAATAACAAGGTTTATTTTAATCCCTTAAGAACAGATATTGAAAAAATCAGTGAGAGGGTAAGTGCTGGTTCTAGAAGTGCAACTATATATCATGATAATCCATATTATAAATATAAAGATGAACAAATAGATGTAAGAAGTATCTCTTTTAGGCACGTTAATATTGGAGATACTGTAACTCACTATGGTTTTAAACAATCAAATGATTCAAAAAATTTAAAGATACATTTTGATAAATCAAAAGTGGGTTCTGTTTTCCATTTAATGGCTGCTGATGAATATAGATACAACTTTGAAGCACACTCTATCTTTGAATCAAAGTACAAAGAAATTTTTAAAAAAGATGGAAATTTAAAAGAGTATACAATTCCAGGAGCCCATGCTGATGTAGGAGGAGGATATGAAAAATCTAGCTCAACTGAAGTTGTGCAGATTGCCAATATTCATGCATATGACAAGAGAAAAGTTTTAGATTGGAATAAAAAATATAAATGGATTAATTGCGAGAATATAGATATAAAAGACGTAACAAGTATTTCTAATTTAAAAGAAAAAGGGGAAAGTGGCTTTTATAATAAAATATCAAATTCTCCTAATAATATTTCTTCTAGTTTATATATGTGTCGAACTGGAATTTCTTGGGAGTATGAGCTAATAACTTTAGATTTAATGCATAAAGAGGCTATTGATAAATCAAAAAATAAAAAGGAAGAAGATAGAGTTCCCTTAAAAAGCTTTTTAGATAATAAATATAAAATATCAGAATTTTATAAGTCTAAAAAACTTACTTCAAAAGATTATGATTTATTAAACAAAGTAAGTGAAAAATTTGCTGAATATGAAAAAGTAGATGAGCCTTCGCATAAACTATTAAGAGCAAAATTTATTCATCACTCTTCAGATTTTGATAAAAAATATGGATTAGTTAATCCTCCTTCAATGGAAGGAAATGCTAATTCTTTTGATGAAATATATGGTAAACGAATTGTTTATGGTTCTAAAGGAGGAGTTTTTAAATAATCTTTTGAAGACAAAGTTTATTAAGTTTTAATTTAGAGCATTTGTTCTAAACTATTAGAACAAATGTTCTAGGATAAAAATGGCCACAACAAAAGAAAAAATCATAGAAACCTCGATAAAACTTTTTAATGAAAAAGCTTGTTTAAATACTTCTACAAGACATATTGCAGATGAAGTTGGTATTAGTGTAGGAAATTTATACTATTATTTTAAAAACAAAGAAGAGATTTTGATTGAGATTTTTATAAATTATATAAATATAATCTTTAAAGAAATAACTTCAATAGATTATGAAAAAGATGAAATGTTTTTATTGAAAGATTTTTTATTAAATAATCTTGAAACAGACATAAAATATAGATTTCTACATTTTGAGTTAAATTTATTACTTATTACTTTCCCAAAGTTTAAGAAAATCAAAGAAGAACAACTTCAAAATGAAATCAAAATTATAAAAAAACTTTTAAATCATCAAATATCATATGGATATATTAAAAAAATGACTGAATATGAGTTAGATTTTCTAGTTTCAAACTCTTGGATTATTGCAACAAATAATCTAGCATATTGGAATTTTTTATCAAATGATTTATTTGAAAATGCCAAAAAGAGTACACTAAATATGTATTATTTTATAAAACCATATTTAACACAAAAAAGCTTAGATGACAAGAGAATCAAAGACATAGAAACGTTTTTATTAAAGGATTATAATGAAAAATAAAATTATTTTGATAATACTTTATTTATTTTTTTTAAATATTGCAAATGCTAAAAATTACAATTTGAATATACTTTTAGATAAACAATCAAATAAATATCTTGAAGCAATTAAAAAAGAAACACAATTTTTATTTCCAAGTAATGATAAGATAAATTATAAGCTAAGTCTCTGCTCTAATAATTGTAATCAAAATATTTCTAAGAAAGATTTTATTTTATTAAATAAAAATAAAAAACTAAAAGAGAATAAAAATTCTTATCTAATTACTTATAATTTTATTTCAAATACTTATGATGAAAATAAAATTGTAAGGGCTGTATCTTTAGGAATTTACGAGTATTTAAAAGAGAATAAAAAAACTAAATCAATTTATTTTGAAAATCAAAAAGAACAAATATTTGAAGAAAAAGAGTTAAATATAAACAGCCAAAAAGTGCTTGAATTAAAAGATATTTTTTCCTTAGCTTCAAAAAATAATTTCGATATCCAAAAAAATAAAAATAGTTCAAAAATAGATAAGTTAAATATAAGAGAAGCCAATAGTGATTATAAACCTCAAATAGATTTTTATTCAAACTTAATTCAAATAGACAAAGACCGAGCAAAATATAGCAATGGTTTACAATCAGAAAGAACATTAGAAGCAGGTGTAAAATTAACGCAAGTTATTTATTCTGACAAAATACTAAAAAATATTAAAATCAAAAAACTATTGGATATTTCAAATACAAATAGTATCAAATCACAAAATGATGAAATATTTTATAGAAGCTTAATCACATATTTAAATGTAATAAAAGCAAGTAATTATAATCGTATTATAAAAATAAAACAAAATTTTATAAAACAAAATTTAGAGTTTTCCAAACAAAGAGTGGAAGTTGGGGTTAAAGATAGAAGTGATGTTTATAGATGGGAAAATGAACTTGCAAATGCAAATATTGAGTTAGCAAATTCACAAAATCAATTTAACTCTTTAAAAATAGATTTAGCAAATTTACTTCAAATAAAGAAGAATTTTTCTTTTGTAAAATATGGAATGAACTCAAATATTTTTAAGCTTCTAAATAATGATGCAATTAAATATATTTCAAAGAAAAAAGTGCAAGAGTTATTTTTAAATGATATTATTTATTCTCATTCAAGATTAAAACAAATTACTGAGTTAATAAATATAAAAAATGAACAAAAAGAAATGAATAAAGCATCAAGATATTTACCCACAATTGCTTTTGAGGGAAGTGCTAATAAAATAATTGAGAGATATGGCGAAGGTTCAAATGCGACAAGATATTGGGATGATAAGGAGTATCAAGCTGTGATAAATCTTTCTTTACCTTTTTATGAAGGTGGAAGTAAGAGTATAAATATTCAAAAAAATGAACTTGAACTTATAAATTTGAAATTACAATATAATAATGTAAAAAGCATAATTGAAAAAAACGTAGAACAAGATTATGATTCACTTATAAAAGCTTATAAAAAAATATCTTATGCAAAAACATCTTTGGAGTTTTCAAAAAAGAATTATGATTTAATTCAAGATAAATACAAAAAGGGCAAAGATAATATAATCTCTTTATTAGATGCTCAAAACTCTTATATTATTTCAAGATTAAATGAAAATATTTCTATTATTGATTATTTAGTTGACTTATCATCAATATATTTTTTTAGTGGGAAAATTGATATTCTAATAAATAAAAATAAGAAAATGCAAATGGAAGAAAAAATATTAAAAGCAATAAAAGGTTAGTAAATGAAGAAATTTTTAAAAATAAATATATTAATAGTTTTGGTTCTTTTTTTTGTTGCTTGTGATAATAAAGATGAATTAAAAGTAGAAGAAGATGTTATAAAATCTGTTTTTGTAATAAAACCTATATTAAAAGATGAAAACCAAAATAGAGTTTTTAATGCAAGTGCTTCTTCAAATTATCAAACAAAGTTAAGTTTTAAAGTACAAGGAAATCTAAATTATTTTAAAACACAAATTGGAGATGAAGTAAAAAAAGGTGAACTTATAGCAAGCCTTGATTCTGAACCTTATGAGTTAAAAGTTTCTCAAATAAAATATGCATTAAGCGAGGCTCGAGCTAGTTTACAAAATGCCAAAAGTAATTATGAAAGAACAAAAAAACTTTATATTAATCAAAATGCAAGTGTAAGTGATATTGATAATACTAGAGCGAAGTTTCAAGCAAGCAGTGCAAAGGTAGAAAATATTTTGAAAGAGCTTGAATATGCTTCTTTACAATTATCATATACAAAATTATATGCTCCAATTAGTGGATATATTGGGGCTAAATATGTAGAAGAAAATGAAAATGTAGCAGTTGGAACTCCTATTGTTTTAATAAGCGACAAGGTAGTTGATGAAGTTAGTATTCAAGTCCCTGAAGTTTTTATAAATAAAATTAAAAAAGATAGTAAGGTAAAAGTTCTTTTTAATTCAATTAATTCAAAACCTTTTGAAGCAAAAATATCAGAAATATCAAAATACACAGCACAAAACGAAAAAACATATTTGGTAATTGCAAAACTAGAAAATAGTTCAAATCTCATAAAAGATGGAATGTCAGCAGATGTATATTTTGATTTGGAAGAAAAAGGTAAAAGTAGAATATATTTACTTCCTGCAAGTTCAGTATTAAATGATAAAAATGGATATTTTGTTTATATAGCAAAAAAAGAGAATAAAAAATATTTTATAAAAAGAAAAGAAGTTGAAGTAGGAAAACTTCTATCAATAGGCTTTGAAATAACAACTGGTTTAAATGAAAAAGATTTAGTTCTAAAAGCAGGAATGAGTGAAGTTCTTGAAAATATGGAAGTGACTATTTCAAATAAAAATGAGTTGGAAGATTAAGATGGATATTACTAAATTTGCTCTAAAAAATGACAAAGTAACTATTGTTTTCTCAATACTACTTTTTGTCTATGGAATTATTTCCTTTATGGATTTACCAAGAGCAAAAGATCCAGGATTTATTATAAGAACTGCAACTGTAGTAACCTATTTCCCTGGTGCTAGTGCCAAAAGAGTTGAGCAGTTAGTAACAGATAAATTAGAAAAACAGATACAAGAAATGAGTGAAATCGATTTTATTAAATCAACTTCAAAAAGTGGTGTATCTATTATTTTTGTAAATATTCTTGAAAAGCATAAAGATATGCGTCCTATTTGGGATAGCTTACGAAGAAAAGTTGAAGATGGAACAAGACAGCTTCCAAGTGGAACCTCAAAACCAATTGTAAATGATGAGTTTGGTGATGTTTATGGTTCTATGATTTCAATAGAAAGTGATGGTTTAAGTTTTAAAGAGTTAGAAGATATTGCTGATGATACAAAGGATGTATTTTTAAGACTTGATGATGTGGCAAAAATTGAGATTTTAGGAATCCAACCACAGGCTGTTTATGTAGAGTTTGACAATTCCAAAATGGCTAATTTAGATCTAAGTGCAAGTTATTTAAAAAATATTTTAGAGAGTAAAAATATAGTTCTTTCAGGTGGAAGTATAAAAGTTGATACAAATAGGCTTTCAATTGAACCCTCAGGAAATTATGAAAATGTAAGTCAAATTGGAAATACTATAATTCCTTTGAACACAGGTGAAAAAATATATTTAAAAGATATATCAACTATCAAATATGAATACAAAGACCCGAGTTCTTTTATAGTACAAAAAGATGGAAAAGAGGCTTTATTAGTAGCAATATCAATGAAAAAAGATGGAGATATTATAAAACTTGGGGAAGAAATAGATGCTTTAATGGTTGAAGTTCAACAAAAACTTCCTTTGGGTGTTAAACTTGATAGAATATTTAATGAACCAGAAATAGTGGGAAAAATAGTAGGAAATTTTGTAATTAACCTTTTACAAGCGATGGCTTTAGTTGTTATTGTAATGCTTTTTTCATTAGGCTTACGAACAGGACTTATTGTAGCTGTTTTAATCCCTATGTCTATTTTAAGCTCTTTTATTGTTATGTCGGCATTTGATATTTGGCTTGACCAAGTTTCCCTTGCTGCGCTTATTATTTCTCTAGGATTATTAGTTGATAGTGCTATTATTATGAATGAGTCTATCATGGTTTTAATGCAAAGAGGAAAAAATGTAATTGAAGCCTCTATTGAAAGTGCAAATGAATTAAAAATTCCTCTTTTAACATCTGCCCTTACTACTTCTGCTGCATTTTTACCAATATTTTTAGCAAAATCAAGTACAGGAGAATATACAAATTCTATATTTAAAGTTGTAACTATTACTCTTTTATGTTCTTGGGTTCTAGCGCTTACTTTAACTCCAGTTTTAAGTAAATATTTTATGAAAAAAGATTTGCAAAAAGAACATAAAGAGAGTCGTTTTCAAACTTTTTATAGATCTTTTTTAAATTTGGTTTTAGGAAATAAAGCTATTACAGTAGTTATTGTTGTTTTGATTTTTGCGGCTTCTTTAAAAGTATTAGAACAAGTTCCTAAAAAGTTCTTTCCACCATCAACAGAATCTACTTTTACAACGGAAATAAGTCTTCCTATTGGAACGGCGATTGAAACTACAAAAGAAAATGTTTCTAAGATTGAAGATTATATAAAAGAAAAATATATGTCACAAGGAAAAGAGAGTGAAGTTCTAAATTTTGTTTCATTTATAGGACAGAGTGCTCCTAGGTTTTGGTTATCTTATGACCAAGAATTAGCTAGTGCTGAGTATAGTACTATTTTAGTGAATACAAAAGAAAATGCAAATATGACAAGTATTAGAAAAAGTATTGAAGATTTTGCAAAAAAGAAATTCCCTGATATGCAAATAAATGCAAAAACATTAACTATGGGACCACCTGTTAAAAAGCCAATTGAAATTAGAATCAGTGGAAAAGATGCCCAAAAACTTTTTGAATTAAGTGCAAGAATAAAACAAGAATTAGCAAAAATCGATGGTGTTAAAAATATTGCAGATGATTGGGGAATTAGAAATAAAAAACTATCAATACAAATAGATGAAGCAAAAGCTTTAAAAGAGGGTATTTCCAATCTTGATATTGCACTTTCACTTCAAAGTAGTTTTAGTGGATTTGAAGTAACTACTTTTAGAAAAGAAGATAAATTAATCCCTATTATATTTCGTTCAAATGAAAAAACAAAAGATGATATAAATAGACTAGAAACAATAAATGTTTATTCTCAAAGTAGTGGAAAAAACATTCCTTTATCTCAAGTGGCTAATGTTAAAGTAGTTTATGAAGAGTCAAAAATTATAAGAAGAGATAGACTGAAAACTATAATTATTGGTTCAGATATTAAAGAAGGTGCAAATGCTCTTGAAATTTTTGAAAGTATTAAACCTTGGATTGATGAGTATTCAAAATCATTTGATTTGGGTTATTTTTACGAATTTGGAGGAGAGTTTGAGGTATCAGGAAAAGCAAATGAGTCTATTGTTGTAAATCTTCCAATAGCTTTTATGGCAATATTACTTATGATGGTTATTCAATTTAATTCAGTGCGAAAGCCAATGATTATATTTACTGCAATTCCTTTAGGAATAGTTGGTGTTTCTCTTGGATTATTTATTACAGACTCATATTTTGGTTTTATGACCCTTCTTGGAATAATTTCACTTTCAGGAATTGTAATTAATAATGCAATTGTCTTAATTGAAAGAATAAAAACAGAAGAAGAAAAAGGCTCAAGTGCCTATGATGCAATTATTGAAGCTAGTCTTAGTAGATTTAGGCCAATCATTCTAACAACGTTAACAACAGTTTTAGGGCTGGTTCCTTTGTGGTATAGTGGTGGAGTTATGTGGGAGCCAATGGCTATATCTATTATTTTTGGTTTGATATTTTCAACAATGTTTACTTTAGGGTTTGTACCTGTATTATATGCGCTATTTTTTAAAGTAAAAAAGAATTAAGTGAAAAAATCAGATTATTAAAAAAGTATAGAAACAAGTATAAATTTTAAAATTTATACTTGTTTTTTAGAATTATTTTATAGTTTTTCAACTTTAGCATTTACGCCAATGATTTTATATTTAAATCCATATCCGTAATCTACATCTGTATTTATTGTTCCAGTAACTTTTATTTTGTCACCTATTTTTACTTTTTCATCTTCATTTGTTGATCTAAAAATAATTGCTTCACTTTTGTCTTGAATTTTAATCCAAGTATTTCCCATAACTTTATTAGAAACTTGAATTACTTCACCTTCTACAAGAACATTTTTATTCTTATAATTCATTGGGTTCTTTTGAATTTCTTCAATAGTAGTAGAAATAGCTTTTTCTTTTGAAATTGTTATATCATCAAACTTTGGATTTGGTTTTTCTTGCTTCATGTCTTTTTTTATAGCTTGACCATGAATTCCATGTACATTATCAACTCCATGGATTGCTTTCTTTTGACCATCTATTTCTGCAAATAATACCTTTTCAAAAGTTTTTTCTAAAGCCGTACTCTTGAAATTTTTCATCCATAACTCTTCTTTTAAAGTTACATTATCTCCAACTTTTAAATCAGTTTTAGGAATAGCTGCCCAAATCTCTTCATTTTGTTTTTTTAGTTTTATATAAACATATATTCCAGCATTTTGAAGCTCTAATATTTTTCCTGTATGCATAGTATTTGTTGCTAATAAAGTGTTAGCCGCAAGCAAAGTACCTAGACAAGCCATAGTTAGTTTTTTTATCATTTTTATCCTTTTATTGAATACTTATTCAGCCTAAATTTTAGCAGAAAAAAGTTTTAAATTTATTGACTCAGGTCATTAATCAAGATAATAGTATACTACGCTAAAT
The DNA here is from genome assembly GCA_030145305.1 of Halarcobacter sp. Taxonomy (GTDB): domain Bacteria; phylum Campylobacterota; class Campylobacteria; order Campylobacterales; family Arcobacteraceae; genus Halarcobacter. The sequence continues at coordinate 196,595 of JAQYVX010000001.1, read as the reverse complement.
AATAATATAAAGGAATACTTATGTTAGGAAAATTATGGTTTCAAGTTATTTTAGGAATGTTCTTAGGGGTTGCTTTTGGCTTAATATTATCCCCAAGTGCTTTTGCTTTAGTTCCTGAAAACATTGCTATGATGATAGCTCCTTGGGTTGCCTTAATTGGTAATATATTTTTAGCTTTGATAAAGATGGTTGTAATCCCACTTGTTATGAGTTCAATTATTTTAGGAATAACAAGTGCTGAAGATACAAAGACTTTAAAAAGTTTAGGTATGAAAATAGGGCCTTATTTTGTATTTACTACTATTGTGGCTGTTACTTTTGGGATTTTAATTGCATATGGAATTAAACCTGGAAATTTTGTATCTGAAGATATATTAAATACAATTTCAACTACAACAATAGCAATAAAAGAAGTAACAAGTTTTAATCAAGTCTCTTTGCCTGATATGATAGTTAATTTAATACCTGTTAATGCCGCAAAAGAAAAATTAGATGGAAATATTTTAGCCTTTGTAATTTTAGCAATATTTGTAGGTGTTGCATTAATGAATATGAAAGATGATGATGCAAAACCTATGAAGGATTTAGCAAAATCTTTTCAAGCATTTTCTATGACGATTGTTGAATGGGCTATGAAATTAGCTCCTTATGCGGTATTTGGACTACTTGCAAATATAACAATAAAAATTGGTTTTGATGCAATTTTATCTATGTCAATGTATGTATTTACAGTTTTATTAGGTTTATTTTCACTTTTATGTTTTTACTTAATAATTGTTTATTTTGTAGGAAATATAAAACCTTTGGATTTTTTAAGAGAAATAAAAGAAGTACAATTAATGGCTTTTTCGACATCTTCATCAGCTGCTGTGATGCCTTTATCTATGAAAGTCGCAGAAGAAAAACTAAATGTTCCACAATCAATATCAAAATTTGTGATTCCTCTTGGGGCAACTGTTAATATGGATGGTACAGCTATCTATCAAGTTATAGCAGCAATATTTTTAACTCAACTTTTTGGAATTGAATTAACTCTTGTAGAAGTAGTAGTTTTAGCCTTTACAACTGTTGGGGCTTCAATTGGAGCTCCAAGTACACCAGGAGTTGGTATTGTAATCCTTGCTACAATATTACAAGGAATTGGTGTTCCTGTTGAAGGAGTTGCACTTATTTTAGGAGTTGATAGAATTTTAGATATGTGCAGGACTACAATAAATGTAAGTGGAGATTTAACAGCTGCAATAGTTATGAAAAGATTAACAGGCCTTGGCACTAAAGCTAAAAAAATAGCTGAAGGAATTAATGCTTTATAAATAAGAAATAGAAAAAAGGGGGAACTTCTCCCTTTTTTTAAATTCTAAATTTTAAATTTATGATTTAAAGATTAGATTCTTTAAGATTGTAAAATATTGTTTTGAACTAATTAATGAACCTAGGATTATAAGAACACAAGCGATAATTATCGTAGTTGTCATATCTGCAATTCCCATAAAAACTAAAAGCAAAGTAGAAAGTAAAGGTATTAAATATGCTAATGAACCTAATATTTTAATATCTGCATTTTTTAATGCAAAATCCCATAAATAAAAAGCTCCTCCAACAGGACCTAGCCCTAGCATAATTGCGGAAAAGAACTCTAAATTAGTAGGAATATAAGTTTGTTCAAAAATCAAGTGAGAAATAAATGATAAAATAGCTGTAATAATACAAAAACCTGTAACAGCAAAGGTTGGTATATGTTTTAAAGTTTTTGAGATAACAGAATATGAAGCCCACAAAAAAGCTGCAATTAAAGCAAAACTATATCCTAAAAGATATTTTGATTCAAACTCTAAACTTCCATCTTTTAATACTAATAAGAACGCTCCTGATAAGGCTAATAATGTACCTAATATATGAAACCATTTTAATTTTTCATTTGGTAAAAAAGCTGAAAAAAGCACTATTAATAAAGGCCAAAGATAGTTAATAAGATTTGCTTCAACTGCTGGTGCATTTTTTATTGCTAAAAAATAAAAAAAATGATATCCAAAAAGCCCAACCACACCAATTATATAGACTTTATAAGGAATATTTAATAAATCTTTTAATTTTCTTTTTTGTTTTTTTAATAATAATAAACCAATTAATGAAGCAACTAAAAAAGAGATACTTAATAATAAAAAAGCAGGGATATTTCCTGCATTTACAGTAAATAATGCGAGGGATGACCATAATAGTATTGTTAGTAGACCTAGGATATTACCTTTTGTTTGTTGCATATATAATTTCTCTCCAAATAAAAAGTAGATTTTACTCAAGTTTTGTTAAAATAGAGATTCAAAAAGGAGAAAATTTGAATATTAAACAAAATCTAATACTAATAACTCTTGTGCTTTTTATGAGTGCTTGTACACACAAAGCACCTTATACAAATAGAAATCAAATGATTTTAATTTCTAGTGAGAAAGAGTTAGCTTTAGGTAAACAAAGTTATGAACAAACATTAAAAGAATCAAAGATTATTTATAATACAAAAGATTCTCTAAGAGTGAAAAGAATTGGTGAAAGAATCGCAAGAGTTTCACAAAAAAACTATGCTTGGGAATTTAATTTAGTTAATAACAAAGCAAAAAATGCTTTTTGCTTACCAGGTGGGAAAGTAGTAGTTTATACAGGTATCTTAGCTGTTGCAAAAAATGATGATCAACTTGCAACTGTAATTTCCCATGAAATTGCTCATGCTTTAGCTAGACATGGAGCTGAAAGAGTAAGTGCTGGTATGATATCTCAAGGAGTCCAAACTCTTGGAAATATAGCATTAAGTACGCAAGGTTCTCAATACTCACAAGCTTTTAATATAGCCTATGGTTTGGGTGCTCAATATGGTGTTCTTATGCCTTATGGAAGACTTCAAGAAAGTGAAGCTGATGAAATAGGAATACATCTTATGCATGCCGCTGGTTATGATTTAAATGAAGCAATTAAGTTTTGGGAAAATATGAGTGCTGGGAAAAACGAAGGAATTGAATTTCTTTCAACACATCCAAGCTCAAAAAATAGAATCAAAAATATTAAAAATATTATAAAAAAAGTTCAAAAAACTAGATAAGTAATAAATTCAAAAAATAAATAGAAAATTGAACAATTAGTTCTTTTTTCTATTTTTTCTAACGGTGTAAATCCATAAAAAATTTACAGAAAAAGCACAAATAATACTTGCAAAAATGCCTAAAACTAAAGCTCCTGTCCATAATGAAATTGCAATTTGATCAAAATTTTCATACATTGAATCAAAATTAAATTCTATAATAGTTTCAGGTCTTAAAATAATATTCCCAATGGCATATTCTAAATAAAAAATTGGGGGCATAGTAAGTGGATTACTTATAAAAATCAATATAAAACTAATAGGTAAGTTGGCATTAAAAATAATTGCAAGTATAGATGCTAATGCCATTTGAAGAGGCATTGGTAAAGAGGCTACAAATATTCCTATTAAAACTCCTGCTACTACTTTTTTTCTTGATAAACTCCAAATTGATTTTTTATCTAAAAATTTTCCAAATAGTTTTAAAACTTTTTGTTCTCTTATTTTTTCATGTGTTGGTAAAATTTTTTTTAATTGTTTTCTTGGCAAAGATTCCCTTTGATAAATTTAAATAGTAAATTTAGATTCTCTTGTTTAAAATACCAAAAAATATATCTAAAATTGATTACAAGTGGAATTTAATTTTTACATTTAATAAATATTGTTTCAAATTAGAGCCTTAAGAAATTTTAACTATAATACAAATAAAAATTAAGAGTTAAGAGAAAAATGAAAACAAATAAACCAACAACAAAAATTATTGCAGGAAAGTACAGAGGAAAGGTTTTAGAATTACCTTCTTTAGATGTTACTAGATCTTCAAAATCTAGATTAAAAGAGTCTCTTTTTAATGTTTTACAGTTCGATATTATTGATAAAATATTTATTGAAAGCTTTGCTGGAAGTGGAAGTATTGGTCTTGAAGCAATTTCAAGAGATGCAAAAAGAGCTTATTTTGTTGAACTTGATAGAAGTTCTTATAGAATATTAACAAAAAATTGTAATGCTTTAGAGCCAAATAAATGCCAAACAATGTTAGGAGATACTTTTATTCAGACTCCAAGTATTTTAGAATCACTTAAAAATTCAAGTGATGAGTTGATTTTATATCTTGATCCACCTTTTGATTTTAGAGATGGAATGGAAGAAGTTTATAATAAATCATTTGAAATTATTGAGAATATTGAAAATGACAATATTTATATTATAGTAATGGAACATGAAAGTTCGATTACAATACCTAAAATTTTAGGAAAATTTTCATTAAATAAAACAAAGAAATTTGGAAAGAGTTCACTCTCTTATTTTTCTTATACAGAAGTTTAAAGGGCTTATCTAGTGGTAAAAATAGCGTTGATAATACTTGTTTCTCTTATAGGATTAGTATTTTTCATGCCATTTTTTTACACTGTATCACCTTATGATTTAAATCCAAAGTTAATATTAGCAGGTCCATCTTTTGAGCATTTTTTTGGAACAGATAGATTGGGGCGAGATGTCTTAGCTAGAATTCTTCAAGGTGGACAAACTTCACTTATAATTGGATTTTTAAGTGCTGCAATATCTTCTTTATTAGGGCTTTTCATAGGAATAAACGCAGGATATTTTAAAGGAAATATTGATAAAGGTATTACTATTTTAATTGATTTATTTTTAACTTTTCCTACTTTCTTTTTATTATTAGCTCTTGTTTCATATATTCAAGCTTCATCTTTAGTTTTAATCATAGTTATTTCAATAACAGGCTGGATGGGAATGGCAAGACTTATAAGAAGTGAAAGTTTTGCAATAGGAAATAAGCCTTATATAAAAATTTTAAAATTAAGTGGTGTTCCTAAAACAAAAATCATTTTTAAATATTTTGCTCCACTTTTAGCACCGATTTTCTTAATCTCATTTACTTTTGGAGTAGGGGGAGCTATATTAGCCGAATCAGGATTGTCCTTTTTAGGACTTGGAATTAATCCTCCTGAAATGTCTTGGGGAAGTTTACTTAGTGATGGGAAAGCTGTTATTGATATTGCTTGGTGGGTTAGTTTCTTTCCTGGTCTTATGATATTTATAGTAACTTTTTGTTTAATGCAAATATCTGATTTCTTACAAGAAAAAGCAAATTCAAAAGATATACAGGCAACTTAAAAATTAATAAAAAAACTCATATAATTAATATACTACTTTAAAGCAATTTTTATATATAATCATCCTTCAATTCTTTTATGAAAGGAACTATTTTGAGTAGTTTTTTAAAAACATTTTTGATAATTGCTATACTTCCCATGGTGCTTTTATCTGCAGATTCAAAAGATAATTCATCTGTATACGGGGTAATGACTCTTCTTCCTCCTTTGGTTGCTATTGTCTTAGCTTTTATTACAAGAAATGTAATCTTTTCTTTATTTATGGGTATATTCACTGGCGTATTTATGGTAAATATTAGTGGAGATAATATTTTTTCTTCATTGTTTAATATTTTTGTTGATTTATCTTCTAAGATGGTTGGGTCTCTTGCAGATTCTTGGAATGCAGGTATTGTTCTTCAAGTTCTAACAATTGGTGGAATGATTGCTGTTATTACTAAAATGGGTGGACCTAGAGCTATTGCTGAAAAGTTAGCTAAAAAAGCAAAAACACCTGCTTCTGCTCAACTTTATACTTGGATTATGGGTTTCTTTATCTTTTTTGATGATTATGCAAACTCATTAATCGTGGGTCCTATTATGAAACCTGTTACTGATAAGTTAAAAATTGCAAGAGAAAAATTAGCCTTTATTATTGATGCTACTGCTGCTCCTATTGCTGGGCTTGCTCTAATTTCTACTTGGGTTGGATATGAATTATCTTTAATTAAGGATGCTTATACTGTTATTGGACAAGTGGATGTTAACGCTTTTGCAATTTTTGTTGAAACCTTACCTTATAGATTTTATAATATTTTGATGTTAGCCTTTGTTTTCTTTTCAGCTATTACATTAAGAGAGTTTGGTCCTATGCATAAAGCAGCTGTAAGAGCCCATACCACCGGTCACGTTGCAAATCCTAAATCTGCAAAAAATGAATTAATGAATCAAGAAAATTCATTTATGATGCCAAAAGAGGGCATTACTTATTCTATTTATAATGCAATTGTTCCAATTGCAATTTTAATTATAGTTGCGTTTATTGGATTTTATGTAAATGGTTCATCAGGATTAGAAGGTGAGATGCTAAAAGCTTTTGAATCAGATCCTTATTCTTTTGCATCAATTAGAGATGCTTTTGGTGCTGCTGATGCTTCAATTGTAATTTTTGAAGCAGCTTTATTAGCTTCTTTAGTTGCCATTGGAATGGGATTACAACAAAAGTTGTTTACTTTACATGAAGCAATTGATACTTGGGTTTTTGGAGTTAAATCACTTGTGATTACTGCTGTTATTTTAATCTTAGCTTGGTCTTTAAGTTCAGTTATGAAAGAACTAGGAACGGCTGCTTATTTAGTAGAACTATTATCTCACACTACACCTCAAGTTATCTTGCCAAGTATTATTTTTATATTAGGTTCTATTATTTCATTTTCTACAGGAACATCTTACGGAACAATGGGTATTTTAATGCCTTTAACAATTCCATTAGCAAATGCTATTGGAATAAATACAGGTTTAGAAAGTGTAGATTTACATAACTATATTGTATTAAATGTAGGTGCTGTATTAACAGGAGCAATATTTGGTGATCATTGTTCTCCTATTTCAGATACTTCAATTTTATCTTCAATGGCTGCCTCTTGTGATCATATGGATCACGTTTCTACACAATTGTATTATGCAATTTTCGTGGGAATAGTAGCAATTGTTTGTGGATATTTGCCAGCAGCATTTGGAGTTTCAGTATATTTACTTTTACCAATTGGTTTAGCTGTTGTATTCTTAACTATAAGATTTTATGGGAAACCTTATCTAAATTCATAATAAAAAGAAGGGCTTGTCCCTCTTTTTATATTCTTTTCAATATTTTATCTAAAAGTGAAGTAGATAAAATTCTTTTGAGAAATCCCAAAATATATGTAGCTTTTGTAACATAATATCTAGGCTTTGGCTTATTTGTATTCATTATTTTTAAAATTACATTTGCAACACTACTTGCTGGAAGATTAAAAGGAGTCTTGTCTTTTTGATCTTCTAAACTTGCATTTAATTGTTTGTCATACTCTTTTTTATAGAAACTATTTTCTTGATTTACATTTTCTTTGAATTTTGCAACTGCATTTTCTCTAAATTTTGAAGTTACGGGACCTGTATTTATGGTGCTAATTGATATATTAGTATCTGCTAATTCAAGTCTTAGCGTGTCAGTTAATCCTTCAATAGCATATTTTGAAGCATTGTAAGCTCCTCTAAATCTTAAAGAAATTATTCCTAAAACTGAACTATGCTGAATTATTTTTCCATAAGCTTGAGCTCTCATATATGGAAGAACTTGTCTTGTTACTTCATGTAGACCAAAGACATTTGTCTCAAACTGCTCTTTTAAAGCATCAACAGAAATATCTTCTAAGGCTCCTGGTTGTCCATATCCTGCGTTGTTAAAAACAGCATCAATTTTGTTGTCATTTTTTATAATTTGTTCTAAGGCTTTAGCAATTTGTTCTTTATCTCTAATATCAAGTAAAAAAGTATCAAAACCTAATTTTTTTAACATTTCTACATCTTCTTCTTTTCTTGCACTTGCATATACTTTTATTCCATTTTGTTTTAAAGTTTTTGCAGATTCAAGTCCAATGCCTGAAGAACAACCTGTTATTAGTATATTTTGCATTTTTATTATTCCTAGTATTTAGTATATATTTTTTAAGGCTATGTTTTTTGTAAGATGGTATTATAACGAAAATATTTGGAATAAAATATGACAAAAAAAGATAAAGAAATAAAAGAACTTTTAGATAATGAAGTTCTTAATAGAAACAATAATCACGAACTTTCTTATGATAAACCAGACCCACTTTTAGTAGCAAGTCGTTATAAAGATGAATATATAATTTTGCTTTGTGCCTTATTCGCATATGGAAAAGCTAGTTTAATAGTGAAATTTTTAGATACTTTAGATTTCTCTTTACTTGATAAGAGTGAAGAAGAGATTGATGATAAACTAGAAAATTTTTATTATAGATTTCAAAATAGTGAAGATATTAAAACTATTTTTAAAACATTTGGAAAAATGAAAAAAGAAGAGAGTTTAAACAATATTTTTTTAGAAGGATATAAAAAAAATAATTGTGTTTTAGAAGGACTAGATTCTTTAATAAATAAAATACATCAAATAGCAAACTATAGATCACAAGGATTCACTTTCTTAGTTTCAAGCCCTTTAAAAAGGGATAAAGAAGGTAAAATAAAATATATTGGGAATGCCCCATATAAAAGATGGAATATGTTTTTAAGATGGATGGTAAGAAAGGATGAACTCGATTTAGGACTTTGGAATAGAATTGATAAAAAAGATTTGATCCTACCTTTAGATACTCACACTTTCAAAGTATCATTAAAACTAGGCTTACTTAAACGAAAAACATATGATTTAAAATCAGCTATTGAAATAACAGAAAAATTAAAGTCTTTTAATAAAAAAGACCCTATAAAATATGATTTTGCACTATATAGAATTGGGCAAGAAAAATTATTTTAAAAGCTCTTCTAGCTTACAAAACTAGATTACTGTACCATCTTCTAAAATAATTTTATTTCTACCTGCTTCTTTTGCTTGATATAAAAGAACATCAGCTTTTTGGACTGTGCTATCGTAGCTTTTATGATCATTTCTAACTGCAACACCAGCGGAAAAAGTCACGTGGATATTTTTGCTTTTATATATAAAGCTATTATCATTGATAATTGTTTTGATTCTTTTTAAATATTTTAGTAATTCTCTTTTTAGGTTGAAGTGAATAACAGCAATAAATTCTTCACCTCCATATCTTCCTACAATATCCAAATCTCTAGTGTTTTTATTTAAAACTTTTGCAAAGGTTGATAAAATTATATCTCCAGCTTCATGTCCATAAGTATCATTCACTTTTTTAAAGTGGTCTAAATCAAAAAATACAATAGCATATTGAGTATTATTTCTTATAAATTCATTTTCAATTTTTTTGATTGATTCTTCATATGCCCGTCTAGTTAACAATCCTGTTAAATGGTCTTTAATACTCTCTTGTTTTGTTTTATCTAACTCTTTTTCAAGTTTTTTGATTTTGATTTCTAAGGTTTCTACTCTTGATTTCCCTGTTGTTAACTTTTCTCCAACTGTAGACATCTCTTGTTCAATAGACATAGCAGCATTAATAAGTTTATCTTGTAAATTTGATAAATCTTTTGCCCCTTCTTCTTCTATATTAATAGATTGGATTTGAGATTTTATACTTGATACCTCGTCTGAACCTATCCCATTACTGTGGATTGCGTCATTGAAATATTGTCCCATTAAAGTTAATAGTTTTGCAATATCAGACGTTTTTTTCTTAACTATATTCTTATCTGCTTCAAATCTTTTTGTAATAAATTTTTGCATTTCTTTTTGTATATCTTCTTCAAAAAGTAGGGCAGGAGAATTCCCAATTTTGACTGAGAATTTTTGTACTTCTTCATCAAGGTCAATACTAATAGAAGGAGTAATAGACTTTTGAAAAAGTTCAGATAGGGTATGAATATTATCTTTTGAAACTCTATTTAATAAAATTGGAAATAAGTCTTCAAAGGTATCTATATTTTTCGATTTTATTTCTAATTGTTCATTTTCACTAAGCTTACTTACAAGTTCTTTAAATTGTTCGCACTCTTTTACTGAAAAATTATATACTTTCGAAATTTTACAAAACTCTTTATGGTACTCATTTGGAGTAGCGGGAATATCTTTGTTACTTAATCCAATAAGTGTTTCTTTTACAATTTTATTTATTTTTGATTCCATGTTTAACCTATTTTAGAACTTATCCTAATAATTTTTTAGTCATTTCGTTTATTCTTTTACCATCAGCAACACCTGCAAATTTTTTACTTGCTTGGCCCATTACTTTTCCCATATCTTTCATTGACGTTGCTTCTACTTGGTCAATGATTTCTTTCATACCTATTTCAAGTTCTTGTTCAGAAATTTGTGTAGGTAAATATTCTTTGAATACTTCTACTTGTTCTTGTTCTTTTTGTACTAAATCATCTCTTGAAGCATCTTTATATTGACTAATTGCTTCTTCTCTTTGTTTAATACCTTTTTGTATTAATTTGATAATATCACTATCGTTTAATTCTTTTCTTTCATCAACTTCGATTTGTTTAATCATAGTATTAATTGCTCTAATACAATCTCTTCTAATAATTTCTTTTGCTCTCATAGCTGTTTTTAAATCTTCTTTTAGTTGTTCTTTTAGGCTCATTTATCTTATTCCTTTTTAATTATTTATATTATATCTAATTAATATTGAAGCTTTCTACAAGTTCTTCAAGTTCTAAAAAATGTTCTACTTTTGTTTCATAAATAGACTCTGTTTCCTCAAGCTCTTTTGAAACTGCAACTATCCCTTTTTGTTCATAACAAGAGGGGTTTTCCAAGCATTTATTTATCTCTTCAATCTTTTCTTCAAGTTCCTCAAGCTCTTTTGGTAAATTGTCATAAGCTCTTTGGTCTTTATAAGAAAGTTTTGTTATTTTTTTAGTTGACACTTCTGTCTTTTGTACAACTTTTATTTGTGAACTCATCTCTTTTTCTAATTCTGATAATTCTCTTAGTTCTTTATCAATTTCTAAATATTCTGTATATGGCTGAAAACTTTCCATTACTTGACCATCTTCACCTTTAAAAACAAAGAGTTTCTTAGCAATTTTATCTACAAAATATCTATCATGAGATACAAATATTAAAGCACCTTGAAAGTTTTGTAAATACTCTTCTAAAATATTTATTGTTGGAATATCTAAATCATTTGTAGGTTCATCTAAAACTAAACAATCAATTTTTTGTGTAAATAAAAGTGCAAGTGCAACTCTATTCTTTTCTCCACCACTAAGAAGTCCAATTTTTTTATCTAAATATTCTCTTGGAAATAAAAAGTTTTTAAGATATCCATATACATGTTGTGTTCGTCCATCTTGTAACTCAACGCTATCTCCACCCATTGGACAGAAAATATCCATAATAGTTGAGTCATCACTTAAAAGTTCTCTTTGTTGATCAAAATAGCCAACTTTAAATTCACCTTTTTTAAATTTCCCTTGGTCTATTTTTAATCTTTCCATAAAAATCTTTAGCATAGTTGATTTTCCTGTACCATTAGGTCCAACAATTGCTATTGTGTCTTTTTGTAAAATTCTTGCTGAAAAATCTTTTATTAGAAGTTTATCCCCCAAAGAAATAGTTATATCTTCAAGTTCGAAAAGCATTTTTTTTCTATTTTGAATTTTTGAATTTTCATCAGTATTAAATGATTTTTGTTCTCTTTGTAGTTCCACAGACATTTTTTTTAGTTGCCCAGGGTTTGATTTAACTCTTTTTTTAATATCAAGATATTCTGATTTTCTTCTTTCATTTCTTTTTCTTCTAGCTGTAACTCCACGTTGCATCCAGTGAGCTTCTCTTTTAAAAAGTCGTATTAGATTTTGATGATCTTTTTGCATATTTTCTAAAAGTTGTTGTTTTTGTTCTAAGTAAGAAGAATATCCACCACCAAATTTTCTAAGATTTCCATCTTCCACTTCTATAACTAAAGTTGCAAGATTATCAATAAAATATCTATCATGAGATATAAATAAAAGTGTAAAGTTACTCTTTTTTAGCAGAGCTTCTAAAAACTCAACCATATAAACATCCAGGTGGTTAGTAGGCTCATCTAAAAGTAAAACATCGGGTTTTTTTAGAAGTAAGCCTGCTAGACTAACTCTTCTTTGTTCTCCTCCGCTTAAAAGATTTACATCTTTGAATTCATACTCTTTTAGTTTAAACTCTTTTAAAACTCTTTCAATCATATTATCTAAATCCCAGGCATCATGGAAATCAATAAATGTTGCTAATTCACTTTGTCTTTGAAGAAGTTCTTCATTTTCATAATCATTAACAACTTTTATTGTAATCTCTTCATATTCAGTTTTAGCTTCTTTAATCTGAGTTAATTGATTCTCAATTGCATCTCGAACTGATAAATTAGGGGAGAATTTTGGTTGTTGGTCAAGCATCTCTATTTTTATTGATTTATCAATTGAAATAACACCTGAATCTATTTCTGTTTGTCCTGTAATAATTTTAAATAAGGTAGACTTTCCTTGCCCATTTTGGCCAATTACAGCAATTCTTTGCCCTTGATTTAAAGTAAAGTTTGCCTCTTTTAAAATAACTTTTGTGTCATATTGTTTTGAAATGTTTTGTAAGTCTATTAATGCCATTTGATTTTGTAAATCCCTTAAATAGTGTTTTTAAATAGTTTTATACGAAAAGAAAAGAATTTAAATATCATTAGTTTAAATTCTATTGAATAAAAAATGATTTTCTATTTCTATATATCTTGTATTTTAACATCTTATTGATATTAAAAAGATTATTAAAAATTAACATATTTATCTTAATATTTTTATTGATATAAAATATCTTTATAATTATTATTTTTTGCTATAATGTAAGAATAAAAATTTGGAGTTACTTACGTGCATAATATTTTTTTTCTAATTATATTTTTTTTTACACTTGCTTCTTCTAATAATTTAGAAAAAATGGACAATATCGACACATACATTGATGTTGAGTATAAAAAGTCAAAGGAATATTTTCAAAATAAAGAATATGAAAAGTCTTATAATATTTTGAAAAAGCTTTTTTTGAAAGACTTATCCAATAATAAGATTAATTATTATCTAGCTAACTCTGCAATAAAAATCAAAAAATTTGGTATGGCAAGTGCAGCATATGAAAGAATTCTAATAAATGAACCTAATAATCTTAAAATTAGATTTGAGCAAGCAAAGCTTTTATATCTTACTGGAAATACTCAAGCTTCAATTATTTCTTTAAAAAAACTTTTATCAAAAGACATATCTAATAATCTAAAAAAAGAAGTTCAAACTTATTTAAATTATTTAGAAGCAGATAAAAAACTTTTTTTTATAAACACAACATTTTTATTTTCTCTTAATTATATGGATAATGTAAATGATGCGCCAAATCAAGATTATATCTTACCAAATTTTACTTATCTTGGACCTCAAGGTGATGATAAAGTAAGTGATACCAGCCATATTGAATATATCAATGTAGATTTGATTAAAAAATTTAAAAGTTCAGAAAATGTTATTATTAAAAACAATTTCTCATATTTGAAAAAAACATTTTTGAATGAAAAAAGTGAAAACTTTGAGGCCTATTCATATCAACCTGGAATACTTATTAAAGATAGTTTCAAAAATTATTATCTAGGACTTATTTTCCAAAAATATAAATCAGGACATGAACTTTCAAAAGAATATTTAGATGGTGTAGGAGTGGAAACAAAATTTTATAATAAAAATCATATGATTGGATTAAAAGCTGAAAGACTTTTTTATAAAGATGAAGATAAAAGTGATAAGAACTATTCTTCATATCAGCTACTTTATAATACTTTTTATAGCTCAGGTTTTAATTTTTTCTCAAGATTTCAAAAAAATATTGCCTTTAAATCTAATAGAACAGATATAGATAAAATTGTATTTGATAATAACCTATCTTATACTTTTATATTAAATGATAGTATGAGTCTAGACCCATTTTTTAGATATAAAATGACGAATTATGAAGATGAAAGTATTGCTTTTAGTTCAAGACGAAAAGATAGATTATCAGAATCTGGTCTAGAGTTTAGAAAATATCTTAATGCCAGCAGTTTTGTTAGTCTTAGGGGTTCTTATTTAAATAATCATTCAAATCACGCAGAATATGATTTTAAGAATAAAAGCATTAGTTTTATTTATTTAAAGAGATTTACTTGGTAAAACAAAAGGGGGAGCTTTAAAATGTTTAGATTTTTTTCAGTATTAATAATATTTTTATCTATTAATTTATTCGCAAATGTAGGTAAGGTTGTTGCCATAAATGGTGAAGCAACTCTTGTAAGAGAAGGGAAAAATTATAATCTTGAAAAAGAGTTTATTATTTTAAAGCATGATGAAATAAAAACAAAGAAAAATAGTAAAGTTCAATTATTTTTTAACGATGAAACTATAATAACAATAGGTGAAAAATCTTCACTACAAGTTTATGATTATCTTTATGATGAAAAAAACAATGATGCAAAAGCAGAATTCTCAATGTTCAAAGGTACTTTTAAAACTATTAGTGGAAAGATTGGAAAAATAGCTCCTGAAAAATTTATTCTAAAAACAAAAGGTGCTAGTATTGGGATTAGAGGTACTCAAATAGAATTTGATTTAAACGAAGATAGAGAAATTGTAAGTTGTACAGAAGGTGTTATTATAATCACTTTATTATCTTCAAATGAACAAATTATTTTAAAAGCTGGTGAATCTTTACTAATTGAAATGAAATCAAAACAAATAAAAAAAATTAATAATGGAATTGTGTCAAATGCTTTTTCATTTGACAATATAAAAAGTTTGAAAATTGACAAAAAATATGATTCATGGATATCTGAAAAAGAATCAATTAGATATTCACTTGAAAATGCTTTCTCAAAAGGACATAAAGTAGAATACAATACTACAGAATTAAAAGGAACAATAGAGGAACAAACGGATGGCTTGAGTTCTTTTGATAAAACAAATGCAAGCTTTGATTTAAGTATTGATTTTGGGAAAAATAGAAATGATAACCCAGTTGAAGGTGAAATAATAATTAATACAGAATCAGCTACAAGTAAAACTCGTAATTTAGTTGGAAATATTAATAATTTCAATGAAATAGAAATGACACATGAAGTAGGTGGTGTTATCGAAGATGCAATAGGAACTTTAAAAATTAAAAATACTAAATTAGATGTGCAAGGAAAAGATTTAGAATTTAAATCTTTTTCTCAAAAGGAAAAAATAATAGTAGAAAAAGTTAAATTTAAAGCTAAATAGTTTTAGCTTTTTGATTGATGCTCAAAAATACCATCAAAGTTTTTTGGAGGATGATTAATATATTTTTTACATCTGTTTATATATAGTTTATAAATATTTTTATTTGTTTTATTTTCATTTGATTCCAATTTTTCAAAGATTTCTAAAGCTTTATTAAAATCTGCATTTTTATAAAAATCTATGGCTTTATGATGTAGATTTAATTCTTCTTTGAGCTTATCATTTGTATCATCTTTTGAATAAACTTGCCATATTTCAACAGGTTTTTCTTTTCCTTTAACAGTTACTAAATCTAAAAATCTAAAAGTATACTCACCTTTTAAAGCATTTTTTGTAAAATTAGAGATATTTAATCTTGAGTCATAATATTTACACAAAGATTCTAATCTTGCTCCTAAATTAATTGAATCGCCAATTACCGTATAATCACTTCTTCCAATACTTCCCATTTCTCCTACAATCGCCAATCCAGTGTTTAATCCAATCCCTATATCAATAATTGGTTTATGTTCTTTTTTAAGTTCTTTATTTAGCTTTTTAAGTTCTTTTAATTGCTCAAGAGATGCTTCAAGAGCTTTATCTGCATGGTTTTGTACATCAACAGGTGCATTCCAATATGCCATAATTGAATCCCCAATATATTTATCAACTGTTCCTTCATATTTATTAATAATATTACTCATAGGTTCCATATATTTATTTAAATATTTTATTAAGCTTTTGGCATTTTTCATTTCTTCTGAAATTTTAGTAAATCCTCTAATATCACTAAAAAATACAGTTACTTCTTTTTCTAATGCTTGGAATTCATTACTCTCCATATTTTTTAATAAATTATTCATTACTGCTTTAGAAACTTTTGAAGCAAATTTTTCTTTTATTGCTTCTTCTTGTTTTATTCTATAAAAATAATCAAAAAGGGTAGTTAGAATTGTCCCTAATACAATTGTAAAAAGAGGAAAAAATATATTTAAAACTATTCCATATGCAAATAAAGCTTGATAAATAAAAATTATAGTTCCAGAGATAAAGACTAAGGATATAATTGGGTTTAACCAAAATGGAGTATATGTAATTAGTAAGATAAGTGAAAAAGATAAGAAGCATATAATAGCTATATTTGCTCCATCGACCCAGGAATCTTTTGAAATAAAATCACCTTTGATTATGTTATCAATAACATTTGCATGGACTTCAACTCCGGGGAAAACTGAGTCAAAAGGGGTTGCTCTTAAATCTAGTAATCCAGCAGCTGAAGTTCCTATTAAAGCTATTTTTCCTTCAAGTTCTTTTCTGTCAATTTTATTATTTATTATGTCTATTGCAGAAAAATATTTGAAATTTCCTTCTTTTCCTCTAAAGTTAACTAAAAGCCGGCCATATCTATCTGTAGGAATTTTCATTTGATTAAGTTCTATATTTACAATTCCATCTATATTATAGTTGATTTCAACTTTTTTTGTTTTAGTAATTATTCTTAATATTTCAAGAGTAAGTGAAGGATAAATAGTATCTTCAAAAGAGATTACTAAAGGAACACTTCTAACAGTACCTGACTCATCAGGAATATTGTTGAAAAATCCACTTGAATAACTATTTTTTTGTAGTAATGGAATATTTAAAATTGTACCTGAAGCATTTATTAAATAATGAGAACCAAGAGTTTTATTTCTTTCAATAAATATTGCAGGAATTTGAGGAACTTCTTTCCCTAAATATTCTGTATCTTTTTTAAATTCAAATTGGTACCCTAATATTGTTGGAGTTTTTGCAATCATTTGTGCTAGTTCTAAATCATAATTAGGAATGCCTTCTTTTTTAATATTATATTTTTTAAAAACTTTATGAGGAGAGCTATTATCTTCTTCTGCAAAAACAATATCAATTCCTATAATTCCTATCCCAGAATTTGTCAAATTTTCTAAAATTTTTGCAACTTTACTCCTAGACCAAGGCCACTGTCCTAAAGTTTGTAATGATTTTTCATCTATATCAATTATTATTACATTGTCACTATTTGGTATTTCACCTCTTATTGTAAAAAAGTAATCTCTTAATCGATTGTCTATAGAATCAAGAGCTTTAGGGAAAAATATATAAAAAAGTGATAAAAAAAAAGCTAACATAAAAGCTAGGCTAAAGTAGATTAAAAACTTTTTTATAGTTCTTTTATTCATTATATATTTATTTCACTTTTGTCAATTTGTTGTGGGCTTAGTTCTTCTTTTGCATAATCATGCAAGGCTTGACTTTGATGAAAAAATTTCAATAATGTTGAATCAATTTCATTCTTTTTTGCCATATTAGATAATATTCTAAATACTTCTGATAACTTTTTTGCATCTTTATATGGTCTATCTTTTGCGGTCAGGGCTTCAAATATATCTGCTAAAATCATAATACGGTCTTCAAGTGTTAAATCTTTTTCATTTAACTTTCTTGGATAACCTTTGCCATTTAATTTTTCATGATGATTAACAGCAATATTTAAAACACTTTTATATTTTTTTGGAAAAGGAAGAGTTTTAATCATATCATATGAAAGTTGGGCATGACTATTCATTATGTCTTTTTCTTCATTAGTTAAAGTTCCTTTAACTATAGATAGATTTTTAACTTCATCTTCATTTAACAATGCTACTTTTTTGCCTTCAAAATTATAACTATACTCTGAAATTAATTTAATTCTTTCTATTTTTTCTGGATCAGTAAACTCTGAACCTATATTTATTTCTTCAATAAATTTAACATCATCTTTTATTTGATCTAGTGATTCAAGGTATAATTCTTTTGTTATTTGTTCTTTTAATAGTAGTATCTCTAAATCTCTTTTTATAATCTCAAATCGTGTTTTAATATCTTCAATTCTATCAACAATTTTTTCTAATTTTGTTGCTTTATCCATTATTGATTCAGGAGTAGATATTTTACCAATATCATGCATAGCAGCAGCTAGTTTAATTTGTTTGAAATCATTTTTTGAATAATTAATATCTTTATATACTGTTTGGTCATTATGAATTGCATAAGCAAGATACTTAGCAACTTTTGAGACATTTCCAATATGATTCATTGTATGTTTTGATTTTTTATCAATTGCTTGTCCAATTGTAGTTACAAATGCATTTAAAAGATCATCTAAGTTTGATATTAATTGTGTATTTGAAAGTGCCATAGCAGCTTGGGCTGCAAGTGCTTTAAGAATAGTTTCGTCTGCTTCATTAAAAGCAATTACTTTTTCTATGGTTTCTGTTTTATTAATAAGTTGTAACACTCCAATTACATCGTCTTCATGATTTATAAGAGGAATTACTAAGATTGATTGAGATTTGTATCCTGTGGATTTGTCAAATCTTTTAGTTCCTTCAAAATCATATTCTTTACAATTATATGCATTATGAATATTAATAATCTTTTTTTCTAATGCTGAAACAACAGCAACCATACTTTTATTTTCTTCACCATTTTTTAGATAAAGAGGTAAAGGATCCCAAGTTATTTTGTCATTAGTTCCTCCCATGTTTATCTCCATAGGGTCATTTTGGACAACTTTAAATTCAAGATTCTTTTTTTCTTTTCCCATGATATATAAAGTTCCTGCTTCACAATGGGTAAGTTCCCTTGTTAAAGTTAGAATCATTTCAAATAATTTAGAACTATCACGTTCATTTGATAGTTCTAAATTAATCTCCATAATTCTCTTAAATTTTTCATGAAAGATTTTATCAGATTCTATATAGCCTGTTTCAACATGAATTACATCATTTTCTTCAAGAATTTTCCCACCATTTCCCAAAATATTATAATCTTTTATCTCATTTATCATTTGATCTAAATATAGAGGTTTTAAATGATAAAGAAATATTTGAATATCTTTTCTTGTGAGTTTTTTTAGTTCATTTGCTAATATTTTAGGCGTGTAATGCTTACTATCATATGCAAGCTTTTCCATCTTACTTGGAAAAGAACACTCTACAATTAAAAATTTTATTCTCTTATCATTATTTATTACTTCCCATAAATTATCTTGAATATAAGTGTCCCCACTAATGATATATCCATTATGGTCATTTTTTAAAACTTTAAATCCAAAGGCTCCTGGAATATGATTTGCTTTAATTGCTGTTATAGAATAATTGCCTATTTTTACAGTTTCGTCTTCTTCTATAACTTTTAATATTAGTGATTTTTTTTCTGAGTTTAAAATATTTATTTCTGCGAAATTAGGCCAAATTTCATCATTAAAAGTATGTTTTTTTAAAGAGTCAATAGTCTCTTTTGAAGCATAAACTGTTAAAGGTTCACTTCTTCGTTCAAAAAAACCTTCAACAATAAAAGGTAAATCAATTATATGATCAGAATGAGAATGAGTTAAAAAAATATGGTTTATATTAAGAGTATCTTCTCCTAATATATTAATTACATTTCCAGCATCAACGATAATATCTCTAAAAATTTGAAAGGATGTTGTTCCTGTACGTTTTGTTTTGCTTCCGCTTGCTCCAAGTACTTTTAAATAATTCATATTCTTTCCCTTAGTTCATAGGATATCTTAGTTTATTGTACTTAACACTACTTTTCTACAGGTAGTTTTACTTTTGTCCAATCGTAAGCAAATCCATTTTTTATATTATACACATTTTTAAAGCCTTGAAAGCTAAGAAGATTAGAAGCTAATTTGGTTCTTGAGCCACTTCTACAAATTAAAATTGCTTCTTTGTTTAAATCACCATTTAACGCAGCATAAACTTCTTGAGCAAAATTCTTATTAAAAACTCTTCTCCCTTTTTGTTCATAAAATACTGGAATATTTATAGAATCTTTTGCTCTTAGTGTTTGAAATTCTCTTTTTGTTCTAACATCAATTATCAAGATTCCCTTTTTTTGCATTTCATAAGCTGTTTTAGAATTTATGTCAGCTTTATAAAGCATTGCTTTTTGGAAATCAACTTGGGCAAATAATGAGCTTGTTAATAACAAAAAAGAAAAAATTAATTTATTGCACATGTATTATTTCCATTATCATTTATTTCAAAATCATCATATGGATCCATGTGGATATTTATAACCCATTCTCTATTAGTGTTCAACATTTTTATTTTATCTTCAATTCTATCTGTTACTCTATGTGCATCCATTAATGAAATGATACAATCAAAAACTAAATGTACTTCAACAAAAGTTTGGCTTCCAGCTTCTCTTGTTTTTAGTAAGTGATGCGTATTTACTTTATCTTCAACTTCAATAATTTTTACAATATCTTTAATAGTTTTTTCATCAACTGCTCTATCTAAAAGTACTAAAACTCCTTCTTGAATAAGTTCGTATGCAGAATAGATAATAAAAATAGAAATTCCTCCACCTACAATCACATCAACTAATTCTATTCCTGTAAAATGTACAAGAATAAGTGAACTTAAAACTGCGATATTTGAATAAACGTCAGTTTTATAATGAAGCGCATCAGCTTTGATAACCATACTTTGTGTTTCTCGTGCTATTTTGTTTAAATATAAGACAAGAGAAATAGTAATTATTAATGAAATAATCATAACAGTAAGTGAGATACCAAGATATTGTGAGACTTCACCTTTTATTGCTTTTTCAATTGCTTTGTAAAGTAAAAATAGCCCTGAAACTGTAATTATAGTGCCTTCAATTACAGAAGCTAAAGCTTCAATCTTTCCTCTTCCGTAATTAAAAGTGCTATCTGCTGGTTTTTCTGAATTGTTAATTGCAAAATAATTAAAAACCGATACAAACATATCTAAAACTGAGTCAATAGCAGAGGCTAAAACTGCAACTGAGCCACTTGCTATACCTACAACTAATTTTATTAGTATAAGTAAAGCCGCAACACTACTTGATACTAAGGTTGCCTTTTTTTGTGGAGTCATGATTATTTTTTATTTTCCACAAAATTTTTAATTCTTCGGATACCTTCTTCAATATTTACTAAACTTGTAGCAAACGAGAATCTAAAGTAACCCTCAGCTCCAAAAGCAAGTCCTGGAACAACCGCAACACCTTCTTCTTCTAGTAAATCAGCTGCAAATTGCATAGAATCTATATCTACTTCTTTGATATTTACGAAAAGATAAAATGCTCCATCAGGTTTTACACAAGACAAACCTTCTATTGCATTAAATTGTGAAACTGCAATATCTCTTCTTTTTTCAAACTCTTTTCTCATCATCTCAATATCTGCGTTTGCACTA
The DNA here is from genome assembly GCA_030145305.1 of Halarcobacter sp. Lineage (GTDB taxonomy): Bacteria > Campylobacterota > Campylobacteria > Campylobacterales > Arcobacteraceae > Halarcobacter. The sequence goes on along the minus strand of JAQYVX010000001.1, from coordinate 175,242 downwards.
CCGTCTAAAGCAGTAATTGCAGCAGCTAATGTTACAGAATTTACATTTGAAGTAACTTGTCCTTGAAGTTTAATCATTGCTTTAACTAAGGCTTTATGTGGAGTTGCTAAATATCCATATCTCCAACCTGTCATTGCAACAGCTTTTGAAATACCATTAATTGTTATCGTTCTTTTAAACATATCTTCACTTATGCTAGCAACTGCTGTAAACTCTTTTCCATCATACATAATTTTTTCATACATTTCATCTGATATAACTAAAATATCTGTTTCTTTTAACACTTCACTAAGTGCTAAAAGTTCTTCTTTCGTATAAACTGCTCCTGTTGGATTTGAAGGAGTATTTAATAATAATATTTTTGTTTTAGGGCTTATTGCCGCTTTTAATTGTTCTGCTGAAATTTTAAAATTTGTTGAATCATTTGTTTCTATAAATACAGGAGTTCCATTTGAGAATTTTACTTGTTCTGGATATGTTACCCAATATGGAGCTGGAATAATTACTTCATCTTCTTCTTCAATTAAACATTGAAAAAGATTAAAAAGCGAGTGTTTCGCACCATTTGATACAATAATTTCATCTAACTGATACTCTAATCCGTGATCTTTTTTTAATTTATTGATAATTGCTTTTTTAGTTTCAATCGTACCTTCAACAGCTGTGTATTTTGTGTGACCATCTTTAATAGCATTAATTGCTGTTTCTTTAATAACATTAGGCGTATCAAAATCTGGTTCCCCCGCACTAAAACTTAAAATATCTTTACCTTGTGCCTTTAGCTCTCTTGCTAAGGCAGTAATTGCCATTGTAACTGATGGAGATAGATTTTCCATTCTTCTTGCAATTTTCATTTTTTATCATCCCTTTAATAAATTTAGCTATGATTTTAGCTAAAAATTACTTAAGGTTTTAATGAATTTTACAAGAGAAATATCAAACAGAGTTGTTGAAATTAAGGTGCTTAAAAAAATAAAAAATAGGCATACATATTTAAGAGTTAAGAATCCTTTACTTTTAGAAATTTCTACAAATATATTCTTTACAAAAAAAGATGCCCAAAAACTTATAGAAAATAAAATAGAGTGGATTGAAGAACGCATAAAAAATCTTGAAAAAAAAGCCTTAGAACTTAATGAATATAGGTTTTTAGGAGAGAAATATGAGTTGAATATGAATTTACAAGAATTAGATAAATTTTATAGAAAAAATGCTCAAGAGATTATTCCTAAACTTGTTGAAAAATACTCTTTAGAAATGAATTTATTTCCAAGCTCAATTAAATATAGAAAAAACAAAAATACTTGGGGTTCTTGTAACTATAAAAATGGATTAAATTTTAATATTTATTTATGTAAGTTTCCTCTTGAAATAATTGAATATGTGGTTATTCATGAATTAGCACATATAAAACATAAAAATCATTCTAGAAATTTTTGGAATTTTGTAAGTATTTATTGTGTGGATTATAAAAGCAGAATAAAGCTTTTTAAGAGCCTTTTATGATTTTTCTTATCTCTTCAACTCTTTCATATAATCTCTCGTCTTTTATGGTATTTGAAAAAATACCGTAAGATCTTTCTTTATAATATTCAAATTTTTGTTCTTTTTTTTGTTCTTTTTTCTCAATTTTATTAGTTACAAAGAATTTAAGCTCATCTACATTCGCTATTGCAGCTTTTTTTAATAGTGAATTTATTAAACTCTTGTTATACTCGAACTCCATTTTATAAACAGGGTGGGTTAGTACAAAGTATAATATTTGTTTTTTTGTATATGCAAATTTTATACCTTTTTTGAGTTTTAAAGGTAGTAATTCTATAAATCTTTGAATCGTCTCTTGTGTATTAATCTTTCTGAATTCAGGATTATTTTTAAGATGACAAAGTATTTCATTCATTTTTTTCATGTGTTTATTATAGCAGGAGTTTTATTATCTTTCAGTGGGTGTGGTTATAAAGGACCACCAACTTATGTTGACCAAGAGGTTGATCAAGTGAAGGAACTTCCAAAGTAATGATATATGATTATATTATAATAGGTTCAGGAATCGCCGGGCTGAATGCCGCAAGATTGATTCCAAAGTCAAAAAAAGTTTTAATTCTATGTAAGAAATTTCCATGGGAATGTAATACTTTTTACGCGCAAGGTGGGATTGCAACGGCAGTTGATGAAAAAGATATCCCTTCTCATATAAAAGATACTCTAAATGCAGGAGTAAACTACAACAACAAACAAGCCGTTCAAGTTTTAAGTGAAAATTCAAATGCCTGCATTAAAGATTTAATTAGTGATGGTTTAGAGTTTGATTTAAACGATAAAGGCGAACTAGCTTTTACAAAAGAGGCAGCTCATAGTAGGAGCAGAATCTTACACGCAGATGGAGATGCAACAGGAAGAATGATGCATCTTTTCTTATTAAAAGAATGTAATCATGACTTGGAAACAAATGCAGTTGTAAATGATCTTTTAATAGAAAATAATATTTGTTATGGAGTTCAATATTTTACTTCAGAAACTGAAGAAAAAATTGCTTATGCCCATAATACAATAATTGCAAGTGGGGGAATAGGTTCTTTATATAAATACCATACAAATTCTACAACAGTTGCAGGAGAAGTTCAAGGAATAATTAGTGAAAAAGGCCTTGAATTAAAAGATATGGAAATGATGCAATTTCACCCTACAGTATTTAAAGGAACTTCTTTTGCTAGAAAATCACTTTTAAGTGAAGCTTTAAGAGGCGAGGGTGCGTGTATTGTAGATGAAAATAATTATAGATTTTTATTTGATTATCATGAAGATGGTGAATTGGCTCCAAGGGATGTGGTAAGTCGTTCTATCTTTGATTATAATAAAAAAACTAAATTAGGCATATATCTATCTTTTGAAAAATTCGAAAAAACTTATTTTAGAAAAAGATTTCCTAATATTTATGCAAATTTTAATAATTTAGGTTATGACTTACCTTTTGAGAAAGTTCCTATTTCTCCGGCATTTCATTATGCAATGGGTGGAATAGCAACAGAACTTAATGCAAAAGTAAAGACAATGAAAAATCTTTATGCAATTGGTGAAGCTGCTTGTACCGGAGTACATGGAGCTAATAGATTAGCTTCAAATTCTTTACTTGAAGGAATTGTATTTTCAAAAGTTGCAGTAGAAAATTCAATGAAAGAAAATTTTCAAATAAAAAAAGAAAATTACACAAAAACAATAAAAACTTTTACACGAAACAATGAAATTGACAAAGATATAAAAAATTCATTAAGAAAAATAATGTGGGATAATGCCTCGATAGTAAGGGAAGAAAAAAAGCTAATTGATTCATTAAATCAAATAGAATCTTTTTTAAAAGAAGACATTGGAAGATTATTATTTTTAAGGTTGCTTACGGCAAAATCTATTTTAGAGGCTGCAATTGACAGGAAGAAACCACTTGGAGCACATTTTATTAAGGAGAGAGAATGTTAAAGATTTTGATGACACTGCTGTTAACATCAGTAGCATTATTTGCTAGTTCTGAAGCTAGTACAGGAGGTAATCCTGATTTAACAATGACATGGGTTGGATTTGCCTGTTTATTTATATTTGTAGTAGGTTACTATTTTGTAGCCGCAGAGGAAAAATATGCAATTGATAAGGCAAAACCTGCTTTATTTATTGGTACATTTATGTTTATGTTAGTGGCATTGTATTATGCACTAAATGGTTTAAATATGGACTTAGTTCATACTCAAGCACAACATCTTATTTTGGAAATTTCAGAAATTTTCTTTTTCTTATTTGTTGCTATGACATACATTGAATCATTGATTCATATGGGAGTATTTGATAGGTTAAAATATAATCTTATTTCAAAAGGTTTTACATATAGAAAACTTTTTTGGGTAACAGGATTTATAGCATTTTTCTTATCTCCAATTGCGGATAACTTGACAACTGCACTGATTTTATCAACAGTATTAATAACAATTGAAAAAACGAGAAAAGATTTCTTAGTTCCAGGTGCTATTAATATAGTTGTTGCTGCAAATGCAGGTGGTGCTTGGTCTCCATTTGGTGATATTACTACGCTTATGGCTTGGACAGCAGGAAAAGGAGCCTTTACAGATTTCTTATTCTTATTTCCATCTTCAATTTTAGGATATTTAGTAACAGCTGTTATTTTAGCTAGATTTGTTCCTAATATTGTTCCAGAGTTTGATGCTACAAAAGAGAAAAAACCAGTAATGGCCGCAGGTTCAAAAGTAGTAATGGGTCTTGGTGTATTTACAATCTTTTCTGCTGTAATGTCTCATCAAGTGCTACATTTACCAGCAATGTGGGGTATGATGTTTGGATTATCTTTATTAAAAGTTTATTCTTATGGTTTAAAAAGAAAACATGGTACAGATCACTTTAATATTTTCCAGTCTATGGCAAAAATTGAAAATAATACATTAATGTTCTTCTTTGGTATACTTGCAGCAGTTGGGGCATTGTACTTTATTGGATGGTTAGCCTTAGCAGCAGTTGTTTATGATCCAAATGTATTAGGTCCTACATGGTCAAATATTGGAGTAGGGTTCTTATCTGCAATAGTTGATAACGTGCCTGTTATGTCAGCAGTTCTTAAATCATCTCCTAATATGGGACTTGATCAATGGATGCTTGTTACTTTAACAGCAGGGGTTGGGGGATCATTAATTTCATTTGGTTCAGCAGCTGGTGTTGGTGTTATGGGTAAATTACATGGTATTTATACTTTTGGCTCTCACATGAAATATGCATGGGTTATTTTAATAGGTTATATTGTATCTGTTGGTGTTTGGTATATACAGTACCAAGTATTAGGGATTGGCGCTTAAATTTTATATTTAAAGTCAAATAAAAAAGCTTCTTAGGAATTTCCTAAGAAGCTTTTTTTTTGCCTTATAAAATCATTTTATGATTTTTAAATTACATTTTAGCTATAATCGCAGTGATATAAGAAAAATAAAGGAATCTGTTTAATGAAACATGTACCCATAGTTGTACTAGATTTTGGGAGTCAATATACCCAAATTATTGCAAGAAAATTAAGAGAAGCTGGTGTTTATTCTGAAATTGTACCTTACAATGAGAGAATTGAAGATATACTAGCAAGAACACCAAAAGGTATTATTCTTTCAGGTGGTCCGGCATCAGTTTATGCACAAGATGCTTATCATCCAGATGAAGAGATTTTTAATCTAGGACTTCCTATTTTAGGAATTTGTTATGGAATGCAACTTATTTCTCAGTTTTTTGGAGGATCTGTAATTGCTGCTTCACATCATGAATATGGAAAAGCAAAATTAACTTTTGAAAAAGAGTCTGACATCTTTAGAGATAGTAAAGATGGTCAAACTGTTTGGATGTCTCATGGTGATAAAGTTGATAATCTTGCAGTTGGTTTTGAAATAATTGGTACAAGTGAAAACTCTCCATATGCAGCTATTGCTAATGAAAGCGAAAGAATTTATGCTTTCCAATTTCATCCAGAAGTTTATCATTCAGAAGAAGGTTCAAAAATTTTAAAGAACTTTGCAAAATATATTTGTAATTGTGAATCAACTTGGAATATGGGTTCTTTTGCAAAAGAACAAATTAAAAAAGTTCAAGAACAAGTAGGTGATAAAAAAGTTCTATGTGGTGTTTCAGGAGGAGTTGATTCTTCAGTAGTAGCAACACTTTTAGCTGAAGCTATAGGAGAACAATTAATTCCTGTATTTGTAGATAATGGACTTCTAAGAGCAAATGAGAGAGAACAAGTTGAAGCTATGTTTGCTTCAAGAGGTGTTCCTTTAATCACTGTAGATGCAAGTGAAACTTTCTTAAAAAGATTAGAAGGTATTACAGATCCAGAAAAAAAACGAAAAATAATTGGTGAGACATTTATTCAAGTTTTTGATGAAGAAGCAAAAAAACATGATGGAATTGAGTTTTTAGCACAAGGAACTCTTTATACTGATGTTATTGAATCAGTTTCTGTAAAAGGTCCTTCAAAAACTATTAAATCACATCATAATGTAGGTGGTCTTCCTGACTGGATGACATTTGAGTTAATTGAACCTTTAAGAGAAATCTTTAAAGACGAAGTAAGACTATTAGGACTTGAATTAGGACTTCCAAAAGATATGATTGGACGTCATCCTTTCCCTGGTCCTGGACTTGCTATTAGAGTTATGGGTGATGTTAATTCTCCTGATTTAGAACTTCTAAGAAAAGCTGATACTATCATGCTAGATGTTTTACATGCAACAGGATTGTATGAAAAAACATGGCAAGCGTTTACAGTTTTACTAAATGTAAAATCAGTAGGTGTTATGGGTGATAATAGAACATACGACAATACAATTTGTGTAAGAATCGTAGAAGCAACAGATGGAATGACAGCAACTTTTGCACATATCCCTCATGATGTATTAGAAATAATCTCAAGAAGAATTATCAACGAAGTTGATGGAATCAATAGAGTTGTTTATGATATTTCAAGTAAACCACCAGCAACAATAGAGTGGGAATAAAAGCGAGAGCTTTTATTCATCTTGCACTAGATTTAGATTTGAGGTACTTATAGTACATCTTCATCTAAATCTAGCACAATCTAAACAAAATCTATCACTTTTCCCAATTTTATTTTAAAAAATATAATGGGTTTCTTATTTCATCTCATATTTAAAATAATACTTTTAATTTCATCAATTGCTAAAACCACTGGTATATCTTTTCTCTCTTTGGCTCTTAAAGCTTGGATATTTTGATCTTTTAATGATATATTTAATACTTGTTCATAGAGAAATAATATTGCATTGAACGCTTGGTTCTGTGTAGTTGGACTTACATTTAGTTTTGTTGCAAGATGGGTAAGAAACTGTTCTATTTCAATTCTTCCCATATCTTTAGGATGCCTTTTATTATGATAAAGTATATATCTTTTTGCCCAATGTACATAAGTCTTTTCTGTGCTTATGCTATAGTGTTTAACTCTAATCTTATCAGCCATGACTTCTAATAATTTTTTACCCACAACACACCCTCTCATATATTTAACATAATGTAGGTTTATTACGATATGGTCATAATATACATACATAATGTACTATTATCATCTACATATCGGTAATAAATATACATAAAAATTCTATCAAAAATTAAAATTTATTTAAAAAATATGTCATATTGTAATGTTTTTTATGGTGAAATCTTTAAGAATACCTTATTTAAAGTGTTTGTAGCTGTTTTGATATACGACATATTTTGTGTATGTTATTTGTTAATTTTCAGGCTATTTTACATATAATGTATGTTCAATAAATAGTTAGATGACAAAGGAACACAATGACAGAAAGTGACATCATCACAACTATAGGAACAGTTATAACAATAATAAGTATGATTGTTACTATATTTTATACAAATAAAACTAAAAAATATAAAGAACAAATTCAATTTGATATTAGAAAAATAAATTTATCAGGTATTGTTGATAAATTAAAACGAACTCAAGATGAAGTAAGAAAACTTCCCAAAACTCTACCTCCGAAAAGAGGTGTGAAAGTGGATGATATACTTACAACAATAAAATCACATTTTGATTATGTTCTTAACTTACTTGATAGTGATGGTCCAGACTCTGAAATCAAAACTTACATTAAAGGTGCTCAGTCTTCACTAAATTTATATGAAACTTCATTCTCAACTAATCAAGCTAACAATGATGAAGTTGTAAATATCACCGAATATATACAAGAAGCAATTTCAAAATCAAATACAAAAATATTAATTTTAGAAAAGGATTTATAATAATGGAAGAGTTTGAAAAAAGAATAGAAAAGTTAGAGTATCAAATAAGTCTACTTATTTCGACAATGGACAGTGACAAGTACCCAGTGGAAAGTATGATTCTATATTTAAAATGGAATAATGAAGACTTAAATAAAGCACATGATATTTTTGAAAAGTACGATAATAAACTTGAAACTAAAGAAGAGGATATTGATTGGACTGCTTTTGAGTATGAACTTCGAGAAACTTTCGATATTGATTATCAAACAGTCAAAACAATTATTACTTCCTTTTACAAAAATCGTCAGTGGTCAGGTGTATGTTATTACTATGCTAAAAGTCATGGATGTATGGAATTTCATAGTCTTATAAGAGATTTTGAACAACACATCTAACAAAACCTTGGAAAGAAATAGTTTACCCTAGCGGGCAAAACTATTTCTCAAGTCAACCGTTATATGATAAAAGGAAGTACATGACAGGAACTATAAAAACATATTTAAATGAAAAGAATTATGGCTTTATAAAAGGAGATGATAGTAAAGATTATTTTTTTCATAAATCAAGTATTAATGAACATGATTTAAATAAAATATGTGAAGGGGCATTAGTAACTTTTGATCAAAAAGCTACCCCTAAAGGCTACAATGCTGTAAAAATTTCTATTAATTCAAGTTCTAATATTAAATATACAATTCCAAATAATATATATACTTCCAAAGAAAATAAGATTAAAGGATGGGATGTTGTTGATGTCGCCGATTGGATAGTTCATGGAAGTTCTAGAAACTCTCCTGATGAAGCAAAACAAGATATGATAAACGGGGTTAATTTGCTTGGGGCTAATACTGTGTTAAATATGCAATATTATAAAACAACAGGCTCAGAACCAGGAACTGGTAAAGGTACACATTACTATACAATCCATAACTTTAGAGGACAGCCTGCTAACATAGGTAAAAAAAATTTAACAGCTCATTTATCGTATAGTGACTTAGTTGGAATCAATAACACTGCTAGAAAACTAAAAAATGAACTTATTAGAAAAACAAGTGAGGCAAAAAATAAAAGATTAATATTTTGGGTTATTCTCTTAACCATCATAGGTTTATCTTGGATAATTAAAAAAGATATTGCAATGTTTGTTTCAATAGGATTAATAGTCTTAGGCTTTTTTCTAAGCCATGCTACTGATTATGATTCATGGCTTGAAGAACTAAAATAAGGAATCTGTATTGAAGGGAATAGTAGTATATTTTAACAAAATTAAAGAGTATGGTTTTATAAATTCTTATGAACATGATGAAAAAATACATTTTAATCTTTCAGATTGGCAAAATTCAAAACAACCAACTAAAGGTGATAAAGTTCAGTTTCAAACAAGAAAAACCAAAAATTATACTTTAGCAGCACAACATGTCGTGATAGAAAGGTAAGCGTATAACAAATTATTGGAGAGAAATAAATTGACAATGTGAATAAATTTGAATATAATTAGTTATATAAATATTCAAAAGGACTACTTATGAAAACAGTTACAATGAGGGTTGACGATTCTATCTACGATATGATAAAAATTGCTGCAGATGGACAAAAAAGAAATCTTTCAAATTTCATAGAGTTTGCGACAATACAATATCTGACTTCATCACAATTTGTTGAAAAAGATGAAATGACTGAAATTTTAGAAGATAAAGAGCTTGTTAAAAATCTAATGAGTGGATTAGAAGATTTCAAAAAAGGCGAATATACAATTGTCTAAATATCAAATTGCTGAAACTAAAACTTTTGAAAAAGTTAAAAAAAAGATAGATAAAAAACTTTATTTAAAAATTAAAAATTTTGTTTATCCTCAACTTAGAGAAAATCCATTTTATGGTTCTAATATAAAAAAGTTAAAAGACAATTTAGAAGGTTATTATAGATACAGGATTGGGAACTATAGACTTTTTTATCTTGTTGAAGATAATAAACTTATTATAGCCATTGTTGATTTTAAACATAGAAAAGAAGCTTACGACTAAACATATAATAAAAATCCCTAGCTAATAAATGTCCTAGAGATCATTTCTTAGCTACAGTCAAACGTTAGTATTACAGATTGAAAATAATAAAACTATTTGGACAAAAAATACCGAATTTTATTTGGAAATGATTGTATAAAAAGATTAAAAAATTACGATATGGAACTCAAATATGAATATTAAAAAATTAATTAAAGCAGGCCTAATAGCGGCTTTTCTTATCATTCTTTGTGCAATGTTATTAGTCCCAATTGTAGGGAGTGATATGGATATAGCACTTTCTAAACTTCATTTACCATCTTTAAGTGTTGGTGCGATGGTTTACTTTTTTTTCGTTTCAATTTCTTTAGGTTTAATTTTAATGTGGCTATATGTTGCTTTATTGCCACGATTTAAACGTAGGGTTAAAACAGCTGTAATAGCTTCATTAGTTGTATGGTTTTTAGCGTATTTTCTAGCAAATGTTTCTATGGTTGCATATGGTTTTATGCCGATTAAGTTAACTATTATTGGTACATTATGGGGACTTATTGAGCTTTTAGTAGCTAGTTTGATTGCCAGCTTATTTTATTCTGAGTGATAAGCCATATGATTGTAAGATTTCATTGCTGAAGGTTCAGGTTTGCGTTGGTCTGTAATTTAACAAGGCGTTAGATAGAAAATAAAATCTTTTCTGAGTTATATCGCTTTTTTGATTAACTCAATGATTAGATTATAAAGAAAGAGATAATGACAGCAATAAATTTACCTAATTACATACTTGAAAATCCAAAACTATATAAAATAGAAAGCGATGATAAGTTTATTGTTTCTAAATCAAGTATGTTGAAAGAAAAACGACTATATCTACGAAACAGTACTCATATTTTAATTTTATTAATAAATGGCGAAAAAATACTTCATTTAGAGGATAAAGAACTAGCAATAGATAATACTGATATATTATATTTAGCACAAGGCAATTATTTTATGAGTGAAATAGTTGGAGATAACAATAGTTTTGAATCCATATTAATATCTTTTGATGATGCTTTTGTTTTAGATTTTATTAAAAAATATAATATAAAAATAGATATGCAAAGTCAAGAATCAGTATTAAATATAAAAAAAGACATATTTATAGATTCGTGCGTTTCAAATATTAATGATTATTTTTCAATTAAATTAGAAAATAAAATGGATTTATTAAAGTTAAAAATAGAAGAGATATTTTTATATACTTTATCAAAAGACAAAAAACTTTTTCTTTCTTTTTTAAATAAAATTATTGATACAAAACCATCAAGAATAAAATATATCCTAGAATTAAACTTAGATATTATTAATAATGTATCAGATATGTGTAAACTAACAAGGCTAAGTAGCACTAGCTTACGAAAAGAGATGATAAGACTATATAATCAAAAACCAAAAGAATGGTTAGATAAACAAAGATTGAAGAAAGCAGTTGTTATGCTAAAAAATACAAATAAATCTATTTCAGATATTGCTACGAGTTGTGGATATTCTACTGTTTCATGGTTTATCATTCAATTTAAAAAACATTATAAAACTACACCCTTTATATATAGAGAAGAAAACTTATAAATCTTACAACTTTTCTTATACATTTAATTCTTTAATTTTATTATTATATTTTTAAAATAAAGGAGTTAAAGAATGTTAAATAAAAATTTATTTATATTTGCAATAATCAGTCCAAAAGAAAAATATTTTAAAAGTGCAAAAAAAGCACTTTTAAATATTATAGAAGCTACAAAAGAAGAGGAAGGCTGTATTCAATTTGAACTTCATGAGGATAGAACTTATTTGTATCTTTATGAAGAGTGGAAAGATAAAGCATCATTAGATACTCATTATGAGAAAGAATACACAAAAAAAGTTTTTAAAAAATATGAAAATTGGCTTTTAAAACCTGTAGAAGTAATAAAAATGAATAAATTGGTAAGAGCAAAATAATGAAATCAAAAAGATATAAAGATGGTTGGGCAAAATTAAAAGAAGTAGATGGTACTGCTGGAGAAAAGGTTATAGATTCATTAAAAGATATTGCACCAGAGTTTGCTGACTTATTGATAGAATTTCCATTTGGTGATATTTATACAAGAGATAAGTTAGATTTAAAATCAAGAGAGATAGCAACAATTGCAGCGCTAACAGTAATGGGAAATGCAAGTCCACAGTTAAAAGTACATATTCATGCAGGATTAAATGTTGGATGTAGCAAAGAGGAGATTATCGAAGTTATTATGCAGATGTCAATATATGGTGGTTTTCCTTATGCTTTAAATGCTTTGTTTGTTGCTAAAGAGGTGTTCAATAATGATAAATAAAAAATATGAATTTTATATTTCCAGTTTTCTTATGACATTATTTATGTCATTTGTAATATCCAGGGTTTTAGTTTTTGTTAATCTTGGATTTATCAAAGATTTTTTTCTTATATGGCTGAATTCTTGGGGAAAAGCTTGGTTAATAGCTTTTCCTTCTGTCTTACTTATTATTCCTTTTGTTAGAAAACTTATGATAAAAATTATTGTGCAAGACTGAAAACATAGAATAAATAAGATATTTCATTGCAATAGGATATGAGCTGAAAAATGATTCTACTTAGGAGATAATAAAACCTGAGATAGATGGACAAAAAAGAAATCTTTCAAATTTCATAGAGTTTACAACAATCCAATATCTGACTTCATCACAATTTACAGAAAAAATGAAATGACTAAAATTTTAGAAGATAAAGAGCTTGTTAAAAATCTAAATAGTGGATTAGAAGATTTCAAAAAGGGCGAATATTAAAATATTACTAGGTACTTTTATACATTATTTATGTATAATATATTACAAGTAAATATTTATAAGGAGAACCTTTAAATGGGATGGAAAGGTACTGTTCGTACAATAAGTGCAATGCACCGAGCTAGTGTAAGAGAACAAGAACAACGAGAAAGAGAAGCTCAAAAAATAAATAAAAATCTTCAAAAATTACAAATTTTAGAACAAGCAAGATATGATTTTGAAGAGTATGAAAACTATATAAAAACAATTTTATCAGTTCATAAAAAACATACTAATTTAGTTGAATGGGGTGCTATTTCACAGTCAATTATTCCATCTCAGCCTATTAAAAAATATAAAAATGAAAAACAATTTAAAGTAGGTTTTTTTAGTAAACTTTTGGGAAAAGAAGAAAAAGAACGAGATAAAGCGAAGCTAAAAGATGAACAAGAATACCAAAAAGAAATTGATGCTTGGAAACTAGAATGCATAGAATGGGAGTATGAACATAATCTTGCAAACAAACTTTTATCTGGTGATTTGGGGGTTAAATTAGAGATTATAAAAGAATTAAATCCTTTTAGTGATATTCAAGAACTTGGTAGTTCATTAAAATTTGAAATAAGTGAAAATAATATTATTGAAGCTACCTTGAAATTAGATGGACAATCGGTGATTCCAACTGAGAAAAAAGTATTGTTACAAAGTGGAAAGTTGTCAATTAAAAAAATGCCAAAAGGTGAATTTTATGAAATTTATCAAGATTATGTATGCAGTTGTATGTTAAGAATCGGAAATGAACTATTAGCAATTTTACCTGATGAACTTGTATTAGTTCATGCTGTAGATAATATGCTTAATTCACAAACTGGACATATGGAAGAACAATATATCTTGTCTATTGCAATATCAAGACAAACTATTTCATCCTTAAATATGGACTTAATTGATCCATCGGATTCATTAGAAAATTTTGTATACAAGATGAAATTTAAAAAAGGAAAAGGATTTGAGGTTGTAGAACCACTAACCGTTTCAGATTTTAATAATTAAGATTAAGATAATTAAATATTTTCTAAATTCATTACTTTTCAATACACAGGAAAGTCTTTTTATGAAGTCCTTTAAATTGAAAAATACTTTAAAAATTTGAATACAATCAATAGAAAAAAATAGATTAATAAGTGATTATTTTATACCTATAAAAATTATAGAGTATAATACCGATGAAGAAAATAGAAATAAAATAAGAAAAACTTTTGATGAGTATGAAGAAAGTAAATTGAAAATGCTTGAATCAATATTAAATAAATAGAAAGTAACAAAACTTGTAGTAAAGGCATAATTGTCACTGAATTTAAATGTTATAATAAAAAGGAAGAAAATTGATAACAAAATTTATAAAGTCAGTACGTATATTTTTTAAATCTTTATTAAATTTATTAATTTATATTTTTAATACATTAAAAATATTATTATCTAAGATTTTTTTAATATTTGATACAAAAACCTTATTGTCAAACCATTTAATAAATTATAAAAAGTCAACTAAAATTACTGAAGAATCTGTAAGACAAGTTTATTTTAGGTACAAAATATACCTACTACTATTATTATTTTTAACAATAATCCTATTAATGTCAGTTATATTTAGCATTTTTTTCTTATATAAAATTGCCATAATCTCTTTTATAATAATTATGATACTTATAATAATCATGATACTTATTATATTTGTCCCAAGTTTATTTATTTTTCATAGTTCTCTTTTAAGTTCATCAAGACTTTTAATATTAGTTATATCTTACTCATTAACAATAGTTTCATTTGCTTTAATTTTTTATATCGTACAAATGTTAAGTATAGAGAATATTAAAGATGTAACATTGGTTGCATTTAAAATTTCAAACTATGAAACATTGGAAGAAATTAAAAAATTTAATGATTTTTTCTCATTTTTATACTTCAGTATAGTCACTATTACAACACTTGGATATGGAGATATTACACCACTTTCAATTATAGCCAAGATTACTTCATCTCTTGAAGTAATCTTAGGTATCTCCTACGCTGTATTTGGTGTTGCTATATTATCTTCTAATAAAGATAATGACAAAGAAATTGCAAAGCATATAGAAAAAATCATAGCTAACACAAAATAAATATTTGGAGAGAAATAATTGACCTTGAAGGCAGATAACTATTTTCAAGACAATTGTTAGTCTATACTGTTTCAAAAAACTTTGATAATGGAATATCAAGAACTTTTGAAATCAAATATAATTGTCTAATATTAAAATGTTTGTTTTCAAGTCCTGCTTCAATCTTTGAAAGCATACTTGCAGATGAATGACCAATTGCTAAAGCCAATTGTTCTTGTGTAAAACCTTTTTCTTTTCTATACTTTTTTACATTATTAGTTATATCAATAAATAAATTCTCAAATTCTTCTTCTTCAACCTCTAAATATATGTTCATTTTAAATACTTCCCCATAGGTGTAATTTATATTTAAGTTTATTAAAGATATGATTTTCTTGTAACTCCCTATAAGTGAAAGCATTATAGTAATTTAGCCATAAGGATTAATATTTGCAACAAACAATAATAACTCTAAAACAAAGAATAGAAGATAATTATCAAGAATTACATGATGAATATGGGGATAGTTGTCAATTAGTAAATCCAACATTAGATATGATAGATTTACTACTATCAGTAGATGCACCAGATGATAAAATAAAATCTTATTTGCAAAATGTAAAGAGTTCTATTCAAATAATAGAAGAAAAAATAGAAAGAGTAGAGAGAAATAAATTATTAAAAAATATAAGTAATGACATACTAAAATGACTCAATAAATTAGAAGAGATATAAATATACTATCAACAAAGAAAATAATCAAAATAGAACTATACTCTTCTTTTCCTATGACACAATTCAATACATCATCATCAACTCAAAATGTACTAAAAAAAATTAGAAAATTTAAAAAAGAAAATAATATTCATCCATAAGTATAATAAAATTCTTAGAGTAATATTTAAAAGAATTAATCATCTATTAATTTACTTAATTTTACATCTAACGTCTTAGATATTTTATAAAGTTGTTCTAAGTTAAAATGTTTGCCATATTTATATAATTCTGCTTTTGCTACATGTCCTACTGAATTGTGTCCGATAGCTAATGCTAATTGCATTTGGGTAAAATCTTTTTCTTTTCGATATTTTTTTACATTATCCCCGATTTTCTTATATAAAACTTCTAGTTCTTCATTTGAAAAGCAAATTGTGTTCATAATATGTCCTATAGGTAATTAATTTGTAAGTTTATAGTAGATATGATTCTTTATAAATGTTCTATAGAACATTTATAAATATTAAGGGGATAACTGTGGAGAATAAAATAAAATTATCAATAAATAAAATAGAAAGATATAGAAAGAATTTGCAAGAAGACCTTATCCTTGTGGAAACAACACTAAATGTAATAAAATATTTATTATCTGATAGTATTCCAAATGAGCAAAAAGAATTAATATTGGAAAATATTGATAATACAATGAAAATTATCGAAGATAAAATAGATAAAGCAGAAAAATATTAAAATTTAATCTAATAAATAGTTGTAAACTTTAATATTAGTATAGTAAAAAGAGTCTTCACAGTATACAATTGTTAAAATTATTGAGTTATTACAAAGAAATAGATAGTAGTATAAAACATACAATTCTTACAAACCTTAAATTGGGTAGTTATGTTAAAAACTTTATATACAAGTAGTTTGCCATTAAGTTATAGTGGTATTAAAATCAATCAATCTTCTTATGAAAATATTCATGATTTATAAGCTCTGACAGAACTTTAAAAAATCGCTTTTAGTCATCATGAAAAGGTTTATTGTTATAAGGATTTTAAATGGGAAAAATAATTATAGTTTATTCAACAACAGACAATTATACAATAAAGATTTGTAATAAAATTAAAGATGTTATTGAACAAAAAAATAATAGTGTTACATTATTATCAATTGATAATGAAAAAATTAATTTAAATCAATTTGATAAAATAATTATTGGTGCAAGTATTAGATATGGTAAACATAATAAAAAAGTATATGATTTTATAAAAAAAAATCAAAAAACTTTAGAAGAGAAAAAAAATGCCTTTTTTTCTGTAAATATTGTCGCAAGAAAACCAAATAAAAATACACCAGAAACGAATCCCTATTTAATCAAATTTTTAAAACAGATCTCATGGAAACCAAAAAATTTAGCTGTTTTTGGTGGAAAACTTGATTATCAAAAATATGGAGTTTTTAACAGACAAATGATTAGATTTATTATGTGGCTAACAAAAGGAGATACTGATCCCAAAAGTGTAATAGAATATACAAATTGGGAAGAAGTAGATAGCTTTGCAAATTTAATTTGTAAGATATGAGATACTTTCCTCTTGACAATACTAATTAAATTGCATATATTCTATTTAATAAAGGAGTTGTTATGGAAAACTATTTTGATAAAGAGTTTGAATTGCGATAAAGGGGACAGTCCCCTTTTATTACGATATGGTCATAATATACATACATAATGTACTATTATCATCTACATATCGGTAATAAATATACATAAAAATTCTATCAAAAATTAAAATTTATTTAAAAAATATGTCATATTGTAATGTTTTTTATAGTGAAATCTTCAAGAACACCTTATTTAAAGTGTTTGTAGCTGTTTTGATATACGACATATTTTGTGTATGTTATTTGTTAATTTTCAGGCTATTTTACATATAATGTATGTTCAATAAATAGTTATCATCAGTCTGTAATTATCTCTCTTTACTACAATAATGGTTTAAACGATTTTTGGCTAAAATCACGCATGAAAGAATTAGATATTTTTGAAATCCCTTTACATAAAAATGAATCACTCGAACCACTAGGAACAAAACGTAAATTTTGGTTTTATGATGACAATGATAATTGTAATAAACTATTTAAAGAAGGTAGACCAAATACTGGAGAAAATTGGGTAGAAGTTGTGGTTGCAGAACTATGTAATCTGTTAGATATCCCTCATGCTAAATATGAATTTGCAATATGGAATAAAAAAGAAGGTACTATTACCCCTAGCTTTGTTCCCAAAGATCATGGCCTTAGGCATGGAAATGAGCTTTTAGCTAAAATATATAATAACGAGGATATTAAATATCCTAAAGATAAGTATTATAAAGTTAGAGAATATAGATTAAAATTAGTATTAGCAATTATTAAAGCACCATTTCTGAATTTACCTATTGATTACCAGAATGAAAGGCTGCCTAAACCTATTGATGTATTCATAGGATATATAATGCTTGATTGTCTTATATCTAACCAAGATAGACATCATGAAAATTGGAGTTGGATAATTGCTCCATCTAAAGAAATATTTTTATCTCCTACTTATGACCATGCATCTGGCCTTGGATGTAGAGAAAGTGATGATGAAAAAACTGAAAGATTAAAAACAAAAGATAAAGGTCGAATGGTTAAGCATTTTGTTGAGAGAGCAAAAACACCCTTTTTTGATAATAAAGGTAAAAACTTAAAAACAATAGAAGCTTTTAAACTTTGTGCAGATGTTAATAAAAGTATATCAATATATTGGTTAGATAAATTAGAAAAATTAGATATAAATGAAATAAGAGTGATTTTTAAAAAAATTCCAAAGCATTTAATAAGTAAAGTGTCTATAGAATTTGCAATAAAAATTTTAGAAGAAAATAAAGAAAGATTAATGGAAGTAAAAAAGGTATTATTAAATGATTAATAAATTAATTTTAGCATGGAAAAACCCTAAAAGTAGACAATGGATTCCAGTTGGTTGTTTAAAATATAAAGAAAATATGTATTCTTTTAATTATACTAATGGAGCAAAAACTGAAAATTTTCAACCTTTTGGTCAAATGAATAAGTTAACAAATACATATAGTTCAGAAAGTTTATTTCCAATTTTTAAAAATAGATTATTAACTAAATCAAGACCCGAATACGAAGATTATATTAAATGGTTAGATATTGAAAAAAATGAGAATGAACTAATTGAATTGTCAATAAGTCGAGGAATTAGAGCAACAGATGAATTGCAATTGTTTCCTATCCCTGAAAAAGATGGAAATGATAACTATGAAGTATTGTTTTTTTCTCATGGAATTAGCCATATTGCAGAACATTATGTTAAGAGATTATCTAAGTTAAATGATAATGATAAATTATTGATTTTAAAAGATGTTCAAAATGAAGTAGATCCATTTGCACTAGCCTTAAGAACACAAGATGATCCAGTCGAATTATTAGGATATTGCCCATCATTTTTTGTAAAAGATTTTTATAAACTAATGGAACTTAATGGAGATAAAAATGTGAGTATAACTGTTAAAAAAGTTAATCACGATGCTCCTTTGCAATTAAAACTGTTATGTAAGTTTTCTACTAAATGGGCTAAAAACTTTGAACCTTTTAGCGGTGATGAATTTAAACCTTACTCCTAAAATGATAACAAAGCGTAGAAACAGAACAAGGCTATATTACGATTTCTCAAGCTTTCATCTTCTACAATTAGTTAAATAATAAACCAAATTTTTACTGAGCTATATCGCCTTGTCTCTTAACTCAAACGTTATGTGACAAGACCACAAGAAGGAAAACTGAATGTATTTTAGTGATAGAGAAAATGGAGTTGCAACTAGGACTTCCGAAGAAATAAGTATTCCTGTTTGGAATGGTATTGTATCAATTTTTGAAGAATATAAGAATAAAAATTATTTTTCAGAGAATTTTTCAGAGATATGTTCTGATAATAATCAAGCGTGTGGTTTTGATGGTAAATTATTTGAAGCTAGATTACAATCTGAAGTACCAAATATTGAGAAGCCAATTCAAATACTTAAAAATACACCTGTCTTTCATGGATTTGGTGATCCAGATGAAAAAAAGATAATTGATAAGTATGCAACCCTTGACTTTATAGAGTTTTGCCATAATAATATTGCAGAGCCTACTAATGGAAGCTATCACGATTTTTTTAAACATTATCATCTAACTTTTAAAAAATCTGAAGAGTTAGAAAGTAATTTTAGAGAGAAGATTAATCAAACATTTGAAAGAAATGGCATTTTATTTTATATTAATGAAGATGGACAGATTAACAGAAATATATCTGAAGCAATGAAACCTTTGATAAATCAAATATACAACACAGCAGATACTAGATTAAATGACTTAGTAAAGTTAGCTTATGATAAATTTGTATTACCTAAAATTGAAGACAGAATATTTGCTCTCGAAAAAATCTGGGATGCATTTGAGAGAATGAAAACATATTACATTGAAAAAAACAAAAGAGAATCTATTAATGATTTGATATCTTTGGTCTCTAATAGTAATACAGAATTTGGTACATTAATAAATACAGAATGCAATGCATTAACAGCTATTGGCAACAATTATCAAATAAGGCATTTTGAAAATAACAAAATAGAACTTACAGATAAGAAACATATTGATTATTTATTTTATAGAATGGTTAGCACCATGCATTTATTCATGAGCGAACTAGAGTAGAACACATAACAAAATGCAGGAGCCAATATTTTACCCAAGAGCGGGTAAAATATTGCTCTCCTCAACCGTTATCTGAAATAATAAAAATTTTAATAAGTAAATATAATTAGTGTGCCCAATTTGTGACTAATAATAAATAGAAATAAATGTGGAAATAGTTTTGATAAAAGTTACAATAATGATTTAATAGGTATCGTTAGTTATTATTACCTACAAGAATTTAATAAAACGTTGTACTAAGGAATAAAATGAATCAAGAAATATCGTTATTAATTTTAATAGAAGTAAAGCCAAAGCATAGACAAAAACAAATTGATGCATTCAATAAAATTGCTCCAATTGTATTAAAAGAAAATGGATGTTTGCAATATGAATTAAAAGAAGTAGAAAATAAAGAAAATGAATTTGTAATAATTGAAAAATGGGCTACAGAAAAAGATTTATTGGCACATGATGTTGCTGCCTCACATATGGTTGAATCCGACAACTTAAATCCAACATTTAGAGCTAAGCCAACAACTGTAATAAAATTATTAAGTATTAATGAATAAATTAGTATAACAAAACTTTGGAGAGAAATATTTGACCCTCGCGGCTCAAATATTTCTCAACTCAACCGTTAGTCTATACTATTTAATAGAAATAAAGACTTTTCATTTTACAAGGTATAGAATTTAATTTAAATAGTATACTATTTCAAAAAACTTAGATAATGGAATATCAAAATCAATGATTCCAAAGATAGTAAAAAGTGAAGATTCAACCTCTGGGTATGTAGTTTAAAAAAGCAAAAGGATTTGAGGTTGTAGAACCACTAACCGTTTCAGATTTTAATAATTAAGATTAAGATAATTAAATATTTTCTAAATTTATTACTTTTCATTAAAAAACTCACATATATCAACATCTAATATTTTTGCAATTTTTTGAAGTTGAACAATATTAAAATGTCTTTTATTTGTATAGATTTCAGCAGAACTAATAAGACTTGGAGATTTATTTCCCATTTCCAAAGATAAAGCTAATTGACTTAAATTAGCTTTTTTTCTAAGTTTTGCAACATTAGCACCAATCATCTTATGTAATTCATCAGGAGTTAAATTATTAATATATTTATTCATTTTTATACCCTACAATAGTAATGTGTAAGTATAGTTATGTAATAATTCTTAATCAAACTACAAATGTAGTGTAATTTTGGAATAATAATGAAAAATAAAATTATAACTCTAAAACAAAGAATAGAAGATAATTATCAAGAATTACATGATGAATATGGGGATAGTTGCCAATTAGTAAATCCAACATTAGATATGATAGATTTACTACTATCAGTAGATGCATCAGATGATAAAATAAAATCTTATTTGCAAAATGTAAAGAGTTCTATTCAAATAATAGAAGAAAAATTAGAAAGAGTAGAGCGAAATAAATAAATTTATGAGTAACTAGTCATATGATATATTTTAAATTCCCCCTTGACAATACTGATTAAATTGCATATATTCTATTTAATAAAGGAGTTGTTATGGAAAACTATTTTGATAAAGAGTTTGAATTGAGGTTTTTTGAGATGAATAGGTTAGGAGAAGCTTCTCCTATTGCTATCTTAACTTTACTTCAAGAAACTGCTGCTGAGCATTGTCATTATGCTGGGCATAACCTTCTTTCTCTTATGTCAGAAAATCTTGGCTGGGTATTACTTTCAGGTGCGATGGAAATGCAACGCTATCCTCTTTATAAAGAAAAAATAATTATAAGAACATGGATATCAGAATACCATGCTATTAGAGGATTTAGAGAAAATATTATTTATGATGAAGACTATAATATCATAGGAAGAGCTAGGGGTTTATGGCTTTTTTATGATATAAAAAAAAGAAGACCTAAAAGAATACATCCTGATTTTTTAAAAAGATGGTCATCATATAAATTTGTACCTTTGGAACATGATATAAGTAGTAAAATTGAAGCTCTTGATTCTTTTGAATATAGAAAAGAGTTTAAAGTCAATATGTATGATACTGATACTAATAAGCATGTTAATAATCTTAGATATTTACAATGGCTTATAGAATCAATCCCCGAGGAGATACTAAATAACTACTACTTGTACTTTATTGATGGGCGTTTTATTTCAGAAGCTCAATATGGTGATGTGATTTTATCTTCAACAAAAAAAGACATTAGTGAATACTCTTTTTTACACACTATTCAAATTAAAGGAACAAACAAAGTTTGTGCTACGGGTAAAACTATATGGAAAAAGATAGACAAATAATTTTCCTTGAAAATATATTTAAATAGTAAAATTAAAAAACAAAAGGATTATCGTAAACAATAATGAAAATTTCATATCACCGCAGGCGTAAAATAAAGACAAGAAGAATAGCTTTAAGGGAGTTGCTTTTACGAGGAATTGAAAATCCAAAAGATTTAGCAAAAGAATTAAAAGTTACAATGCCAACAATAAAAAGAGATTTAGAAGCGCTTAAAACTATGAGTGATGAAGATTTTATTTTTAAAACTGTACAAACATCCGAAGAAATACTTGAAAAAAAAGATGCTATATTAAAAATGCTAGATAATGAAGAATATTATACTGATAATGGCCATATAAATATATCAAAGATAATAAGTGAATTAAATACTAGTAGAGCAACAGTTTTATCTGTTATAAATGGAGAATAAATAAGATATGAAGAGTAAAATAAACATCAACTACACAAAAACTAAGTAGGATAAGAAATTAAATAAAAAGGAAAGAAAATGACTAAGTTTATATTAATCATCGCTCTTGGATTACTAGCTTTTATTTCAACAAATTTTAGTAAGGAAATAGAAGTTCCTTTGAATAAAAATATTGATTACACAAACACAAAAAAAGCTCATTTTGCAGGTGGATGTTTTTGGGGTGTTGAACATTTATTTGAAAAGCAAAAAGGAGTGAAGGACGTAATTAGTGGATATATGGGTGGCCATGTTAAGAATCCTGATTATTATGGCGTAATAAAAGGTGATACAGGTCATGTTGAAACTGTAGAAGTTGTTTATAATCCAGATGAAATATCATATGAAAATCTAGCAAAACTATTTTTTGAAATACACGATCCAACTCAAAAAAATGGACAAGGCCCAGATATAGGAAGTCAATATCTTTCAGTTGTATTTTATGATAATGAAGAAGAAAAGAAAACAACAGAAAAGCTAATAGAAATTTTAAAAACAAAGGGTTATGATGTTGCAACTACACTAAAAGAAAAGACTCCTTTTTATGCAGCTGAAGGATACCATCAAGATTATTACAAAAGAACAGGAAAAACTCCATATTGTCATGTCTATCAAAAAATATTTGATTAAATAAAGAATAATCAAGTGAAAGTTTTTTTATATTATGATGGAGATTGCCCCTTTTGTAAAAGATATGCAGATATTTTAAAGCTTAAAAAATGTTTTGACATAAAAATATGTGATGCTAGAATTGATTTAAGTTGGAAAAAATCAAACAAAGATATTATTCTTGATGATGGAGTTATTCTTATATATGAAGATAGATATTATCAAGGCGTTGAGGCTCTTGATATGCTTTTGAGTATTTGTAAATATGATGGAATTTTTTTCTCTTTCCAAAAATTCATTTTTTCAAATAAAATTCTTGGATTTATCGTATATAATTGTCTTAAAATTTTTCGTAAAGTTGCCTTGTGGATTAAGAGCTTATTCATTTAGACTTTAATACATTTTCCTATATAATAATGCCCTGAAATATTATTTATAGTTATTATATATAAATCAATATTTATGAAAATGAAAAAGAAAGGACAAAATGTTTAGTCAAAGACGAGTATATTTTATGATAGTGTTTATGCTAGTTTTCTCAGGTTGTGCCTTGACAAATACAAATAAATCTGTAGAAATAAAACAAGATAATATAGAAAAACCAATTAAAATAAAAGAAAAAAAAGCAGAAGTAAAAAAGAAGTCTTTTAGCTATAAATATTGTAATAAAAATATAATGATTATGAATCATGCTTCAAAATATATTCAAGAAGAATTCAATAAGGGATACTTTATTCAAAAAGATATAGTTGGCGCAAAAGCCCAACTCTTTCTAATAGAAAACAATTCAAAAAGTATATTTGCAAAAAATATTAATAATGCACTTAAATCTTATAATATTCAATACTCTCATGCAAAAAAAAATAAATGTAATTTAAATAAATTTAAAATATCTCCATTAACTAAAATAAAATTAGAAATCAAAAAATTAGAAAAGAATATGTTAAAAAAAGAAGATAAAAAATGATATTAAAAAAAATTGTAATAATATGCCTATTTTTTACTACAAGTATAATATTTGCAGAAAACAAAGAAGTAAATAAATTATTAGAAAAAGTTAATCAAGCACCTAATAAAGAGGTGAAAAAAGAACTTATTGAAGAATTAAAAGAAAAATTAGCCCAAGAAAATAAAAAAGTCAGAGAAAAATCAGATGCTATTATAGAAGCTAAAAAAAAGATTCCACTTAAAATATATAAGCAAAATCCAGCAGTAAAATGAATAAAAAACAAAAAATTTTATTGTTAGAAGATGATGAAATATTAGCACAAACAATGTTACAGATTTTGGAAGAAGAAAACTATGATGTAATCTTGGTAAATGATGGAGAGGAAGTCCTTGAAGCTACTTATGAAAATAAGTTTGACCTTTACTTATTTGATATTAATGTTCCTTTCTTAAATGGTCTTGATACTTTAAAACTATTAAGAGATGCAGAAGATTTAACGCCTACTTTTTTTATTACAGCACTTAGAGATACTTCAGCTACTTTAGAAGGTTTTGAGTGTGGATGTGACGATTATATTAAAAAACCATTTGACTTAGATGAATTATTAGCACGAATCAAAGCTATATTAAAAAGGAAAAATCCAAGTATTAAATATGGAGATATTACTTTTGATTTACTTGAAAATAGGGTGTTTAAAAATGATGAAGAAATCTCTTTAGGCTTAATAGAAAAAGAAATTTTCTCTCTTCTAATTAGAAATATAAATATGACTGTAAATAAATCAACATTTTTTGATTATATGAATAGACCAAGTGATAGTGCACTTCGTGTTTTAATAAGTAAATTAAAAAAGATATTAGATTTAAATATTACAAACATAAAAGGTATAGGATATAAACTTGAAAAATTATGAAAAAAAATCATTTTTCACAAGCCTTTATCTTTTTTTTATACCTTTACTTATTCTTTCGAGTATAGTTTTGTATATGTATCATGAAGATAAAGTTAAAGATATAGAAGAAAATATTCTTTACCAAATGAAAGATTATACTTTTGATTTCCAAGGAGAGAAATTTTCTCTTGATATTGTTGAAAATGATAAACAAAAGAAATTATTTAAAATCTATCATTGCAAAGAAGGGCTTTGTGCTTATTTTCAGTCAGTTTCAACTGGTCCATATTTATTAAAAGTTATATATGATAAAGCAAAATATGAAAAGTTTTACAATGAATTTTTAATAAAAATATTTAAATTTAGTATTCTAATACTTTTTTTACTCTTTTTACTTTCAATTGGTTTTGCTTTTTATTCATTAAGACCTATGAGAGAAGCACTTGTTCTTTTGGAGAATTTTTTAAAAGATATTATTCATGATTTAAATACCCCTGCAACTTCTATTTTATTAAATTCAAAATTATTAAGAAAAAGAGGTGACTTTGAAGAAATAGAAAGAATCGAACTTAGTGCAAAAAGTATTGCTTCTTTATATAAAAACTTACAATACATGAGTCCAAATAGTATTAACAAAGATGAGAATATTTCGATTGAAGAAATAATTAATGAAAAAATTGAGGTTTTACAAAAAATATATCCTAAAATAAATTTTACTAAAAATTTGGGTTCTTTAATTGTTAAAAGCAATAAAAATGGAATTGATAGAATAATTGATAATCTAATAAGTAATGCATGTAAATACAATAAAAAAAATGGTCAAATCCATATAAGTATAAATAAACAAGAGCTTATTATAGAAGATACAGGAATTGGAATAAAAAATATTAAGAAAGTATTTCAAAGATATTATAAAGAGAATACTTCTGGACTTGGTATTGGAATGAGTATTGTAAAACAGTTGTGTGAGGCTTTAAATATTGATATACAAATAAAAAGTGTAGTAGGGGAAGGAACACAAGTTATACTTGTGTTCCCAAAGGGAGAAGGGCTAGTTTAGTAAAACGACAATTACTTTAGAGGCTTTTTTGCAGGCTCCTTTTTTAGTCTTGTTTCAATAATCTCTTTAGCTTTAGGAATATCTTCTGTATTAATAACAGCAAGTTCACTATCTAATTTTTTCATTAAAACTTGTTTTTCTTTTACGTCACTTGTATTATTGATTTGATCAACTAAAGCAGACACGTTACTAATTCCATTTGCGAATAAACTCACACTTGCAGCAATTGTTAATATTGCTATTTTCTTTCCTAAATTCATTTTCTAATACTCCTTGATTTGAATGTATGAAATTATAGAATAGAAGCGTTAGTTAAGTGTTAGTTTAAAAATATTTTACTTAATTGGCATATCTCAATATTCATTATAGATACTATTTATACTAATAGCAAAAAATTCAGCTACACTACTCCTAATATCAGCATACTTGATCTGTATCTGACTTCGTTTTTGCAATATTCAGAATGTACGAACAATATATCTCTTTAGGCTTAGATCTACTCAAATTAACATTAACAGATTTTTGTTAGGCTTATTCACCATTCATTTTTTATTTGTTATAAAAATTCTATCGCATCCTTAATTTAAATATATTGATTAATCTAGGTCTTTATTAAAACTAACATATAAAAATACTAATTATTTAAAAAAGGATTAGTGTGAAAAATACATCAATTGCATTCAAAAATATTGCTTTGGTTAAAGAAATTGAATCTCCAGAAAACCCAGGAGGTTTAGAAAAAAGAGTGGGATTGACTCCTTTGGATGTTGGACAGTTAACAAGTTCAGGACTTAATGTTTTTGTTGAGTTTGGTGCGGGGTTAGGTGTTGGTTTTGAGGATGATGAATATATTAAGAATGGTGCAAAATTACAAAAAGCTGATGAAATATACAAGAATAAAGAAATGATTATAAAATTTAAAGGTCCTTCTTTGGAATCAATATCTCAAATGAGGAAAGGTTCTACACTTTTTTGTATGGCACATTTTGATTCTTTTCCTGCAAGGGCAAAAATGCTTGAAGATAATGAAATAAATGTGATAGCAATGGAAGAAATTTTGGAGTCTCCTAAAGTACAAACTAGTGAACAAATTTTAGCTCGTGTTGGCATGGCTACTGCATTAAAAGATTTTATTAAAAATAAAACTATAAAAGATTTGAGAATTTTCATTATTGGTAGAAATGAAAGATTAGCAGGTGCGGTTAGACGTGCAGGAAATCGTAATCCAAAATCACTTAATATGCTTTATGAAGATATAAGCTTTGATGAATTAAAACATACAGATAAAAATAGTATGTATTTTTATGATAGCAAAAGTTTTAATGATAAAAATAGTTTAATCTCTAAAATAAAACAGACTGCTTCAAAAGTTTTTGATCTTCATGCTTTTGAGTTAGAAAATGGGATTGAAGCTATTTATAATTATAAAGAAAAACATAAACCTTTTGAATTTGGTCTAAGAAGAATTGAGTGCTTGCATGTTACAGGACGAGCAGGAGCTAGATATGGAATTAAATTACTTCAAGAAAATAAACCTAATTTGGATATAAAAGATGCAAAAGTAGTAGTCTTAGGTTATGGCAATGTGGCAAGAGGAGCTATTCATGAGATATATAATCAAGGTTTTAAAAATATAAATATTCTAGGTCGTACTCAAACAGCAGAAGAAAATATAGAAGAATATTTAAAAGATGTGGATTTAGTTGTAAATGGTGCAGAAATTCCTAAAGAGATAAGAGGTATAACTTATCTTGTATGTAATGATCATTTAAAAAGAGTTATTCCTAAAGGTTCAGTAATAATTGACTTAGTTGGAGGTAGCCAAACAAATAGAAGTGCTATTGAAGCAGTATTAGATTGTACTTTTTTGACAAATCCTCATTTTGTACAAGATGGAGTTACGGTTTCAGCATTGTGGGGTTGGCCTATGCTTGGGATGATGAAAGAGAGTGCAATAAAATATTCAAGTCAAATTGTAGATGTTCTAATAAAAAGAGAAATGTTAATTGATGGAATTGGGGCTTTAAGTTCTGGGGTTAAAAGAGCCTTAGTATGTGGGCCGTTTAAGTAGTCTCAAAAAGGTTTGTGCTTATTAGAATGTCATTTTATAATCTTTTTTATAAGTTTTCTATACAATGCGGACAACAAGGATATAAATGTTAAATAAGTACAAATCACTATCAAAATTAAAGCTTATGGATAAAGGTGTATTTTTTATGCTTTTAAGTGCACTAATTGCTGCATTTAGTGGAGCTGTGGCAAAAATATTATCTGAAACTATGGATCCTATTGAGATAGTATTTTATAGAAATTTTTTAGGAGTTATAATAATATTATATAGTTTAAAGAAAATTCCTGTGTCTATGAATACTTCAAAACTGCACTTACTTTTTTTACGAGGTCTTTTTGGAACAATGGCTATGTTATTCTTTTTTTATACAATTGCTACAATTCCATTGGGAGAGGCTGTAATATTAAATAAAACATCACCATTTTTTGTAACTATTCTTGCATATTATTTTATGAAAGAGTCTATTCGTACTCCTACTATTTTTGCACTTATTATTGGGTTTGTAGGAATTATTTTAATTATAAAACCTTTTGGGATTGAAATATCAATTGAACATATATATGGAGTTTTGGGTGGTTTTTTTGCAGCTGCTGCATATGCTACTATAAAAAAAATAAAAGATATTTATGATGCTAGAATTATTATGCTTTCTTTTATGGGTATTGGAGTAATAATTCCTTTATTACTTTTTATATTTACACCTTATGTAGATTTTAAAATACATACAGAGCCTTTTGTTTGGTTACTTATAGGTTTAATGGCTATCTTTTCAACAGTTTCCCAATGGCTTTTAACTCGTGCATATAGTTTAAGTCCAGCAAGTATTATTGGAGTTATAGGATATTCAAGTATTCCTTTTGCTGTTGGCTTTGGTATTATGTTAGGAGATTCTTTACCTGATATGTATACTTTTACAGGTATTGCTCTTATTGCACTTGGGGGTATTTTAGTTAGTAAAAAATCATCAAATGAAAAAAAGTGAAGATATTAAAACTAATTGATTAGAATAAATGTTTGTTATAAAATATAAAATTTAAAGATGTTTTGAGTGAAGTTTGAAAAATAAAAGAATTATTTGGAAGTTTATATAAAAAAATTATAAGCGGTAAAACCGCTTATAATAAAACACTACTGAGCAGTAACGTTTTCTGCTTGAAGACCTTTGTCACCTTGAGCAATTTCAAATGTAACTTTTTGACCATCTTCTAATGAAACTCTACCATATCCTGTACTGTTAATATTTCTATAATGTACAAATACGTCTTTTCCACCATTTTCTTGTTCGATAAATCCGAAACCTTTTTCGCTGTTAAACCATTTAACTGATCCGTTTACTAATTCTGCCATTGTATTTCCTTTTGTTGATACACAATTTTACTTGTGTTATATAAAATCTAATTGTGAAACTATCTTGTGGTGCGATTTTACTGTCAACTTAAGGTTATCAATATAAAGCATGCCATAGATGAAGTTCGAAATCATCTTTCAATTGAGGTAGTTTACCTTAAAAATATATAAGTAACAAGGATATTGGTCTTTTTTTAGTGTTTTTTTTGAAAATAATTGAAATATGTTACTATTTTGTTAATTTAGCATGAAAATTAGGCTTGATATTATAATTTTTACTCTTTTATTCCCTTCTTATTTATTTCAAACATGATAAAATCAAATTAAAAAAGAGCATAATGTTTAAAACTGATGATTATTGGGAAGAAGAGTTCATAGAATATGATGATAAAAACTTAGATTCCATCTATTATGACAATTGTACTTTTATAAGATGTGATTTTTCAAAAAGTGTTTTTTATAATTGTAAATTCACAGAATGTACTTTTATAGATTGTGATATGTCTTTATGTATATTAAAAAATTCTACTTTTAATGATGTTATATTTAAAAACTCAAAACTTTTGGGTATTTCTTGGAGTTCATGTGCCGAGCCTTTTGATGTAAAGTTTGATTCTTGTAATATTTCACAGAATTCTTTTCATCTTTTAGATTTGAGACAAATGAAGTTTATCAATTCACTTATAAAAGATACGGGTTTTGAAGAGTGCAATCTTGAAAATACTATTTTTGATAAGTGTGATTTAGAATTAACATCTTTTATAAACAACAATCTAAAAAAAGCCAATTTTGAGACATCTAAAAACTATTTAATAGATCCTAAACATAATGATATACAAAAAGCACAATTTTCTCTTCCTGAGGCTTTAAGTTTTTTAAGTTTGCTTCCTATAAAAATAAAATAAATAAGTAAGCGTTTGTTTAAATAGGAGAAAAAGTTTTTACTTAAACTTTTTTCTCCTATTTGAAAATACTATTTATCTAAATTATTAACACTAAAATCATAAGATTCAATATGACTTTGAAGATGTTGTTCTAACATTTGTCTATATTCTTTTATAAAATATTCACTTATCTCTTCTTTTGCAGCTGTCATAGCTTCTGCTGAATCAAATTCAGATGCTGCTACCCAAGAGTTGAATCTTGCTGCACCAAATAAAAATGAAGCACTTACTTCACCTGGAGTTAACTCTTCTTTATTATTTAGCTGTTCATTTGCTAAAAATATATGCTCGTCTGCTCTTTGTACAAATGGTTCTTTGTTTACCATTATTAAATCCTTTTGTTTTTTTTGAATTATATTAAAATTAAACTTCTATTTAAATTTCAAGAGTAAACTAATTATTATCTTGATAATATAAAGATAAATATAAAAATCAAGGGAAAAAAATGCAAAATAAAAACACTGTTAAGCTTGCTGTATTAATTGATGCTGATAATGCCCAAGCTTCACTTGCTGCTGAATTATTAGCAGAAGTTGCAAAGTTTGGAGTTGCTAGTATTAAAAGAGCCTATGGTGATTGGACAACTACAAATTTAAAACAATGGAAAGAGCATCTTAATAAATATGCTATTCAACCAATACAGCAGTTTTCTTATACAAGTGGAAAGAATGCAACAGATGCTTCTTTGATAATTGATGCAATGGATATTTTACATGAAAATAGTTTAGATGGTTTTTGTTTAGTATCTTCTGATAGTGATTTTACAAGACTTGCTACAAGAATTAGAGAATCTGGTTTAATTGTTTATGGTTTTGGAGAAAAGAAAACTCCCGAGGCTTTTATCGCAGCTTGTGATAAGTTTGTTTTTACTGAAATTTTAAGAGAAAAAAATGAAGTTGAAGATATACAAAATAAAGATGAATCTAATAATGCAGAACTTAAACCAATAGTAACATCAGCAATAACTGCTGTTTCAAAAGATGATGGTTGGGCGAGGCTTTCAAATGTAGGAAATTATATAAATAAAAACAATCCTTCTTTTGACTCAAGAAATTATGGTTATGATAAGTTAGGTAAATTAATAAGAAATTTAAACTATATTGAAATTGATGAACGACAATTTAATGATGACTCAACTAATGTACATATTTATATTAGAATAAAAGATTGATTTTAAAAAGAGGAAATATCTTTTCCTCTTTTTATATTACTTAATTATTTCTATTCTCATAGGGTTTTTTGCTCGTTAATCTAGAATCAACTAAAGCCCGTCCTACAGTAAAGTGATAAAGTGTTTGAAAATGATTTGTTTTTAAACCAATTAGTTCATGCAAAATATCATCTAAAAAACAACCAATTCCTGTTGCTGAAAGTTTTAATGAGCTTGCTTCTAAATACAGTTGTTGTCCAATAGCTCCACAATCCCAATATAAATGTTTATATTTTGAAGCGCCATATGTTTCTAATTGATTTGAAAATTCAGCTAACATTCCAAGAGTGAAAGCTCCTTGGCTTGCAATATCTTGATTACAAGAGATTGCTTTTGCTAGAAACCTAAAATCTTTGCTTTCTAACTTATATAATTCTCCTGCTTTTGTATCAACTTTTTCCCAAAGAAATTCTTTTTTTAATAAAGCTTGTAATTGTTCTTTATGTTTATTGTTTCTAATAAGTATATAAAGTCCTGAATCAATCTCTTTAACACTATGTACGAAAATTACTAAGTGTATATTTGAATTGTTTGATTTAACAGAAGCTATAATAGTTTCAAACTCTTTTTTTGTAATTGTAGAATTGTCTTCATTCATCATTTGTGCTGAACGCCTAGCAAGTACAATATCTTTTGCTAAAAATGAATTTTCTCTATAAGGATTTTTTTCATATATATCATTTGTATATTTTTTTATATTTAAATCATCACTTAAACTTGCATCTTCTATTTTTTCTAAGATATCCCATTTATGCCAATTTACACTTAGTTGATTTGCTTTTCCCTGATAACTATCTTCAAATCTTGCTCTTATTTTTGAAATGTCAATATCTTTTTTTGAATTATCATTTGCAAAAGAGACTTTTATTAGCATATCAGGAAGTTCTCTTTCTTCAGGTACATATCTATTAACTTGATCAAAGCCTAGAAGATTTTGAAGTTCACTATCTTTTGTATTAAGAACTTCAATTTTCCAACCTAAGATTAAAGCCGAAATTTCAAGTGCTTTTAAAGCATGCCCACAATCAAGTTGAGTGTATCTCCAAGATCGTTCACCATACTTCCAAGCTTCTCTCCAAACAATAGAAGATAAAGCTACTAAGAAAGTATTTTCTTTTAAATTAATATCTTCTTTTGTATTATCCAAATTTGATAGCAATTCAAGTTCATGCTCTTGTGGAGAATAATGATAAAGCCCATTATCTATTCCTTGAATATCTTTTGATATAAGATAAGCTTCTGTTGGTTGTAAGTTTCCACTAGAGGCATTACATCTTAAAGCCCAAGCTTGATCACCATACTCTTTAATAGCAGCTAAACCTAAAGAGAATTGAAAAAATTGTGAAATTGCTTCTATACATAAAGGAGCTGATAATATTTTTTCTTCATTTTTATTAGCTTCTTGATTAAATATTTGACTATATTCTAAAGTCTTATTTTCAAAGGCTAGTGGCAAAGTTATTTTTTTTGTATCAATATATGTTCTATATGGATTTGGTTGTGTTGCCCAATCCATATATCCTAAAGAACGCGCGTATCTTTGTTGTGAATGTTTTGTTTCATTATGATAGGTGTAAACCATATTTAAGTTATTGTTCATGACGTATATTAACATTTGATGTTTAAGTAATTATAAAAGATTAGTATTAAATATTTTATAGCTTTCTTCTTTATTTTTAAACAAAATTATGATAAAACATCATCAAATAATTATTAGGTTGAAAATGAAAGAAAAAATATATTTACTTCCAGGACTTATGACTGATGAAAGATTATGGCAAAGGTTAAGACCATTTTTAGAAGAAGAATACGAATTAATTCATATTCCTCTTCCTTTGACAGAAGATTTTGAAGAAGCTGCTTTAAAACTTGAAGAGCTTATTACAGATGAAAAGATAAATTTACTTGGGTTTTCTTTAGGTGCTTATTTAGCTTCATATTTTACTGCTAAAAATCCCCATAGAGTAAATAGACTTTTCTTAGTTGCCGGTTCTCCTGCTGAAACAAAAAAAGATGAAATAGAAAGAAGAACAAAAACTTTAGAACAAATGAATAATTTTGGTTTCAAAGGTTTAGCTACTAAAAAAATACTTTCATTAATTGAAAAATCAGAAGACGAAGAGCTTATAAATATAATAAAAGATATGTTCTTAGATTTAGGACATGAAGTTTATAATGTTCAAATGAGAAGTAGTTTTAATAGAAGAAATTTCAATGAAAAATTAATATCTTTATCTATACCAATTAGAATTTTTTATAGCACAGAAGATAGATTATTTAGTCATAGTGTTTTAGAAAACTTTAAAGATGAACATCAGCATATTACAAAAATATCAAGAGAGGGAACAAGTCATATGTTACCTTTAGAATTCCCAGAGCAATTAAGCTTTGAGATAAAAGAGTGGATGAAATAAGAAGAGAATATTTATTCTCTTCTTAAATAGAAACTAATATTTATACAGTTTCTATCTTATCTTTTTTGTCATTTAAATTATCAATTATAACAGCACAAGCTGCGTCTCCTGTGATATTTAAAGCTGTTCTTGTCATATCAAAGATTCTATCAAGTGCAAATAATAAAGGTAAACCTTCAATTGGAATACCAGCTGAAATTAATACAGCAACAACTAAGAATGTAGGACCAGGAACTCCTGCTTGTCCAATTGCACCAATAGTAGCTGTAAAAATAATTGCAAGATAACCTGTAAAACCTAAATCAATATTATAAACTTGTGCGAAGAATATAGCTACAAGACCATAATAAATTGCATTTCCACTCATATTAATAGTTGCTCCCAATGGAAGAACAAAAGAAGTAGTAGATTTTGATACTTTTAAGTCCTCTTCACAAGTTTTCATATTAATAGGAAGTGTTGCCATAGACGAAGCAGTTGATAAAGCAACTACTTGAGGTTTTCTCATAGCTCTTAAAAAATCACTAACAGAAGTTTTTGAAAATAGTTTGATAATCAATGGATAAAAAATAAAACCATAAACTAAAATAGCGCCCATATAAACTATAAATAATTTAGCAACTAAAGATAGCATATCAAAGCCATAAGTACCAACAGAATCAGCCATAAGTCCAAATACTCCAATAGGAGCAATCATCATAACTATTGTAACCATCCAGATTAATGCTTGAATAATTCCTTCTAAACCATTTGTAATTGGTGCACTTTTTTCTTTTGGTATTTTTGAAATTGCAATTCCGAAAAACAAAGAAAAAACTAAAATTTGTAAAATATTTGCATTCATTAATGATTTGAAAATATTTGTAGGAATCATTCCAATTAGAGTTTCCATAGCTCCTGGTAAAGCACCTTTATCAGCATATTGATTAGAGAACATATGTGAAACACTACTTAAATCAAGTCCAACACCTGGTTTAAATACTTCACCTGCAAATAATGCTAAGGCAACTGCTATTGCTGAGGTTAAAAGAAAGAATAAAATTGTTCCAATTCCAACTTTTCCTGCACTTGGACTGTCACTTAAATTTGCTGCACCTGAAATAATAGAAATTACTATTAAAGGAATAACTAACATTTTAATCAAGTGAATAAAAATGGTACCTAAAGGTGCAAACATTGCTGCATCTTTACCCATTAAAAATCCTGCTAAAGTACCCAAAACCATTGCAATTATGATTTGAATACCAATATTTTTGAAGACCGATTTCTTTTCCATAAATATCCTTTTTATACTGAAAGTATATTCATTCAAAGTGTCTTAAAAGTGGGTATATTTTTATCAGATGAAAAAAATATAAAATAAGATATACTTAAAATATGCTCATAAAAAGACTTTTATTTAGTAAAATATAAAAAATATAATAGGTATATAAATGATTGAATTAAAATATAAAAAAATTGGAAATGGCGCTAAAATTGTCATTGTAATGCATGAGTGGATGGGAGATCATAGAAATTATGATTCTACAATTCCTTATTTAAATATCACAGATTTCACTTGGATTTTTGTTGATTTTAGAGCTTATGGTTTATCAAAAGAGATTGAGGGTGAATATACTTTAAAAGAGGCTTCAAATGATATTAAGAATTTAATTTCTAAGCTAGAATTAAAATCTGTATCTTTAGTAGGACACTCTATGTCTTCTTTAATTGCTCAAAGAATAGCAATTGATTTAAAAGATACAATTAAAACTTTGATTTTAGTAACTCCTATTCCTCCAACAGGAATAAAAATGACTCCAAAAGCAAAAGAAAACTTACTTAAAAATGTAAAAGAAGAAAATGGAGTAATAGAACAAGTAGTTGAGGGTGCATCTAAAAGATACAATAAAGTTTGGAAAGATTATAGAAAAAAACTTGCACATGATTCTTCTACTTTAGAAGGAAAACTAGGATATATGAATATGTATTTATCAAATGATTTTTCTGATGAAGCTAAAAGTTTGGAAACAAAAGTATGTGTAATAGTTGGAAAAAATGATTTACCAGCATTTCATAAAAATAGTGTGCAAAAACAATTTTTAATGTATTATAAAAATATAGAGTTTGTAGAGTGCTTAGAAGCAGGGCATTATCCTATGATTGAATGTCCTGTATTTTTTGCAAATAAATTAGAACAGTTTATGACTTTAGACTAAAATTTATATATTTCCACAATTTGTGGAAATATATATTCTCTTTTAATCCTTATATAAAATAAATTATACTTTTTTCTTTTGTAAGTTTTTAGGTGTACACTTTTTACTAAGTAAACATAATGGACAAAAGTCAACTAAGCCTGCAATTAAAGGAATGACTCCTAAGTAAAACCATACAATTTCTGTATAAAAACCTACCCCTATAAGAACAATTCCTATAAGAACTCTAAAATTTTTACAAAAATTCCTAAACTTGTCAAATGTATTCATGTATAACTTCCTTTTATAATATTTTCATAATTATAACTTATAAAACTTATTATTGTTTTAATAAAAAAAGTTAAAAAATATTATATTTTATTAACTTGCATTTCTATTGCTACTTTTTCAAGATATAATCTTGCCAAAATTTAGATTCTAAATTAAAACTATTATATATAGAGGTAAAAATGAAAAATGAAGAAATAAAAAAAGAGTTTGCAAAAGTAATATTTAATGCAAAAATTGCAGCAGCGATATTTTTTGCTTTATTAACGCCAAGTATTGTAATGATTGTAAAAGATCAAACAGAAGTTTTTGGGCAAGACCAAGATTTTTGGTTTAGGGCAGGAATTGCTGGATTTGTAGTATATATGGGTTTTACACTATTCTTATGGAAATGTCCTAAATGTGGAAAATTTCCAGGACGAGGGTGGTTTAGAAAAGAGTGTAATAATTGTGGCGTGGAGTTAAGCTAAACTCCACTTTTAAATTAAAAGTCAATTTTTTTACTTATATTAATCTCTTTGTGATTTATAGAAGATTGATAAACTAAAATTTCAACACCTTTTTTTCTTGCTTCTAAAAATGCTTCATAATATTTTTTATCAATTTCTTTTGCTATTCTAAAGCTTGCATTTTCAGTTCTTTGAATAATATATAACATTACAGCTCTATGTCCTTCTTCTACCATTGAAATAAGTTCATTTAGATGTTTTGTTCCCCTTGAAGTAACAGCATCTGGAAAAGCAAGTTCTTCTTGTATTTTTAAACTAACACTTTTTATTTCTACATAACATTTTTCATTTTCATTTTCTAGTAAGATGTCAATTCTACTTTTTTCACCATATTTTTGCTCAGGTTTTAATGAACTGTATCCTTGAAGCTCTTTTATAGTGCCATTTGCAACTGCTTCTATTCCTATTTTATTTGCAACTCCTGTATTTGTACAAATAAGGTTTTCTCCCATTTTTGTAAGCTCTAAAGTATATTTTAATTTTCTTTTTGGATTATCATGGAAACTCACCCAAACAGGACAATTTTCTTCAATACAAGAGGTCATAGCTCCTGAATTTGGAACATGTGCTGTTATTTCTTCACCATTTTCTAAAATTATATCTGCCAAAAATCTTTTATATCTTTTTATTAATTTGCCTTGAATCAGTTCTGGGAATTTCATTTATATCCTTAATATTTTTAAGCGAATAAGAATTATATATAAATAGTTATAAATTTATTCATTTTAAACTTTTTCCTAAAGTAGGGTAATCCAAAGTATAAAAAAACTTAATAGAAAATAAATTTTTAAAATTAATGCTATGTTAATGCTATGTTTAAGTATTTTAAAAGTTAAGTAATATTACTATACTCCTTGATTGTGATATTAATTATCATATTTGATTATAAAATATCTATTTTAAGGAAATATTATGGAAGATATTCTTTTAATAATTGTTGCACTTTTTGCCGTATATTATGTTTATAGGACTATTTTTAAAAATGATGCTTGCAATTGTGGGAGTAAAAAATGTCCGACAAGTAAAAATAAAAAAAATGAACAATAAAAATATTATTGAAATAAAAAACTTATCTCATTCTTATGGTTCAAAAATCATATATAAAGATTTAAATTTGAATATAAAGGAAGGCTCAATATATGCTATTTTGGGTAAAAATGGAGTTGGAAAATCAACTTTAATTAATATACTTATGGGGTATTTAAAACCAAAAAAAGGACAATGTCTTATTTTTGGCGAGTCTTCACATAATCTTTCAAATAAAGCTAAAAAAGAGATTGCTTTGCTTCATGAAGGTTTTGTAGCTTATGATTATATGACTATAAAAGAGTATGAATCTTTTTATGCACCTTTTTATAAAAATTGGAATAGTAAAATTTTTTATGAATTAGTTGATCTAATGAAATTAGATTATAATCAAAAATTATCAACACTATCTTTTGGACAAAAATCACAAGTGGTTTTAGGGGCTATCTTCGCTCAAGATGCAAAACTTATAATTCTTGATGATTATTCTATGGGTCTTGATGCAGGATATAGAAGACTTTTTATTGACTATTTAAAAGATTATATAAAAGAAAAAAATAAAACTATACTTATTACTTCTCATGTTATGAGTGATTTAGTTGGACTAATAGATGATATGGCAATTGTACAAAGACAAGGACTTGTTTATCAAGATACTATGAATAACTTTATAGATAATTTTAAATGCTACAAGTTAGAAGATGAAGATATTTGTAAGTCAAAAATTCACCGTCTTGAAGAGTATAAAGGAAGTAAAAAACTTTATACTTTTGAAAATATTGAGAATTTATCTAAACTAGAAATAGACTTTGAAGATAAGTTTTTAGGCTTTGTGGGAAAATACTAAGATGATAAATTCAATTATTAAAAAAGAATGGCTAAAAATCAAATTTATTATTCTAATACTATTTATAGTTAGTATATGTGTTCTAATAAATTTTTACTATGACTTAGATTTTTTATTTTCTACTGTTGAACCTGAGTCAATGATGTGGTATAGGTTTGCTACTTTAAAACAGAAACCTTATGAATTTTTATCTTATCTTTTTTTTATTATTGGTCTTACAATCTCTATTTTTCAATTTATTCCTGAAAAAGTTAATAATAGAATTAAAATAATGACTCACCTTCCAATATCTTTACCAAAATCTTTATTTTTACATCTATTTATTGGAATTTTTTATATATTTATATTGAGTTTGATTATTACAGTTGGTATTGTATTTATAACTTATCAATACTATCCCTATGAAATATTAATAGTGACAATTAAGGATATTTGTTTTTATTTCTTAGGCTCAATTATCATATATCTAGGAGTTAGTAGTGCAATTATTGAAAAAAAACCAAAAATAAGTGCTATTAAACTTTTTATTTCACTGCTATTTATTTTTATATTTCACAAAAGTATTTTTACAAATATTGATTTAATTTGGATTTTAATAAGTGTTGTGATGCTATTTATTACTCTTGATAGTTTTTATAGTATAAAAGAACAAAGACTAGAAAGTTTCTTATTTAAATTTTTCGTTTTAGCTTCACTTCTCATTGTTGTCTTTTTCTCTTATACACTTTACATAAATAAATACAAACATGAATTTAATAAATATTATATTTTTTATTCTCCTATAACAAAAACTTTTGTTTATCAAAAAAACTTTGGAGAGCATAGATTTGAATATGGAATAAAAGGTGTAAAAACTTTTGATAGATTAGAATATGAATCATATTTACCCTTCGTATATTGGAAAAATTTGGATATACAGAAAAAATTACCTTTAAAAATAGAAAATGAGACTTTTAATAAACAAATAATAAAAGAGTCAAGACTTAGCTTTTCATATAATCCAACATTTCTAAAAAAACAAGAAGTGCAAATGTATCCACTTATAAATCCCCAAAGTAAAATTGGAATAATCAAATTTCCAGAAGAGATGATAGCTATTAATGATGACAATATAAATATATATAACTTTGATGATGGTTTAGACAAAAATATGACTAAAGAGTTAAATAAATTACTTTTATCAAATAAAGTCACCTTTCCAATAAAAAATATTTGGGGAAAAGCTACAAATATGAAACCTTTTGATTTGGGATATTTCTTTTTAGATTCAAAAGAAAAATTATTTAGAGTAAACAAAGAGAATAATAAAATTTATTTAGATGAAGTTAAATATCCAAAAGATATAAAAATAAAATTTATAAAAATTAGTGAAAATAAAAAAAGAGAACTAGCAGGTTTTGCAATTGATAGTAAGAGCTTCTTTTATATTATTGATTATAAAACTTTTGAATTTAAAAAAATTAAACTTAATAACTTTGATTATAAAAAGATGAAACTTCTATTTATTTCAAATCCAAAATATTATCTTGTTAGATATACAGATGAAGATAAATACTATGGTGTTGTTTTCAATAAGAGTTTTAAAAAATTAGATGAAGATAACTTTGAGTAAGGAAAAGAATTATGAATGCTAAGGTAAAAACTTTAGATGTATTACAAAATGGACAAAAATCAAAAATCAAAAAACTAAATGCGAAGGGAAAACTTCTAAATAAGCTTCTTGATATGGGATTTGTTAACAATGTGGAAGTCGAGGTTATTAGAGAAGCACCTCTCTTTGATCCAATGGAATTAAAATTACACAATTATAATTTAAGTATAAGAAAAAGTGAAGCTGAACTTATTGAAGTAGAGGATTAGAAAAAATGAAAAAAATAAAAGTTGCACTTGCTGGACAGCCTAATTGTGGTAAATCTACCATTTTTAACTTAGTTAGTGGTATTGAACAACATATTGCTAATTATCCAGGGGTAACAGTTGATAAAAAAACAGGTTTTTTTAAATATGATAATCATAAAATTGAAATGGTTGACCTTCCTGGAACTTATTCTTTTAGTTCATATTCTCTTGAAGAAAGGGTTGCAAAAGATTTTATAATTGATGAAGCACCTGATTTGATTGTAAATGTTATAGATGCTTCTAATATTAAAAGAAACCTATATTTAACTTTTCAGCTTTTAGAAATTGGAATTCCTGTTGTAGTTATTTTGAATATGATGGATGTAGCAAAAAGAAGAGATATTGAAATTGATTCTAAAAAAATATCAGAAATGCTAAGTTGTCCAGTTATTGAAGCTAGTGGTGCAAAAGGTATTGGTGGAGAAGATATTATGAGAAGTATTGTTGAAACTTCTAATAATAAACATAAATATGATGAATTTAAAATTAACTATGAAGAGTTAGAACCACATATAAATAATGTAGAAGAAAAAATCAAGAATACACTCTTACCTCAAAATAAAAGATGGCTTGCAATAAAAGCTTTAGAAGGTGATCAAACAATTATTAAGCGACTTAAAAATGAAGTGTCTGATATTGATGGTTTTATAAAAGTTCAAGAAGATTCTTTTCATAAAAAATATGATAAAGATACTGTCTCTTTCTTAGCTTCTTTTAGGTACGACTCGGCTGATATTATTTATCATAAAACGGTAAATGAAAAAAATATAGGAAAAGAAACTTTAACAGATAAGACCGATAAAATTATTTTAAATAGATATTTAGCACTTCCTATTTTAATAGGAATTATGTTTATGGTTTATCAAATATCTATTGTTTGGGGATACAAACTTACAGATTATACTTGGCCTATCCTTGCTGCTTTTAAAAATTTGGTAATTGATTTTTTACCTGCTGCATATTTTACTGATGTTCCTTTGATTACGGATTTAACAATTTGGTTAGTAAATAGTGCAAATGCATTAATGAACTATATTCCTATTTTCTTTATCTTATTTGCTCTAATTGCAATTATGGAAGATGTTGGATATATGCCTAGAATGGCATTTATTTTAGATAGAGTTTTTAAGCGTTTTGGGCTACATGGACAATCAACACTTCCTTTGGTTTTAGGTGGTGCAATGGTTGGAGGATGTGCAGTCCCTGGAGTTATGGCTACAAAAGGTATTGCTGATGATAGAGCAAGAATGGCAACAATTTTAGCCGTACCTTATATGAATTGCCTTGCCAAAGTTCCCTTTTATACCCTTCTTTTAGGAGCATTCTTTAAACCTGACATGGCAATTATGATGTTCTTTATATCTACAATAACTGTATTTATTGCAATGATTGTATCAAAAATATTAACATCAACAATATTATCAACAAGAGAAACAGCACCATTTTTAATGGAATTACCGCCTTATCATATGCCAACATTTAAAGGTGTGATTATTCGAGCTTCTCAAAGAGTTTGGGTTTATATAAAAAAAGTTGTAACAATTGTACTTGCAGTTGCAGTTATACTTTTTGCAATGCTTCAATATCCAGGATTGAGTAAAGAATCAGAAACAAAATATGATTTACAATTAGAAAAAGTTCTAAGTTCATTTGATAACAAAGCTAAAAAGTCTAAATATTATGAAGAAGTAGATACTAAAGATGAAGTATCAGAACTTTTAAATTATTATGATGGTTATAAAGCAAAAAGAATGACTAGTTCCTCAAAAGAGGGCGCTCAATCAATTGATGAAGATTATATTATTTTAAATAAATCATTTTTCAAATTTATCAAACCTAGAAAAGACAAAGAAGCTAGAAAAATCAATAAAATTTTAAGAAAATTATCTACAAAAAGAAAAAGGATTTTAAGAAATATAAAAAATGAAAAAGTAGAAAATTCATTACTTGGGATGGCTGGTCGTGCGATTGAACCTTTTTCTAAATATGCTGGATTTGATTGGAAAATAAACGTAGCCTTTTTAAGCTCTTTTGCAGCAAGAGAGAGTGCAGTTGCTACCTTGGGGTCTTTATATGAAAATAATAAGGCAGATAATATGAGAGCAGAAGAAGCAATGGCAAAAAATAGTGGATATACACCTCTTCATGCGGTGGCAATTATAATTTTTATGATATTAACGCCTCCTTGTATTGCTACAATGATTGTTGTAAAAATGCAAACAAATAGCTATAAATGGATGATGTTTGCTATTGCTTTTCCCGTCTTTTTAGGAATTACAATCGCTTCAATTATATTTACATTGGGTTTAAATAACGGCTGGAGTGGACTAGAAGCAATGACCTACTTCTACATACTAATTGTTGCTATTGCTTTAATTATTGGATTATTTCCAAGTAAAAATATAAATTGGAAAGGTGGAATGAAATTAAAAGTAAATGGTCAAGCAAAAGTTTATAAAGATAATTAAAAAAAAAGGATAAAAATATGAAAAAAATAATACTTGGTTTAGCATTTGTTGCTAGTTCTATGTTTGCGCATTCTGCAATTATGAGTTGTTTTGATAATGGTGATGGAACAATAACTTGTGAAGGTGGTTTCTCTGATGGAAGTAGTGCAAGTGGGGTAAAGTTTCATGTATTACAAGATGATAAAAATATTTATGAATCAAAAATGAGTGAAGATAGTGAAGTAAGTTTCAAAAAACCTTCAGGAGCATATACGGCTGTATTTAATGCAGGAGAAGGACATAAAGTATATATAAAAGGTTCAGATATTACTGAATAATTTTAAAAGTTGTTGAGTGCTAAATTTAGAGTATATAATATTTTAAATTTAGCACTTGGCTAATCTTATTGCTATTTATTAATAGTAATTATCAAAGTTAATATTAAAAGGAAAAAAAGTGAAAAAAACAATTTTAAGTACAGTTGCAGCAGCAGTAATGGCTACAGGAGCATTTGCACATTTTCAAATGCTTTATACACCAAATATGGCCTTAAAAAAAGGTGAAAAAATTGAGTTAAGGCATGTGTTTACTCATCCTTTTGCAGACGAACATACTATGGATATGGGGAAGCAACATGATTCAAAAGATTTTGCTCCTGTTGAAGAATTTTATGTTATTAATAAAGGAAAGAAGACTGATTTAAAAGCTTCTTTAAAAGATATTTCATTTAAAGGACATCATAATAGTGGCCATGCTTATGCTTCTGTATATAAAGCAAGAAGAATGGGGGATCATATTTTAGTTATGAAACCAGCACCTTATTTTGAAGCAAATGAAGATATTTATATTCAACAAATTACAAAAACAATTGTAAATGTCGCTGGAACTCCAACTGATTGGGATGCTGAACTTGG
Source organism: Halarcobacter sp. (assembly GCA_030145305.1). GTDB lineage: Bacteria > Campylobacterota > Campylobacteria > Campylobacterales > Arcobacteraceae > Halarcobacter. The sequence continues at coordinate 130,703 of JAQYVX010000001.1, read as the reverse complement.
ATTAAAAACTGAAATTGTACCTTTAACTAAACCTTATGCAATTTGGGAACATGGAAGTTTTACAGGTATTGTAAAATCAAATGGAAAAGTAGTTCCTTTTGCAGAAATTGAAGTTGAATATGTAAATAGAGATGTTGATTTAAAGAATAATAAAATGGGTTCATCAAGAATTGAAGCACCACAAGATTCCTTTGTAACAATGGGAATTAAAGCAAATAAAGATGGTGAATTTACATTTTCGATTCCTAAAGCTGGATTCTGGGGCTTTTGTGCACTAGGTTCTGGACCAAAAAAAGAATATAAAGGTAAAGAATTAAGCCAAGATGCTGTTATTTGGGTTGAAGCTAAACCTATAAAATAATTATTTATATATAGGAGTTTTCTCCTATATATAATCTCAAAAATAATACGAGTAAATCTATGTAATTAAAAAATTGTATTAGTGAAATTAGAAGGACTTATTATGAAAAAGAATATTGCGGTAGGTGTTATAATATTTTTAGGTGCAATTAGTTTAATAAATGCTCAAGCTATTGTTCCTATTAAAGATTTTACAAAAAATTTAGCTTCAAAAGCTGGTCCTAAAGGAAAATTTTATCAAGGAAATGAAAGGTTTCCAAAAGATTACTTTTTAGTACATCAAAATTTACCTTTTTTAGTTGGATTATCTTTACATCATCCAAAAAGCTCAACTTTGAATTTAACAAAAGAACAGATTTCAAAAATAAAAAAAATAAAAAAAGAAACAGTACCTGAAGTAGTAGATATTTCATTAAAAATAAAAAAATTAGAAATTGAATTAGCAAATAACATAGCAATAGAGTCTAATACAGCCAAAAGTCAATATTCTCTTGTCGACGAAATAGGGAAGTTAAGAATAAGTTTAACAAAAGCACATTTAGATTGTATAAATAAAGTAAGAACAATTTTAACTAATGAACAATATAAAAAACTTATAGCTTTTGCAACAAAAACAAAGATAGCTAAAAAAAGTAATAAATTTAAAATTGATGAACTTATAATCTTACCACATCCAGGAAAATTTATTAAGCAGGGTAAAATTGAAGTTTCAAAAACACAAAAAGAAAGAATGACTAAAGAAGTAAAAGCTATTTATGCTCCTTTTTTTCAAAATAAAATAAGAGAAGCTTACAAATTAGAAAAAAAAGTTCAAAGAGCAGTTGCCAAAGGTAAAACAAAGACCAATTTAAAAGATACTCTTGACAAAATCGAAGAACTAAAAAGAGAAGCAATTGATAGCAGAATTGATGCTTTAAATCATATTCAAAAAATTCTTACAAAAAAACAATGGGAAAAAGTTAATACTTTAACATACGAGTAGACAGATTTTAGAATTATAAACAATGTAAATATTGTAGTAATTTACAATAAACCTAATATATAAAAGGGTATAAAGTGAAAAGAATAATAATAGGAAGTTTGTTTTTTGTATCTTTTGTTTTTTCAAACCAAATACAAATAAAAAATAGAGTTCCCTTATCAGGAGTTGCAGGAAGTAATGGAATTGTCTTTCCTCAAAATAAGTCAAGAATTGTGATTAAAAATGTGAATGTAGATAAAGATACTGCTTATAATGGCGATAATGAAGTGTCCGACCAAAAAAAGAGATCTATGAAAATTAATATGACACAGTTTTTATATAGGCAAGGATTAGGAAATAATTTTGATGTAAGAGTAATTTTACCGTATGTAAAAAAAGAGAATAGTATGACTAATCCAAGGAATTCTAAAGTATATGATAATGATAATAAAGGATTAGGTGATATTCGTGTAATTGGAAGGTATCAACTATTAAATCAGATGAAAGGTGATCCAATATTTTTGGCTCTTGGTTTAGGTGTTAAGTTTCCTACAGGAGATACAGATAAAAATTTTACAATAGCTTCAGGGAAATCAAAAGTTCCAACAATGCAAATTGGAACAGGAAGTACAGACTTTATTGGAGAAGTTGGTTTAACAAAAATTTTACTAAATTCTAGAATTGATGCACATCTTATTTATAAGAGAAATCAAGAAGGTGACAATAACTATGAGTTTGGTGATAGTATAAAATGGAATGTTGGATATTCATATGCATTAACAAATCAATTTGATTTAGCACTTACTTTGCATGGTAATAAAAATAATAAAAATAAAAGTAATGGAATAAAAGTAGAAAATACAGGTGGGAATTTTATATATTTATCTCCAAGTGTTCATTATAAAATTAATAAACAATTTGATGTAAGTTTAGGATATTTACATATGTTAGATAGAGATAATAATTATGATTCAGATTCAAATATGGGTGGTTTAAGTGAAGATTCAAGATTTATTCTAAGGCTAGGATATAATTTCTAAATTATTATCTATTTATTCATCTTAATTATAATAATAGTTATCATAATTATAATTTATAAAGTTTCAATTAGATATAATTATGATACTAATTATCAAAAAAAAGGAGAAGAGTATGTCAGATTTAATGATGGAAAAAGAGATTAGGAAGATTTTAAGAACTTCAAGCTTGGAAGTAACTAACAAAATGGTTTGTCCAATAGTAAAACTTTTTAATATGAAGTATAAAGAGATTGATAATAGGCATTTAGCTTTAATGGCAACAAAAATAATAAATGAATATTAGTAGTTGAAAATAAAATGAAGAAGTTAAAAAAGAAGAACTAAGAAGATGTAATTTTATTACATCTTCTGCATATGGAGTTTTAAATTGCTTACTAATTCTTCATTTATATAATCTAAATTTATGTCATTTTTATAACACTGGTATTCATTTAAAATAAACGAATAATTTTTTAGATTTGTTTTTAGATTATTATTGTCTATTAAAAGATTTATTTTCGAAGTTAATTCTCTAACTTTTTTTTGTTTTTCTTCTAAGTTTTCACAAGTTATTTCTAAAACTTCACTAGAAAGGTCTGAAAAAAGATTCAGTGTTTTTTCTCTAATCCATTTTTTCTTATCATTTTTTTGTGAAAATTTTTGGCTAACAAGTGAATCAAGAGTTCTTGTGGCAATTGAGCCAATTATCGCATTTCCAGCTATAGTATTTACTAAATTTATTGCTGCTGTCATATTAAACCTTTTCTATCTTATTTTGATATTAATTATTAAATTCTATATTACTAATACTTAAATATACATTAAAATGATACTTAGTATCATTAAAGAAATATTAAGTATTTAAAATGTATGATTATGAGACTTATTATCAAGGTTTTAAATGAAAAAAGAATACAAAATAGAAGAATCTCTTCTTTACAAACAAAATATGAAAATCCAAAAAAACTTATGGAAGCCATATACTCTTGCTTTAATAGTTAGTATTATGGTAATTGCAATTAAAAGTTTTACTTAATGGAAGAAAGATATAAAATAGAATTTACTACATTTTTAAAAAATTTTAAATCACATCTCTCAAAACATGGACTTAAAAACTCTATTCAAAAAGACTATATTTTAAAAATACTCTTCTTCTCAAATGAACATTTAACAGCTGAACAAATAACTGAAAAAGTAAGAAATGAATATAAAGTTGATGTGGGAATAGCAACAGTATATAGAACAATGAAATTCTTTGAAGATATGGATATTGTTAATTTTTTGGATATTGGTGACGGAATAAAAAGATACGAATTAAGTCTATCTTTACATCATGATCATTTGGTTTGTACTGAGTGTGGAAAGATTTTGGAGTTTGCTGATGAATTAATAGAAGAACAACAAAAAATTGTTGCAAAATCAAATAATTTTAATTTAGAAGATCATGTTATGACCATTTATGGTATTTGTGAAAATTGTCAATAGCAAAAATAATAAAAATATAAGATAAAACTAACTCATTTATTGATAATGAGTATTGGTTTATAATAAGCTCTGATTAAGGGCTAGAAAGTAAAAATACTAAAAAGGATTATTGTTGATTAAGACAGAAGATATTATAAATATTGCAAAATATTTTACAATTATTGCTCATACTCCAGGAAGACTAAGAGTACGAGTAAACCCCAAAATAAAAGAAGAAAAAGGAAATATTTCTATAAATGATATTGAAGACTTGCCAAATAAAATTGATGGAATAAAAAGTATAAAAGTAAAAAAAATTATTGCCTCAGTTACTATTATCTACGACGCAAGTATTTTTCCTTCAAAACTTTGGGAAGATTTAATCAAAAATGAGAATTTGGAAGAAATAACACAAATAATAAATAAATTAGCAAAGGAGGTTGTTTAAAATTGGAAATAAATATTGATGAGCAATTGCTTGAAAGCCAGAAAGTTGATGAAAGTAATTCGCAAGCAATTCTTTCCCAAGTATTAAGAATTGCCGTATATGATGAGTTTAAAGCTTATGAATCATATACAAAAATAATTGAAAAATTTGGATATGTAACACCTTTTGTAAATATAAGAGAGGCGGAGGCTAGACATTATTCTGAACTTATTCCTCTTTTAGAAAAATATGAAATTGATGTGCCTATAAATAATTGGGCAGAAAAAGTTGAAGTTCCAAATAGCTTTATAGAAGCGTGTGAATTAGGCGTAGCAAGCGAAATAAATAACATAGCAATGTATGAAAATCTTTTGTCATATGTACAAGAAGTTGATATAAGAGATGTTTTATATAAATTGCAAGCTGCTTCATATAATAAGCATCTTCCAGCTTTTAGAAATTGTGTAATTAATCATTATACGAGTTCTTCAGACTTAAATACTAAGGGCTTTAATCAAGAAGAACTTATGCAAAAATTGGGTGAGTATCAAAGTTTATTTGAAGATGCTATGTCTGGAAATTTAGATCAAAGTAAGTTAACTGAACTTTTCTCAAAACTAAATATTTCTATGATTAGTGGAGTTGCTTTTGGTGGAGCTTCAATTGCATTTTTAAATAATTATATGGACAACAAAGATAAGAAAGAAAAGGAATAAATCATGGCATTACCATTTATATTAGGATTAGCAGTTGGAGCAGGAGCTATAGTTGCATTTAATAAATCAGACAAAATTAAAAAGAAAGCATGTTCACTTTTTGATAAATCAAAAGATCTTGCAAATAATTCACTTGAAAAATCAAAAGAGACTGTTGATGATGTAAAACAAACAATAAATGCAACAGCTTTATGTATTAAAGAGAAAAAAGAACAAGCTGCTTTAGAAGAGAAAACACAAGCAGAAAAAAAACTTGAAACAAAAATAGTAAAAGAAACAAAAAAAACACCAGTTAAAAGAGCTAGGAAGACAAAAATTGAAGAGGAAAAAGAATGAAAGAAGTCTTAATAAATACAGGAGAACCTAGAAATGTTTTAGGACATATCGTAAGTGGAGCAGTTGCCTCGGCAATTGTTTCAGGTTCAATAAATTATAAAAAAGTAAAAGAAAATAAAATTACTTCAAAAGAAGCTACTAGAGATACTGTGAAAATTGCCTCTCAAGGTGCAATTGCAACAGGATCTGCAATTGCAACTGCAAACTATGTTGGACAAAAAGGTGGACTTTTTAAAGCCTTAACAGCACTTTCTGTTGGAATGGCTGGTATTTATGCAATTGAAGTTATAAATGATAAATTAGAAGAAAAAGAGCTTGCTCTTGAAAATAATAATATAGAAATTGAAGAAGGTAAATAATGAATAATAGAAACAATCAAAATAGATATAATACAGATATTAATTCTACAAGAGCACACAATTCTCATCTGCAAGATATGGGAATAAATCAAAATCCATATATAAATCAAACAATGAACCAAAATCCAATGACTAATAATGTATCTTCTCAAACACAAAATACTTTTAGTAATGCAGACTTTGTAAAAGGTGCTTTAATAGGTGCTGCTGTTACTTTTCTTTTAACAAATAAAGGTGCGCAAGAATCTATTATGAAAGCTGCCTCAAAAGGGAATGAACTTTTCCAAGCTGGAATGGAAGAGATGAAAGAACGATATGAAGATGCAAAAGCACAAATGGAAGCTTCTGCGGAGTAAACAATGGTTAATCAGTTTCAAAAAGTACATGGTACTACAAAAAGAGCTAGATATAAATCTTCCTTTTTAAAAGAAAATTTTTTAGATGAAAATCTTTTAAAAACAGAATTAGAAAGTCTTGCAGGAGTTACTAGCGTAAGAATAAATAAAAAAGCAAACAGTATTGTTTTTAATTTTGAAGATTCTTCCGTATGTGCCAAAATCGAAAATAAATTATCTTCTTTGACTCCTGAAGTTTTATTAACAAAGAGTAAAGAAACAGCTTGTGTTTCTTGTGTAAGTAGTGAAAATCCAAGCTTTCGACGAACAGCAATTGCAAGTTCAGCTTTGATTGCAGAAAGATTTATGCCAAATGATTTCTTAAAATTCTCAGTAACAGCAGGAGCTTCACATCCTATTTTATTAGATGGTGTTAAAGAGCTTTTTAAAGAGGGTTTGACTTCTAGAGTTTTAGAAAGTGCAGCAGTGGGAATTTCTATTTATAGAAAAGATTATTTAGCTGCAAATTCTACAAGTGCTATGTTAGAACTTGGTGAGTATATTGAAGAGACAACTGTTCATAAAAGTGATGATTTATTAAAAGAACTTTCAAAACCAAATGTAGAAGAAGCTTGGGTTGAAAGAGAAATTGAAGGTAAAACCACTGAGATACTTATAAAAAGTAAAGATATAAAAATTGGTGATATTGTCGTAGTAGGGGTTGGAAATACAATTCCTGTAGATGGACATATTATTGATGGAAATGCAAGTGTAAATCAAGTTTCTATGACAGGAGAAGCTGAACCAATTATGAAAATAAGAGGTGATAGAGTTATTTCTGGAACAATTATAGAAGATGGAAGATTAAGAATTTGGGCTGAATATGTAGGTGCTGATACGGCTACTCAAAGAATAAAACACTATATTGAAAGCTCTTTAAATGAAAAGTCCTCAGTACAATTAAAAGCTACTAAACTTGCAGATAAGCTTGTGCCTGTAACTTTAGGGCTTGCTGGAACATCTTATATTTTAACAAGAGATTTTGAAAGAACAGCTTCTATTTTGCAAGCTGATTATTCTTGTGCTTTAAAACTTGCAACTCCTGTTGCTTTTAAAGCAACAATTTCTAAAGCTGGACATAATGGTATTATGATAAAAGGCGCAAAATCAATAGAAGCTTTAGCTAGTGCTGATACTTTTGTTTTTGATAAAACTGGAACTCTAACCCAAGGTGAATTGGAAGTTATTTCGGTGGAATCCTTTGATGATGAGTGGACTAGTGATGATTTATTAAATCTTACCGCTTCTGCTGAAGAGCATTATTTTCATCCTGTTGCAGAAGCTGTTGTAAAAGCGGCAAAAGAAAAAGGCTTTATTCATATGCATCATGAAGAAGTTGAGTTTATCGTCGCTCATGGGGTTAAAACTGAAGTTGATAATAAATTAGTGATTATAGGAAGCAGACATTTTTTAGAAGATGATGAAAAAATTGACTTCTCAAAACACAAAAAAAAGATAGAAAAATGTTTAGAAAGTGGGAAAACTCTTCTTTATATAAGTTTTGATGGAAAACTTTTAGGAACAATTGCTTTATCTGATAACCTAAGAGAAAATTCTAAAGAATCAATAAAAAGATTAAGAGAATTAGGTGTTAAAAATATTGTAATGCTAACAGGTGATACAAAAGAAAAAGCAGAACAAATTGCAAAAGAGCTTGATATTGATGAAATTAGAGCTGAACTTTTACCAACTCAAAAAGCAAAAATTGTAAAAGAGCTTATGGATGAAGGTAAAAAAGTAGCTTTTGTAGGAGATGGTATTAATGATGCTCCTGCCTTGATTTCTGCACATGTTGGAATATCTATGAGTAGAGGAGCTGATATTGCAAAAGCTACTGCTGATGTTAGTTTATTAAAAGATGATATTTTTGCTGTTGTTGAAGCAAAAGAGTTAGCAAATAAAACAATGAAGTTAATTAACAACAACTTTAATGCAACCGTTGGAATCAATTCAGCTATTTTAGCAGGTGCAACATTTGGATTATTTTCTCCTGTAGTAACAGCTATGCTACACAATGGAACTACAATTGGCTTACTGCTTAATTCTATAAAAGGGGTAAAGGTATAAGTATGAAATTTGATAAAGAATTACAAAGAGAAGCTGCCAAAGTAGGCATGACCGCAACTTTAGGTGTTACGGTTGCAACTTCTATGTTTATGAAAAATAAAACTGCTAAAAAAGCCCATGTTGTTGCTGGTGTTGCATTTTGTGCCTTTAGTCTTTGGCATACAATGTTATATGATCCAAAGAAGAAAAAAACAAAAGAGCTTATAGAAGTAAAAGAATCTTAGATTAGAAGTTCAAATAAATTTTGTATTTTAAAGGAAGTCTTTAAAGACTTCCTTTTTTTTTAATTCATTTTTCATTTTAAATGATAATAAATATCAGTTTTAATTAAGTATTTCTTTGATAAAATTATTGATAATTATTATTAAAAAGGAAAAAAATGGCATTTTTACTACCTCTAGCCTCAGTTTTAACTGCAGCAATAACTTTAAAAACTATAAATAAAACTTCAAAAAGAATAGAAAAAAGAATGAAAAAATAGAAATATTACTTTAATAATATCAATATTTTTTGTAAATAATAAGGCAAAGAAAACTATTTAAAGTTTTTAATATTATAATAACAATAAAAAAGAGTATATATGCCTAAACTTTTTAAAAACTTTATAATTATTGGTTCTATTTCAATCTTAATTCTATTAATTCTAGATTGGTCTTACTTATGGTTAGCTGTAATTTTTATTGCACTTATTTTATTAGGATTTTATGATATAAGACAAAGTAAACACTCTTTATGGAGAAACTTCCCAATCCTAGGAAGAATGAGATGGCTTCTAGAAGAATTAAGACCCCCAATTAGACAATATTTTATCGAATCAGATATAGATGGTGTTCCTATAAATAGGCAACTACGGTCTGTTGTTTATAGACGTTCAAAAAAACTTATGAGTACAATTCCTTTTGGCACAAAAGTTGATGTGTATAAAGCTGGATATGAATGGATAGGTCACTCTTTAAATGCTTTAAAGTCGCATGATTTAGAACAAAGTCCAAGAATTATAGTTGGAGGTAAAGATTGTAAAAAGCCTTATTCTTCTTCAATTTTAAATATCTCAGCAATGAGTTTTGGAGCACTTAGTGCAAATGCAGTTATGGCTTTAGGTCATGGAGCAAAAATTGGAAACTTTGCCTTAAATACGGGAGAGGGTGGATTAAGTAGGTATCATTTACTTACTAATTGTGATTTAATCTGGCAAATTGGCACGGGATATTTTGGTTGTAGAAATGAAGATGGAACTTTTAATGCTGAAAAATTTGAACAAAAAGCAAATTATGAAAATGTTAAAATGATAGAAATAAAACTTTCACAAGGTGCCAAACCTGGGCATGGAGGGATTTTACCTGCATACAAAAATACAGCAGAAATTGCAGAAATTAGGGGAGTTCAAGCAAATACAAGAGTTGATTCTCCTCCTACGCATAGTTCATTTTCTTCTGTTAAGGGACTACTTAATTTTATCAAAGAATTAAGAACTTTAAGTATGGGCAAACCTATTGGTTTTAAACTTTGTATAGGAAGAAAAGAAGAATTTATAGAACTTTGTCAAGCAATGGTTGAATATGGTATAAAACCAGATTTTATTACTGTTGATGGTGGAGAAGGAGGAACAGGAGCTGCTCCCCTTGAATATACCAATTCTGTGGGAATGCCTTTACGAGAAGCCTTAGTTTTTGTTGTAGATTGTTTAATTGGATTTGATTTAAAAAAAGATATAAAAATAATAGCTTCTGGAAAAGTTTTAAATGGTATGCATATAACAAAAGCCTTGGCTTTAGGAGCTGATTTATGTGCAAGTGCAAGAGGAATGATGTTAAGCCTTGGTTGTATTCAAGCTTTACAATGTCATAAAAATACTTGTCCTACAGGAGTTGCTACTCAAAATCCACAATTGGCAAGAGGATTAGTTGTTGAAGATAAAAAACAAAGAGTTGCAAACTTTCATAGTGGAACAGTTGAGAGCTTTGTAGAAATATTGGCAAGTGCTGGATTAGATGATTGTTCAAAACTTGATAGAACACATATTTTTAGAAGATTAGATCAAATATCTTATAAAAGATATGATGAGTTATATACACCAATGAGAGTAGGGGATTTACTTAATCATCCTTACCCTGAAGGGTTTGAAAGGTTTATAAATAGTGCAAAATGATTTAATAACAGAGTTTGGATATAAAAAAATTGTAAAAGAGTTTAAAAATCTTTTAGAAAAAGAAAAACCTTTTTGGGTAAAAGAAAAAAAAGTTGCGGCTGAGCATGGGGATAGAAGTGAAAATGCTGAATATATTTCTGCAAAAGAAATGTTAAGAAATATTGATAAAAGACTAAGGTTTTTAGAAAAGATTATTAATAACTCAAAGGTAATTGATACTACAAAATTACCCCATGAAAAAGTAAATTTTGGTTCAGAAATTAAATTATTAAATTTAGAAAATGAAGAAGAAAAGATTTTTGTGTTAGTTGGAACACATGAAACTAGTCCAAATGAAAATAAAATATCAAATAAATCTCCTTTAGGAAGAGTTCTTTTAGGAAAAAAATTAAATGAAGAGTTTATTTTTAGTATAAATAATCAAGAATTTGAGTATGAAGTTTTGGAAATAAAAATGTATGAGTTTGAAAAATGAATATGGAAAAATTAGAACTTTTAATTTGTGAAAATTTAAAAGATAAAACAGAAGAGTTTAAAAGAGTTTTTCATGGACGTGGAAATTTTTATGAAGCATATACTTTTTTGACAGTTGATTCCATAGATAAAATATTATTTGCATGTTTTTTCCAAGAGAATAAAGAAGAACAAAAGATTATAAATCTTTTAAAAAATATAGCAAAAAACAATAACTTTGAAACTTTTGTTGTTCAAAAAAGATATTTAAGTAAAGCACCCAGCGAAATAGTTTTTGGCAGACTTGAAGAAAATTTATTTGCTCTTGAAAATAGTTTGAAATATTCAATTGATTTTTCTAAAAAAAATATAGGAATATTTCCTGATATGAAAAAAGGTCGTGAATTTATAAAAAGTATTTCAAAAGATAAAAATGTACTAAATCTTTTTTCATATACTTGTGCCTTTTCTATAGCATCACTTGCAGGAGAAGCAAAACAAATAGTAAATGTAGATATGTCAAAAGGTGCTTTAAGTATAGGAAGAGCAAACCATCATCTAAATAATCAAGATACAAAAAAAGTAAAATTTTTGCCATACAATATTTTAAAATCTTGGTCTAGAATCAAAAAAGATGCACCTTATGATATTATAATAATTGATCCTCCATCTTTTCAAAAAGGAAGTTTCGCAGCTACCTTGGATTATAAAAAGATAGTAAAAAGATTAGATCAATTAGCAAGTTTAGAGTGTATAGTCTTATCTTGTTTAAATGCCCCAGAATTAGATACAAATTTTATGAAAGACTTGTTTAAAGAAAATGCTCCAGAGTTTAAATTTGTAAAAAGATTAGAAAATTTAAATACTTTTCCAACTAATAAAGAAGAAAAAACACTTAAAAATCTAGTCTTTAAAAGAGATTTACTTTAAAATAATTTTTAAAATCAATAATAGAGGAAGTAAATCCTTTATTATTGTATATATTTAAATTATAAATATTTTTAATTATTGATTTTTCTAGCATAGATATAAGCCCATGCTATTAGTATTAGCTGAATTGGTAATCTTATTAGAAGGGCAGTTTCACTCATTTCTGGGAAATCTGTGTGGTTTAAATACATATTTATATTTGCAGGGAAAATTGCTATAAATAATATTATTATTCCTATTGCTGCTTTTCTTGTTGTTTTCGAAATTACTAATAATACACCTAACACAACTTCTAAGACTCCACTTGCATAAACTATAAATTCATGAAAGGGTAAATATGAGGGCATTGCTTTTAAATAAAATTCTGTTTTTGTAAAATGCGCTACTCCTCCAAATACTAACAATATTCCTAATAAATATTTAAACACTATATATAATACTTTTTTCATAATAACTCAATTCTCCTAATCTATAAATTCGACTATTTCATCAATAGCTAATCTTATTTGTTCTGCTTGTGGATTTAATCTATATCCAAATGGTAATACTAAAGATAGTTGGAATTTAGATGTATCTAATCCAAGTAACTTTTCAATATTCTCTTTTTCAAACCCTTCTATAGGACAAGAATCTATACCTTTTATAGCTGCTGCTGTCATCATATTTGCTGCTGCTATATAAGTTTGTCTTGCAGTCCATGAATAAACATTTTCATCACTATCAAGAACTTTAGTTACTGTTAAATGGTTTTTATAAAGATTATCATAAAATTCTTTTTTCTCTTGAGGCATTTCTCGTCTTCCAAATCTTTTAGCAGGAACTCCACTCTCAGGTTTCACATCTTCAATAGCTGTTAAAATAATAAGCAAGTGAGAACAACTTGTAATTTGTATTTGATCCCAACAATAAGGCTTGATTTTTGCTTTTAAATCCTCATTTGTTATTACTAAAAACTTCCAAGCTTCTTGTCCAAAAGAGCTTGGGCTTTTTCTCCCAGCTTCAAGAATATATTTTATATCTTCATCTGATATTTTTTTTGTATCATTAAAAACTTTACACGCATGTCTAAAATCCATGGCTTCCATAAAATCTTTTTTCACTTTTTTCCTTTTTATATTTTTTCTAATTTAGTAATATCTAAATTTTCTAATTTATTTTCAGTTTTTTTTACAAATAATTGAAAATGTTCTTTACTCATATGAATATCTAGAAACTCGCTGTTTTCCCATGTTTCGATAAAAGTAAAACTATTTTTATCATTTATATCTTTATGTAAATCATATTGGATACATCCATGGTCATTTTTATGTGTATTTTTATGTAAATCTACTAATAATGGATAAATTTCATTTGTAAATTCTTCTTTTATTTTAATTTTTGCTACGATTGTTATTTTTGACATAGTAATTTCCTTTATTAAAATATATTTTGAACATGTTCTTTAAATAGTTCAACATCATTTTCTATAGTATTTCCTTTAAAAATGTTGTGCATTGTAAAAGAAGGTAGTGCTTTCATTCCAAAGAATTGATAAGTTTTATGTATTCCAATTAATACTTCATCAACACTTTTCGCTTCAAAAAATTCTCCTTTTTCTTCAAATGCTTCAACAGGTGCATTCCATGTTGTGGAAATCATATATTTAGCACCATTTTTTAATCCACCTGAACCATATTTTTTACTTAAATCACTTCTTGTTCTTCCATCACCTTTACAAAGAATTCCATTTGCATATGCATAACCATATACTTCATCAATGTATTTTTTAAATAATGCAGGCATATTAAACCAATATACTGGGAATTGTACAAAAATAAGATCTGCTTCAATATTCTTTTCTAATTCTTCTTCTAAAATATAGCCTTTTTCAAGAATTGTAGTTTTTACTGAATAACCCTTTTCAATTAGTTTTTTTTCAGCAATTTCGCAAAGACTTTTATTAAGTTTTCCTTCTCCTATTCCTTTATAACCTTCATAGGCATTTATAACTAATGCATTTTTCATGATACTCCTTATTTATTTCGAGAGAATAATATACTTAATGTACTTAATATTACCTTACATTACTTTAGGTAAGTAAATGAAATTAAATTCTTTTAAGTATGAAATTAATATACACTTAAAATATAATTATCATATAATCTACTCTAAAAACTTTATTTGATACAATTCTGATGTTTTAAAATTAATTAATAGGATTAATCTATGAAAAATGGAAATGGTATCATTGCAAGGTATGCAAATGGTAATTTAGTAGTACAAATCTTAATTGGTATTGTTCTAGGTGTTGTTGTGGCTATGCTTTCAAAAGAATTAGCTATGGCATTCTCTATTTTGGGAACTCTTTTCGTTGGAGCTTTAAAAGCTATTGCGCCAATTTTAGTTTTTGTTTTAGTGGCTACCGCTATTGCAACTAAAGAAGTTGGTGTTAAAACTGGTATGAAACCAATTGTTATTATATATTTAATAGGAACGTTTTTAGCTGCTTTAACTGCGGTAATTGCAAGTTTTCTTTTTCCTGTAGAACTTGTACTTATAGATGCTGGACAAAAAATCTTAACTCCACCGGATAATGTTATTGATGTATTAAAAACAGTTCTATTTAATATGGTTGATAATCCAATAAATGCATTACAAAGTGGAAATTTTATTGGTATTTTAGTATGGGCTATAGCAATTGGTTTTGCAATGCATTATAGTTCAGAAGATACAAAAAATGTATTTTTTGATGTATCAACAGGTATTACAAAGATTGTTAAATTTATAATTAAACTTGCACCTTTTGGTATTTTTGGTTTAGTTGCTAATACCTTTGCACAAACTGGTTTTGCTGCACTTTTAAGTTATTCTAAACTTTTATTAGTCTTAGTTGGAACCATGCTTTTTATTGCATTTGTTATCAATCCAATTATCGTTTTTATAAAAATGAGAAAAAATCCATATCCATTAATTATAACTTGTATTAAAGAAAGTGGAATTACTGCTTTCTTTACAAGAAGTAGTGCTGCAAATATTCCAGTGAATTTAAATCTTTGTAAAAAGTTAAATTTACATGAAGATACTTATTCTATTTCTATTCCTTTAGGAGCTACAACAAATATGGCAGGAGCTGCTGTTACTATTACAGTTTTAACACTTGCTACAGTTCATACTATGGGTATGACTATTGATATAGGAACGGCTTTACTACTTAGTTTAATTGCTGCCTTAGCTGCTTGTGGAGCTTCTGGTGTTGCTGGTGGTTCTTTATTACTAATTCCTTTAGCTTGTTCATTATTTGGTATTTCAAATGATATTGCTCTTCAAGTTGTTGCAATTGGATTTGTAATTGGGGTTGTGCAAGATTCTATGGAAACAGCACTTAACTCTTCAACCGATGTTGTCTTTACTGCTGCTTGTCATAAAGGCGAAATAAATTTATAAGTAAACTCTCTTCTAAAACAGATAAAAAGTAATAATAATTTTATTTTTTATCTGTTTCTTCAAAAAAAATAGTTAAAATCCAACTAATTTTATTAATTAGGGATTTAAAATGATTGAAAAAAACCGTTGGCTTATGGCTCTTTCTGCTGTTGGTGTTCATATTTGTATTGGTTCTGTATATGCATGGAGCGTATATGTAAAACCAATACAAACTCAAATGAATTGGGATTTGACCGATGTTACTATTGCTTTTAGTGTAGCTATCTTTTTTCTAGGATTATCAGCAGCTTTAATGGGGAAGTTTGTTGAGAGAAATGGCCCTAGAGTATCAGCTATTATTGCAGCTTCTTTGTTTGGATTAGGAACTATGGGTTCAGGCTTGGCAATTATGATGGAATCTAAGATTTTATTATATTTCTTTTATGGAGTATTAGGTGGTTGTGGTCTTGGAATTGGCTATATCTCGCCTGTTTCAACGTTAGTTAAATGGTTTCCTGATAAAAGGGGAATGGCTACAGGTCTTGCAATTATGGGCTTTGGTTTTGCTTCTGCTATTTGGGGTCCTACAATTAAAATTTTAATTGAGGCTGTTAGTATTTCTGGAACATTTTTTATTTTAGGAGCTGTTTATTTTGTAGTAATGTTTGCTTCTGCTTTGTATCTTGAAAAACCACAAGAAGATTATTTACCAAAAAAGTTTGAGCAAAAAATCAAAGAGGGTAAAAAGAAAATCAAAAAAGATCTTGAAAATTTAGGTCTTAATGATGCTATAAAAACTCCTAGGTTTTATGGTCTTTGGTTGATGTTATTTATCAACGTAACTTGCGGTATTGCAATTATAGGTGTGGCTTCACCACTTCTTCAAGAAGTACTTGGAATTTCAGCAATTGCAGCAGCAGCGGCTGTTGGCTTAATGGGAATTTTTAATGGAGCAGGACGGATATTTTGGGCGTCATTATCTGATTTCTTGACAAGGCCTATTGTTTATGTAATTTTCTTTGCAACACAAGCGCTTGCTTTTTATATGCTTCCTTCTATTAGTGAAATTATTGTATTTCAAGTTGTTTTGTATTTTATTATGTCTTGTTATGGTGGAGGATTTGCTTCAATTCCTGCATATATTGGAGATATTTTTGGAACAAAAGAACTAGGAGCAATTCATGGTTATATTTTAACAGCTTGGGCAGCTGCTGGATTAGTAGGACCTTTGATTATTTCAATGGTAAAAGATGCTACAGGTTCATATTCTCAAACACTTTATGTGTTTGCAGGATTTTTTGTTATAGGGCTTATTATTTCAATTTTAATGATTATAAATATTAAACAAATCAAAAAACAAAATCTAAAAAGAGTTTAGCTCTTTTTAGATTTTTCTTACATCAATAAAAGAACCACTTTCAAATTCATCAATTCTTTTTACTACTTCATCCAATCTACTTGCCGCGTCGTGAGCTCGTTGAATCTCTCCCTTTTTTAAAATCTTTGCAGAAGTAAAAATTTTATCATCAACTTCAAATCTTATTATATCTGTCATTGGTGTTTCTATAACGCCAGGAGCTACTGCTAAAAGTTTAGTATTTAGCATTTCATTGGAATATAGATTTATCAACATATTTAGTGAAGCTTTAGACAAAGAGTAAGCTCCCCAACCTTTTGAACCTTTTACAGCAGCACCTGAAGATAAAGCTATGATATTTTTAACTTTTGATTTTGCTAAAATATCTAAAAGCTCTTTATTTGCAAAAACATTTACATCTAAAACATCTTTAATCTCATCAATTGAGAGATTCGCCATCTCTTTTATATCGCCTAAAGCTCCTGCATTTAAATAAACAGTTTCAATTTCCTCTATTTTGTCGATGAAAGGAGTGAGTTCTTTTTGAATATTTTCTACTTTTGAAAGGTCAAAATGTTTAAAATGAAAATTTTTATTTTCTATTTTTGGTTTATTTCTACTGATTCCAAAAACTGTAAATTCATTCTCTAAATAAAGGTTTGAAAGGGCCAATCCTAATCCTGAACTACATCCAGTTATTAATATATTTTTACTCAATTGTTCTTCTCCCATTTATATCTTTTATCATTTTTTACTTTTGAAAAAAAAAGTTCTCCTGCATTTCTCCAGGCATCTAAAACTATACTATTTTCAAAAGTTATATCATCTCTTGTTAGTACAAGACTCGTATGCTCAAAATATTCACCTTTATTTGATACTGCTTTAATAAAATAAAAACTTTTAAACCCTTTCTCTTTTAAATAACTTAACAAATCATTTGCATAATGATAACAATAACCTTTTTCTTTCAAATCTAAATTTATAAGTGTATTATGAAAAAGTACTGGTTTTACTATTTCATATTTATTTGCTAAATATTTTGAATAAATAATAGCTTCATAAGAAACTCTTTTTGCCTCTTCTTTATCTATCTTTTCTGATAAACTTTCAATTTTTTTAGATAGCATTGTCATATTTTTATCAAAATCAACTTTTTTTTCTAAATTTATGTTTTGATATTTAACACTACATCCAGCAAAATAAAAACTAAAAATAATGAAAATACATAGGTAGAGTTTTTTCATAAATATCTTTTTTATACATATTATATGTTTATTTGCTTGAATTTTACTTTACAAAAAATGCTTCTTTAGATATAATCGCTCCAATTTAGGGATAGGTAGAAAGTTTTATAAGTGCAACAATTAAAAATAACAAATGAAATAAAAAATTTAGATACTACAAGAATTAGAGATTATCTTTCTTATTATAAGTATGATACAAGAAATGTAAAACCACTTCTAAAATCAACAGTTGACGAATTAGCATTAGAAAATATTGCAACATATAATAGCTTTAAAGGTGAAATATATGAAAATATCATATATGAATTACTTTTAGATTATGCAAAAGATGATGAGTTTATTACAAGTTTTATATTAAAAGGGCCTCATCAAAAAAGAGTTGACAGGTTTTATAAAACAGGACTTATGATTGATAGAAGTTTGCAAATAGTTTATAAATCAAATTATAAAGATATAAGTGAATTTGATGCACTTTTTTTTACTAATGATGCTTTATATTTTGTAGAAATGTCTACTTCTAAAAAAACTGTGAGTTTAAATAAAAGACTTGATAAAAAACATGCTTTATTAAAAGTACTCTTTCCCAATCTTCACATCAGAGCTTTAATTGTCCTAACAGAAGGAACAATGGGTTTAAAAAGATTCCCAAGCTACTGTACTATATGGATTACAAAAGATTTAACAGATAATACTCTTATAAAAGAACTTGTATTCAATAAAAAGAAAACTAATTTAATAACAAAATATAAAGATAAAAAGTATATAGAAGCTTGCACAGTTAAACACAATAAATTTATATATTTTCAAACTTTAGAATGGATATTTAAAAAATGTAGAGATAAAGAGAATCTCAAAATAAATTTAGATTTCTTTAAAACAAAAAAATTATCTTTATATTTTGATATTTTTTCAAAATTATATATAGGTTTTTATAACAATAATGATTTTACTGAAATAGTTCCTTCTTATACAGATGCAATTGAAAGAGTTTTTGTGACTATTGAAAAAATTAATACAAAAGATTTTGACATAGTTTTTTATGTAAAAAATAAAAATGGTAAATTAAGACGTGTTAGAGTTACTTCAAAAGAAACTTCAATAAAAGATAAAGAATTAGATGGTTTTACAAATGCAGAAGTTAGATTTGTAAAATACTTATTAGAAGATAAATATTTTATAGCTAAAGATGAATTAAAAGAATTAAAACAAAATTTGAAAAGTTTTTCTTTTAATAAGTAGCTTTACTGTATAGAATTTTCTCTTGCATTCTATCATAGTTGTATATATCATCTCTAAATTGGATTTTCCCCTCTTCATCAATCCAAGATGTTAAATATATAATATGAACAGGAATCTTTTTACTTAAATCTAAGTCTGTTCTTTCAATATTTAATAAAATTTCTTCAGCTTTTTTATAACTAAGATTACTATCTTCTTGCATTATTGTTTTTAAAAGATCATTAGGTCTTGATAATCTTATACAGCCATGAGAATAAGCTCTTCTCTTGTTTTTAAATAGGTATTTATAAGGTGTATCATGCAAATATACAGAATATCTATTTGGAAACATAAACTTCATTTTTCCAAGAGGATTTTTATTTCCAGGTATTTGTATAAATCTCATTGCTGCAACTTTTGAGGTTCCAATTAAATCATTATTTAAATACATACTCCAATCAACACTTGAAGTATCAAACTGCAGAGATTCATGATCCCAGTTTTCAAAAACTCTTATATCATTTTTTATAAGATAACTTGGATCTTCAACAAGTTTAGGAATAAGTTCTTTTTTAACAATACTTTGAGGAATTCTCCAATAAGGATTTAATACAATAGAGTTCATTTTATGGCTAAAAATAGGAGTAGGATTTTTATATTCTCCTACAACTACATCCATGTTTAATTTTACTTCGCCATTATTGTACATTTTTAATTTGTAATCAGGAATATTGACTATCAAATGTTTTTTTCCCAAAGATCTTGGCATCCATCTCATTCTTTCTAGATTTATTCTCATTTTTTTGATTTTTTTCTCTATTGGAATATTTAATCTTTTAATTGTATTTCTTCCAATAATTCCATCTTCAACTAAGCCATGATTTTTTTGAAATGATTTTACAGCATTAAATACATTTTCATCATATAATTCTAAGCAGTTTTTTTCAGCTACATTTGATTCCTCTATTATATTTTCTGTTAGAATTTCATTTGTATATTTGCTTATGTCTTCAGTATTTTCCTCAATACACTCAATAGCTTCTAAATCTTTACTTTGAAAAAGTCTTTGTCTTAAATGTACAATTTGAGGATAATAATTTCCCTTTTTTAAAGATTTTTCTACTGAAGGAATTTTGGTATATCCTCCATTAATCGCAGTTTCCATATATTCTTTTATTTTTTTTGACAATTCTTCCGCTTTGGGAAAAGTATAATTTACTTCTTTTATTGCTACTAAAATATCATTTTTCTCAACGGCTTTATAAAGAAGTCTTCTAATGTTTTTTCTTACATCATATTTCTTCCAATTTGCAGTTATTTCTTTTTTTTCATCAAGTTCTTTTAACTCTTTTTGGAATTCTTCCCAATCAATAAATCCTTTTGAAAGATATTTCATATATTGATGGTAGGTACTTGTTAGCATTATATCAAGATATATTAATTCATCAATATTATTAAAAGTATTAACTTTTTCTATTTGTAAGTATATTTTATCCAGATTAAAAATTTTTTCTGAAAATGGTCCTAAAATAGAATCATCTTTTATATTTATTAATAATTCAAAAGCAAGTTGTTTTATGCCATCTGAATTAACCCAAAAAGGGATATATTTGTGATTTTTATAATATTTTTTTATTAAATTTTTATTTATGGTACTTGGATTTTTTTTAGAATTTAGCAATTTTATTAGAGATTTTTTACTTTGATTAAAGAAAAAATTCTCTTTAATAATAAAATGAATCTCATTATTTTCTTTAAAAATATTTTCTTCAACTACCGTTATTGAAGCATTTGTAAGATTATATGTAATTATTATTCCAATAAAAATATTTATAAATTTCATTTTATAACCTAGCGCTTTTTTTGAATTATAGTGAAATTTAACTAATAAAAACCCTTTGAAAAGAAAATAGAAAAAATAATTAATTTAAACTAAAATTAAGAATTGTAATAATAAGATGAAATGTTACTTATGAAAAGGAGTTAAAAATGGAAAATTTAAATTTAAATACTGTTTACTCAAATACAAATGAGGCATACAATAAAAATATTGTTAATGCTAATTCTAAAGTAGAATCTTCACAAAAAAGTGAAATTCATAATTCTGAAAATCTTAATAGCAAGATTCATCATTCTGCTGTTAATGTTTCAATTTCAATGGAGAGTATAAAAGTATTTTTAAATATTAAAAGTACGGAATTATCTCAAAATAATGCTTCAGCACAAAACTTATTAAATGGTATTATTAATAATCCTGAAATGTATGACTTTTTATCAGGAAAAGAACTTGATGGGGGATTTAGTTTAAAGTCAATTGGATATGAAGGCAAAGCCTTAACTGAACTTTCAGTAAATGAAGCAAAAAACTTAGTATCAGAAGAAGGGTTTTTTGGGATTACTCAAACCCCTTCAAGAGTTAGTTCTTTTGTGATGGATATGGCTGGGGATAATATCGAGGCGTTACAAGGAGCTAGAGAAGGGATAGTCCAAGGTTTCAATCAAGCTGAGAAAATGTGGGGTGGAAATCTTCCTGAGATTTCTTATGAGACACAAAAAAGGACCTTAGAAATAGTTGATGCCAAAATCGCGGAGCTTCTAAAAACTGATGTACAAAAAGAAGCTGAAAGCTTAGATATTAAAGAGTAAGAATTTATTTATAGGGATTTATTATAAATCCTACTCTTTATATCTCATGTCTTTTGTTTTTTCTATACAATTAATTTGGTACTCAACCATTTTATTAAAAGGTCTTGTAAAATCATTTAGACTTTTTTCATCTATATTTTCTATATTTTGATTATTTAGTAATTCTAAGATAAATTGAGTTGATTCAATTGTTGATAAACAATAATCTTTAGGTTGAGCTTTTATTCTAAAATTAGAGAGTCTATCACTTTCAAAGCTAACTTTTTTTAAATTTTTTAAATTTTCACTAACTCTTAACATTTTTTTAGAACAAGCCCAGGTTGAATCTATAATAAAAAGTACAATATTTTTATTTGTTTGTAGTTTTTGAGAATTTAATTTTATGCTTTCATTTCCTGGATATAAAATAAAACATTCATTATTTTTATTATCTAAAAGTTGATTTATTTTCTTATGCTTTGTAAAATCAATACCAATGTAAATTTCTGAATTATTCAGAGATTTATTTGTAAAGTGGCCAGTTCCATTTTTAGTTTTTCTATACTCTTTTGGATGCATTAAAATTACAAATTTTGTCTTTGTATCAATGGGGTTTATATATTCACACATGCACGAATCTTTTGGTCTATAACAGTTATAGCAGGTATTTCTTTGTATCACTTTTAATATCTTTTTGAAAAGATTATAGTAAAATAAGAATTATAATACAAATATTTTATAGGAATTTCAAATGATTGATATTACGCAAATGAGAAAAGAGTATATGGACAAGGGTTTAGACAAAGATGATTTAGATGATAATCCACTTAAACAATTTGAATTATGGTTTAATCAAGCAATAAATGCACAATTAAGAGAACCTAATGCAATGGTTTTAGCTACAACAGGAAAAAATATGATGCCTAGTGTTAGAACTGTTTTACTAAAAATATTTGATGAAAAGGGTTTTGTATTTTTTTCAAATTATAAAAGTAAAAAAGCAAAAGATATTGAAGAAAACCCTAAAGTAGCAGTTTTATTTCCTTGGCTTGATTTGGATAGACAAGTTAAAATAGAAGGAACAATTCAAAAAATATCAACAAAAGAGTCTTTGAAATATTTTTTATCACGTCCAAAAGGTAGCCAACTTGGTGCCTGGGTTTCTCATCAAAGTGAAATAGTAACTTCACGTTCTTTATTAGAAGCTAAATTTGATGAAATAAAAAATAAATTTATAAAAGGAGAAATTCCTTTTCCTGATTTTTGGGGTGGATATACTATAAAACCAGAAGTAATCGAATTTTGGCAAGCAGGAACAAATAGATTACATGATAGATTTGTCTATACCTTACAAGAAGATAGTTCATGGAAGATAGAAAGACTAGCTCCTTAGTCTTTTAAAACTAAAAAAACTAGGAATAACTTTCCTAGTTTTTTCTTTTATTTCTTATGTCCATGCCCTTTAAGATTTTTTCTTTCAATAAGTTCATCAGTATTTTCCCCACCAATATCGTAAGCTTCTCCAAATCCAAAGATAGCCTCTCCTTTATATGGAGTAAATTCAAAGATAGAAAAATCTTTCATGGATTTTAACATTTTCATTGTTGAACCATGTCTTTTCTCAAAAACTTCTATTAGCTTTTCAAATTTATCATCATCTCTTACAAGTTTTTTTGAATCACATTGTAAAACTACTCTTTTTCTTCCAAAAATATTTTCACATGAGATTTCATCTTCTATAAAAAATAGTGATACTTTTGGATTTTTATCCAAATTTCTGTAATGTCTTGCCATTAAACTTATATAAACGTAATATTTATTTTCATCTTTTATAAATGGTGCGTAACTTGTAAACGGGGCATTGTCTTCATCTATTGTCGATAAAACAACACTTTTAAAATTTTCTAAATAATCTAATAACATTATGCTTCCTCCCACAAAAGCGATATTTTTACATTGTAAATATCTTTTCTTCTTGGTTTAATATATATTTCTTCTATTTCGTAGTTTGATATATTATACTCTTTATTTATACTCTCAATTTCATTTTCTAATTTTTTTTGTAAAGCATTAATTTCTTCTAATATTTCTTGAATTTTAGCTTCTACAAACTTCACATCTTTTTTTTCTTTTAAGATTTTTGAAGCATTTTTTATACCGTTTGCTGCTTTACCTATATTAGTTTTACTAAGTAGTGACCTGCCAAAAAAAGCTCCTAAGATTGAAGTACCTATTGAAATAAGAGTATTTGTTGTTTGTGCACTTGCTTGGTCTTTCTCCTTTTCAAGTTTTATATAAAGTTTTTCAACTTTTGTTTCTAATCTTTTTTCTTCTTTTTCATATTTTTTTTGTAAGTTTTCTATATTTTCATCAATCGCTTCATTTAATCTATCTTGAATTCTAATTCTAAAATCAATTAAATTTTCTTCTTGTTTTGATATTAGTTTTAAATCCGTATTTTTATATAGAGTTAATTTATTGTTTTGATAAATTTTATTTGTAAACTCTCTTTGTATTGATTTTAATTTTCTGGCATTTTGTAAAAATACTGGAATATTATAATAATTAGAGTTGGATTTTTCATTTCTTGAGAAGTTAAAATTTTCTAAAACTTCTTTATCTTCCCAATTTATATTTGAATCTGTTTCATCTAAATATATTTTTTCTATAATATGTTGTTTTAGATCTATATTCTTAGCTGCATTATAAAAATTTAATTCACATTCAGTTAATAAATATGGCTGCATTTGATATGAGTCTTGTTGTGAAAAATAGTTAAAAACTTCTTTTAAATCATTTGGTAAAATTGGTTTAGATGAAGAATTGTTTGAATTCTTATTTGAATAATTTTTTTCTTTTTCTAAAGAAGTAGATCTCTTTTCTTGCAAAATATTTAATGCTTTTTTAATCTTTTGAGCCATAAGTCTTTTTATATCATCTTTAGAAATAGGGCCTTTTAGATAAGATAAAACCCATCTAGTTTGAAATACTTTTATTTCATCTTCATGGATATTTTTCATAATAAAATTTCTTTTATCTAAATTTGAAAGCATATTTAAAAGTTGTTTTTTATCAAATTTTACATTTCCACTACTTGCTAGTCCATCAATTACTTTTTCTTTATCTTGCTTTGTTTGTAATCTTCCTATAAACCAGGTTCCAATATTTGATAAACCTTTGTAATCTAAATCAACTGGATTTTGAGTCGATAAAATAACTCCCACGCCAAAAGATCTTGCTTGTTTTAACAATGTCAGCATTGGTTGTTTAGAAGGTGGGTTTTTAGAAGGTGGAAAGTATCCAAAAATCTCATCCATATAAAGTAGGGCTTTAAGAGAAGATGTTCCTTCTTGTCTTCTCATCCAAGAAAGCATTTGATTTAATAAAAGTGAAACGAAAAACATTCTTTGGGAATCATTTAAATGAGAAATAGAAAAGATTGAAACTCTAGCTTTTCCATTTTCATCATATAATAAATTTGAAATATCTAAAGGTTCCCCTTCAATCCAAGATTTAAAAGAAGGATTTGCAATTATTGTATTTAGTTTAAGTGCAAGCTTTAATCTTTCATCTTGTGCAAAAAAAGTTTCTAAATCAAATACGCCAATTTTTTTAAAAGGGGGAGTTACTATTGATGAGATTAATTCTTCAAGACTTAAATCTTTAGCTGATGTATAAAATTCCATAAAAATAGAGGAGATTAAAATATGCTCTTTTGAAGAAGAATTATCTTTTATATCAACAAGTGATAATAAAGAAGAAACAGTTGAAACTACAAGTTGATTTAATATATCGCTATCTTCTAAGACCTCTTTTGCAGGAGCTTTAAAAGATGAAAGAATAGAAACAGGAACTCCCGCTGTACTTCCTGGGGTATAAATTGTAAAATCAGCACTATCTTTTAATTTTCCAATTCTTTGTTTTGATTGAAAATCTTCAGTAATTCCTTTTTCCCAAAGTCTTGCAGTTTTTTCTGCTAATTCTGCTTTAGTCATTGAGTTATTTATTGCATCTTGTTCTTCTATCCAAGGTTCAAAATCACTTCCTTTAAGCTCCGGAAAACTTAGGAGTAAATTCCCCATATCACCTTTTGGATCAATAATAATTGAAGGAATATTATCAATAGCTGCTTCTTCTAATAAAGAAATACCAAGTCCTGTTTTTCCACTACCTGTCATTCCAATTATTGCTGCATGTGTAGTTAGATACTTGTTTTTATATACTACAGGAATAGATTCTTTTTCATTAATTTTCTCTTTTCCAATATAAAAAAGTTTTAGTTTTTCATAATCAAATGTGCTACTCATAATAAGCCTTTGTCTTAATGATTTTTAGGATTATTATAGCAAAAAAAAAGTGAATGCCTAAGTAGACATTCACTTTTAAAGTAAAGTAATATGGAGTATATTTTACTTAATTACTAACTTTTAGAGCTATAAAAAGGATTGAGCTTATTTTCTTGCTCTTTCTCTTCTTTTTGCTTTCATTTTATTAAGAGCTAATCTTCTCATATCAGCTGTAGTATCAAGTTCATCCATAATCTCTAAACCTAATAAAGTCTCAATACAATCTTCTAAAGTAATGATTCCTTCTGTTTGGTCATAATTATCTAGAACAATAAACATATGCTCTTTTTTTTCAATAAATTTATTTAAAGCTTTTGATACTGGAATATTTTCATTTAATGCAATTGCAGGATTCATAATAGATTCCATACTTTGACTTGTGTCTCTAATTGCTTGTTTAAAAAGTCTCTTAGTAAGAACTACACCTACAATATTGTCTACAGTTCCATCATAAATAGGAACTCTTGAAAATTTGTATGTTCTTTTATCTTCCAAAATATCTTTTATTGCTGTATTTTTCTCAATTGCATACATAACTGATCTTGGAGTTAAAATATCTTTTATTTTTATTTCATTTAATGTTAAAGTATTTTCAATTATATCTGATTCTAAGTCTCCAATAACACCTTCTTCTTCACTTAATAAAGTAGTATGAATAAGTTCTTCTCTTGATAATGAATCAGAACTTTCATTTCCTTTTATTTTTTTTGTAACAAATTTAGTTATTATGATTATAGGATATGTGAAGAAAACAAAAATACTGATTATTCTAGCTGATGGTGCTGCTAGTTGTTTCCAGTATACTGCTCCAATTGTTTTAGGAATAATTTCGGCTACAAATAAAATAGCGAAAGTTAAAATAATAGAGACAATCATAACTAAAGTCTTATCTCCGTTGAATACATTTTGTGCTTGAACACCTATTGCTGTCGCCCCTAAGGTATTTGCAATAGTATTTAAAATTAAAATTGAAGCAATAGAACTATCAATATTAATCTTCAATTTTCTAAAAAGCTTTCCTGCGCTTGCATCATTACTTTCTATTACAGATATATATGAATAGTTTGAAGATAGAAGAACAGACTCTAAAACGGAACATAAAAACGATGTACCAAGAACAATAACAAATAGAAAAATTAATACATCCACGATGTTATCCCTACAATTAAACTACACCTTTGGGAATTATCTTCCAATAAGTACTCCTTTTTTTGAATAAAATTAATAGCGCATAATAGCAAAATATAACTTTAAATCAATTTTTTTTGACAAAAAATGCTAAACTTTAGTATAATATAATTAATAAATTAATTAGTTGATAAAAGGAGCTTTATTATGGAATATGGATTAATACCAAGAATGAACCAATATGCTGATAATACTCAAGTTAAAATTCAACAAATACAGCCTTCAAATGAGGTTTCATTATTAAAAAACAATAATGAATCTGCACAAATTGAAAGAGAAACGTTTTTAAAAGGCATTGAGACAAAATCAGTAGAGAAAGTGTCTGAAACAAAAGAAGTTAGCAATCAAGAGATTTCTAAATACAAAGAAGTTGCACTTACAAATTTAAATTTTGGTTATAACAATTCTTCCCATGATTTTTATGTAAAAGCAATTAGAGGAGAGGCCAAAAGTCAATATCCTACTGACGAAATGATGAAATTAAAAGCTTTTTTTATAGCAGAAGCTAAAGCACAAATGCAAGCTAATATAAGCAATTAAATTTTGGATTTTTTTTCTTATAGGTTTATTGTATTATTTATTTTTATTAATAAATCTCTAGCTTCGTAGAATTTATCTTTATTCGGAAGTTCTACTATTTCTAGCAAAGATTTATGCTTTTCAAAAACTGGCCATACTTTTTTATAGGCTTCTATTCGATTTTTTTTATAATATAAAGCAAGAGCAGTTGCTCCATTTATTAAGCCTTGTATTGCCTTTGCTTTATCTTTTTCATTGTTCTTTTTTAAAAACTTCCACTCTTCTTCCAAAAGTTCATGAGCTTCTATATAAAGACCTTGTTCCAAAGCATATATAAAACGCTCAATTGCTAAATCTTGTGTAAAAAGTGTTTTATCATACATTAGTTAATTTCTTTTTCCAAATAATAACCTGTGTATGAACCTGTTTTTTTATGATTTTTTGCCAAATCTTCAGGAGTCCCTTCTGCCACTATTCTTCCACCTTTGCTTCCACCTTCAGGACCCATATCAATAACCCAATCAGAATTTTTAATAATATCAAGGTTATGTTCAATTACAAGAACAGAGTTTCCAACATCAACTAAATGATGTAAAACTTTTGTTAATCTATCAACATCCGCAAAATGTAGACCTGTTGTTGGTTCATCTAAGACATATAGTGTATTTCCTGTATCTTTTTTACTTAACTCTTTACTTAATTTAATTCTTTGTGCTTCTCCTCCACTTAGAGTTACAGCATTTTGTCCTAAAGTAATATATCCTAGTCCAACATCAGTAAGTGTTTGTAGTTTTGCATATATTTTAGGAACTTTTTTGAAAAAATCTAAAGCTTCATCAACACTCATATTAAGTACATCAGAAATATTTTTTCCTTTGTATAAAATCTCTAAGGTTTGAGAATTATATCTTCGTCCATGACAATCATCACATTTAACCATAATATCTGGTAAAAAGTGCATTTCAATTTTAATCTCACCTTCACCTTGACATTTTTCACAACGTCCACCTTTTACATTAAAAGAGAAACGGCCAATTTTATATCCTCTAATTTCAGACTCTTTAGTCTTTGAAAATAGAAGTCTTAATTCATCCATAAGCCCTGTATATGTTGCAGGATTTGAACGTGGAGTTCTTCCAATAGGTGATTGGTCAAGATAGATTACTTTATCAAGTTTTTCTAAGCCTTCAATCTCTACTCCATCAATTTTTTTTACTTTTCTTGCATGATTTAGTAATTCTTTTGCAACAGGAAGTAAAGTTTGTAAAATAAGTGATGATTTTCCACTTCCTGAAACTCCTGTAATTGCACAAAGATTTTTAAGTGGAATTTGAACATCTAAATTTTCAATATTATTAATAGTTACATTTTTAATTTTTATAAAATCTTCTTGGGGTCTATTATGCATATATTCGATTTTTTTATCACCATTTAAATATTTTGCAGTTAAAGTTTTTGCTTTATGCATTTTAGCCAATGTTCCTGCAAATACAATCTCTCCACCATATTTTCCTGCATTTGGCCCAATATCAACTATATAATCAGCAGCTTCAATAGTCTCTTTATCATGCTCTACAACAATTACAGTATTCCCTTTTTCTTGTAAGGCTCTTAAAGTTTTAATTAATTTTGAAGTATCTCTTTCATGAAGTCCAATTGATGGTTCATCAAGTACGTACATAACTCCTGTAAGTCCTGATCCAATTTGTGAAGCTACTCTAATTCTTTGTGCTTCTCCTCCTGAAATACTTCTAGCATCTCTTCCTAAGGTAATATATCCAAGACCAACATCATTTAAAAAGAAAATTCTTTCTTTAATTTCTTTTAAGATTGGTGCTGAAATCATTTTGTATTGCTCATTTAAATATTCAAAGTTTTTTTCATCTTGGAAGAAAGCATGGGCCTCTTCAATTGGTTTATTTATAATCTCAGATATAGTTTTTTGTGCTACAAATACAGATTGAGAAGAGGGCTTTAAACGATTTCCTCCACAGTCTGAACAAACCTTTTCTGTCATATATTCAGCCATCTCTTTTTCATCTTTTATCATATCATATGCAATTTTTACGACACCTTCCCATTTTCTAGTAAGTTTATGTCTTTTCCACATGAATTTTGCATCTTCAACACCACCGTGTAAAATACCTTTTCTTTGATGTTCAGGTAAATCTTTAAAGGCAATTTTAATATCAATATCAGCAGCCTCGCAATAAGCCATAAGCATTTTAAAATAATAACCTTTATTAAATCCATAGATTACTTTAATAGCTCCTTCTTCTAAAGGTAATTCTTCATTTATTACTTTTTTCATATCCAAGGCATATCTAATTCCAAGCCCATCACAAGAGGAACAAGCACCTTTTGGCGAGTTAAAAGAGAAAGATAAAGGTTCTAAGGGTTCAAAAGAAATTTTACAATCAAAACAAGCCATATGTTCAGAATAGTGTACATGTTTTTCGCAACCAATCTCTGCATGGTTTAGAATCTCAATTTCAAGTTCTCCAAAACTTTCTTTTAAACCTTTTTCAACATCTTGTGCGATTCTATCTTTATTTTCTTCTTTAACTACAACTCTATCAATTACAACTTTGATTGTATGCATTTGTGTTTTTGCAAGTTCTATATCTTCATCAAGTCTAACCATAACTCCATTAATCATAGCTCTTACATAACCTTTACCTCTTAAAGATTCTAGTAAGTCTGCAAAGGTTCCTTTTTTTCTATTTATAAGTGGTGCTAGCATTACAATTTTTGAATTATCAGGTAGTTTTAGAACTTGGTCTATAACATCAGATGCTGACATTTGTGAAATAGGTTTTTTACATTTATGACAATGTTGTGTTCCAATTCTGGCATATAAAAGTCTAAAGTAGTCATAAACTTCTGTGATAGTTCCAACTGTTGAACGTGGATTTTTAGAAGTAGTTTTTTGATCAATTGCAATAGCAGGAGTTAAACCTTCAATTCTTTCTACATCAGGTTTTCCAACTTTGTCTAAAAATTGTCTTGCATATGCTGATAATGATTCTATATATCTTCTTTGACCTTCTGCATATAAAGTATCAAATGCTAATGTGGATTTTCCTGAACCTGAAAGTCCTGTAAATACGATAAGTTTATTCTTTGGTAACTCTAAATTAATATTTTTTAAGTTGTTTTCTTTTGCGTTAAATATCTTGATTTTATCTTGCATTGTTATATAACCTTTAAAAATTTGAAGCAAATATTATATCATAATAAAAGATTAAAGAATCATTTGCTATTTTACTAGTTATTGAAATTTAAAAATTGAAGGTTGTGCATTTTGAATGTTATAAATAGTTTTGAAATAGAAAATGAAGTATTCTATTTTTATGATATAAATAAACTTCTAATAAATTATCCAAAGCTAAGAAACTTACCAAAAGTTTTAAAAATACTTTTTGAACTAAATATCAGAAATGCAAAAAATGAAAAAGAGTTTCAAGAAATTATAAATATTTTTTTAAATAGAAATCAAGAAGAGATAAAGTTTTATCCTTCAAGAATTGTAATGGAAGATTTTGAAGCACTTTTAACTTTTAGTGATTTAGCAACAATCAGAGATCTTCTTAAATCTAAAAATGAAGATATAGACAAAATAAATCCAAAAATAATGATTGATATTTTAATGAATAATTTAAATCAAAAAGATGGTGAAGAAAACAAAGAACTTATAGAAAAATACTCTTTTATAAAATGGTCACAACATGCATTTAAAAATATTAGAGTAGTTCCTCCAAACTGTTTTGAAAATAATGAGTTTGATTTAAATTATTTATCAACTATTTTACATCTAGAAAAAAAAGATGGCAAGTTCTTTTTATATCCTGAATCAATTTTATCAATAGAAACTAGTAAAAAAGAGCCTAATAAAAATAGACCAAATAGTTTTGGAATACTTAATTTTACTATTGATAATATTAAATCAAAAACAGCTATTTTTGGAAATGAAATATCTATTAATCTTCCAAAAGTTGTTGGTGTTAAAATTCACATGAAATTTGAAGATGATATTTTAGAAGAAGATTCCATAATTGAAAAAATAGGACTTAGCCTAGAAAATAAATTAAACAGCATGAGTTTAAAAGGAAAAGTTTTAGAATTTTATGGAAATGGCTTAAAATATTTAAATATTACCCATAGAAAAAATATATTGAAACTTTGTTCTAAATATGAGATGGAGTCTTCTTTTTTTGCAATAGATGAAGAAACAATCTCTTATTTAAATAGAATAAAAGAAAATGAAGATTATGGGAAATTAATAAAATTATATTTAGAAAAACAAGGTTTATTTCATCAAAAAAATGAACAAATAGACTTTGACGAAATAATAGATATAGACTTGCAAAGTTTAGAAAACTCTATTTTAGATAAAAATATTTTTAATGAGAATATTTTTAGTGAGAATATTCATACAAATGATATTGCCTTAGAAAATATCTTTAAAGGTAATGACTTTTGGCAGAATTTAGATTTTAAAAGAAATGATACTTATACTTGGGATGAAAATTCAAATAATATTAACTTCTACAATAAGGAATATTTAGAGCTTTTTGAAGAAAAAGAATTAGACAACATAGAAGAAACAAATAAAATCGATATTCAAAATGCTGGAATATTAGCTTTATTTAAAGATTTAGTAAAAAGTGAATATATCTCACCTTTGGAAAATATATCTTTATATTCACCTGCTGCAAAATATTTGGAAAGTAAAGGAGTTAAATCTTTTGAATATAATACTTTTTTAAGTAGAAGTGCTAATCCAAATGTTATGGTGCGTTCAATATTTGATAGCTCTTATATTAAAAATAATATGCTTACAAAAGAGGGTAGTTTTACAATTGATTATAGAAATGGAGAGATTGTTTCTATTTTTGATAAAGCTCAAAGATTTAAAGAAATTAGTAGGCCTTTAGTGATTTTTGCAGGAAAAGATTTTGGATCTGGAAATTTTAGAGAATGGGCTTCAAAAGGAATAAGACTTTTAAGAGTAAAAGCAATTATTGCAAAGTCATTTGATGAAAGATATAGATTAAATTTAGTAGCTTGCGGAATTTTGCCTTTAGAGTTTATTGATGATGATATTGAGAGTTTAAAGTTAAAAGGAAATGAGACTTTAAATATAGAAGCTAGTGAAATAAAAATAAACTCAAAAGTTGATGTTTTTATAGAAAAAGAAAATATAAATATTGAGATTAAATTAAAACTTAGACTTGATACAAAAGAAGATGTAGAAGTTTATCTAAAAGGTGGAATTTATCCATTTCTTTTAAATAGCATTAGGACTTAATCCTAATATTATTTAAAAGTTTTTAGAAAAAAGTTTTATATATCATCGTACTTAGTATTACAAAATTTAATATTAAAATAGCTTGTTTGTAAGATGTTATTCCAGTAGCATTTTTGGCCATTATTCCAAAGTATACACCAAGTAATGAAGCTAAACCTACATTTAATCCTTCACTAAAAAGCATTTGTCCACTTAAAGACAATGATGCAAAACCAGCAATTGATGAGAAAATAACAAAAAATAATGATAAAGTAGTTGCTGTTTTAATAGGATACTTCATAAACCCAGCTAAAATAGGAATCAGCATAACAGCTCCTCCTACACCAATACTCATAGCAATAATACCAACAATAAAACCTACTATAAATAAAGTTAGTTTATTATGTTTTTTTACTTCACAATCAGGTTGGGCAGGGGAAATAAATATTTTTATAATAGATAAAATAATAATAAGGATAAATAAATATTGTAAAAATTCATTAGATACAAGAGCTAATACAAAACTATTTTGTAAGCCTCCTATAAAGCCTCCAATCCCTAAAATTATTCCTTCTTTAAAAATACCTTGTGTTTTTTTTGAATTTAGAAAAGAGCCATAGATTGAAGAAAAAACCATTTGCATGATTGAAATAGCAATGGCTTCTTTCATAAGATAACCAGCCATTATAAGCATTGGAACTAAAACCATTCCTCCTCCAACTCCAAAAAAGCCAGATACAAAGCCTGTTATAATTCCAAATAATATTAATTCTAACATTTATTTATTTTTTTATAGAATTCATTGCAGTTATAAATTCTTTGTAAATACACTCTAAGTCATGCTCTTTTTCAGTTAAATCAAGACCATCACATTTTTTTATATGATGTTCTAAAAGGGCAACTCTTTTTAATAAATATTCAAACATTTCTTTATCGATATCAGGTAAATCTCCATGATTAAGTCTTCCATTTTTATCATCTCTTTTAATGATTTTAGCAGGAACTCCAACAGCAGTAGAGTTTTCTGGAACATCACAAATTACAACAGAATTGGCTCCAACTTTTCCATTGGTTTCAATTGTTATATTTCCTAAAACTTTTGCACCACTTCCAATTACAGAATTTGCTCTAATTGTAGGATGTCGTTTTCCTTTGTCTAAATTTACCCCACCTAAGGTTACCCCTTGATAAATTAATACATCATTTTCAATAATTGTAGTTTGACCAATTACAACTCCAATAGCATGATCTATAAATACTCTTCTACCAATAGTTGCTGCTGGATGTATATCTGTTTTGCTAAATAATGAAGTAATACCAACAAAAGCACGTGCAATTTTTATATATCCTTTATTAAAAAGTTTGTTTGCAATTCTATGATTTATAATTGCCCAAACACCAGGATAGTTAAAAAATAGTTCAAAACTTGAGTTTAGAGCAGGGTCATTGATTTTAGGAACAAGAAAATCTTCTTTAATTTGATTCCAAAGTCCAAGTTCTTCTTGCTCTTTTAATATCTCTTGTTTTATAATTTCGTGTTTATCTAATTCTTTACTCATTTTAGCTCCAGGCTGTTTTTAGATAAGAATTTTCATTCAAGTATTTATTTAAAATTCTATAAGTGTTGTCATCTAAATTCATTTTTAATATATTTTTAATTTCTTTTGTATCGTAGTCAATATCTTCTAAAATATCGATAATTTTTTGTGATTCAATAATTTTTTCAAGTTTTAATTCATTATTCTCAAAAACAACATTTATTTCTGTTGGGTGAGAAAAAAGATTATGTTTCATTCCTAAAACATCTTGATAAGCTCCAACTTGGAAAAAAGCAAGATAATACTCTTCTTTATCCAAATCTACATCATGTAAATAAAGTGGTTTTTCGGGAGTAAAAGGAATTTCACCATCACTATCACAAGTAATATCCCATAAAGATGCACTTCTTGTAGGTTTTTTATCTAGATGTGTAATTGGCATAATTGGGAATTCTTGTTGTATTCCCCAAAAATCTGGAAGTGATTGAAAGATTGAGAAGTTTAATAAATATTTCTCTTGAATTTTATTATCAATTCTTTTTAATTCTTCATAATCATCAACTTCTAAAAGCCAAATAGCTTTTTTTATAACTAAATTTGTAAGTAATTCTGCGTTACTTCTATCTTCTAAGTCAATATAACCTAAATCAAAAAGTTTTAAAAGTGATTCTAGATGATCAATACTATCATGCATAAATTCTAAAGCTGTTTTAGAATTTATATCCCTATATAGTTCTATTAATTCTTCTATTAAAGGAGGATTAACTTCTTTTAATCTTAGATGCTCAGGAGTATACTCAGCAGAAAATAGTTCTAAAACAGGAGTTATTAATACTGTTGAAGAAGCTGAAATAAATCTTCCTGATTCAGTATAAATATCTGGTTCTTCAACACCTTTTTGCCGTGCAATGTTTTTTAATGTAAAAATAACATCATTTGCAAATTCTTGAAGATGGTATTGTGTTGTTCTTTGAAATTGTGAGTATTCAACAGCTAATCCACCTCCAATATTAATAGCACTTAAATTATTAGCTCCAAGATTTTTTAGTTCAGCATATATATGACCAGATTCTTTTAAAGCATTTTTTAAAGGCTTAATTGTACTCATAGAAGAACCTATGTGAAAGTGAATCATTGTCAAAATATCTGTTAAGTCATTCTTTTTTAATAACTCAAAAGCTTCTAATATCTCTGTTGAACTTAAGCCAAATTTAGAATCAATACCACCAGATTTTGCCCAAACACCACTTCCTGAATTGAAAAGTCTAACTCTAAGACCAACATTTGGTTTAGGTAAAGAGGTTTCTTTTGCAACTTCAAGTATAACTTCGAGTTCATTTAGTCCCTCAATTATAACAGTGATATTATGACCCATTTTTTTAGCAATAAAGGCTAAATGAATCATTTCTTTATCTTTAAAACCATTTACAGTAATAGGTGCACCCATTTTATTATAAGTCATTGCCAAAAATAATTCTGCTTTACTTCCTGCTTCTAAACCATAATTATACTTGTGTGCATTTTTTATAAGTGGTAATAAAAAGTTTGGAAGTTGATTTACTTTTAAAGGAAATACAGCATTAAATTTCCCCTTATAATCATACTCTTTAATTGCATTATCATAAAGCGTAAACAACTTATCTATTTGTTTTAAACTTAAGTGAGGAAATCTAAGGAGTAAAGGTCCTTTATAATCTTCTTCTCTTATCTCTTTGACCATATCTATTAAAGAAGGTTTTGAAGCATAGTTTAATTTTAATAGCCCATCTTCAATAATAAAGTTATCGTCAGCCCATATGTCAATACCATAATTTTCCAATATTAAAATTCCTCAACTTTTATAGTTTTTTCTTCACCAGTAATAAGATTTTTTGTATAAATTGTTCCATCTTTTAATTCATTTTCACCAATAAGAGAAACAATCGTCGCATTTTGCTTTTGAGCAAGCTTAAAGTGCTTACCAAAGCCTCTAGGCGTATATTCAATAAGGACTTTATTTGTTTTTCTTTTCATTCCTGCAATTTTTGTTAAAGTGTTAAGGGCTTCATCACTTAACGCTCCAAGGTAAAATACTTCTTCATTTGTTTCATTCATTTTAATTAATTCAAGTAATCTTTCAATACCAATAGCAAAGCCAATTCCAGGAGTTTCTCTACCTCCTAAAAATTCAACTAATTTATCATATCTTCCCCCACCAGCAATAGCACTTTGAGCACCAATTTCAGAAGAAGTAAATTCAAATGCAGTTTGTGAGTAATAATCTAATCCTCTAACAAGGTTTGTATCAATCTCGTATGCAATGCCATTAAAATCTAAAATTTCTTTTAATTTTTCAAAGTCTGTATCACAATTTTCACATAAATTATTTGTAATTTTAGGAGCATTGTATAATAATCTTTGACAGTTATCATTTTTACAATCTAAAACTCTAATAGGATTCGTAAGAATCCTTTTATTACAGTCTTCACAAAGCTCAGGCTTTAGATTTGTTAAATGCTTAACTAGGTTTTCTCTATACGGTGGCATACAAGTTTGGCAACCTAGAGAATTTAGTTGAAGTTTGAATCCAATTTTGAAAAAATCTAAAATATCTTTTAACATCATAATGATATTTGCATCTTCGTAAACAGAACTTATACCAAAGACTTCTGCTCCAAATTGGTGAAATTCTCTTAGTCTTCCTTTTTGTGGTCTTTCATATCTAAACATTGGTCCGTGATAATACCATCTATAAGTTCCACCTGCACGGTCAAATTTATTTTCTACAAAGCTTCTAACAACACCAGCTGTTCCTTCAGGTCTTAAACAAACATCATTTTTACCTTTATCTATAAACTGGTACATCTCTTTATTTACAATATCTGAACTTTCTCCAACACTTCTTTTGAAAAGTGCAGTTTCTTCTAAAATAGGAGTTTCAAAATAGGAAAAGCCATAATTTTTAGCTATTCTTGCAGCATTTTCAATAAAATATGTAAATAATAAGCTTTCTTCTCCTAATATATCATTCATACCTCTTAGGCTTTGAATATTTTTCTTAACTATTGTGTTACTCATTTAAAAAATCCTCAATTTTTTGTGCAATCTCTTCAATGCCTAAACTAGCATCTATAAATACATGATTTAAATTTAATACTTCCACTGTTTTTTTCATTCTATTTTGTATATCAATTAAGTAATCAATTCCCCTAGATTCAATAGAATCATTTGCTTTTTCTGCTAATCGTTTTTTTAGTTCTTCTCTTGATAATTCTAATAAAACAACATGCGTTGGCAATATATTTGATGTAGCAATTAAATTTAGTGATGTAACAAGCTCTAAAGGCATGTTAGAAGCGTATGAAATACCGCTTATAATACTTCTATCACTTATAATTACTTTGTCTTCATTGGCTTTAATAACCTCTTCAATATGTTCAGCTCTATCAGCTAAAAATAAAAACATTTCAGCTATTTTACTTTTTGCTTCGCCATTTAAAGCCATTTCTCTAAGTTTTAGGCCTATTTTTGTTCCACCTGGCTCTTTTGTAAAAATAGCTTCTTGATATTTTTCTTTTAGAATATTAAGTTGTGTAGATTTACCTGCTGTATCAATTCCTTCTATTACGACATACATTTTAATACTTCTTTTGGTACTAAATGGCAAAACTTACCGTCAAACCTGATGATTTCTCTAACAATTGTAGATGATACAAAGGCATTTTCTAAAGTTGGCATTAGATAAAGTGTTTCTAATTTTTTGTTTATAGAAGAATTTGCATAGCCCATTTGAAGTTCATATTCAAAATCTGAAACGGCTCGTAGACCCCTAATAATTGTATTTATTTCCAATTGACTGGCTAAATCAACTAATAAAGTATCAAAGCCAATTACTTTAACTCCTTCTAAATGTTTAGTTGAAGCTTTTGTATATTTAACTCTTTGTTTATGCGAAAACATAGGCTTCTTTCTTTCACTTTTAGCAACTGCAATAATTACTTCATCAAATATATTTGCTGCTCTTCTAATAATATCCATATGGCCATTTGTAATAGGGTCAAAAGTCCCACTATATATAGCTTTCTTATGTGAAGTTACTATTTCTTTTTTTTCTTGTTCTTTCTCGTTTTTCTTTATAGTTGCTTCCATGTTATTTCCACCTTTCATATAAGTCATGATCAATTTTTAATAAATCATACCATTTACCAATTAAAAAATTTTCCATTTGTTCTAAGGTTTGCTGTTTTGAATAATATCCAATAACAGGAGGGGCTATAATTACACCTACTTTAGAAAGTTTTAGCATGTTTTCTAAAGCAATTGTAGATAAAGGCATTTCTCTACATGCTATTACAACTTCTCTTTTTTCTTTATGCATAACTGTAAAAGCTCTTGTTATAAGATTATCAGATATGCCAACAGCGCACTTTGCTAAAGTATTTTGTGAACAAGGAATAATAATCATTTTATCTGTTTTAAATGAACCAGAAGCAATAGGCGCTTCTATTTGGGTTTCTTTAAAAATATGAGTATTTTCTCTTTGTTTTAACTCTTTTTTTATATCAATATTTTCTTCTAACTTCAAAGCTTTTATTGCACTTTTTGAAATAACAACAAATGCTTCAACCTCTTTTGGTAAATATTGAATAAATTTTAATCCAAGTTTGGCACCACTAGCACCAGTTATTGCTACGACCAATTTCAATTTTAAAACCTTTTTGATATTTAATAAGAATTAGATATTACCTAAAAATCACTTTATTTTCAAAAAGAAGATTTTTATTGTCAATTAAATTATTTAAGAGAGCAAAGTTTAAAGGAAGCTTAAGTTAAATATGTATATCATTTTGTATAATATTTATATATTTAATATTAAACAATATGTTAGTATTAAATATATAATTAAACTTTTTGTAAAAGGAATATAGATGTCTAAAATTTTCAGTTTTCTAAGAGTTAACAACAATAATGAACAGTATACGAGCGAGCAAAAAAAAGCTTTGCATTCTTATATAGAAAAGAACAATCTTTCAATTTATCAATCAATTGAAATAGCAATTGATACCCCTGATGATGAAAAAAATATGCTTGATTTTTTAAAAAGTTGTCAATCTTCTTCAACACTTTTGGTATATAATTTAAATGTTTTTGGAAGAACAATTGAAACAATCTTAGAAATTGTGAAATTTCTTCTTTCAAATAAAATTAGAATTTTAGTAATAAAACAAAATCTTGATTTAGTTGATGATAAAGATATGTTAACTCAAATGATTTTAGGTGTAATTTCTATGACTCTTGGTTTAGAAAAAGATTTAATGAGTTTAAGAACAAAAGAAGCCTTAACAGCAAAAAAACTAAAAGGTGAAACTTTGGGAAAACCAAAAGGCACTATTCAGAAATCTAAGTTTGATAAGCAAAGAGATAAAATTGAAGAACTTTTAGCTGTAGGATTATCTGTTAGAAAAATTGCAAAACTTTTAGGATATAACAATCACATTGGATTAAATAATTATGTTAAAAAAAGGAATATTAGACATAATTTGCCAAACACACTTGATATTGCAAGTTAAGAAAAAAATTAACATATCATAATAAAAAGATTAAAATTCAATCTTTTTATTATGAACTTTTTTATAAATATTCTATTATAATCCGCGAATGAATAAAATATATGGATTAGTTTTAACAACAAGCATCTCTTTACTAGCAATGCTTCTTTCAAAATATATAGCTCTTGGTTCGGTTACTCTGGCAATTATCTTAGGTACTATTTTAGGGAATACTGTAAGAATTCCTAAAAAATTTAACAGTGGTATTTCTTTTAGTGAAAAAGCACTGTTAGCTCTTGCTATTTCACTTATGGGAATTAATCTAGATTTTAATGTTTTAAGAGAGCTTGGAATAAATACAATATTACTTATAATTATAACTTTAATTGCTACTTTAGCTTTTGCAATTTATCTAACAAAGAAATTAAAATTTGACAAAGATCTTGGTTTGATTTTAGGAATTGGAAGTGCAATTTGTGGAAGTGCTGCAATTGCTGCAACTAAGGATATTTTAAATTTAGAAAAGCAAAAAACAGCAATTGCAATTGCAATTGTAAATATTTTAGGTACTTTTGGTTTATTCGCTTTACCGCTACTTGGATATTTAATAGGTTTTTCTGATATAGAAATTGGAATACTATT
Source organism: Halarcobacter sp. (assembly GCA_030145305.1). GTDB lineage: Bacteria > Campylobacterota > Campylobacteria > Campylobacterales > Arcobacteraceae > Halarcobacter. Next base: position 90,170 of record JAQYVX010000001.1, on the reverse strand, counting down.
AGGAAATACTTTACAATCAGTAGGACATGCAATTGCAGCTGGATTTGGAGTAAATGAAACAGTAGGACAAAGTGCAACAATAGTTAAAATGGGGCGAATTTTACTTTTAACTCCTGTTATTCTTTGGCTTATTTATGTAGTTGTAAAAAAGAAAACTAATAAATCAGAAGTATCAAGTAAGTTTCAAGTTCCAATTTTTGTATTTGGATTTATCTTTTTTTCAATTTTAGCTTCAACTCATCTTTTACCAACATATATAATTGATGCAATTTCTTATACTTGTAAGGTAAGTTTATTATTAGCTATGAGTGCAATTGGTCTAAAAATTTCTTTTAGAGCAATTAAAGAAAGTGGTTGGGATGCTTTTGTTTTAACTAGCTATATTTTTATATTTCAAATTCTTTTAACTGTAAGTCTTATTTTTGTTATTCAGATGTAAGTAGACCTTACTCTTAAAAGTAATTTTATGTTATTATTTATTTTATGAAAACTACATTTAAATTTATATTTATTTTATTATTATTCTCTTTTCATTTACATGCTAAAGTAAGCTTAGAAAAAGTCTCTTTACAATTAGATTGGAAGTTTCAGTTTCAACATGCTGGATTTATTATGGCAAAAGAAAAAGGTTTTTATAAAAACTTAGGATTAGACGTAACTCTTCTTGAATATAAAGATGGTATTAATATAGAAGATAATGTTTTAGCTAAAAAAGTAGATTTTGGTATATCTAATACTCCTGTTATGATTAAAAATAGAGTTCTTCAACCTACTGTTATTTTGGCTACTTATTTACATCGGTCTCCTTTGGTTTTTGTTACACAACCAAATATAAAAACACCTTCACAATTAAATGGTAAAAAAATTATGGCAACAGAGTATGAGTATAAACAAAGTTCTCTTTCTCTTCTTATGAATCATTTTTTTATAGAAGGAACTTATATTCCTCATAGTTTTGGTATAGAAGAGTTTAAAAATAAGAAAGTAGATGCAATTAGTGCTTTTACATCAAATGAATTATATGAATTAAATAGACAAAAAGTGCCTTATAATATTATTGATCCTTATGAATATGGTTTTTTTACAAATGCAATGAATCTTTTTAGTTCTTATGAGTTTGCACAAAGAAATATGAAAAAAATAGAATCTTTTTTAGAAGGAACTAAAAAGGGTTGGCAATATGCAATTGACCATACAGATGAAACTATAAATATAATTCATGCAAAATATAATTCTACTAAAACTATAGAGGAATTAAAGTATGAATCAAAAGAGATAAAAAAATTAATGCTTTTAGATCTTTACGGAATTGGAAAAATAAATAAAGAATTACTTCAAAGAGTACATAAACAACTTTCAAGAACTAGTAAACTTTTAGTTAATCAAAGAAATAAAATTATTGTATTTGATGATATGCTGAATGGAACAGATGAAAAGGAGTTATTCTTTACGAAAGAGGAGAGTGATTTTTTATTACAAAAAGGAGTTATTAAGCTCTGTGTATCTCCAGGTTGGATGCCTTTTGAAGGCTTTAATAATGGAAAATATATTGGTATCGTTGCAGATTATTTTGATTTAATTAAAACAAAAGCAAATTTGAATATTGAAGTTTATCCTACAAAAAATTGGGAAGATAGCTTATTTTCAATAAAAAATAGAAAATGTGATATTATAGGTTCTGCCTTACCTACTGTAAATCGTTTAAAGTATATGAATTTCACAGATGCTTATATGAAATCACCTATTGTTTTAATTACAACAATTGAAAAGCCATTTATCGATAATATTGAAGATATAAAACATAAGAAGATAGGTGTAATTAGAGGATATGCGACTATCGAAATTCTTAAAAATAAATATCCAGATATTAATATAATTGAAGTTGATAATACTGTTGATGGTTTGAAAAAAGTTGAAAGAGGTCAATTGTTTGGATATATAGATAATCTAAGTGTTTCAGGTTCTAATATACAAAGAAATTTTTATAATGTGCTGAAAGTTTCTGCTCGATTAAATATAGATGATGATTTTACTATTGCTTCTCGAAATGATGAGCCTCTATTAAACGATATTTTCCAAAAAATTATAACAAGTATTGATAGCTTCGAAATTAGAGAGATTTTAAATCGTTGGATAACAGTAAAAGAAAGTGTAAAAGTTGACTATATATTTTTATGGAAAATATTTTCTGCTATCTTTGTCGTTTTTCTACTTTTTAGTATTTATAGTTATCAGCTTAAAACAAATAACAAAAAATTAAAAGAATTATCACGAAAGGATATTTTAACAGGAGTTGGAAATAGATTAAAGTTGAATGAAGTTTTAGAAGAAGTACATCATTATAATAAAAGATATAAAACTGAGTGTGGCATTATATTATTAGATATTGATGATTTTAAACATGTGAATGACACCTATGGACATCTTTTTGGAGATGAAATTTTGAAAAAATTTGCTCAAATACTTCTTAAAAATATCAGACAAACAGATAAACTTGGAAGATGGGGAGGAGAAGAGTTCTTGATAGTTTGTCAAAAAATTAATGAACAAGATTTAATAAATGTTGCGGAAGGATTACGTAAAAATATTGAAAATGATATTTTTCTCAAAGAGAAAAATATCACTGCAAGTTTTGGTTTGAGTATGTTTGATAGGTTTAAAAATATAGAACAAGTTATAGACGTAGCAGATAAAAATCTTTATAAGGCTAAAAGTGAAGGTAAAAATAGAGTTTGCTTTTCTTAATTATCTCTCTAATCTTTATTAATCCCGACTTCAAACAACTTATAGTAGAATATCCAACATTTTAAAAAAATTGGAGATTTTATGAAAGTATTATTATTAAAAGATGTAAATGGAACTGGTAAAGCTGGTGAAGTTAAAGATGTAAAAGATGGATATGGTAAAAATTTTCTTATTGGAAAAGGTTTAGCTTTACATGCAACAAATGATGTCTTAGCAAAATATAGAGCTGAACAAAAAAGAAAAGCAATAAAAGAAGCTGAAGAAGTTGAAGAAGCAAAAAAATTATCTGAAACATTAAATTCAACTAAATTGACTATTAAACACAAAATTGGAGCAAATGGACATTTAATTGGTTCTGTTACAAATAAAGAGATTAGTGAATCATTAAAAGAACAATTTGATATTGAAGTTGATAAAAAAGCAATTTCATTAAAAGCAAAAATCAAAGCAGAAGGTACTTTTGAAGCTGATTGTAAATTAGGTCATGGAATCCACGCTACTTTATCTGTAGAAATTATTGGAGAATAATTAATGTTTGATGCAACTACGATACTTGCATATAAAGGGCAAGGCCAAGCTGTAATTGGTGGAGATGGGCAAGTAACTTTTGGAAATACAGTTTTAAAAGGAAATGCAACAAAAATTAGAAGACTTTATAAAGATCAGATTTTATCTGGTTTTGCAGGAAGTACAGCTGACGCTTTTAACCTTTATGACATGTTTGAAGGTCATTTGGAAAATACAAAAGGCGATTTATTAAAAGCTGTTATAAATTTTTCAAAAGAGTGGAGAAAAGATAAAGTTCTTAGACGACTTGAAGCTATGATGATAGTTTTAAACAAAGAACATATTTTTATACTTTCTGGAAACGGAGATGTTGTTGAACCTGAAGATGGAAGTATTGCTTCTATTGGGAGTGGTGGAAATTTTGCAATTTCAGCTGCTAGGGCATTAGAAAAACATTCAACTCTTAAACCTGTTGATTTAGTACGTGAATCATTAATGATTGCAGGAGAACTTTGTATTTATACAAATCAAAATATTAAAATATTAGAAATAGAGGACAAGTAGATAAATGGATATGACACCTAAACAGATTGTTTCTTATCTTGATGATTATATTATTGGACAAAATGATGCAAAGAAAACAATTGCTTTAGCATTAAGAAATAGATTTAGAAGAATGAAAGTAGAACCAGAACTTCAAGAAGAGATTATGCCAAAGAATATTCTTATGATTGGAAGTACCGGAGTTGGTAAAACGGAAATTGCAAGAAGACTTGCAAAAATGATGGGATTACCTTTTATAAAAGTAGAAGCTTCAAAATATACTGAAGTTGGATTTGTAGGTCGTGATGTTGAATCTATGATTAGAGATTTAGTTTACGAATCAATAAAACTTGTAACTAGAGAATATGAAGAAAAAATAAAAGATAAACTTGACGATGAAATTAATAGACAAATTATTGAAAAACTTCTTCCTCCTTTACCTGAAGGTGCAACTGATAGTGCTAGAGAATCTTTTATTAAAACATATAATAAAATGGAATCAAAACTTTTCAAGGGTGAACTTGATGATAAAAAAATAGAATTAGAACTTCCTAAAAAAGCCCATGTGGAAATTTTAGATTCTTCAATGCCAATGGATATGAGTTCTATGCAAGAGAGTCTTAATAAAATGTTAGGCGGTCTTAATAAAGAGAAAGTCAAAAAAGAAGTTACTATTAAAGATGCAAGGATTCTTTTAAGAGATGTTGCAAGTGACAAACTTCTTGACCAAGAAGCTATCAAAATTGAAGCAGTAAAAAGAGCTGAAAATGGTGGAATCATTTTCTTGGATGAAATTGATAAAATTGCAACTGGTTCAAAAAACCAAAATCAAGACCCTTCAAAAGAAGGTGTTCAAAGAGATTTACTTCCAATAGTTGAAGGAAGTTCAGTTCATACTAAATTTGGGCAAGTTAATACTGATCATATTTTGTTTATAGCAGCTGGAGCTTTTCATGTTTCAAAGCCTAGTGATTTATTGCCTGAGCTTCAAGGAAGATTTCCTTTAAGAGTAGAATTAGATAATCTTGATGAAGAGGCTTTATATAAAATTTTAACAAATACAAAAAATTCATTACTTAGACAATATCAAGCACTTTTAAAAGTTGAAGATGTAGATTTAGAATTTGATGATGAAGCAATTCATGCTTTTGCAAAATATTCAGTTACAGCAAATGAAAAAACAGAAGATATTGGAGCAAGAAGACTTCATACTGTTATAGAAAAAGTTATTGAAGATATTTCATATGAAGCTGATGAAAAAAGTGGTGAAAAAGTTATTATCACAAAAGAACTTGTAGAAAAAAAATTAGATAAGATTATTGAGCATGAAGATATGGCTAGATATATTTTGTAGAGAATTAATTATTTTTTTGATAAAATTAAAAATCCCAAGATGGAGTAGTAAATGAAAATAGTAACTTTTAATGAAATGGATCAATCTATCATTGATGATAAGCATGAGGTTGAACATTATCAAAGTGGTAGTTCAGGAGATGCAGTTATTGCAATTTTAGATATTGACACAATATTTGATTTTGAAGAAAATAAATCAAGTGCTTGTGCAAAAGAATATGTTTCTGTAGCTATTATAGAAGATGATGGTGATTATGATGCTTTTAAAAATTTTGGTATTGATACTTGGATAAAAGCTTCAGATTTAAATAATTTAAACTCTTTGCTTAATCTAATTGAAAAAAGGCTTTTATCATAATACTTGATACACACATTCATTTAGATAATAAACAATATTACGATGATATTGATGATGTAATAACTCGAGCTTTAGAAAAGGGAGTTAAAGGTTTTTTAATCCCTGGTGCAGATTTTGATGATTTACCACAAGCAATTAAATTGGCTGAAAAATATGAAGAAGTATTTTTTGCAGTTGGTATTCATCCTTATGATATTGAAAAATATGATGAAAAAATCATGAATAAGTATATTACTCATCCAAAATGTATTGCTGTTGGTGAATGTGGCTTAGACTATTTTAGACTTCCTGCAGATGAAGAAGAAAAAAAACAAAATATAGCAAAACAAAAAGAAGTTTTTATAGCTCAAATTGAGTTTGCTAAAAAAGTAAAAAAACCTCTAATCGTTCATATTAGAGAAGCCTCAAATGATTCGCGACAGATTCTTATAGATTATAATGCAAAAGAGGTTGGTGGTGTTTTACATTGCTTTAATGCAAGTGAACATCTACTTCCCTTAGCAGAGCATAATTTTTATTTTGGAATAGGGGGAGTTTTAACATTTAAAAATGCTAAAAAACTTGTAGAAGTACTTCCTAAAATTCCAAAAGAGAAGTTATTAATTGAAACTGATGGCCCTTATTTAACTCCACATCCTTTTAGAGGAAAAAGAAATGAACCTTTATATACAATTTATGTGGCAGATAAAATTTCAGAAGTACTAGAAACTCCAAAAGAAGAGATTGAAAAACTTACTACAAATAATGCAATAAGGTTATTTAAGCAGTTTTCTACAATTATTTAGATAAAATATCTCCTATTTCACAAAATAGGATAGTATTTGAAAAGATTAATTATATTAATTATTGGTTTCTCTATATATTCTTATGCTTCACTTATAGGATCAAATTTTTCTCAAAGAGATTTACAAATATTAGAAGATTTAGATATTAAATCATCTTTTATAACTGATTATAAACTACAAGAAGTGTATGAGCAATATCAAAGTAGCAGAAATTCACGCCATTATGTAACAAAACTAAATGAAGCTTCTTTATTCGTTCCAAGAGTAAAAGATATTTTAAAACAAGAAGGCATTCCCGATGTATTTATTTACATGGCAATGGCAGAATCAAATTTTAATATTGATGCAAGGTCAAGTGTTAGAGCTACAGGACTTTGGCAATTTATGCTTGGTACAGGATTAAGATATGGTCTAAAAAATGATCTGTATGTTGATGAAAGAATGGATTTAGTTAAATCAACTGTAGCTGCAACAAAATATTTAAATGCACTGCATAAAAGATTTGATAAATGGTATTTAGCAGCAATTTCATATAATTGTGGAGAAGGAAGAGTTATAGAAGCTCTAACTCGTGCTACTATAGATTTATATATTAAAAAAAATCCAGAACAAAAAAATAGCAAAAGAATAAGAGCATTTAGAAAAACTATTGCTTTATATCAACAAAGAAGAACACCCTTTTCTAAAGTTAATAGAGTTTATAAAGAGACTAGAAAATGGAATATAAAAGTTGGTATTGATGAGTTATTAGTTGTTCAAGATAATATTGAAAGACAATATTTACCAAAAGAGAGTAGAAGATATATTAGAAAAATTATCTCACTTGCTATGATGAATTCGTTAAGTTTTATAAAAGAGGGTAAAAATTCACATTTACTTAATATGGGGATTTCACAGACTATTGCAACAGTCCCTGTTAAAGGTGGATTACATTTAAAAAATATTGCAAAATCAATTGGAATGACATATGAAGAGTTATTAGTTTTAAATAAGCATATTCGACAATCAATTATTCCACCATCACAAAAATATTACACAATAAATATCCCATATAGTAGACTTACAAGATTTAATCAAAATAAGAATAATATTGAAGATACAAAATTTGCAATTCATATTGTAAAAAGAGGAGATACTTTATCTCATATTTCAAGAAGATATAAAGTTCCTTCAAAATTGATTAAAGAGTATAATAATTTTAAATCTAATAGATTATCTATAAAGCAAAAAATAGTTTTACCGATTCCTAGTGATATGATTGGGAAAATAAAATTTGCAAGTAGTACTAATAGAGTTAAAAAATATATAGTTAAAAGTGGTGATTCTTTATACTCAATTGCAAAAAAACATAAAATTGATATAAAAAAACTTATGAAAGATAATAAGATGAAAAACACACACTTAAAAATAGGAGATAGACTTGTTCTTAAATAAAAAATACAATAAATATAGATTTTTTTCAATAATAGTTTTAGCAAGTGCTACTTTTCTTTTTACGGCTTGTTCTTCAAAATCTACTACATCAAATAGTTCTTTTCCGTATATTGGAAAAAAGACTTATAAAAAAATTCCTCCTGAAAAAATTAGAAACTCAAAAGCTATGCATAGAGCTACAATGAGACCTTATAAAATTGCAGGAAAGTGGTATTATCCAACTTTGGCAAAAGTTGGTGACGTTCAAAAAGGAATAGCTTCTTGGTATGGTCCAAATTTTCATGCAAAAAAAACTTCAAATGGTGAAGTTTATAATATGTATGCTAATACAGCAGCACATAAAACTTTGCCTATGAATACAATGGTTAGAGTTGATAATAAAGAGAATGGAAAATCAGTAATTCTAAGAATTAATGATAGAGGACCTTTTGTAAGTGGAAGAATTATAGATCTTTCAAATAAAGCTGCCCATGATATAGGAATGGTAAAAAAAGGAACAGCTAAAGTTGTTGTAACTGTTTTAGGATTCCATGCTAAAATTGCTCAAACAAAAGCAGAAAAAGAAGAAACTGCAACTGTTGGTAAATATTTTATTCAAATAGGTGCATTTAGACGATTAGAGGGTGCAAAAATTACGAAAAGAAAATTTGAAATGGCACTTGAACCTGGCTATAATGTTATTATTAAAAGTACAGATTTAAATAGAGTATGGATAGCAGGATTTAGATCAGAAGCAGAAGCCGTTGATTTCAAAAATAGAAATGGTTTAAGTGGCTCAATGATTATTGCTGAATAGGAATTAATATGACAGAATTAACAAGAGAAACAAAAGAAACAAATATTATATGTAAAGTTGATACTAAAGGAAATGGAACTTCAAACATCAATACCGGTGTTGGTTTTTTCGACCATATGCTTGAAGCTTTGTCAAAACATAGTGGAATTGATATTGAATTATCATGTAAAGGTGATTTACATATTGATGCCCATCATACGGTTGAAGATTGTGGAATTGTTCTAGGAAAAGCTTTAAAAAGTGAGATATTTCCAATAAAAAATGTGGAAAGATATGGAAATGCAACTGTAGTTATGGATGAAGCTGCTACAACTTGTGCTTTAGATTTATCAAATAGACCATATTTAGTTTATGAAGTAAATGTATCTGGAAAAGTAGGGGATTTTGATGTTGAATTGGTTGAAGAGTTTTTCCATGCTTTAAGTGGAAATGCTGGATTGACTGTTCATATTATTCAAGATAGAGGAAGAAATAAACATCATATTTTAGAAGCTAGTTTTAAAGCCTTTGCTGTAGCTCTTAGACGTGCAATGACAAAAAATGACAACTTGGGTATTCCTAGCACTAAAGGTGTTCTATGATTGAGCTTATTGTTCTTGATGTTGATGGAACATTGACAGATGGTGGAATAATATATTCAAATTCTGGTGATGAGTTAAAAACTTTTGATGTTTCAGATGGTCTAGCAATTGCAACTTGGACTAAAAAACTTGGTAAGAAAGCTGCAATAATTACAGGACGAACTTCATTAATAGTTGAGAGAAGAGCTAAGGATTTGAAAATAGAACATCTTTATCAAGGGACTCATAAAAAAGCTGAAGTTTTAGAAAATATATTAAAAGAAGAAGGGCTTTCTTGGCACCAAGTTGCAGCTATTGGTGATGATTTAAATGATTATAAGATGCTTAAAAAAGCAGGGCTTTCTTTTACTCCCTCAAATGGTTCTAAATATATTAAAGATATTGTAAATGTAAAATGTTCTGCTAGTGGTGGAAATGGGGCTGTACGAGAGATGATTGAGTATATTATAAAAGAAGATGGTATAGAAGAGGATTTTATTAAGGCATGGCTATAAAAAGTTTTATATTTATTCTTTTAAGTTTAGCCATTATTAGTTATTTTGTGCCAGTAAAGACAAACGAAAAAAAAGATCCAAATGAAGATGTTGCACTATTAACTTTTAATGATTCTACAATGTATACACTAACACCTGCTAGTATGAATAGAATTGTTTATTCAAAAAAAGTTTTAAGATACAAAACTAAAGATGTAATGTTAGAAGGCGCTTTAACATTAAAAGGAAAAGACAAAAACGATAAAGAAATTACTGATGTTCTTTATGCGGATGTTATTGTCAAAAGAGGAGAAAGTTTTACATTTTTAAATAATGTGAAGTATAGAAGAGATAATGCCATTAGTTTAAATACGGATGAGCTAATTTACAATGCCAAAACTGAAATAGCAACGAATAGCTTACCTTTTGATGGTACATATTTTAATAATTATATAAAAGGTGAAAATATTTATTTGGAATTAAATAAATATTATATGAAATCAAATAATACTCATTTTGAAATAGATATGAAAAAGAATTAAAGGAATATTTTATGAAATTTTTAATTGGATTATTAATTACATCAACATTACTTTTTGCAGCAAGTGAAAAACTAATTATTGATGCTAAAAATTTTGAAACAGATGACATTAAGGGACTTACAACTTTTACAGGTGACGTAAAACTAAAAAAAGTGAAAGATAGATTGAATTCAGATAAATTAGAGATTTATATGAAACCAAAAGAAGAAGGAAAGAGTAGACAAGCTTCTAAATATATTGCAACAGGAAATGCTGATTTAGAAATTCATACAAATGGAAAGATTTATATTGGAAAAGGAAAGAAAATCATTTATATTCCAGAAAAGCAAGAATATACAGTACTTGGAAATGGATATTTAAAAGAAATTACTGAAAGTAGAGAACTTTTTGGTGAAAAGATTTTAATTAATCAATTAACAGGAAGTGCAAAAGTTAGTGGAAGTGAAAATAAACCTGTAAGATTTATTATAAATATTGAAAGTGATGGGAAAAAATAATGAAAATAGTTGACGCAACGTTTCTAACTTCAGCTCAAGGTATTATGGATTCACCAAGTCCTGATACAGCAGAAGTAGCTTTTTTAGGAAGAAGTAATGTTGGTAAATCTTCATTATTAAACACTCTTACAAATAGAAAAGGTTTAGCAAAATCATCTTCAACTCCTGGTAAAACTCAACTTATAAATTATTTTGATATTAAATTCAAAACTGGAAATGAAGAGTTACCTTATTTGTTTGCTAGATTTGTCGATTTGCCTGGTTTTGGTTATGCAAGGGTTTCTAAAAGCTTAAAAAAAGAGTGGAATAGGAATTTAACAAACTATTTAGAACAAAGACAATGTTTACAAATATTTGTACATTTAATTGATTCAAGACATCCAGAGCTTGCAATTGATAAAAATGTTGATGAGTTTTTAAATACTCATAAAAGAGGTGACCAAATCATACTTAATGCTTTTACAAAAATTGATAAGTTAAAGCAAAATGATTTACAAAAATTAAAAAGAGCATACCCTACAGGAATATTTATTTCAAACCTTAAAAAAAGAGGAATGGAAGATTTACAAAATGCAATAACAGGATACTTATTTGGAAATTAGATTTTATAAACCAACAGTTGATGATATTGAAAAAATGCAAGAAATAGTAAAGTCTGAAGTTGATAAAGGAACTATTCTTTTACGAACTGAAGATGAAATGGCAAATACAATAAGATCATATACAGTTGTTGAAGTAGATGGCAAAATGGCTGGATTTACAGCACTTCATATTCATTCAAGAAGATTATCAGAAGTTCGAAGTTTAATTATTTCAGAAAAATTTAGAGGTTTAAAACTAGGTAAAAAACTAGTTGAGGCTTGTATTGAAGAGGGAATAAAACTAGGACTTAAGCAGATTTTATCTTTAACATATCAAAAAGGTTTTTTTGAAGCTTTAGGCTTTGATGAAATTGAAAAAGATCAAATTCCAGAACATAAAATTTGGGCTGATTGTATTAGATGTAAACATTTCCCAAAATGTGATGAAATTGCAATGGTTTATGATTTATGATTAAAATGCAAAGGCTTTTATTTTTAATATGTTTATTTTCAATAAACGCTTTTGCTCATGCTTATCTTACACAAGAAGAGAATAAGTATATAAAAACTAATATTGTAAAAGTTGGAATGCTTCCTGATTTCCCACCATTTAGTTTATATGAAGATGGAAAATTAAGTGGTTATTCTTATGATATATTAGAACTTATTTCTAAAAAAATAGGCTTAAAATTTAAATATGAAATTGATAAATGGCCAAATAATATCAAAAAATTTAAAGAACAAAAAATTGATATTATTGATACTATTTCTTTTAAAAAAAGTAGATTAGAGTTTACAAGTTATATCAAACCTTATTATGAAGTTCCTTTAGTAATTTTTTCTAGAAAAGATTTAAAAACATATGATAATTTGGAATCTTTAAAGGGTAAAAAACTAGGGATTACTAAGAATATTTATTATAAAAAAGAGATTGAAGCTCTAAATATTTTTGACATTGTTGAATATGAAAGTTTTGAAGATAAACTAAAAGCCCTGGCTTTTGGAAAAGTAGATGTAATCTTTGGTCATCTTTTAAGTACACAAATTGCAATAAAAAAGAGTCACTATACTAATATGAAAGTATTAGATGAGTTAAATTTACCTAATCTTAAAAAAACAGATTTAAGATTTGGGATTGCAAAACAAAATACTATTTTATTTTCAATTATTAGAAAAACTTTTGATAATATTAGTTTCGAAGAATGGCAAGATTTACATAATAAATGGATAAATAGTTACATAAAAGAAAAAAAACCTTATTTAAATTCATCTGTTGAATTAACAAAAAAAGAGAGTGATTTTTTAAGAAAAAAAGAAATTAATTGTGTTATGTCTGAAAATTGGCCACCTTTTAATTTTTCAAAAAATTCGGAGAATCTTGGAATTGCTTATGATTATTGGAATTTAATTAAAAATAAGACTTCTATTATAGCAGAGTGCAAAACTGTAGATACTTTTGAAAAAGTCTTGCAATTAATAAAAGAAAAAAAAGCTGATATTACTTTAGCTGCTGCTGTGACTGAGGATAAAGTTAAATATTCAAAATTTTCACTTCCTTATGTCTCTTCTCCTATTGCTATTGCTACAACCTTAGATAAAAGATATATTTCTGAAACTTCTTTTTTAAATGGTAAGAAAGTTGCAGTTGGACAGTCTCATGGTTCTTATAAGATTTTAAAAAAAAGTTATCCTAATATAGATTTTGTAAGTACTAAAGATAATCTTGAAGCTTTAAGACTCCTATCAAAAGGGGATGTTTATGCTGTTATAGAGATTTTGCCCGTTTTATCTCAAATGATTTCTGATTATGGATTTAAAAATTTAAAAATATCTGGAATTACTGAATTTAATTTTGATGTTAGAGTAATGGTTAGAGATGATTATGATGAACTAGTACCTATTATAAATAAAGGAATTTTTTCTATAACTGAATTACAAAAACAAGAAATAAAAAATAAATGGTTATCCGTAAAAGTTGAAAAAATAGTTGATTATTCAAAACTTTGGCAAATAGGATTAGTTGTTTTTATTATTCTTTTGATTCTTTTTTATAGGCAATATATTTTAAATAAACATAATATAAAATTGAAAGATGCTAATAAAGTAATTGAATTAAAAACTATAGAACTTCAAAAAAAGAGTAAAGAATTAGCAAAACAAAAAGATTTATTCGAGAAAATTTATTATGAATCTTCTGATGGAATTTTTCTAGCAAGAGTTGATAACTATGAACTTGTTGATTGTAATGAACTTACATACAAAATATTAGGTTATGAAAGTAAAGAAGAGTTCTTAAATTTAAATCATAAACAATTAGTTCCTGATTTTCAACCTGATGGAAAAAATTCCATCGAGTTTTTATATGGAAAATTAGACATAGCTTTAAAAAAGGGTAGCACCAATTTTGAATTAATGCACATAAGAAAAAATAATGAACTAATTTGGCTAGATGTATTAGTAACTTCAATTACTCTTAATGATCAAAAATTAAATCATATTGTATGGAGAGATATTCAACATAGAAAAAATATGGAAGAGAAATTAAGTGTTCTAACTCACAATCTAGAAGAAAAAGTTCAAGAAGAAGTTAAAAAAAATCAAGAGAAGACTAAGCAATTAATTACTCAAAATAGACTTGCTCAAATGGGTGAAATGATATCAATGATTGCCCACCAATGGAGACAGCCCTTAACAGCTATTTCTGCTACAACAAATAATCTTCTTATTAAATTGATGTTAGATGAAAAAATAGAAAAAGAAGAACTAGAAAATGAAATTAGTTTAATATCTGATTATTCTCAACATCTATCTTTAACTATTGATGATTTTAGGAATTTCTTTAAAACTGATAAAGAAAAAACAAATACAAAAGTAGAGAGCGTAATTGACAATACTATTTCAATTGTAAAAAGTTCTTTAGACTCTTATAATATAAAATTAACTACAAAATACAACTGTAATAAAGAACTTAGCATTTATGCAACGGAACTTAGTCAAGTTATTTTAAATCTTATAAAAAATGCAGAAGATGCTTTATTAGAGAATTCTATTATTGATGCTGAAATAAAAATTGAAACATATACTACTAAAACACATGCAATAATAAGTGTGGGAGACAATGCTATTGGTATTTTAGAAGAAAATCTTGATAAGATATTTGATCCATATTTCTCTACGAAAAAATCAAAAGATGGTACAGGTATTGGTCTTTACATGAGTGAAATAATTGTAAATGAGCATTTAAAAGGTAAGTTAAAAGTAGTGAATTCCAAAAGTGGTGCAACTTTTAAAATTGTGCTACCTTTGGAAATATCAGCTACTTAGACTTTTAACTTTTTATTATCTTCTTTATTTGATTTTTAATAATAACAGGTACAAAAAACATTGAAACAACATAAGATATTAATGTTCCACCAATAAGTGCAACTCCAAGACCTCCAAAAACAGCGTCACTAGCTAAAAGTGAAGAAGCGAATACCATTGTTAGGACTGTTAGTATAATTGGCTTAGAGCGTGTTGCTGTAGCTCTTGCAATTGCTTCATTAATACTTAAACCTTTTTCTTCAACAAGTTGTTTTGAAAAATCTATAATAAGTGTGGAATTTCTTGAATTAATTCCAATAAGTCCTATAAATCCAATTAAAGAAGTTGCTGTTAAATAAAAAGTATCTTCAGTAAATAAATCCATAATTACATGTGCAAAAATAACTCCAATAATTGAAATAAAACTAGCTAATACAATTCCTCCTGAAATTGCAAAACTTTTATAGTAAATAACCATTAAAAAGAAGATTAAAACTAAAGCAATTATAAAAGCTCCACCAAGATCTATAAAAGTGTCAATAGTAACTTTTAATTCTCCATCCCAAACTAGTTCAAAAATCTCTTTGGTTTTCTTGTCTTTAAATTTAAGATTTAACATATTTGATTTACTTACTTCATATTCATCTTTGAATGTATTTATAAACTCATTTCTAGCATCAAGTAAAGGATAAATTTGACTATCTTTATCTGTTTCTGCAATTACGTTTATCATAGGAGTTAAATTTTTTGAAGTAAGGCTTGGTTCTTTTGTAGTTTTTTTAAGCTCAATTAATTCACTTAAAGCAATTGTTTGTCCATTTTTATTTACTAATTTTAACCTTGCTAGTTTATTTAATATGTCATCTTTTTTATTTGATTTAAAAATTCTTTCTTCATCAAGTCTTAGAAAAATTGGAATTTGGCTTTGCGAGTCTTTTTCATTTACTACAGCTAAATTAATGCCTTCATAAGCTAGAAAAAGTATATTTTTAACTTGATCTAAAGAGATACCACTTTTTATAATTTTATTATTGTTTAAAATAATTTTAAACTCTTCAAAACTATCATCTGCCATAACATCAACATCAACTAAAGTTTTTTGTTTTTTTAAAACTTTTGCTATTTTTTTTGCAAAATCTCTTCTACTTTGAAAGCTATCTCCACCATAAATTTCTGCAACAATTGAAGCTAAAACGGGAGGACCTGCAGGTAGTTCTATTAGCTTGATATTTGCTTCATATTTTGAACATTTTTGTAATTCATTTCTAATACTTCCTACAAAGTTATAACTTGTAATATCTCTATTTGCCGCTTTTTTTATATTTACCATTATTTCAGCTTGTGATTGTTTATCTTTAAGTGCACTTTGTTTTACTAAGGCTGCAAAATCAAGGGGCTGACCTTCTGCTATAAAAACTGAAATATCTGTAACTAAATCTTTTGCAATAAGTTTTTTGCAGATACAAGAAGTTACTTCTTTTGTTTGCTTTATTGAACTTCCTTCTTTTAAATCAACATAGACAGAAAAAGTATCAGAATCTTTACTTGGTAGCATCTTAGCTTTTATAATTTGACTTGGAAAAGTTGCAATTGAAAGTATAAAAAGTATAAAGGTAATTGCATAGATAAGCAAAGATTTATTAGGACTTTGAAGTATATTATAAATAAATTTTTCTAATTTCATTGCAAAGCCTTACAAAAATTTTTTAACTAAATATGGGGTAAATATATATGCAACAAGCAAAGAAACAATAAGTGCAATAGGTACAAAAACAGGAAGAGGGTGCATAAATTGACCCATCATTCCACCCACAAAAAACATGGGAATAAAAGTCATTATTATTGCTAGTGTTGCAATATTTGTTGCATTTCCTATTTCATTTGTAGCATTTATTGAAATAATTTTAAGTTCTGTTTTGCCATTATCTTCTTTTTTATGTCTAACAATGTTTTCAATTACAATAATTGCGGCATCAACGAGCATTCCTAAACTTACAATTAAAGCAAATAAAGTAATACGATTTATCGTTTCATCCATCATAAAGCCAATAAAAAGAGTAAGTGATAAAATCATAGGAACTAAAAGAGAAACAATCATTGCTTCTTTAAAGCCTAAAGAAAAGATAAGCAAAATAGCAATAATAACAATAGAGATTAGTAAGTTCTGAACAAGAGAGTTTACAGCATTATTAGCTGTATATCCATCATCTCTTGTAATTATAAATTTAATATTCTTTTCTTGAAGTTCTTGTTTTATTGATTCTATATATTTAAATATATCTTTATTTATTGTAACTGAGTTTGTACCTTTTAATTTTGATATTAATAAAGTTAATTGTTCTTGTGCCAATTCTTCAGTATCTTTTTTATATAAAAAAGCCTCTTTTTTATTTTGAATATCAAAACTTTTTGAAATCTTTGCAATATCTTTGAGATAAATAGGAGTATCAAAATTATACGAGATAATAATATTTTCTAAATCTTCTTTTGATTCGATAGCATTTTTAATACTTAAAATTGTTAGATTACTTAAATGATTATTAGAATCTATGCTAGGAGTTGTAAGTGATAAGGTTTTTATTTGTTCTGCAATTTGTCCTAACGATAGCTTGTAAGCTGCTAATTTATTTGCATTTACTTCAATATTATATTGTTCTTTTCTCTCACCTTTTAAATCAACTAAGGCAACATTTTTTATTTTATTTATTTCATAGGCGATTTTGCTAATTTCATTATAAAGTTTAGTTTGCGTAATCTTATCTTCGTTTGCATAAAAAGCAATAGTAGCAATTGGAATATCTGTATCAATATCCATAGTTTTAATAATAGGTGGCATTGCTCCTTTTGGAAGCATATCCATATTTCGCATAACTTGGTCATAAAGCTTTAAGTTTGATTCTTCTTTATCTTCTCCAATATAATATTGAACTTGAACAATAGCTAATGAATCTTTTGCATAAGAATAGATATGTTCAACACCTTTTATCTCTTTTATCTTCTTTTCAAGAGGTTCTATGATAATTTTTCTTATCTCACTAGGCTTTGCTCCAGGAAGTGCTACAATTACAGCTCCTCCGCTTACTTTTATTTGAGGATTCTCTTCTCTTGGCATAAACTCTAAAGAGATAAGTCCTAAACTTAAGATAAATAGACTTAAAATAAAAGTCAAAGGATGCTCTATAAAAATATAGGCTAGTTTTCCTGCTATATTCATATTTGAATCTAACTGTTTATTCATTTTCTTCCAATTCTAGATTTATTTTAGAATACATCCCTGGGTAGATGTTTTTATTTTGTGAATCAAATGAAATTTTTACTACAAAAGAGTGTGTTATATTTTGGACATTTGGAATAATTGAAGCTACTTTTCCTTTTGTTTTTAATCCTATAGAGTCAATGAAAATTTCCGCTTCTTGTCCTATTTGTATTTTACTCAAATTATTTTCATTAATATTTGTCTTAATTTTTAAAGAGTTTAAGTCTGAAAGAAGCATAGCTGGACTTGAAGGCATAGCCATTTCTCCACTTTTGATATTTTTTTTAATAATTAAACCATCATTTGGTGCTAGAATTTCTAAATATTTATATTGATAATTTACCTCTTTTAATTTTGCTTTAGCAATTGCAATCATATTTTTAATATTTTTTAATTTTAATTCTAGTTGTTCTAGGTCGTATTTAGGAACTAAGTCTTTTTCATATAACCTTTTATATCTTTGGTAATTTATTTTAATGTTATTTAAATTATTTTGTTGAATTAAAAGATTAAGTTGTGCCTCTTTTTTATTGGAATCAATGTTTGAAGAATCAATTTTATAAAGAAGTTGACCTTTTTTTACAAAGTCACCTTCACTTACAAAAACATCCTTTATAAAGCCCATATATCTACTTGTAATAATTTTTTGATTATCTGAGATTACTGTTCCACTTAGCTCAAGAGCATTTAGTAAAATCGTACTACTTATTAGTATTATAAAACTTATTAAATAATTTTTCATTTTTTTATTCCTTTATTTTAAGTTTTGGCCTATTACAAGATTTAATCTAGCTTGTGCTAAAGATTGTTCATATTTTGCCATAATCAATGAAGCTTCATTTCCTCTAAAAGAGGCCTCTTGCTTTAGTAAATCAGTCATTGAAATCAGTTGATTTTTATACATAAGTTTAGCTTGTTCTAAAACTTCAAAAGATAGTTCTTTCACTTCTTTTTTCTCTTTAAAAATTTTATTTTTTGCATTTAAATTAAGCATTGATTTTCTAACTTCAAGTTTTATAGCTTCTTTGAGTTCGTTTAAATTTAAGATTGTTTTATTTAATGCAATTTGACTTTTCTGCACATCTTTATCTCTTGAATTATTAAATAAAGTATATTTAACTCCCAGCATTCCCATATAGTAGTCTTTTTCTGAATCAAAAGTAATTGAATCATCGTTAAACCCATATTCCAAACGTGAATACACCGTTGGGTAATATGAAGCCTTATTTAAATGTACATTTTTTTTCATTCCTATTTTTGAAAATTCTAACATTTTTAAATCATTTCTATTTTTTAAAGCTTTCTCATATAGTTTTTCTAAATTGGCTTTTGGGGTAGAAAATAGTTTTAAAGTTTTTACATCTTCTATTTTTTCATTTGAAGTTAAAAAACGCAAATATGCAAGTGCAATATCAAGTTTGTTATTAGCTTCAATTATCTGACTTTGTACATTTAATTCCTGAACTCTAGCTTGCTTTTTATCAATTTTTGTTGCAAGGCCTTCTTTATAAAATTCATTAGCAGCTAAGACTAATAAGGAAACAGATTCTTTTGCTTTTTTACTAGCTTTTATAAACTCTTTTGCAACAACCGCTGCATTGTAAGCTTTTAGGACTTCAAATTCTAAAGATTTTTCATCAAGTTTTAATTTTACTAATTGTGCTTTATGCTTGATTTTTAAAATATCTTCTTGGTTTTGTAGTTTAAATCCTGTAAACAAAGGAATATCATAGGTAACTTTTGTATTAAAATTATTTCTTGAATCAGGATTATTTAAATTATTAGGAATTATATCAATTGTGGAAGCACCCTTATATTTTGAAGCTCCAAAATCATTAAAACTAGCTTCTCTTGAAGAGAGTTTTGAATTAAAAACATATCCTGCATGATTTGTTCTACTCATTTCATGGGAAAGATTCATTTCTCCATATGAAAAAGATTTTACTTTTTGAATATCTAGCTTTGAAGACTCTATTGTTAATTCTTGAGATTGTAGTTTTTTACTATTTTTAAGGCTTAACTCTAATGCATTTTCATAATCAATTGTTTGGGAAAACATATGAGATAATAGTAATAATAAATATAATATTAGCTTATGCATATTCTATCCTATGGGCTTATTTAAAGGAAGTATACTTAAAAAAATAAAATAAGTCTAATAAAGTATTATTATTTAAACTTATCCTCTTTTTTCTTTGTTAAGTAAGCTAAGAGTAAGACTACAAGAGTAATTACACTGAAACTAATTAATTCATTTTGAAAGGTTTCCATATTTCTTCTTTTTTGATTTTTTGATTTTATATTTTAGTAGAAAAAGTTATAATACTTGCAAAAAGGAAAAAAATGTATTGTAAAAATTCCGAAGATTATAAAAAAAATGATATTCCAAAAACAGTAGATGCTCAAATTGCAGTTTTAACGCCAAGTGAGGATAAAGATTTTATAGTTAGAAAAATTATTTTAAAGAAAAATGGTTCTATGCCAAATCATACAAATTTGATACAACATCAACAATATGTCTTAAAAGGTAGCGCAAAGGTTATTGTAGGTGAAGAAGAGTATAAAGCAAAGCAGGGTGATTTTATTTATATTCCAGCTGGTGTGAATCATTATTATGAAGCCTGTTATGATAGTGATTATGAATTTTTATGTATGATTAATACAAAAGAAGACGAAATAAACTTTATTGATTAAACAATAGATTGATATATCAATAATAAAGCAATAAATGTAAGTAAAATTTTAATAATTTTTCTATAATTATCTTCATTGATTTTATCTTTTATTTTAATTCCAAAATAAAAACCAATTAATACAACGGGAGTCAAGAAAAGAGAATTTAAGCTTTGTTCATATGTTAATACATCATTTATTGAAAATAGTATTAATTGTGTAAGTTTACCAAATAAAAAACATAAATTTGTGGCTTGAATAAGTTCATTTTTTTTATATTTAGATTCAAGAGTATATATAATAAGAAATGGACCTATCGCATTTGTAAGTCCTCCTATTAATCCCGAACCTATTCCAAATGTAAGTAAAGAACTCTTTGGTTTATTTTTTATCCAAGAATAGTTAATATGTAGTTTTTTGGAAAATAAATAGAAAAATATTACCAGCGCAAGAAGAATTTTGAATAAATCAGATTGAAAATTTATTAATAATTGTGTGCCAATTGCTGTACCAATTGTTGTTAAAATGGCTAAAGGTAAATATTTCTTTATTGCATACAAAAAGTTACCAGAATTATATATACTAAAAATATTTATAGCAATTGTAGGAAAGAGTAAATAGATAATCGCAGTTTGTATATCTGTAAAAAGTGCAAAAATTGGAGTTGATACTAATAATAAACCAAAACCAATTGCAGTGTGAACAAAGGAAGCAAAAAATAAAACTAGACAAAATAATATGAAAATTTCTATTTCCATTAGATTGTCATTTAAAGGATTGGGCCAGATTTCCTATTATTAGTGCCCAGCCATCAATTACAATAAAGAATATAATTTTAATAGGCAAAGATATCATAACAGGTGGTAGCATCATCATCCCCAAGGACATAAGGATGGAGGCCACAATAATATCGATAACTAAGAAAGGCAAAAATATTAAAAATCCAATTTCAAAAGCTGTCTTTAGTTCACTTACTATAAATGCAGGCATTAAAAGTGTCATAGGAACATCGTCTATATTTTTTGGATTTTCTTCTTTTTTAATTCGATAAAACAAGGCTAAATCTTTTTCTCTTGTATTTTTTATCATAAACTCTTTAAAAGGTTTAACCCCTCTTTCAAAAGCTACTTCATAACCTATAGTTTCTTCCATATAAGGTTTTACACCTGTTTCCCAAGATTTCTTGGCATAAGGTTCCATAATAAAAATTGTAAGAATTAATGAAAGTGAAATAATAATTTGATTTGGTGGAGTTTGCTGTAACCCCATAGCTTGTCTTAAAAGTGAGAAGACAATCATTAGTCTTGTAAAGCTTGTTACCATTAAAAGTAAAGTTGGAGCTAGAACTAATAGGGTTAAAATTATTGCTATATTTATAGTTTTTACAAATTGTGCTGGCTCTTCAAGTGCTGCTATTGATAAATTTATTACTGGCGCTTGTTCTTCTGCTGCAAAAAGTGCAATAGAAAAAATTAATAAACTAATAATTAGTTTCAAATAAAACCTTCTTTTAAAATAATTTGTATAATATCTAAAGAATTATTAATGTGCTATTTAGTCTCTTTGATATAGCCTAATTCTATAAGCTTATTATAAATTCCACTTACCATCTCACCAGCAGCACTACCCCCATGTCCTCCATGTTCTACTAAAATAGTTACTACATATTTTTCTTTTGCTTTATATGGACCATAAGTTGTAAGCCAAGCGTGTGATCTATGATAATATTCAAGTTCACTCTCTTTCATTCTTACTTTTTCAGATTGTGGTATTGATATAACTTGTGCAGTTCCTGTTTTTGCTGCAAGTTTTACTTTACTATTTTTAAGGTGTCTTGTTGCTGTACCTTTTTTATGATTTGCAACATCGTACATACCTTCTCTTATCATATTTAAATATTTCATATTAACATTTAAATTTTCAGGAGCCTCATAGTTTTCCATTGAGAAGTGAGGTTTAGGAAGCTTTCCAGAGGCAAAAAATGCTGTAAAACGAGCAATTTGCATGGGAGTTACTGACATATAACCTTGACCAATAGAGGCGTTAATAGTATCACCTATATACCAAGGTTGCTTATATTTGTCTTGTTTCCAAGCTTTATTTGGATTTGTAGCATAAAATTCATTTGTTAGTTCAATTCCAGTTTTTTCACCAATTCCAAGCTTTTTTAAGGTTTTGGAAATATTATTAACTCCAACAATTAGACTTCCTTTATAAAAAAAGTCATCACAACTTTCTCTAATAGCCTTTCTAAATCCAACTATTCCATGACCTGATGCTTTCCAACATCTAAAATTTCTTTTACCAATTTTTATAGAACCATTATCAAAAATCTCATAATTTGGTTTAATACCATTTTCTAAAAAAGATAAAGCGATTCCCATTTTAATAACAGAAGCAGGAGGATATTTACCGTTTACTAGTTTATTTGTAAAAGGATGATTGAAATCATTTCTCATATCTTCCCATTCTTTTACTGAAATACCATCCACAAAAATATTATTATCAAATTCAGGATATGAACCTGCTGCTAATACTTCTCCATTATTAGCATTCATAACAATAACAGCCCCACTATTTCCTTCAAATGCTTTTTGTACATATTTTTGTAGATTAATATCTAGAGAAATTTTTAAGTCATTATTTGTAGAAATTTTTTGTTCTTTTAATACTTCAATTTCTTTATTCAAAGCATTTACTTTTGTATCTTTAAATCCTAGTTTACCTTGAAGCTTTGAATTATAAAATTTTTCTAAACCATTTTTCCCAATTATTGAGCTGTGTCTAGAAAACTCATTGTTGTCTATGTCTTTTTTTGTAGCTTTTCCTACATATCCTATGATATGAGAGGCATTTTTTCCATAAGGATAAATTCTTTTTACTTCTGATTTGATTTCTATATTGTCATTTGTATTAAAAAGTGTATATTTTGAAAAGAAGTTATCATATGGAATATAATCAACAATTTGTACAAAATCATGCTTATATGAAGAGTCAAGCTTTTTGTACTTTTTATATAAACTCTCTTTTGAATATTGAGGGAAATGTTCATTAATTAAACTTACTAATTCATCTAAAAGATGTTTGTTTTTATATGATCTTAAATGAGGTTTAATATTAATAGAAAAACCTAATTTGTTCATTGCTAAAGATACATCATTTCTATCTCTAATAATACCTCTATTTGGTACTTCATAAACTCTTTTAATGTAATTTCTTTTAGACAACTCTTCATAATAAGTATTTGATTTAATGCTAAGAAAATATACTCTTGATAAAAGAGTTAATAAAATAATAAAAATAAAAACCAAAATTATATTTAATCTTCTCAAATTAGTACTCCAAAAATAAATAAATCAATAAAAATATTTATTAAAATAGTATAGGTTAATTCAGCTGTAATATCGTTGTTTAAAGCCCATAAAATAAAAATACCAATATAAAATACCACTATATAAATATATGAATTTAATGTATCAAAGGATAAAACTCTTTTAATATAAGGTGCAGCAAATAAATAAGTAAAAATAGTTAAAAGTAAGACTGAAAAAGTTTTAAATCCACTATTAAGTTCAATTAATAAAATAGTTAACATAACCAAAGACAAAGAGTAATAATAAGCTTTTTTCAAACATACAAAAAAGGCTACAAAAAGTGCACCCAAAAGAAAAATAGGAAAAAAATATGCAGATGAAAGTGTATTTATAAAAACTGCAAAGATACAGAATAGAAATATAAAAATAGGATTATCGAATTTATTGATTCTCATTAATTATTAGTTCTTTACTTTTTCAGCGATTATAGTATAGATGAACTTACAATATTATCAATATTATTAATACTATGGGTGATTTTTAGAATCAATCTCTTTTTTCTTTCTTTCAAGTGTTGTTAAATCATAAATAAAAGAGAATATTTCAGATACAGCTTTATACATACTGTCAGGAATTTCTTTGTCAATATCAATTGCAGATAAAAGTTCAACTAAGTCTTCATCTTTTTTTATAGGAATATCATTGTCTTGAGCTATTTTTATAATATTATTTGCAAGCTGACCTTTCCCTTTAGCTGTTATTTTTGGAGCAGAATCTACTTCTATTTCATAATTAAGAGCAACTGCTTTTTTTATATCTTTTTCTCCCATCTTATGCCTTTATATCAATTCCAAAACCAAGATTTATATTTTGTGAATAAACCTCTATTTGTTGCTCTTCTTTAGGTTTATCTTCTGCTTCTTTTAAGTTAAGAATATTAATATTTATAGGAATTAAATTAGCTTTGTTTAAAGCTTGTTTTAGTTTTATAGCATTTTCTCTAATTGCTTGTTTAAAACTATCTTTAGAGGCATAAATAGTCAAATCAAGCTTATTTTTATCATACAAAGAGAGTAAAAGTTGGGTTTGACCAAACTCTTTAAGAGATAAATTTATTTCACAATAAAATTTTTCTTCATCAAGTTTTTTTATTGAAAGGGAACCATCATCAAGCATATCCCAAATAAAAGGAATATATACGCTATTTGAATTTGAAGCAATTGATAAAAGTTGATAATACTCTACTTGCATTAACATTTTATCTACTTGCTTAAATGTGTCAGTTGCTTTAATGTCTGTTCTTCCACCAAGCTCTTCTTGAATTTTAAGAAGCACAGTTTTCATATCATTTTGAAGAGGATTTTGTTGTTGTGGATTTTTTTCATTTCCTTGTAAAGAAAAGGAAGAATTATTGATAAAATTGTTTACAATAGTATCTAGTTGATTAACTATTTTAATTATATTTTGTTGGGCTAATAAAGGACTTTGATTTGTAGTTATTGTTGTAATATTCTCTTTTAAAGTAAAAAGAAGATTTTTTACGTCTAACGCTGATTGATTTAATATAGTTTGATTTAAAGTGGTTTGATTTTGTGAAAATAAGCTATTTGATTGAAGAAGATTATCTATTTGTTTTATTATATTTTGTGCATTTGGAATAGTATTACTTGTTAAAAGTTCACTTTTTAATTGTGTTAATATTTGTTGAGTATTTACATTTAGTGATTCTCTTGTTTGCATTAAATTAGGCTGTGTATTAGGATTTTGATTAGCTATTTTAGATTCATTTAATTGACTTTTAGTTGAAATATCTTTTAAATTATTAGTTAACAAAGTTAAATTGCCTAATTGATTATTCCCAATATTCTTTGATAAATTTTGAAGCTGGGAAATAAGTGCTTTTAAATCACTTGTATTTGTAGTAGAGGGATTTGTATTATTTGTTGCTTTTGAATTATTTTGTAATATTTTGTCAATTAAATTTTCAATTTTTTTTGTATCAAAAGTTTGCATATTTTTTAATATATCTTTAGGAATATCATTTAAAACAGTTTTTATTTGATTTAAAATATTTTCTAGGTTTTTAGGAAGATTAGTGTTTGTTTTACTCTGTTCTAAAACTTTTGATTCTAAAAAAACTCCAGATTTTGAAATTAAGTCTTTTAAAGAATTATTATCTATTTGGGAAATGTTTTTTAGAAAGCTTTCTAATTGGGGTTTATATTTTGCTAGATTTGAATCTTCTTTAACTTGAGATAGTAAAGATTCTATGGATTTTGTAAAACTACCTAAGTCTTTAAAAAGGTTTGAATTTTTTAATATATTTTCAATAGTAGTTTTATTTTTTTCTCCCGTACTTAAATCACTAAAAAGATTTTTTAGAATATCTCCAATAGAAGTATTTCCTGTTTTTATGTTATTTAAAGTTTTTATATCTGCTTCTTTTAATACATCTTTTAAAACTTTATTTTCATTAGGTAGTAAAATATTTAATAAACTATTATTTGAAACTAACATAACTAAAGTATAACATAAAATCATTAGAATATAATTGACATCAAAAGTAATTTTGAGTAGAATCTATTTACTAAAATAAGGGCGAGAATGAAATTTGAAGTTGTTATACCAATTGATGGTTGTGAAAATGAAATAGAATTTGAATTATCAAAACTAGATGATTTTTTTTCAGTTATAAAAGGTATGCAAACAGGTATTACTTTAAAACTTATGAGTTTTGGAGCACTTAAATCACTTGCTTTTGAACTTCCAGATGATTTTACAACAAAGTTAGAAATAGAATCGCTTGAAGATATTTCAATATTCTATATTTTTGTTCTACAAGCTCAGGTGTCTGATTCTTCAATGGATATTTTTTCACCTGTTATTATGAATAACAAGTCCTTGAAAATGGGACAAATACACTTAAATATCAATGAATTAGGATTAGAAAGCCTTAATGATATTTTGCCTGGTTTAAAATAGATGGCTGAAGTACATGAAAAACAACTAAGAATACGATATATTAGAGTTTTAGAAAAATTCTTTACAAGAACTGTATCTTTAATAAAACTTGAAAATTTTAATACTGAGCTTTTTAAAGAAAGAACATTAAAAAACTATGAAGATATTAAAAGAGTAAAAGCAGTTGATTTAAACTCAAAATACTTGGTTGATTTAATAGCTTTTATTAATAAAACACTTTTCTTTTTAGAAAATCATTCAGATAGCTTTGCAGATGAAAGAGATACTTTGTTAAAAGATGCAAATCTACTCCAAAAAGAAAAAAATAGAAACTCTTACCGAAAAGACAAACATAAACATTCAAAATTTAATGATGGATATTAATGACCACTTCTAAAAAATCAAAAGATTCAAAAAAAGATAATGAACCCTTAGAAAATCAGACCTTTAACCTCTCTGGCGTCCTTAAAAAAGTTCTTTATAAGAATGAAGAAACAAAATATACTATTGCAGTTTTGGAGAATAATCAAAAAATATGTGGTTCATATTTTGATACAGATATTGAAAAAATTGTTGGTGAAGAGGTTATCTTAAGAGGAAATTGGACAACACACAAAAAATATGGTGTTCAGTTTGAGTTTGAAACTTTACAAATAAAAGAAGCAGAAATGTTCTTTTTCCTTACAAAAATAGTAAAAGGAATTGGCAAAAAGTTTGCCCATGAATTACTTGAAAAATATTCAGAAGATGAATTAGTAGAGATATTAAATGAAAAGCCAGGTGAGCTTTTACAGTTTAAAGGAATAAAAGAAAAAAAACTTGAAAAAATAGTTAGTTCTTGGCAAAAATTTAAACACTTAAGAGAACTGGGTAAATTTCTAGCACAATTTGGAGTAACTTCAAATCTAATAAATAAAATTTATTCTCATTTTGGTGAAGTTAGTGATTTAATAGAAAAAATAAAGAAAAATCCTTATATTTTGATAAATATCAAAGGAATAGGCTTTAAAAGATCAGATGAAATTGCAAAGTCATTAGGAATTGATCCGAAGTCTTCTTTTAGAATTAATGCTTGTATAAACTTTACATTAAGAGAGTTTTGTGATAACAACGGTAATTCTTCAATTGATAAATCTCATCTTTATAAACTTCTTGATGAAGCATTACACTTTAGAAATGAAGAAGTTTTATATGAAGAAGTTATAACTAAAATGCTAGTTGAAGAAGATATTTTCCAAACAAATGCTTATCGTTTAGCTCCTGCTATGTTGTATTTCGCCGAGCGTAGAATTTTGGAATTCTTTCAAAGACGAGAAGGTGAACAAAATAAAAAAATTATAAAAGTTTTTGATGAGTATTTAGAAAAAAAACAAAAAACTTTAGGTTTTGAATTAAGCACAGAGCAAAAAAAAGCAGTTGAAATTATAAATGAAGGGCATAAAACTTTATTTTTAATAGGTTATGCAGGAACAGGAAAATCGACTTCAAGTAGAGCAGTTTTAGAACTTCTTGAAGAGATTACTCCTTATGATGACATTATTACTATTGCTTTAAGTGGAATTGCCTCACAACGTATTTCTGATACAACAGGATATAATAGTTCAACAATACAATCACTTTTTATGAAATATGAAGATAAAGATTTTTTCCCTCATAAAGTTATTTTACTTGATGAAGCCTCTATGGTAAATTCTGTAATGTTTTACAACCTTATAAAGAAAATTTCAGATGATACTATTTTTATCGTTGTTGGAGATGATGGACAATTACCTGCTATTGGAGCTGGGAATATACTTGCTGATGCTATTAAATTTGAGCTTTCTCCAATTTGTAAATTAACTAAGATTTATAGACAAAGTGAAGATCAAGCAATTGCTGTTATTGCAAATGATATTAGACAAGGAAAAGTTCCTTTATATAATGAAGAGTATAAAGATTTCAAATTTGTAAATGTTTCTATTGATAACTATTATGCTGCAAAAAATTCAATGAACAACAATGAATTCTCTAATGTAAGAGCACAAATTAGTGAAAATATTTTGAATACTATTTTAAATATTTCTTCCCATTATATACAAGAATATTATGATTTTATAAAAGAAAAAGATATTTCAAAAACACTTACTCTTTTTCAAGTAATAACTCCAATGAAAGCTGGAGTTTTGGGTGTTGAAAATATAAATATGCAAATGCAAACGCTTTTCAATCATACAAAAGGAAAAGCTTATAAAACAAAACTTTATGAGTATAAAATGAGTGATAAAGTAATTCATATTAAAAATGAAAATATGAAAGCTCAGACTATGCAAATGTATAAAACAGGTTCTAGTGAATTTTTAGAAAAAAGAGTTTTTAATGGTCAATTAGGATTAATTATAAAACTTGATTTTGAAGAAAATCGTTGTATTGTTTTATATCCAAATGATGATATGGTAGTTTTTTATGATTTTGATGGCTTAACTTCACTTCTATCTTTAGCTTATTGTTTAACTATTCATAAAACGCAAGGAATGGAGTATGAAAATGCTTTAATTCCAATGACTTTTTCCCATTATATTATGCATAATACGAAGCTTTTATATACAGCAGTTACAAGAGCAAAAAATATGTGTTTTATTGTTGGAGAAGAAGAAGCTTTTAAAAGTGCCTGTACTAGAATTGAAACTACAAAAAGAGAATCTGTAATCAACGATTTACTATCTAAAAATTCTTAAGCTAAAATTTTTAATATGCCTTTACCTATTTAAAAGCAATTTTTATGTAATATAAATAAAATTTTTTAGAGGATAATATTTTATGATTACTTGGATGCAAAGACACAAAAGATGGCTTGTAATAACGATTTGGATAAGTACTATAGCATTTGTTGGAGCTGGATTCGTGGGCTGGGGTTCTTATGATTATGGTTCAAAAGGTGGAGCTGTAGCAGTTGTTGGCGATAGAAAAATTTTAGCAAATGAATACCAAAGAGAATATTCGTCACTTTATGATCAGTATGCAAGAATATTTGGTGAGCAATTTAATCAAGAAATGGCAGATAAGTTAAATCTTAAAGATGCTGCATATAAACTGCTTATTCAAAAAAATCTGATTTTATCTTTTGCTGATGAGTTAGGTTTAGATATTACAAATGAAGAAATAGCTAAACAATTAGTTGCAATTCCAGGATTTATAAAAGATGGAAAATTTGACAAAGATACTTATATCAAAGTTTTAAGTCAAAATAGAACAAATCCTACTGAGTTTGAAGGAACATTAAAAAGAGATTTACTTTTACAAAAAGTAGAGTCTATTTTTAAAATTGAAGCAAACCCTGTTGAATTAGAAAACTTAAATCAGCTTCTTTTTTCACAAGATGATATTTCAATACAAATATTAAATTCAGAAGATGTGGTTTTAAATATCACTGAAGAAGATATTAGTAAATATTGGGAATCGAATAAAAATAATTATAAATCTGAACCAGCTTTTGAGATAGAAACAGAAGAAGTTTCTTTACTTTCTGAAACTTTTACAGATGAAGAAATTGCTGAGAATTATAGTAAATTTAGAATTGATTATAAAAAAGAAGATGGAAAAATAAAATCTTTAGAAGAAGCTAAAGAAGATATTGTTTTAGCTTTAAATGAAAAAGCGACTAAAAAAATAGCATTAAAAAAATATCTTGAACTTAAAAAAGGTAAAGATAATTTTGAAGTAAAAGCTACAATTTTTAGATCTAAATTACCTTTTGGAGATGAAAATAATAAAGAAGTTGCAAATTCAATTCCTGGGGATTTACTTAAACCATTTTTAGTTGGCGATAAGTACGTTATTGTAAAAGTAATAAATAAAATCACACCAAAAGTTTTATCATATGAAAAAGCAAGAACACTTGCTTTAAATGATTATAAAAAAGTTGCACGTGGTTTACAAATTGAAAAGGAAGCTAGTAAAGCTTTAGAAAATTTCAAAGGGAAAGAAATTGGACTAGTTTCAAGAGATTCTTTTGAAAAAATCGAAGGCCTTTCACAAGAAGAAGCTCTTACATTTTTAAATGCTCTGTTCTCTTCAACTGAGAAAAAAGGTAAGATAAGTGTTGGAAATAAAGTAGTATTATATAAAATAAATAGTGCGAAATTATCTTCTTATGACAGTAAAAAAGATGAAGCTATTAAAACAACAATAAATAATTTATTAAACCAAGAGTTAATGACTAACTTTGTAAAAAATTTAGAAAAAAGATATGAAGTTCAATCTTCAATCACATCAAAGGAGTAATAGTTGAATAAAACTCTTTTAGCAATTGATTTAGGCTCTGCAAATATTACAGCTATTATTGCTCGTAATAATTTAGACTATAAAATCAATATTCTAGGAACGGGTTCATATAAAAGTGATGGTATTAATAAAGGAGTTATCTCAAATATTGAGGTAGCTTCAAAATGCATTAGAGAAGCTGTTTTACTTGCAAAAAGAAATACAACAGAACAGATTGACTCAACTGTAGTTGCAATCTCAGGAGCCTATACCAAAGGAATAAGAAGTTCAGGAAGTGTAAATATTCCAAATGGATTAATCACAGAAAATGAGATTAACCAAGTACTTCAAATGGCTTTATACAATGCAACAATTATTCCTGAATATGAAGTTGTACACGTAATTCCAATTTTCTTTAAAATTGATGACTCCGCAGATGTTGAAAATCCCTTAAATATGAATGGTTCTAGACTTGAAGTTGCAGTATATGTTGTAACTGCTAAAAGAACATCTTTAACTAATATAAAGTCAGCTTTAAAAATAGCTGGAATTTCAGTTAATAATTTTGTCCTAGATGGCTATGCAACTGCAATTTCAATTTTAGATGAACAACAAAAAAAGTTTGGAGCAACTGTAATTAATATGGGTTCCACAACGACTGAATATGTCTGTTATAAAGGAACTTCGTTAATTTATGAGGGATTTATTCCTGTAGGTTCAAATCATATTACAAATGATTTATCTGTTATGTTGCATACTCCTCCCATTGCAGCAGAAAAGATAAAAACTGAATATGGAGATTTACTTAAAACAAGTGAAGACTTAGCAAATAAAAAAATTAGAACTCCAAGAATTGGAGATGAGAAAAACTCTTCTGAAGTATCTTTAGAACATGTTCAAACTATAATTCATGCTAGAGTAGAAGAAATTTTGATGTTAATTAGAAATAATCTTAAAAAAAGTGGTATTCATGAAAACCTAGGAACAGGTATTGTTATAACAGGTGGAATGAGTAGACTTATTGGATTAAAAGAGCTATCAACTTTAGTTTTTGATGGTTTACCTATAAAAATATCAAATCCTGTAAATATTAAAAATGGATATATGAGTTTTGAAGATGAAAAAATGGCTACAATTGTTGGTCTTTTATTATACTCTTTAGAACCAAATAGAAATTTTGAATTAGATTCAAATAAAAATTTAATTAAAAAAAGAAAAATTCAAGATAATGTTGAAAAAGCAGAGAATAATATTTCAATGCAAAAAACAAAAGAAGAATTTTTAAATCAGCATAATAAAGAACAAAAAATAAAACAAGAAGAACATATAATCAAGGGTGACCATAATACAACAATCTTACCAACTATCTCAAAAGATAAAAAAGGTAAAGGAATGTCAAGATTCTGGAATGTTATTACGGAGTGGTTTTAATGAATGATAATTTATTTAAGGTGGACGATATAAAAGTGGAAATGCCAAATCAAACTCTCTCAGATAACATAGCTAAAATTGCAGTAATTGGTGTAGGTGGCGGTGGTTGTAATATGATAAATCACATGATTAATGAAGGTTCTCATAAAATCGATTTAATTGCTGCTAATACAGATTTACAAGTATTGCATATTTCAAAAGCTCCCAAAAAAATTCAATTAGGTCTTAAACTTACAAAAGGTTTAGGGGCAGGAATGAAACCCGAAATAGGTCGTGATTCTGCCGTTGAGAGTTATGAAGATATTAAAAATGCACTAAAAGGTGCTGATATTGTATTCATCGCTGCTGGTCTTGGTGGAGGTACTGGAACTGGGGCAGCTGCAATTATTGCAAAAGCTGCAAAAGAAATTGGTGCTTTGACTGTATCAGTTGTAACAAAACCTTTTACTTGGGAAGGTAAAAAAAGAGCAGGTTTAGCAAATCTTGGACTTGAAGAGATAAAAAAAGTATCTGATTCAATTATTGTTGTACCAAATGACAGATTATTAGAAATTATTGATAAAAATGTTGGTATGAAAGATGCTTTTAGAATTATTGATAATATTTTATATCAAGCCGTAAATGGAATGACAGAGGTTATTTTAACTCCTGGTAATTCTGATATTAATACTGACTTTGCTGATGTTAAA
Source organism: Halarcobacter sp. (assembly GCA_030145305.1). Classification (GTDB taxonomy): domain Bacteria; phylum Campylobacterota; class Campylobacteria; order Campylobacterales; family Arcobacteraceae; genus Halarcobacter. The sequence continues at coordinate 57,109 of JAQYVX010000001.1, read as the reverse complement.
ACGATTATGCAACATCGTGGTATGGCTTTAATGGGTATTGGTAAAGCAAAAGGTGAAAGTGCTGCTCAAAGAGCTTTAGCTGATGCCATTGATTCACCACTTCTTGACAAAGTTTCATTAGGTGGAGCAAAAGGTATTTTAATTCATTTTAATATTCATCCACAAGTTTCATTATTTGCAATAAATGACGTAATGTCAAGTATTCATGATACAATTGATTCAAATGCTGAGATAATATTTGGTACAACTTCTGATGATACTTTAGAAACTGATGAAGTAAAAATTACGATTGTAGCAACAGGGTTTGAATCAAAAAATGATGTAAATACTACACTTTCTGAAGAAGATGCAGAAAAAGAAAATGCATCTAAACCTACTTCGGATGATGAAAACTATTTAGATATTCCACCTTTAATGAGAGATTATAAGGTTCAATACCAAATAGCTTAGAAATAAAAAAAGAGTAAGTATCTTACTCTTTTTTATAACTTCTTTTCCTCTTTAAAAAATCAACTTATTCTTCAAAAATTACCACATCATAAGAACTTTTTTTAATTACTAAAGCCTTAGAATTTGGTACCATCCCAAATTTATTACTATTTTTTAGTTTTACTTTGTAAGATTCTATTTTTACTTCTAGTGAGTTTATTTTGCTATTTAACTGCAAAATTAAATCAACTCCTGCAAGATTTATTCCTAACTCTCTTGTCAAAGTTAAAACATATTTAATATGATCAATATCTTTTTGTGAATAAAGACGTATCTTCCCATTTGTTCTAGAAGGCTTTATTAAGCCTTCTCTTTCATATTGCCTTAGAGTTTGAGGATGAATATTCAAAATCTCTGCAACAGCTGAAATTAGATATACAGGTTCGTTATATGCATTTGAATCCATTATTTAACCTTTTACGCAGTTTCAGGAAGCTTATCTTTAAGCATGGAAATAAGCTCTTCATCAAGTTCATCTATTTTTGGTAAAACAATATTTGCTTTTAAATATAGATCACCTTTTATTCCTGCATTTCTATTTAAAACACCTAACTCTTTTACTCTAAATTTTTGATTTTGTTTTGTGTTTTCTGGAACTTTTAATGTAATATCTTTATGAATAGTTTTTATTTCAACTTTTCCACCAAATAAGGCAGTTTTTAAAGGAATATCAAAAGCTCTTATAAGAGTGAATTCATCTCTTTCATAAATAGGACTTGGGGCTACATTTACTTTAATAATCAAATCACCTCTTTGACCTTGGTAAGATTTACCTTTACCTTTTGCTCTAATTTTTTGACCATTTTTAATTCCTTCAGGAATTTTAATATCAAAAGAATCATCATTTAAAGAAATATGTTGCTTTCCTCCAAGAATTGATACATCAAAAGCAATTGTTATTTGAGCTTGTGTATCTAAATCAGGTTGATTAAAACCACCTTGTCCTCCAAATCCAGCTTGAGAAAATCCAGAAGAGCCAAAGCCTGAACCTCCACCTCCAAACATTTGTCTTAAAATATCATCTAAATCTACATTTTGCCCTTGTCCTCTTGCAAAATCATGGAAGTTTTGACCGCCAAACATAGAATCACCATGATGATCGTATTGTTGTTTTTTCTCTTTATCACTTAAAACTTCATATGCTGCATTTATTTCTTTAAATTTATCTTCAGCATTTTTATCTTTATTTACATCTGGATGATATTTTCTTGCTAATTTTCTATATGCTTTTTTTATTTCATCTGCTGATGCAGATTCGTTGATTTCTAGTGTTTCATATAAACTTTTTGCCATTTTTTCTTCCTAATAATTTATTATAATTTAAATTTATTTTAACATAAACTTGAGTCAATGTCAATCAAGTTGAGATGTTTAAATGATATACTTGAGTCATAAGTGCTAAATTAAGAAGCTAATTTAAGAGTTCTTAAACCTTTTTGTGCTAATTTCACTTATGTTTGAAAAAAATGAATGGACACAACAAGAACTTTATAAATATACTAAAGAGTTAGAGAAACAGAATATAAAAGTTGTTTTAATTGATACTATAGTAAAGCCAATTGAGAATATTGAAACAATGCTTTATAATCCTTATGAAATGGCTTTAATGCCAGAAAATACAGTATTTGTATTTTATTGTGATACGGGCAAAACAACTAAAGAGAGACTAAATTATTATAAAAAGAAATTTTCTAATCATAAATGTGTTAGTTTAAGAGGTGGAAGAGGTTATTGGCGACCTAACTATAAATTATTAGAAGAGATTGAAAAAAATGTTTAAAACATATGATTATATTATTATTGGAGCTGGAATTGCAGGATGTAGTACAGCTTATTTTCTATCAAAACACTCAAAATCAGTTTTGCTTATAGATAGAAATTGTGATGTGGCACAAGCTGCAAGTGGGGCAGCTGGAGCATTTTTATCTCCACTTTTAGGAAAAGAAAATAAGTTTAAAGAATTAGTAAGCAAGTCTTTAAAGTTTTCAACTTCTTTTTATAAAGAAAATATTCCAGAAGAGATAAATAATTGTGGAGTAGTTAGAATTCCTAAAAATGAAGAAGATAGAAAAAAGTTTGAAAGCTATAAACCTTTTATGGATTTTCCATATGAAGAAGAAGGAGAGGGCTATTTTTTTGAAATTGGTTCACAGGTTAATGCTTATGGAATTTGTAATTTTTTGGCAAAAAATGTAGAAAAAGCTTTTGATTATGAAGTTAATAATATTAAAAAAGAAGATGATAAATGGCTTGTAAATAGTGATTATCAGGCAAAAAATTTAATTTTAACAACAGGCGCTGATGTAGAATTAATTGAAGAAGATTATTTTAAGATTAGAGCAGTTTGGGGTCAAAAAATTGATGTTTATACTTCTAATGTTATTAAGAAAAACTATCATAAAGAGTGTTCATTATCTTCTTCAAAATTTATAAAAGAAAAAAATAAAAATAGAGTATCAATTGGAGCCACACATCATCGTTTAACTTGTGATGTAGATATTTGTAATCTTTGTATTCAAGGAGCAAATATTAATAAAACATCTTCTCATAGTTATAGTCTTGATACTTTAAGTAGTGATACTCAAAAACTTTTAAAACTTGCAAATGAGATACAAAAATTAGATGATGTTGAAGTTTGTGATGTAAAAGTAGGGGCGAGAGCTTCAAGTGTTGATTATTTTCCAATGTTAGGAAAATTAATTGATTCAGAAAAAACAATTAAAGAATTTCCTCATTTAAAAAATGGTTCTTTTATAAAAGATGAAATGTTATCAAGTATAGACAATTTGTTTGTTCTAAATGGTGTTGGAGGACGTGGTTATGTACTTTCCCCATATTTAGCAAAAAATCTAGTTGATCATATAATAAAAGATGAGGAATTAAATAAAGATGTTACAACGCAGCGCTTATTTGAACGTTGGGTTAAAAAACATAATTAATCAAAGATTTATCTTTTAAGGATAAAATCTTTATATTAGCTTTTAGAGGAAAAAAATGGGAAATTTATTTAAAGTAGTATTTTTAGGATTAGTAGGTTTTGCACTTTTAGTTTATCTAACTGCGGAAAAACCAAAACAGATTGTTTCAAAAGATAATGTAGTAAATGTAGTAAAATATGAAGCTTTACCAAAAGTATATGAACTTGTAGGGAAAAACAATGAAGTTACAAGGGAGTCTTTATTTAAAGAAAATCAAAAAACTTTAATAGTTGTTGGTAATCATGATTCTCTAGTTGTAGTTAAAGAGTTAACTAACTATTTTAAATTAGATATTCCATATATTATGGTTGCAAATATTTCAAGTGCGCCTTGGTTTGTAAAAAAGATGTTTATTCCAGGAAAGCTTGAGGATTTAAATGAAGGAACTAATATTCCTATGATTTATGATTTTGATGGTGATATGGTTAATGCTTTAAATCTTACAAATAAAACAAAAGTTAAGTATTTTGCCTATATCTTAACAAAAGAGGGTACTGTGACAAAAATTTATGAAGGCAGTGTAAAAGAGAATGCTTTAGATGGTTCCATGACTGAAGCTGAAAAAAAAGCAGTATTAGAGCCATTATTCAATCTACTTAAGTAAAGAGTTTCTCTTTACTTAAAAAACTTATTTTAACAAATATTATTCAAATTCCTTTAAAGTAAAAGTAATACAATAATTTTAGTAATAGTTATCAAATAGATTAATTATTATAAAGGATTTAAAGTATGAGTAATAATCAATTAATTCATACAACTGAGTTATCAGATTTATTGTTAACGAATGTTAATGATGAAGAAATATTTAATCAATTAATATTAAATGGCGCAGATATAAATTATCAAAATACTTTTGGTTGGTCTGCATTATTTGAAGCAATTGTTGCTAAAAATGATCATAGCTTTAATAAAATAATTAAGCTTGGTGCAGATATAAACTTGCGTGATAAAGATGGAAGAAATGCCCTTTATTGGGCAGTTTATTCAAATAATATAGAAGCTTTTAAAGTTTTACTTTCAAAAAGTATAAATTTAAATGTACATTTAAAAGATAATTTACACGTTTTACATTATTGTGTATATAAAAATAAAATAGATTTTATTGATATTCTACTTTTAAACGGAATTGATGTAAACTTATGTGACCATTTAGATGCTAATGCTTTATTCTATGCTACTTTATATAAGCATTTGGATTTAGTTGATTATTTAATGAAAAAAGGTGCTAGTAAACATCAAATTGATGTCTTTGGCAATAGCGCATACTCTTTAGCAAAAGAGTATGATATAAAAAAATTATTTTAAAATATAAAAGGAAAAAAATGAAACACGAATTAATGAAATTACCATTTGCACTAGATGCATTAGAACCACAAATGTCAAAAGAGACTTTAGAATTCCATTATGGAAAACATCACCAAACATATGTAACAAAATTAAATGGTTTAATCGAAGGTACTGATTTTGAAAATAAATCTTTAGTAGAGATTATTAAATCTTCAGAAGGTGGAGTTTTTAATAATGCTGCACAAGTTTATAATCATGACTTTTTTTGGAACGGTTTAACTCCAAATGGTTCTGATATTCCAGCAGATGTACAAAGTGCTTTAACTGAAACATTTGGTTCAGTTGAAAAATTCAAAGAAGATTTCTCTAATGCTGCAATTAACAACTTTGGTTCAGGATGGACTTGGTTAGTTAAAGATGCAAGTGGAAAACTATCAATAGTTTCTACATCAAATGCCGGAACTCCTATTACTCAAGACTTAGAACCTATTTTAACCTGTGATGTTTGGGAACATGCATACTATATTGATACTAGAAATGCAAGACCTGCATATTTAGAGAACTTTTGGAAATTAGTTAATTGGGATTTTGTAGCTTCAAATCTTAAATAATAAAATGAATTTATTAAAAGGGTCATATTTTTATATGACCCTTTTTTTATGCCTATAAAACTTAATCTAGCCTCATGAAATATAAAAAGAATCTAAACAATTTATTATAATTAAAATCAATATGATATATCAAACTTCTCTAGTTATAATAAAATCAAAAAAAATTAGGTAATAAATTATGAATAATATATCAAAACAAGATTCTATAAAAGGTGCATTTTTTTCGGCAATCGTAGCAGATGCTTTATGTTTAGGAAGTCATTATGAATATGATGCTAAAAAAATATATAAAGCTTATGGAGAAAAACCAATAGAGAAGTTTATGAGCCCTGGAGAAATGATGGGTGGAATGACTCATGGAATAGGTTGGGGTGAACAAAATTATCATCCAGGTAAAAAAGCAGGTGGTACAACTGACTATGGAGACTATAATATCTTAGTCTTAGAGCATTTAGCAAGTATTGCAGAGCCTACAAGAGCTTTTGAGGTACAAAAGCTAATTCCCCATTGGATGAATAGATTAGAGAATAATTGGGGCTCATGGATATGTACAATGACAAGAGAAACATATGCCCAAGTTAAAAGTTCTATGCCTGTTGAAAATCTTGGTGGATATTCAAATGCAACAGCAATAAGACATGTAGCAGCTCATGCTTATTATGAAGATGAAGAAGTCTTAGTTGATGTTGCAAAAAAAACAATGTTTACACATAGAGAAACTCATGCCCTTGGTGGTGCAGAATTCTTTGCAAGAGTTACAAATAGAGTAATAAATGGAGCAAAGCCAAGAGAAGCTATAGAAGAAGTAGCTATTTTGATGGGTGGGTTCTTTGAAGATAAAGTAAGACAAGCTATTTCAAAATATGAAGAAGAATCAAATCCTGAATCTGATTTATCAAAAGAGCAGTTTAGTGATGACTTGGCACTTACGTCTATGGCAAAACTTTGGGATGTAGGAAGAAGTGAACCAATAAAAGTAGGAAAAGCTAGTCCAACTGAAGGTACCTTACCTGGAAGTGTTTATTTTATATTAAAATATGCAGATAAAAAAGATGGCTTGAAAAAAGCTTTACAAGCAAATACCATGGTTGGTGGTGATAATGCTTCTAGGGGGATTATGATTGGTATGGTTTTAGGGGCTTATTTTGGGGTTGAGGCTATTCCTTCAGAGTGGAAAGAATCACTTGATCAGTGGGAGTATTGTGAGGGCTTGCTTAATAAATTGCCTTTATTGAAAGCTTAGTTATTCTTCATTCTTTTCTTTTTATAAAGAAAAGAAACAAAAGAAAAGCGTTCGCAGGGATTCTAAATAGCTAAAAAATATATAGAAATTCTAAAATTTTGAAACTCGACTACGTGCCTCCGTCTCAGACAGTCAAAATTTCTTTACGAATTTATTTAGATTTTTATTAACGCTATTTAGAAAATGCTCACAGATGTTGCCTTTTCTGAATATTTTATATTTAATCTAAGTATTATAGTTTAAATTATCATAAGTCCAGACTTTATTGAAGCCGGAAGTTTTTGATTTATTTTCGAAATAGCCTGAGAATGTTTGACTGAAAAAAGGTACTAAATGTACCTTTTAAAAGGAGTTTCGCAAGGCAGAAAAGAAATTATAAACTGTAGGGAAGCTCTGCCTTCAATAACTCGTCTGGGAGTTTTTTTGGTTCTTTTTTACGGTTAAAAAAGAATATATTACTTTTTAGGTAATCGTCCTCCACTTTTAAGACATTCTTTTATAGTCCTAAAAGGAGTATAATTTTTGGTTTTCTTATACCATCTACTTGAAGTATCGTGGCAAATACCAGATTTACTTTTTTTGACAAGTGTCGAATTGTTATTTTTTGCAAAAACTTGATATGGAGAAATTACTAATAATACTAGAAGTAAATATTTCATAATTTATTTACTCGTAGCCACATTAAATTTACCAACAGCACAAGAAACAAAACTTTTTGCAGTTGTAGCAGCTTTTTCAAGACCACTTAATTCATCTGTAGTCAAAGGATAACCAAGACCTCTCAGTTTTACTTTTAGCTCTTCCATTTTAGAATCTTCTATATCAAGAGTGATTTTTCTTGGATTTACTTCTAAATCTACTGTAACTTCACCAAATTCTTCTTCTAAAGCAGTTATTAGTGTATTTGCACAACCACCACATTTTACGTTATAAACTTCTAATGTTTTTGTCATTTTAAGCCTTTTTGTTATTTGTTTAAATTATAGCTAATGTATGTGTATAGTATGTTGAAAATAATAGTTAGTTTTATCTAACTATTATTTGAAGAATTTATTATCTAAAGTATCTATTAGTTCTTTTACTGAAGCAATTGAATTTGCAAAAAGTTCTTTTTGTTTTTCATCAAGATTTAATTCCATAATTTTTTCAATACCATTACTTCCAATCATAACAGGAACACCGCCAATAATATCTTTATAACCATACTCTCCATCAAGTTTTACAGCACAAGGATATATTCTTCTTTTATTATGTAAGATTGCTTCTACCATTAAAGATGTTGCATGAGCAGGGGCATAATATGCAGAACCCGTTTCTAATAATTTAACTATTTGAAGTCCACCATTTTTTGTTTTTGTTATAATATCGTTTATATCATCTTCACTTAGAAGTTCAGTTATTGCAACACCTGCAACTGTTGAATAATTTGGAAGTGGAACCATATTATCTCCATGACCACCCATAACAGAAGATTCTATTTGTCCTGCACCATAACCAACTTTTTCTAAAATAAAGTGTGACATTCTTGCACTATCTAAAATTCCTGCCATTCCAATTATTTGTTCTCTTGGGAAATTTGTTACTTTTAATGCTGTATAAACCATTGCATCAAGAGGATTAGCAACTATTATTAGTTTTGATTTTGGAGCATAAAGTTTTACATCTTCTAAAACACTTTTCATAATTTTTGCATTTGTTAAAAGTAAATCATCTCTACTCATGCCAGGACTTCTAGGAATTCCTGCTGTTATTACAATTACATCACAATTTTTTAAATCAGCACCAGTTTTTGCAGCAGTTACTATAGTATGTGATTTTGCTGCATTAGCTGATTGTGAAATATCTAAAGCCATAGCTTGAACAATATTTTCTCTAATGTCTCTTAAGACAATTTTAGAACAAATTCCTTTGTGTGCTAAAGTATATGCAAGAGTTGAACCTACATTTCCTACACCTATAATTCCTACTTTTTTAGTATTCAATATAAACCTCTTTATAATTTTTATTAAAAAAAAGGCAAAACCGAAATTTTGCCTTTTTTGTTGTATCAAAATAAATTTATATTTTGATTATGCTTTGTCAATAATTGAGTTTAAAGTTTGTGACGGTCTCATAGCTTTTTCTGCAAGTTCATCATCTGGTAAATAATATCCACCAATATCAACTGCTATTCCATGATTCGCAACTAATTCAGCATTGATTTTATCTTCATTTAAAGCCATAGCTTCTGCAATTGGAGCAAATTCAGCTGCAAGTTCTGCATCTTCTGTTTGTTTTGCAAGTTCTTGAGCCCAGTACATAGCTAAATAGAAGTGCGAACCTCTATTATCAACATTACCTAATTTTCTTGAAGGAGATTTATCTTCTAAAAGGAAAGTTCCTGTTGCTTTATCTAAAGTATCTGCTAAGATTTTTGCTCTTGCATTACCTTGAGTATTACCTAAGTGCTCAAAAGATGCTGCTAAAGCCATGAATTCACCTAATGAATCCCATCTTAAGTATTGTTCTTGTGTAAATTGTTGAACGTGTTTAGGTGCTGATCCTCCAGCTCCTGTTTCAAATAATCCTCCACCTTTCATTAATGGAACGATTGACAGCATTTTTGCAGATGTTCCAAGTTCTAAAATTGGGAATAAGTCAGTATTATAATCTCTTAAAACATTTCCAGTTACAGAAATAGTATCAAGACCTTTTCTCATTCTTTCTAATGAAGTTTTAGTTGCATCAATTGGTGCTGCTATTGTAATGTCTAATCCACTTGTATCATGTTCTGGTAAATATTTGTTAACTTTTTTAATCATTTGTGCATCGTGTGCTCTGTTTTCGTCTAACCAGAAAATTGCAGGAGTATTTGATAATCTTGCTCTTGAAACTGCTAATTTAACCCAGTCTTGGATTGGAGCATCTTTTGCTTGACACATTCTGAAAATATCACCAGCTTCTGTATCAAAAGAGAATACAGTTTCACCAGCTTTATTAGTAACAAGGATTTTACCTTCTTCTTGTGCTTGGAAAGTTTTATCATGTGAACCATATTCTTCAGCTTTTTGAGCCATTAAACCAACATTTGGAACTGTACCAATTGTTGTTACATCTAATGTTCCATTAGCTTTACAATCTTCAATAACTGCTTGGAATGATTGTGCATAACAACGATCAGGAATAACTGCGATAGTATCTTCTTCTTCATCTTGTGCATTCCACATTTTCCCACCACCTTTAAGCATAGCAGGCATAGAAGCATCAATAATAACATCAGATGGAACATGTAAGTTTGTAATTCCTTTTGCAGAATTTACCATAGCAAGTCTTGGTTGTTCAACATAAATAGCAGCAATATCAGCTTCAATTTCAGCTCTTTTATCTGCATCTACTTGGTCTAATTTAGAGTATAAATCACCTAACCCATTATTGAAGTTTACACCTAAAGAGTCAAATAACTCACCATGTTTTGCAATTAAATCTTTGAAGAATACTTTTACAGCAAATCCAAACATAATTGGGTCAGAAACCTTCATCATTGTAGCTTTTAGGTGTAATGATAATAGAACATCTTGTTCTTTAGCTCTATTAATTGCTGTTTGATAGAATTCTTGTAATGATTTTGCACTCATACAAGTAGCATCAATAATCTCACCAGCAAGAACAGGAGTTGAAGCTTTTAATACTTTTTCTTTTCCATCTTTACTAATAAAAGAAATTTTTAAATCATCAGCTTTTTCAAATGTAGTTGATAATTCTGCACCATAGAAATCATTTTCATTCATATGCATAACTTCAGTTTTAGAATCAGCTGCCCATTTTCCCATTCTATGTGGGTTATTTTTTGCATAATTTTTAACAGCACTTGGTGCTCTTCTATCTGAGTTTCCTTCTCTAAGTACTGGGTTAACAGCTGAACCTAGGATTTTTGAATATCTTGCAGTTATTTCTTCAGATTCGTCATAATTTGGTACTTTATAGCCTTTTGATTGTAATTCAGCGATTGCAGTTTTTAATTGTGGAATTGAAGCTGAAACATTTGGAAGTTTTACAATATTAGCATCGGAATCTTGTGTTAATTCACCAAGTTGTGCTAAGGCATCAACTATTTTTTGGTCTTCAGTTAAGTTTTCTGGAAAAGTTGAAAGAATTCTTCCTGCTAATGAAATATCTTTTGTTACCATCTCAATACCAGAACTTTTTGTAAAAGCTTTGATAATTGGTAAAAATGAATAAGTAGCTAAAGCAGGCGCTTCATCAACTTTCGTATAAATGATTTTTGACATATCTGTTCCTAGTTTGAAATTTTAAGTAAGGACATGATAGCAGGATTTGATTTTATGCTTATTTAAATTTAAAGTATTGACTAGTTACAAAAATCTTCTGTTTCAATACTTCACAAAATATTACTTCACATTATTCCATAAATCTTTGATTGAGCTAGGTTTTTGCTTGGAAACATCAGTTTTCATGATTTTCTTAGCTTCTATATCAATTTTTGTTTCTTTTTCTTTTACTTTTGTATAACTTTTCTTAACACCTTTATTTGCATTAATGTTATTAATATGAGCTTTATATGAAGAAGAAAATTTATGTAAACCTGTTCTATTATCTTTTACAAAATATAAATAATTACTTTTTACAGGAAAAATTGCCGCTTTTATAGCATTTAAGCTAACGGCTGAAATTGGATTTGCAGGAAGTCCTTTATTTTTGTATGTATTATATGATGAAGTATCTTCTTTAATTCTTTTTGCAGTTACTTTTACATGAGAATATTTCCCATAATTTAAAGTTCCATCCATTTGTAAAGGCATTCCACGTTTAAGACGATTGTAAATAACACTTGAAACTAAAGGCATTTCATCTTTATTAGCTGCTTCTTTTTGAATAATCGAAGCTAGAGTTATATAGTAGTACCATTTTTTCTTATCATAATATCCAAATATTTTTTGTGAAAACTCTTCATATTGTTTGTTTGTATTTGAAAAAAGATAAAAAAGTAAATGATCCTCTTTCATACCATAAGGCAAGGAATATGTTTCTGCTAAGATATTACCATCTGCTTTATATGCATGTTCATTATAAATTTTATTTAATTTTTCTTCTGATAGGTTAAGATTTTTTGCTATTTGTTTTAAAAATATATATGACGTCTCACCTGGAATTAGTGTTATACTTTTTAAAGCTGCTTTTGATTTTGTTATTTTGTATAAAAAATCACCCTTTGTCATATACTGACTTTTTAGGTCAATCCACCCACTTTGGGGATATCCTATGAAATTAACTACAAATCTATCTAATTCATTAAGTTCATAACCTGTTTTATCTAAATGTGTTATAATGCTCTTTGTACTACCTTTAGGTATAAATAATACTTTTGTTGAACTTAAAGGAATATTTAGATAAAACAGCACTGCAATAAATGCTACAAGGAACAATTCGATAATGCTAAAAATTATCAAACTTACTATTATACTGTTACTAGTTCTTTTTACTATTCTTGGTTTTTCATTAATTTCAGGCATAAAAATTGATTCATTCTCTTTTGGTAATTTTTCGGTTTCGCAATTGTATTTAAAATTGGATAAGAAACTCATTTTAGAAGTTGAAGAAATAGATTTTAAGATGAAAAAAAGCTCAGTTGAGAGCTCATCTGAGGATATTCAAAAAGGTGTCAATCTTTTACCAAGTTTTCTAAAATTTTTTAAGAAAATAGATATTGAAAGATTAAAAATAAAAGATAATGAATTCACAATTTTATTAAATGAAGAACATCTTTATTTGGATAATAAATTTGTAAACGTATCAGCAAATTTAGATTTTGCTGGCTCTAAAATAACTTTAGATCTTTATTCTGTATATTTAAAAGATATTGGTTTAACATTAATTGGAAAATCAATAATTAATGTTAAAAAAGAGATTTTGAACTTTTTTGGAGAATATATTTACAAAGATGTTCAAGGAGAATTAAATGCTCAATTAACTCCAAAAATGTTTGATTTTTATTTAAATACTACAAAAGATATTAAATCTATTAAATTTTTAAAAGATTTTTTTAGAATAAATAAAATAGCAGAATCTTGGATGTACGATAATGTTACAGGAGATATGAAACTTAATTTTTTAACAGGAACAATTGATTTAGAAAAGAAAAAACCTATTATGGATTCGTTAAAAGGAAAAGTTCTAATAAGCAATGCGAAAATAAGATTTCATAAAGATGTAAAAACAGTAGATACAAAAAAATTAACTATAAATTATAAAAATGACACTCTATCTTTTGATTTAGAAAACCCAACTTATAATAAAAGTAAAATATATGGAAGTAAGGTTGAAATTCCAAATTTGACCTCTTTACAAAAAGGTAGAGTGATAGTTGATTTGAAAAGTGATTCTTTGCTTAATAATGATATTTTAGAAATACTAAAAGCATATAATATAAATCTTCCACTAATTCAAGAAAAAGGAGAATTAAGCTCTTCTTTAACCTTAAATATTCCATATTTAGTTTCAAAAAAGATGGATGTTGATGGTGTTTTTAAATTAAAAGATGCTCTTTTAAAATTAAATAATTTTGAATTTCTAGCAAAAAAAGCAGATGTGATTTTAAAAGATAATATAGTTAGCATAAATAATTCGCATATTATCCATAAAGAGATGTTAAATACAAATCTTGATTTAGAGATAAATACCAAAAACTCTACAGCTTTTGGAAAAGCAAAAATAAACTCTTTTGATATAGGTAAAGCTTCGGATTCAGTTGTTAGTATAAAAGATTTAGAGACTAAACTAGATATAGATTTCAAAAATAATACAAATATTTTTTTAGAAGCTTTAAATACAAAACTTGATATTTCAAAAGATAATGTTTTAGTTGATATAAAAGATTTAACAAAAGTATATAAGTATTCTAATCTTTTACAAACAACAAGTATAAAAAAAGGTAGCTTATTAGTTGATGTAATTGATGAAAATAATATTGAATTTAATATAAATGCCCAAGAACTGGATTTTCCTTTTGAAAAAGAAGGAGAGAAAATTACTGAACTTAAGGCAAAAGGAAGTATAAAAAATGATTTAATTGTTATTAAGACAAATAATAATGACATTGAAATTGTTGTAAAAAGTGATAAAAATGTTTTATTAAAATTAAATAATATTGATTTATCATTAGTTGAATCAAAGAATTCAAAAACTTCACAAAAATTTCCAAATATTGAGTTAGAGTTAAAAAATTCTAAAATTAAAATAGATGAAAAACATGAATATAAAACATCTTTTGCAAATATTCAAATAAAAGACTCAAAAATTAGTTTTGAAGGCGAAGCCTTAGGTTTAAATTTACCAATATCAAAAAATGGAGAAAAGGTAAAAAACTTAAATTTATTTGGCACATATGAAAATGAAATATTAGATATAAAAACAAAAGATAATAAATTAGAATTAGAATATGATCTTGCAAAAGAAAAAATCACTATGAAGCTAAACTCTTATGATGTTTTATATAATACAAGTCAAGAGGAAAATGAAGCTAGTAAAACTTCTTATTATATAAATGGAATAAACTCTAATATTATAATGAATGATAAATATGTTGCAAAAGCAACTTTTTATAAGTTTATATTTGAAAACCATAAAACAAATATTGATTTGAAATATAAGGATACCAAATTTTTATACCAAAAAGATTTTGCTGGTAATATAAATGTTGAAGCAAAAAATATGAATGACACTTTTTTAAATGCACTTATGAATAAAAATTTGATTAAAGGTGGAACTGTAAATCTTTGGGCAAAAGGTGAAAATGGTCTTATAAATGGAGTTGCCTTATTAGAAGAAAATAAAATTGTTGATTTAGCTATTTTAAATAATCTTCTTATTCTTATTAATACTTCTCCAGCCCTTATAAATCCACTTCTTGCAATACCTTCTGTAGTTGGAATGGCAACTTCTGGTGGCTTTAATTTAAATGGATATAGAGTAATTAAGGGAAAAGTTGACTTCTCTTATGATTTTGAAAATAAATTTTTGAATATGCATAATATTGAAACAAAAGGTAATGGAATTGATTTTAAAGGTAATACTACAATTGATTTTAATACTTCAAAACTTGATTCAGAACTAAAACTTATCTTCTTAAAGAATTATTCAAAAATAGTAGGAGCGATTCCTGTTTTAAATTATGTTCTTTTGGGTGATGAAAAAAGTGTTGATACTAAAGTTACAATATTTGGAACTTTAGATGATCCTAAATATAAAACAAATCTTATAAAAGATGGAGTTTCTGCTCCTGTTAATTTTTTAAAAAGAATAATTACTTCTCCTGTTAAATTAATAGAATCAATAGGAGAAGGATTCAATGATAAAGCTGAAGATAAAGATAAATCTAAAGAAGAGAAATAAATAAGATATAAATCTTATTCATTTCTAAGAACATCAATTACATCAATTTTTGTAGCTTTTTTTGCAGGATAGTATGAAGAAACAAATACTATAAAAATAGCGCCAATTACTATAGCTGTAAAATCTAACATAGATAAATCAAGTGGTAATTTTGAAGTTCCATAAACATCAGCAGGAAGTGAGATGATTTCAAAAGTATCTAATAACCACATTCCAAAAAAACCTAGGGCAATACCTGTAGCAATTCCTGAAAAACCAATTATCGTTCCAAGTTTTAAAAATATGGATTTAATTTCTTTATATGAAGCTCCCATTGATAAAAGTAGGGCAATCTCTTTTCTTCTACTCATAACAGTCATTAGAAGCGATGAAATGATGTTTAATGATGCAACTAGTATGATTAGCATTAAAACTATAAAAAGAGCTTTCTTCTCCATTTCCATAGCAGCAAAGAAGTTTCCATTTTGTTGCCACCAACCAACAGCACCAGCTGAATAGGGTCTTAAAAATTCTTTTAATTCTTTAATATCTTGCATAGCATTCTCTGAAAAGACATGAATCCCATCAAAGCTATTTTTTTCTTTTTTAAGAAGTGTTTGTAAAGCTTCAATTGAGGTATAAACATAAGATTTATCATAAGCATGAAGCCCTGATTTAAAAGAATTTTTATAAGTAAATCTTTTTAATTTTGGCATCATAGTCAAACCAGTTGGATTTAAGGACGTAAAATAAAGAGTAGCCTTATTTCCTTTTGATAGAAAAAGGTTTTCTCTGATTCCATCTCCAATTATAATATCATATTTACTAAGTTCTAGATTATCACTTGCTTCTTTATAAATAGAATTAATAGCAGCTTCTTTTTCTTGGTTTACACCAAAAACCATTCCACCATTCATACTATCACCACTTTGAATAATAACTTGAGTAGATAAATATGGAGAAAATTTCATATTTGGAAATTTTTCTTCCAGCTTATTTAAGAGTTGTGTATTTACACTATTTTGAAATTTTGGATAAATAGAAAGAGGATAATTCATAGTAAAAAGCTTTTTTTCAAACTCTTTTGCTGTTCCATTCATAATAGCCATTGTAATAATAAGTACCATTACTCCAATAGCAACACCTACAAATGCTAAAATAGCACTTATAGATATGAAAGGATTTTTTTTGTCAAATTTTAAGTATTTTTTGACAATAAAATTTACTAATTTTTTATTCAATTTAGTTTCCTGATGCTAAACCTCTTTTAGGTCCACTTTTACCATGACAGTGTTTATATTTTTTTCCACTTCCACAAGGACATGGTTCATTTCTAGCGATTTTCTTTTCATTTTGAGCTAAGTGCTCTTCTTCTACATTTGTACTAATAGCTGCATTTGCTTGTTCCATTTCAGCTTTCATTTTTTCTAATGCTTCTTGTTCTCTTTGGGCATCATCTTTACTTTGAAGTTGAACAGTAAATAAAATTTTGATAATTTCATTTTTAATATTAGCGATTAAATCTAAGAACATATTATAAGATTCTTTTTTATACTCAACTAATGGATCTTTTTGGTTATAACCTCTTAGTCCAATTCCTGTTTTAAGTGTATCCATTGAATATAAATGTTCTCTCCAAGCATTATCTAAAATTTGTAAGTAAAGAACTCTTTCAATTTCACTTTTTTGTTCAGGTGCAGCAACACTCATTTTTTCTTCATAAACTTCTTTAATAATTGAAGTAAGTTTTTGCTCTAAAGCTTCATAGTCTTGATTTTCTACATCACTTTTTTCTATTATTAAATTTAACTCTTCTTTTAATTTTGCAATAACAAAATCTAGGTTGAAATCTTCTGTAGGCATACCTTCAATAATCTCAGCATTTGCTAAAAGATTTTGAACATACTCTAGTCTATTTTCGTCAAGTTTTTCCATGATTTTATAATCAGGATTTAATAAGTCATTTCTAAATGCATAGATTACTTTTCTTTGTTTATTTGCAACATCATCATATTCAAGTAAATGCTTTCTACTTTCAAAGTGCATTGTTTCCACTTTTTTCTGTGCATTTTCTACGGCTCTTGTAACCATTTTTGATTCAATATGCTCGCCTTCTTCAATACCAATTCTTTCCATAATACCTTTGATTTTATCAGATCCAAAGATTCGAAGTAAATTATCTTCAAGAGATAAGTAAAATTGAGATTCACCTATATCACCTTGACGTCCAGCTCTTCCTCTTAGTTGATTATCAATTCTTCTTGATTCATGTCTTTCAGTTCCAACAATTGCTAAACCACCAAGATCAAGAGTTTCCTTAGTTAATTTAATATCAACTCCACGTCCAGCCATATTTGTAGCAATAGTAACAGCACCTTTTTGTCCAGCATCTTCTACAATTTTACCTTCTTTTTCGTGTTGTTTTGCATTTAACACTGTATGAGGAACTTTTGCTTTTGTTAATAATTCATGTAAATGTTCTGATTTTTCAATTGAAGCTGTACCAACTAAAACAGGTTGCCCTTTTTCATGGTATTCTTTTATTTTTTTAGAAACAGCTTCAAATTTCTCTCTTTCACTTTTATAAATTAAATCATTTTTATCAATTCTTTCTACTTTTACATTTGTAGGAATTGATACAACATCTAAATTATAAATTTCAGCAAATTCTGTTGCTTCTGTTTGTGCAGTTCCTGTCATACCAGCTAGTTTGTTATACATTCTAAAGTAATTTTGGAAAGTAATATCAGCTAAAGTTTGTGATTCATCTTGAATAGTTACCCCTTCTTTAGCTTCTAAAGCTTGGTGTAAACCTTCTGAGAATCTTCTTCCTTCACTTAGTCTTCCTGTAAATTCATCTACAATTACAACTTCATTGTTTTGTACAACATAATCAACATCTTTTTCAAAAATATAATTTGCTTTTAAAGCTTGATCAAGATGATGAGAATACATAGCATTTTCTAAAGAGTATAAATTATCTACTTCATAAAGTTTTTCTGCTTTTTCAATACCTTGTTCTGTAATTAAAACAGCTCTATTTTTTTCATCAACAGTGAAATCTCCAGTTGAATATGCTTTTTCATCAGCAGATTTTGGTTCAAATAATTCACCTTTTTCAAGACTCATTGCAATTCTATTTGATTTTGCATAATCAGCACTTTTTTGGTTTGCAGGACCTGAAATGATTAATGGTGTTCTTGCTTCATCAATTAAAATTGAATCTACTTCATCAACAATAACAAAGTTATGTTCTCTTTGAACTTTTTCTTCTAGGTCATAATGCATATTATCTCTTAGATAATCAAAACCAAACTCATTATTTGTTCCATATGTTACATCAGCAGAATATTGTTCTTTTCTTACTTGGTCATCTCTTAAATCACCAACTAAAGCGCCGACAGTGAATCCTAGAAAATTGTATAAAGGTTCAAGATCTTTTGCATCTCTACTTGCTAAATAATCATTTACAGTAACTACATGAACGCCTTTACCCGTCATTGCATTTAAAATAACAGGAAGTGTTGCAACTAAAGTTTTACCTTCACCTGTTTTCATTTCAGCAATTCTTCCATCATTTAAAACTAATCCACCAACTAGTTGTACATCATAATGTCTCATTTTTAAAGTTCTTTTACTAGCTTCTCTTGTTATTGCAAAAGAATCATTTAATACATTGTCTAAATCTATTTCATTGTTTTGAACTTTTTGTTTTAAGTTATTAAAAGTATCTTTTAGTTCTTCGTCACTTAATTTCTCATACTTGCTTTCTAATTCTGTAATCTCTAAAGCTCTCTTAGTATATTTTTTCACTTCTCTATCGTTAGTTGTTCCAAATACTTTTGCAAATATATTAATCATAAAATCTGTTCCTTTTAACCAAATTGTTCACTATAGTTCTAATTAATTTGGTATTAGTTATAATCGCAAGATTATATAAAAATTAAGGTTAAAGAATGATTTATAAGATTTTATTATTGTGTTTATTATCAGTTTCAAGTATGTTCTCAAGTGTAATTGCTTCTAATAACTTAGAAAATTTAAAAAGTTTCAAAGCAAATTTTATTCAAAAAATTGCAAATGAATCTAATAAAGTAATTAAATATGAAGGAGAAGTTTTTATTAAAAATAATGGAAGAGTATTATGGAAATATCAAACTCCAATTATTAAAAATGTTTATATTATTAATAATATTGTAATTGTGGATGAGCCTGAACTAGAACAAGCTATTTATACTACTTTAGAAGATAATATTGATATGATTAAACTTCTAAAAGAAGCAAAAAAAGTTGCACAAAACAGGTATGAAACTAAATTGTATAATACTCTTTATACAATAAAAACTAAAGAAGATAAAATCGAATCTTTATCTTATACAGATGAATTAGAAAACAAAGTATTAATAAGTTTTGAAAATATAGAACAAAATATAGAATTAAATGATAGTATTTTCAATTTTTTAGCACCTAAAAATTACGATATTATAAAGAAATAAACATCTTTTAGCTATGATTTCAAAATATTAGGTACAACAGATAATAGCTTGTATTTTTACAAGAGGAAAGTCCGGGCTGCTGTGAAGTATGGTTCCATTTAATGAATGGCTAGAGTAATCTAAGGGAAAGTGCAACAGAAAGTAGACCGCCATAAAATAGTTTTTCTATTTTTGGTAAGGGTGAAACGGTAGAGTAAGAGCCTACCAGCATTTTGAGTAATCTTAATGGCTTTGTAAACCCAACCTGCAGCAAGAAGGGGTGGTATAAACTTCACGATGATTCCCTTCGCTTGATTGTTTAAGTAATTTAACAACTAGATAAATTATTATCAAATACAAAACTCGGCTTACAGGTGTGCCTAATATTATACTTACGGAAAAGAATTATGAAACAGTTTAATAAGTGGTTTGATGAGAATATGACTAATATTATTTGGATATTATTAGCTATTCAAGCAATTGCTGTTGCTATAGCTTCTTATAATTGAAAAAAGTATGCATATAGAAGAATCTATAATATAAATAAACCTAGACACATATTAAATGTGCCTAAATTCTTTTTAATTAAAATCCTGCTGAATAACCTCTACTAGAATGACTTTTAATTAGACCATAATAAGTTTTATCTCTAATTTGTTTTATCATGTTTCTAAGTGTAAAAATTGATGTATTTTTATCTTTCCATGCATTTTTTTTGATTACTTCAACTTCAACAATTGTTCCTCTACTTTTTAAAACTGTATGGAAAATATTCATTTGTGTTTTTGTTAGTCCAACATCAACATTCTTTCTGTCAAACACCTTCTTTAAAACTTTGTCATAATAGAAACCTTTTCCAAGATCAATTCTACTATTAATCTGTTGACTTAAAATCTCTTTTAATGTTTCTTCAACAGATAAGTTATACTCTTTCGATTTACTTTTAAGAAATTTTTCCATATCTTTAGTTAAATCTATGCTTAAAATATTACTACTCATGATGTACTCTCTTTTTTTATTTTGATTATAACATAGATAATTATGGAAAAAACTTAAAATTGAGTCATTTCTGAGACAATACTTTAAATTCTTTAATAAATAATTTTTTATTTTGCTTTTAAATTACTAAATATTATTATTCCATCGTTTTAAAAAATCTTTTCGATTATATATCTTTGCACCCAAATCCAATTTGTATTGTAGTTGAGGATGTCCCAAGTTCCAGAAGCTATAGGCGTTTGTAACTAAATAGTCACACAAGAGAACTAACTATAGTTTACCCCAATTATTATACCTCTTTTCTTTTTTCCTAAAGCCTGTCAATGAAGTATAAATATTATTTATTTTATAACCAATTTCTCCGCTAATTAGTTCATTTGTATGTAAATCACTCACTTCTACGCTAATTAACTTAAAATTTGGCACTAAATCTTTTCTATTATTTATATTTTTTAATATATTAATATATTCATCTTTTAACCAAGAATGATCATGATAAGTTTTTATTTTTTGGCAAACTTCATCAAATTTGCTATTTATTGAAAAAGTATAGTTTTTCTCTTTTAATAGTTTTGATACTTTTTTTGGGACTTTGATATCTTTAAAATCTAAAAGAGCATAATCAAATTGTATTTCAGGAAGTAAATAAAAATTGTCTTTTTTATACATTGAAGTTGTAATAAAACCACATTTAGCTGCTTTTATATAAAAATCAGTAGAAAAATCGTCACTCCAATAGTAGTTTTCTTCCATATTTGGATAAATATATTCATTTAAAGTAATTTTATTTTTTAAATCATTTAAAGTAAGATAATAAATGATAACAGATCCTTTTATATAAGTTGATTTTTTACAAACTCTAAATAATGTCCTTCTTCATCTTCAAGTTCATTATGCGTTCCTCTTTGAACGATTTTCCCTTCATTTAATACATAAATTTTATTTGCATTTTTAACTGTACTTAATCTATGTGCAATTGTAATAACACTTTTATCTTTTAAAATTGGTTCTAAAGCATTAAAAAGTTTTGCTTCTGTGTGTACATCTAAAGCAGAAGTTGATTCATCAAAAATAACAACACTTGGATTTGCAATAACCATTCTTGCTATTGATAATCTTTGTCTTTGTCCTCCGCTTAATCTAATACCATGTCGTCCTACTATAGTTTCTAGTCTTTCACTCATATTTTGTACAGTGTCTTTTAGTTGAGCGATTTCCAAGGCTTTGTAAATCTCTTCGTCGCTTATATTTTCATTTCCCATTGTAATGTTAAATTTTAGAGAATTATTAAAAAGTATGGGCATTTGTAAAACTAAAAATACTTCATTTCTCAAAGTATGTTTATTTATTTTATCTACACTGATATTATTGTATTTTATATCACCACTATTTTTTGTATAAAAGCCAGCAATAATTTGAGCTAAAGTTGTTTTACCACTACCACTTGCTCCAATAAGTGCTATTTTCTCACCTTGTGTTATGGAAAATGTTATATCCTCTAGAAGAGTTTTATCTTTTGAATATGAGAAACTCATATTCTCTAAGCTTATATGAACACCTTTTTTTTGTTTATCTAAAAGTTCTTTTCCATTTTTTTCTGTTTCAAGTTCTAAAATTTTATTTATTCTTTCAATTGCTGCCATTGCTGTTGTATATGAGTATTGCATTGATAAAATATCTTGCACAGGAGTCATTATAAACCAAATGTATCCAAACATTGCAAACATCATACCGATGCTTAAATCACTGTAAGCTACCATCAATAGTCCACTTGCTCTTAATACTTCAAAAGCAACAAGAAAAATTGTAAATGAAAATCTTTCATAAGCTACACTTTTATAAGAGTATTCATTTGAGGTTTTTTGAATAATATTTGCTCTATTTATAGCGTCATTGAAAAAATAGTTCTCTTTATTACTAGCTTTTATTTGTCCAAAAAGTTCTAAGGATTCTCCTATATTATCTTGAAAATCTGCAATTGATTGATTTTCCACTTTTTTTAAAGTTCCAACTTGTTTGGATATTTTTCTTGATAAAAAAATTATGATTGGTTGTATAAATAAAATCATAAGTCCTAAAATAGGGTGAATTACAATCATTACAATTGAAACAGCAAGTAAGGTTAAAACAGAAGCTACAAATTTACTTGCTCCTTTTATTATAAAATCATCAAGGGTATTAACATCAGTTATTAAGTTTGCTGCTATTGTTCCACTTCCTAAGCTTTCATATTCATTCATACAAACTTTTTTTAAGTGGTTTATTAATCTTTCTCTTATTTTAAAAGTCACATATTTAGAAATACTTGTAAATATTTTCGTGATTATTACCGTAAAAACAAAGTACATAAGTCTTAAAAGTATTACCGCTACTGTTATAATAGCAATATAATAAAAAGCATTTCCAGAACCAAAAAAATTATTGATATTATTTACAAAAAAGGCAGGTTTATTTAATAAGACTTCATCAACAAGAGCTGGTAGTAATAAAGGAACAGGGACACTTAATAAAATAGCAAGTATTGTTATTAGTTGTCCAAGAATTAGACTTTTCTTTTTTTCAAGTAATAGTTTCCAGATATATTTTAAATTTATTTTTTTCATTTAGAATCATACAACTTTAGTGTTAATAGAGTATTTAATAATTATTGAAATTTAGAAATAATTAAAAAGTACTACTTAGTTGTTTCTTCACAGATTTCTACTTTCATACCTTCATGGAAAGTACAGTTTAAAGCACAGTTATAAGTTCCCTTTTCTTCTAATTTTAGATTTGAAAGTTCAAGTAATGAAGCTTTTCTACACTCTTCTAAAGTCGGGTAAATTCCATTCTTTTTACTTCTTTTAGTGTTTTGTTTATCAGGATAGATTAATGAAGTCCATTCTTTTGGTGTTACTTCTCCAAAACAAGCTGTAAATAAAACTAATACTAAACTTGTAAGAACAAGTGTTTTTATATTTGTAAAGGTATTTCTTTTCATTATATTCTCTTTTTAATTTTTGTTTGGATTTTAGTATAAATAAAATTCATCCTCTATAAAATAGGGAAATATTTTCAAAATTGTTTTTTTGTAGGCTACTTGCTTTACAATTGTTCTACAATTTTTATGGTATTATATGTAAAAATTATTTATAAGAGTACCCATGATAAAATTTAAAAAAATCTTAGCTATTTCTATAATTACAATATTTATTACACCCTCTTTTGCTGTTGATTATTCGGAAATGAGCACAGAAGAACTTATTGTAATAATAGGTTATGTAAAGAAGCAAAATAAAGATAAATTTGAAAAAGAACTAAAATCTAGGGTTGGGACAATGAACCCTGATGAAAAAGCTAAATATAAAAAAAACTTAGAAAAAAGTAAAAAAAAGTAAATTAATATGAAAACAAAACTATTACTTTTAGAAGATGATTTAACACTTAGTGAGACTATTGTTGATTATTTTGAGGAAGAAGGTTTTTCTGTAACTGCTGTTTATGATGGTGATGAAGCTCAAGAAATTATTTATGAAAATAAATTTGACCTTTTTTTACTTGATGTAAATGTACCTTCTTTAAGTGGTTTTGAACTTTTAAAAACTCTAAGAACAGAAGGAAATACAACTCCTGCTATATTTATTACTTCTTTAAACTCAATGAGTTCTTTAGAAGAGGGCTTTGAAAGTGGTTGTGATGATTATATTAGAAAGCCTTTTGCTTTAAAAGAACTTCTTTTAAGAGTCCAAACAATAATAAAAAGAGAATTTTCAAAAAATAAAGATTCAATAATTAAAATTGACGAAAACATAATTTTTGATACAAATACAAATGAACTAAAAAAAGAGGGAGAAGTTGTACTTTTAAATTTTAAAGAACAAAAGTTATTAAAGTTTTTTTTACAAAATAAAGATGAACTTTTGATACATGATAGAATTTATGATTTTGTTTGGGATTATGATGAACAGTATAGTGATAACTCACTACGAACATATATTAAAAACTTGAGAAAAGTTTTAGGGAAAGATAGAATTGTTAGTCTTAAAAAGCTTGGATATCGATTTAACTCAAAGTGAGAAGAAGACTCTTTTAGGATTTCTTTCTCTTTACTCTTTTTTTACAATAGTAATACTTTTTTTTATATCTTTTTTATACTTTACTTTTCAAAAAGATTTGATGCTTCAAGAAAAACGTATAACAATGCAAGAATATTCAAATGATTTAATTTTTAGGCTTAAAGATTTACATATAAATTTTGATAAATACAAATTTTATCCAAGGGATGAAAAATATAATTCTGCAATATACGATAGTGATAAAACCCTTATTTTTTCAACTTTAGAATCAAAAGAAGTAGATTTAAGTAATATTACCTATACCAGTAATAAAAAAATTCATTTTATAGAAGAACCAGAATCTTATTATTTAGGTGCAAAATATGTTGTTTTAGAAATTCCTGATGATTTGTTATGGTTTAAAAAGTTAAAAAAAGAGATATTTATTTTTGTAATTATTGCTTTTTTCTTTATGACCCTTATTGGATATTTTCTTTTAAAAATCTTTTTAAAACCAATGAGAGATGCTTTGCATTTATTAGATAGATTTATAAAAGATACAACACACGAACTAAATACTCCAATTTTTGCAATCATATCAAATGTTGAAATGATTGATACTTCTTCTTTAGATGAAAAAATGGCAAAAAAAATAAAAAGAATAGATATTGGAGCAAAAACTATTTCAAATATCTATGAAGACTTGACCTTTTTAACACTTGAAAATAAGATCATTTCCCAAAATGAAGAACTAGATTTAAGTAAGATTTTAAAACAAAGAATAGAGTATTTTAAAACTCTTGCAGATGTGAAAAAAATTGAGTTTAAAACCAATATAGAAAATGATATAAATATATTTTGTGATAAGAAAAAAATCTCAAAACTCATTGATAATCTTTTATCAAATGCAATTAAATATAATAAAATAAAAGGTGAAATAAGAGTTGTTTTAGAAGCAAATTTTTTAAGTATAGAAGATACAGGAAAAGGAATGACAAAAGAACAAATTTCTCAATTATTTCAAAGATATATGCGTTTTGATAAGAGTGTAGGAGGCTTTGGCATAGGTTTAAATATTGTTTCACTTATTGCAAAAGAGTATGATTTTAAAATAGAAGTAGATTCAGAAATAAAAGTAGGAACAAAAATGAAAGTAAAGTGGGACTAAAATGTTAAAATCACTTTTAATTATTATTCTATTTATAAGTTCTTTGAGTGCAAACCCTTATAAAAATGATTGTTTGAAATGTCATAATAAACTTCCTGTTTCAATAGATAAATATTTTTATAGATATTTACTTAAATACAGTAGTCAAGCTAGTGTTAAAAAAGCAATGACAAGCTATTTGACAAATCCAAGTAAAGACACAACTATAATGCCTGAAGCTTTTGTAAAAAGATTTGGTATTAAAAAGAAAACTAAATTAAGCGAAGAAGAGTTAAACGAAGCTTTAGATATTTACTGGGAAAAATACAAGGTTTTTGGCAAATTAAAATAATTCTAAAATAGTTACTTTCTACATACACAATGCTTTCACAATTAGATTTTATACTTCTTTATCAAAACTAAGGAGTTAAAATGAAAACTACAAAAATATTAACTGGATTATTACTTTTAGGAGCGACATCTCTTTTTGCAGCAGATGGTGCTGGACTTTTTAAAGCCTGTGCTGGTTGTCATGGTGCAAATGGTGAAAAATCTGCCTTAGGAAAATCACAAATAATAAATACTTGGGATGCTGCAAAAATTGAAGCATCATTAAAAGGATATAAAGATGGCTCTTATGGTGGAGATATGAGAGGTGTTATGAAAGGTCAAGTTGCAAGATTATCTAATGAAGATATAAAAACTATATCTGCTCATATTTCAAGTTTAAAATAAGAAATACTTAAAAAAGCTAGCTTTGCTAGTTTAAAAGGATATCAAATGAAGAATATTTTTTTAATAACAATTCTTTCAATAAGTTCTCTTTTTGCAGGAAGTGATAGGTTTATAGATTTTGCAAAAGTTACATATAGTGAACCCATTTATGAATATGTAAATAGTAGAAGTCATAGACAAGAGTGTAAAGAAGTTAGATATAAAGTGAAAAATGACAATTATTATGACAATTATGATGATAGATATTATTCATCAAATTATAATGATGGTTTAGGTGTTGATACACTTATAGGAACAGCAGCTGGTGCTATTATAGGTAGTCAGATTGGAAAAGGTAATGGTAGAGTTGCAGCTCAAATAGTTGGTGGTTTATTAGGTGCAAAAGTTGCACATGAAGTAAGAAATAATTATAAACCTGAACATAATTATAATAGAAATAATAGAGCAGAATATAGATATGAAACTAGAACTGAATGTTATGATAAACCAAAGCGACATAAAAGAAAAATGATTACTGCTTATAAAAACTATTTTAATTATAAAGGAGTAGAACACTATAAAGTTACAAATAGACCTCTACGAAAAGTTAAAATTACTCATAGAATAGATTTTTAAGACTAAAGTTAGAAGACTTTAGTCTTTATATTGAGAGTGTTTAAAATTCTGTGTCAGTCACCAATAGTTACATATTTACTTCAACTTGAGAAGATATATCAATATTTCCACCTTTGATAATTTGAGCTCTTAAGCCAGCTTTATGAACCATTCCTTTTAAAAAATTTTCACTTTTAACTCTTTTTTCCAAATACTTACATGGTTCACACAATCTTATACCTTTTAAAACTACATTCCCAATTTGAAACTCTTTACCAACTAGAGAATTTAAATCACAGTTTGATACAACTATATTTCGTCTAAAATCTTCACATGAAATATTTTGATTAAAACTTTTGTTAAATTCTTCAATTTTCTCAATTTCAATTAGAGTAACATCTCTATCTGGTTCTATTTTCCCTTTGTTTGAAAATGTTCCTTCTTGATTATAATATCTATCTCCAAAAATACCTTTTTCTTCTTCTAAAACTATTTGATTTACTTTTTGCATAGAACTTTTTATATCTTGTGATATAAGAAGGCTCACTATTTTACCAGACATTTTTATCCTTTTTATGTTTTTTTAATTAATGTTAAAATAAGACCTAAACTAGCAACTATTTTAGCAAAGTATTTTGATAAAAAAGATTTATTGATTATTAAATAATACATTTATTCCATATTTTAGAAAATACAATTATTGCTTCTTCTATTTTTTCTTCATTAAACCCTCCAAAGCCCATCATCAAGGCTTGCCATTTTCCACCACTTCTTTCTTTTGCATAATAAAGTTTCATTTTATTTTTTTTAGATAACGCTTCTAATTTGTCCCAATCAAAGTCAACAGTAGGGTTTATTAGTATTGCCAATCCTGAACCTTGCCTCTCAATTTTTAATGTTTTTCCAATTTTTTCTATTAGGAGATTTTTCATAATATTATGTTTTTTCTTATTTGAAGTTCTAATTTTACGTAAATGTTTATCCCAGTACCCACCTTCAATAAATTTTTCCAATACTTTTTGAGTAGTTAAGCAGACCTTTGATGTTCTATATTCATAGGATTTTTTATATTTATTTAATAATACAGCTGGGAGAACTAAATAACTAACTCTAATTGCAGGTGATAAAGATTTTGAAAAAGTCCCTGCATAGATAATTTTTCCATGTTTATCTAGTCCTTGAAGAGAAGGGATAGGTCTATTTGTATAGCTTAGTTCACTATCATAATCGTCTTCAATGATAAATCCATCTACTTTTTTTGCCCATTCAAGCAATTTTATTCTTTTTGATATTGGAATAGTAACTCCTGTTGGGTACTGATGTGAGGGAGTTATGTAAACTAGCCTTGATTTTGATTGATTTAATTCCTCTAAATTAATACCAGTTTTTCCTACAGAGATATTTGTTATACTATAATTATGAGAATTAAATACGCTTCTTGCTATGTGATAACCTGGGAATTCAATTGCTAAATTTTTATAGGAGTCTTTTAAAAGGTTTGCAATTAGCCCCATAGAATCAGCAAAACCATTGCATATAATTATTTGATTTGCATGACAGTTTACTCCACGTGATTTTATAAGATATTTGCAGATTTGCTCTCTTAATCCTAGTTCTCCTTGTCCATCTTGATACTTCCCAAAATCTAAAGATTCATTAATTACTTTTGCAAAAAGTCTTTTCCATAGTTTAAGAGGAAAAGAATTTTGAGCTAATCTTGCTGTGAAAAAATCATATAAAATTTCTTCTTGAATATCATTTTTTTCTACTTCTATTTTTTGATTATTATTAAAGTCCTGATAATTTGTTTCTGTAACAACATATCCACTTTTTGGATAGCTATCAATGTATCCTTCAATAACAAGCTGAGAAAAAGCTTTTTCAACCGTATTTTTACTTAAGTTATAAATAGAAGCAATCTTACGTATAGATGGTATTTTTTCTCCCACATTATAGTTTTGAATTATATCTTTTTTTAACTCTTCATAAAGTTGAATACAAAGTGGTATTTTTCTTTTTTGCTCAATCAAATACATATCTGTCCCTATAAAAATATAAATATTTGGCACTTGTTATAAGTACACTTATTTGATATAGTACTAAAAAAAGTTGAAAGGTTGGATTAATGAATATTGGAATTTATATTTATGATGAAGCAGAAGTCTTGGATTTCTCTGGACCATTTGAGGTATTTTCTGTTGCTTCAAGATTTTTAAATGAGAAGGAGAAATTTAATACTTACTTAATTAGTGAAAAAGAAAGTATTATAACTGCAAGAGGTGGATATAGAGTTAATTCTCATTTTACTTTTGAAAATCATCCTTCTTTGGATGTTTTAATTGTAGTTGGAGGAGTGCATACAAATGAAATGAAAAAATCTAAAGTAATAAATTGGATTAAAGAGCAAGGAAAAAGTGTGAAACTTTTAACTTCAGTTTGCACCGGAGCATTTCTTTTAGCAAAAGCAGAAGTAATAACAAAGCACAAAGTTACTACTCACTGGGAAGATATTGAAGATTTAAAAAACGATTTTCCAACATTAACTGTTGTAGAGGATGTAAGATGGGTTGATGAAGGAAATATTGTCACATCAGCAGGAATATCAGCAGGTATTGATATGAGTTTACATTTAGTTTCAAAAATTTACAATTATGAATTAGCCCAAAAAACAGCAAAGCAGATGCAATTTGATTGGAGTGAAAAGAATTAAAATGAGAAAAGTTTTTGAAATAACGAATAAAAATATAATAAATGATGTAATACAAAAAGCAGAATATGGAACATTAGCCCTTTGTATGGATAATAAACCTTATTCTATACCAATAAATTTTGTAGAACTAGATGGTGAAGTTTTTTTTCATGGTGCAAAAAAAGGGAAAAAAATTGAAGTTATAAAAAATAACTCTAATGCAAGTTTTTCAGTTGTTGAAGATTATTCTTTGTTACCTTCTTATTTTAGTACAGATACAGGAACTGCTTGTCCTGCAACACAACTTTATAAATCAGTTATATTAGATGGGCAAATTCAATTTGTAGAAGATTATGAAGAAAAAGCAAATGCTTTAGAAACATTAATGAAAAAACTGCAAAAAGAAGGTAAGTATATTCCCTTAAATCACGAAATGTATAAAAAAGCCATAACTGCCGTATGTATATACAAATTAGTTCCAACTACTATTAGTGCAAAGTTTGGACTAGGGCAACATTTTAATAAAGAAAGATATGAAAGAGTTATAAGGCATTTAGAAGAAAGAGGTACTAAAAAAGATTTAGAAACACTTAGTTTGATAAAAGAATTTTATAAAAAATAAAATTTAAAATTGATTTATTACAATAAATTAAAAAAAGTATAATAGTATAATTTCTTAAAAAGTTAAGACTAGGAGTTTAAATGATAAAACAGTAGCTTCTGCTAGTTGTTTTATAAGTGGAGCTAAAAGTCCACCTTTTCCTGTAAGTTTTTTCCCACTTTTATATTCTTCTAAAACTTCATTAAAGTCAAAGTCATATTTCTCTTCCATGTTCAATCCTTGATTTTATTTTATCAGATTGACACGGAATTTCTATCGCTCTCTTTATATTTAAATATTTAATCAATTATTTTCCCATTTTCTTTTACATATTCAATACCCCATTCGAACATCTCTTTTAAAACGGGTTTTAATTTCATTCCAATAGGAGTAAGAGAATAAACTACTTTAAGTGGTACTTCTGCAAATACTTCTCTTTTAATAATATTTTTTTCTTCTAACTCTTTTAATTTGATAGTAAGTGTTTTTTGACTTATTTCACTTATGTCTCTATTTAATTCTTTATATCTTTTATTAGATTCAAGAAGATACCAAATAACAGCTAACTTCCATCTGTCATTAAAAATATCCATTGTCACGGAAACTGAACATTTATATTCTTTATCATCTACATAATACATTTAAATCCTTTTTATATTGTTAATTATATCTTAATTTACTTAAATATGTATTACTTACCTAAAGTAATGTAAGGTATAATTAAGTATGTTGGAGATACAATTTTCATAAATATTTAAAATAAAAGGTAAAAAATGAATAATTTCACATATTACAACCCAACAAAAATAGAGTTTGGAAAAGAAAAAGAGAAAAATATTGGTGAATACTTAAAACAAGCAGATGTTAAAAAAGTATTATTAGTTTATGGAGGAGGGAGTGTAAAAAAGAATGGTCTATATGAGAAAATTATTGACTCTCTTAATAAAAATAACATAGAGTTTGAAGAACTTTCAGGAGTTGTAAGTAACCCACTTCTTAGTAAAATAAATGAAGGTATTAATCTAGCAAAAGAGAATAAAATTAGTGCAGTTTTAGCTGTTGGTGGTGGATCAGTTGTTGATAGTGCAAAATCAATAGCAGTTGGTGCTAAGTATGATGGAGATGTTTGGGACTTTTTTATTAATAAGTCACAAATTATGGAAGCCTTACCTGTATTTACAGTTATGACACTTTCAGCAACTGCTAGTGAGATGAATGGAAATGCTGTGATTATGAATGATGAAACAAAACAAAAATATTCTATAGCTTCAGTGTTATTAAATCCAGTAGTTTCTGTAATCAATCCTGAACTTATGGCTACAGTTAGCAAAGAGTATTTAGCTTATTCTGCTGTAGATGTTATTGCTCATAGTATTGAAGTATATTTTACAGCTAAGGTTCATCCTCATTTTAATTCAAGAATTGTTGAATCTATTATTAAAACAATTATGGAGACAACAGAAGTTTTACTTGAAAATCCAAATGATTATAATGCTAGAGCTGAGTTTGCTTGGGCTGCAACACAAGGATTAAATGGATTAACTCCAGCAGGAACAGAAGGTGGAAATTTCCCTAATCATATGATTGAACATTCTCTTTCTGCTTTATACAATGTGGCTCATGGTGCAGGACTGGCAGTTGTAATTCCTGCATGGATGAAATGGTACAAAGAACAAAATATATCTCAATTTAAAAGATTTGCAAGAGAAATTTTTAATAGTGATGATGAAAATGTAGGTATTGAAAAATTAGAACAATGGTTTAATAAAATAGGAGCACCTATAACTCTTAGTGATGCAAATATTCCAAAAGAAGGAATTGGATCTTTAGCAGAAAATGCATATGAGACATCGAAAGTTTGGGGAATGGATAAAATATATTCAAAAGAAATTATTGTAGAAATATTAGAAAAAGCCTAGTAGGAAAAAAGAATGGAGAATTATTAATATGAATATTTATGATATAAATGTAAAAGACATTGATGGAAAAGAAATATCAATGTCTAAATATAAAGGCAAAACATTACTTATTGTAAATGTAGCTAGTAATTGTGGATTTACTCCTCAATATGAAGGATTACAAGAATTATACGAAACTTATAAAGATAAAGATTTTATGGTTTTAGGTTTTCCTTCTAATGAATTTTCAAATCAAGAGCCAGGAGATGAAGAAG
Source organism: Halarcobacter sp. (assembly GCA_030145305.1). Lineage (GTDB taxonomy): Bacteria > Campylobacterota > Campylobacteria > Campylobacterales > Arcobacteraceae > Halarcobacter. The sequence goes on along the minus strand of JAQYVX010000001.1, from coordinate 24,687 downwards.
AGATAAAAAGTTTTTGTTCTTTAACTTATAATGTAAAGTTTGATATGTTTTCAAAAGTAGAAGTTAATGGAGAAAATGAATCTTTATTATTTAAATATTTAAAAGAACAAGAATCAGGTTTATTTGGAAGTGAAAAAATAAAATGGAACTTTACAAAATTCTTAATTAACAAAGATGGAAAAGTTATAAATAGGTATGCACCTATTACAAAACCTCTTTCTTTGAAAAAAGATATTGAAAAATTATTGACGACGTTTGAATAATTGAGTTTTAAATTAAAAGTAAGTGGTACCCGTAGTCGGACTCGAACCGACAAGACCGTGAAGTCATTGGATTTTGAATCCAACGTGTTTACCAATTTCACCATACGGGCATTTTAGAGAATTAAAAATTAGAGAATAAAAAAGGATTCATCTTTAAGATGAATCCTTTTTTATATTAAGAAAAGATATTATTTACCTGATACCGCTTCTTTTAATGCTTTACCAACTTTAAATTTAGCAACAGTAGTTGCAGGTACGTCAACAGTTCTGTCTGTACCTGGAACTTTAGCAGTTCTTGCAGCTCTTGCAGCAGTACTAAATGTACCAAAACCAATGAAACTTACAGTTTCTTTTTTAACTAATGTTTCCGTAACTGTTTCTAAAACTGCATCAACTGCACCTTTAGCGTCTTTTTTTGATAATCCTGCTTTTGCAGCAACTGCGTCTATAAATTCAGCTTTGTTCATAGATGAACTCCTTGTGTAATTTTAAATTTGATAAACTTTATAGTATTTAAACTTTGAAATAGCTAAAACTAGGGCTTTATTAGGTGAAAAATACTCAAAAATGTGATTTACAATTATTTATAAGAGGATTTTATGCTTAAAAGCCTACATGAGTTCTCCAAAATAGCAACTTTCTTTGTAAGATTATTAATATCACGGTCATATATATATGTGCCAATTCCTTTTATAATCATAACGTGAGTATCTGTTTCTTTTAGATATTTTGTAATTTCCAGGGCATTTCTTGCATACCAAGTATTAAAATCACCAGGGTCATAAATTGGAATTTTCCCAAAAGTGATTTTCCCAAAAAAGTCCTCAAAAATAATTTCATTATGCTCAAAAGTATAAGCGGTTGTATAAATAGGAACACCAAAGGCTATATATTTTGCCTCATGAATATTATTATAGATTGTTGAGTGAATATCTGATTCAATACTTGCAATTTTCCATCTATAATCTTCTTTATTCATATTAAGTTCACAAAATGAATTTTCATTCATTTTATCAAATATTGCATCTGATGTGTTTATTATAAATGAATTATGGTCTAATTTAGCAGATATTGCACCATGATAAATACCAAAGAAATTTTTACTAAACATACTTAGTGATAAATCACTTAGAAGTTTAACAGTGGAAGAGTCAATCATTTTAAAAGGCCTCAAATATATTTTTAGCTATTATACATAAAAACTATTAAGGACTATTTTAATGGAAGTTCCTCACATCCCTGTACTTTATAAAGAGACTTTACATGCCTTTGAAGAGATAAATGAAGGTTATATTATTGATTGTACTACAGGTTACGCTGGTCATAGTTTAGGATTACTAGAGCAGAATGAAAATATTCAATTAATTTGTAATGACCAAGATGAAGAGGCTTTGCTCTTTTCAAAAAAAAGACTTGATGCTTATAAAACTAGAGTTTTATTTAATCAAGGAAACTTTGAACATGTCTTAGAGACTTTTAGAGGTTTTAAAGTTAGAGGTGTTTTAGCTGATATTGGTGTTTCTTCTTTACAGCTTGATAAAAATGAACGTGGCTTTGGTTTTGATGGTGATACTCTTGATATGAGAATGGATCAAACAAAATCCTTGGATGCCTCAATTGTCGTAAATACTTATTCTCAAAGTGAGCTTGAAAAAGTTTTTAAAGAGTATGGAGAAGTTAGAGAATATAAAAAAGTAGCATCTTTAATCGTAAATAATAGACCCTTTTCTAGTGCAAAAGAACTTGCTGATTTTTTATCAAAAAAGATGCATAAAGGAAAACTTCATCCTGCAACTCTTCCTTTTCAAGGAATTAGAATTGAAGTAAATGATGAACTTGGAGTTTTAGAAAGATTATTTGATTCTTTAGAGGAAGCTAAACTTTCAAATTGTATTGTAGCTATTATCTCTTTTCATTCTTTAGAAGATAGAATAGTTAAAAACTATTTTAAAAAATGGAGTAAGTCTTGTATTTGTCCTCCTGAAGCTTTTAGATGTGAATGTGGGAAAAATCATTCTTTAGGAAAAATAATTACAAGAAAACCTATTATTCCTACAAAACAAGAGATAAAACAAAATCCACGAAGTAGAAGTTCAAAGTTAAGGATATTTAAATTTGATTAGATTAAATTCTAAAAATTCTATAATCATAGCCTTTGGGCTCTTATTTATTGGTTTAATTTTATTTATTCCAAAAATATATTTTACAAATAATATATATTATGTAAGTAAAGATATTAATAAATTATATGCACATTATATCTCTTTAAAAGAAGAGAATAAATTTTTAGCACAACAGTTGGAAGATATGAAATTTAAAAATCAAGTTGAAGACTCTTTGATGATTTATTCAATAGAAGAGGCAAATGGTATAAACATCAGATGATACGAACAATTATAGAGTTTGGATTAAGAAAACCAATATTAAACCACTTCTTACTTATATTTATTTTTATACTTTCATCCCTTGCATATTTTCAAATACCAAAAGAGATTTTTCCACCAGCTTCATTAGATTCTGTTTCTATAACAGGCTCTTATGCCGGAGCTAGTTCAGATTTATTAGATAAAATTGCTGTTGAAGAGTTAGAAGAAGAGCTTACTTCTTTAGATGAAGTAGGGGATATTACTTCTATAATAAAAAATGGATATTTTTCAATAAATGCAAAGTTAAAAAAGGGTTTTGAAGCAAAAGATGTTATAGATGATGTAAAAGATATTGTAACTAAGACAAAAGTAGAGTTTCCTTCTGATATGGATGATCCTATTGTAAAAGAAGTTTTAGGTGTAATTCCTTTAGTAACAGTAGTTTTATATGCAGATGAATCAAAAGAAAATCTTTTAAAAGTAGCTAAAGAGATGAAATCTACTTTTGCTCAGTTAAAAGATTTAAGTGATTTATCAATTTGGGGAGATAGTGAAAAAGAGTTATTAATCAAATTTGATGAACATAAAATCAAAGCTTATTCTTTAAATCTTCAAGAAGTTATTAATACAGTTCAAAACTTAAGTTCAATATTTCCTGCTGGTATTGTAAAAGATAAGACAAGACACTATTATTTGAGTACTTTTAATGGTGAAAAAGATATAACAAAAATTCAAAATACTATTTTAAAAATATCAAATCAAAAAATTTATTTAAAAGATATTGCAAAAATTGAATATCAGTTAGCAGATGTAAATAATATTTCACATTTTAATGGAAATAGAGATGTTTCTATTGGGATAAATAAAAGTGAAACTGGTGATGCTGTTGAATTAGTTGCTCAGATAAAAGAAATTTTGAAAGATTATAAAAAAAGATATCCAAGTTTGGAGTTTGATACCCATACAGATACTTCTGTTTGGATTAAAAATAGACTTAATACTGTTGTATCAAATATTTTATTTGGCTTATGTTTACTATTTATTGCACTATTTTATTTTATTAATGTACGTATTGCTATTGTAATTGCTATTGGAATTCCCACTTCTTTTATGATAGGACTAATTTCAGCAGAAGCAATGGGATATAGTTTAAATATGCTTTCTTTACTTGGGGCTTTAATTGCCTTAGGAATGCTTGTAGATGAAGCTATTGTTGTTGGTGAAAATATTTATAGGCATATGGAAATGGGAAAAGATAGATTTAGCGCAGCTTTAGATGGCTCTTTAGAAGTTTATCCTGCTGTTTTAACAGCAACGGCTACTACTATTTTTTCATTTTTACCAATTTTATTAATGACAGGAGAAGTTGGAAAGTTTATGAAAGTTCTTCCAATTATGATAACAATATTATTGTTATCTTCTCTTGTTGAAGCCTTCTTTTTTCTTCCTCTTCATGCAAATCAGATTTTTGATGTTAATCAAAAAGAAAAAAGATCTGATAAGATTTGGGAAGTAAATAGAAAAATATATAAAACAGTTCTAAATTTTTTATTAAAAAGAAGATTTTTTGCTTTACTTATTATGGTAGCTACAATTTTAACAGCAACAGTATTTTTAGCAATGAGTTCCAGATTTCAATTTTTACCTGATTTTGATTCAACACAAGTTTATATAAATGGTTCTGTTGGAGTTGGAAAAAAGATTGAGCAAACAGAAGTTCTAGTTGCAAAAATTGAAGAAAAAATTATAAAAGAGTTTGATTTTAATAAAGATGTAGATTCTGTTTCTTCTGTAATAGGGCTCAAATTAGATGGGAAAAATCTTCCTCAAAATGAAGAGTTTTATTTTCAAGTTTTTGTAAATCTTTATGAAAGAGCCCCTCAAAATGTTTTTGATAAATATATAAATCCTTATTTATCTCCTAAATATGATGATACAAATATGTTACGTCAAAAATCAGCACAAGATATAGAATCTGAGTTAAAGAAATTATTAAAATCATTGATAAATAGTAAAGAATATGAAGAATTTAAAATATATGTTCCGGGTGCTGGAATTGTAAAAAATGACATTGAGTTAGCAATTAGTGGAAATGATGAAAAAATAGTCCAAAGTGTAAAGATAATAAAAGAAAAATTATCTAAAATAAAAGGCGTATCAAATATCGCTGATGATATTTTAGTTGGAAATTTGGAGTTAAAATTTAAAGTAAACACCTATGGGCAAAGACTTGGGTTTACAGAGAATTATATTTTGTCAAGCATAAGACCTATGTATTTTAAAGGTGCATATTCAAAAATGTTTGATGATGAGGGAATTGTTGATGTTGTATTTCAAAGTAAAAATAAAGATGATTTAAAATCTTTAGATTATTTTGAACTTCTAATTCCAGGAACTAAGCAAAAAGTTCTTTTAAAAGATATTGTTACAATTGTTAGACAAAGTGCACAATCACAGATTTTCAAAGAAAATAATGTAAGAATTGTATCAATAACTGCAAGTGTAAATAATGTAACCTCTTCAGAGATTTTTGAAATATTAAGCCCTGTTTTAGAAGAGCAAAAGAAGTTTGTAAATATTGATATAAAAGGTGAAGAAAAAGAGAATAAAAAAGTTCAAAAAGAGATGGGAGAAGCTGCTTTACTTGCGATTATATTAATATTTATTGCTCTTATTTGGATGTTTGATTCTGTTATTAAACCTTTGATTATAATTTCAACTATACCTTTATCTATTTTAGGGGTTCTTGTAGGGCATATTGTTGTAGGAATTAATATTACAATGCCAAGTTTAATCGGTATCATTGGGCTTGCAGGAGTTATTGTAAATGATGGAATTATTATGATGGATTTTATTAAAAAAGCAAAAAACCTTGAAGAAATGGAAGAGTATGCATTAATGAGGCTTAGACCTATTTTATTGACTTCTTTAACTACAATCTTAGGCTTAACAACTTTAATGTTTTTTGCTTCAGGACAAGCTTTAGTATTACAGCCAATGGCTATTGCTTTAGGTTTTGGTATTTTGTGGGCAACTATTCTAAACTTGTATTATGTTCCAATGGTATATAGACTTATTTATTTAAGAAAGGCAGATAAATAGTTAGAAGAAATAGAAAAAATCTATTTCTTTTCAGCTTTTTTTATAATACTATTAATCATATTATTAAATACCAAATAATGAATAGGAACTAAGCTATACCAATATAACCTTCCTAAAACACCTTTTGGGTAGTAATAAGCGGATTGAATAAGCTTATTATCCTCAATTTTAAACTCCAACCAAGCATTTCCTGGAACTTTCATTTGTGCATAAAGTAAAAGTCTTTCATTCTCTTTTACATCAACAACTTTCCAAAAATCTAAACTCTCGCCAATTCTTAATTTACTTTGATCTCTTCTTCCTCTTTTTAATCCAACTCCGCCAATCATCTTATCTATAAAGCCTCTAATTCCCCATAAAAAATCATATGTAAACCAACCATTTTCTCCTCCAATTGAGGTAAAAGCTTTATAAATATTTTCTTTTGATAAGTTAGTTATATCTTTCTCTTTCCTGTCAAAAAATATTGCATCTGCAATCTCTTTTGTATGGTTTTTATCCCAAATTTTTCCTGAAGTATCTGTCCATCTACTTATTACTTGATTTGTTTCTATCTCTTTAACGGCTTTTTTTACAGCAATTATAAAAGAAAGGGGTTCGATTTTTGGGAAGTATTTTTTTGCATTTTGATTTTGTATAAGCACTTCTGATTTTAGGCCCTCGATTAAAGCTTTTGCTACGGTAAAAGGAACAGGAGTAAAAAGATTTAGCCAATAAGAAGATAAAGTTATAGATAAAAAAGGTAAGGGAATAATTATTCTTTTTAATCCCAAAGCTTCAGCAGTTTGAAGCATCATTTCTTTATATCTTAATTGTTCTGCCCCAATATCAATAATTAAATTTTTAGTTTCTTTTATATATAAGGATTCCACTAAATATTTAATTACATCATCAACGGCAATTGGTTGTGCTTTAGTTTCTACCCACTTTGGAGTTGTCATTATTGGAAGTTTTTCGGTTAGATTTCTAATTATTTCAAAACTTGTACTTCCTGAACCAATTATAACACCTGCTCTAATCCAAATATTTTGTACGTTTTTATTAGAACTTAAAATTTCTCCTGTTTCAATTCTACTTAAAAGGTGCTTACTCGTATTTTCATTTTTTACTCCCAATCCGCCTAAATAGATTATTCTTTTTACCCCACATTCATTTGCAATGTCTAAAAAGTTTTGTGCAGAGATTTTATCAAGGTCTTTATAATCTTTATTACTTAAAGAGTGAATTAGATAAAAGGCAATGTCAACGTCTTTTAAGGCTTCTCTTAATTTCTCTTTATCAAAAGTATCACCTTCTACAACTTCAACATTCTTTATGCTTCTTGAAGATAAAGTTTTTTTATTTCTTGCAAACAATCTTAAGCTTATATCTTTCTTTTCTAAAAGTTTTTCTTTTAGTCTTCTTCCAATATATCCTGTAGAACCTGTCAATAAAACTTTCATCTTCTAGCCTTTTTAATTAATATTGTTAGCTTATCATTTTAGTTTAACTCTTTGTAGGAGAAATATATAACTTTAATCCTTTTTTTCATTAAGAAATACAATTCCTTGTATTCTTCTTAATAAAGTCTTGTTTTTATTAGCATTAAATAACTCACTTCCAGGTTCTAAAGTTGTAATGACAGTTTTCCCTACCACATGTCTTCCTTCTTTAAATAAGAACTCCCAAGTATTAACTCCCCACATATTATGCATAACTAAAGGTTCATTGTTTTTATTTCCAATATAAAGCATAATATGACCTTTTAAATAAACAAGACTTAAAAAAGGTATGGCATTCTTTAATATGAATTCTTTTTTTTCTTCATCATTAAAGCTTGATAAGTCTATATATTTGTGATTTAAAGTTTGTTCTTTTGAATTTCTTTTTAAATATATTCCAAAAGGTGCAAAGAAATCCTGAGTAAAACTAGAGCAATCTCTATGATTGTTTAAGCCACCCCAAGAGTAAAGTTCTCCCATAAATTCCCTTGCAAGTAGACTTAGATTTTTATTAGTTAAACTTAGAGGAAGTTTTGAAATATTGTAATTATCTATATCGATTTTTTCAATACCATTTTTAGAATTAGAAGCTATCAAATATTTTTCTCCCATTTTGGGGAAGAGGGTACCTATTTTTATACTTTCTATAAAAGGTATATTTTTATCTTTTGTTATGTTAAAAATAGGAAAAGATTCTTTTATTGAAATATAATAATCATTTGTCTTAAATTTATTTATAAAATCTTCATCTACAAAAGTTATATTATCAATTCTAATCCAACCTAGGGCAAGATGTGATTGAACAAAGGCCCAAGCTTTATCTTTTGAGTAATGGGAAATTAGAAGTGGAGTATTTATTTTTATACTAGAGTTTTGATTATAATCAAAGGGAAAACCTTCTCCTGCTTTTAAAGGATTAAAAAACATGTTATCTTTTGTAGGGAATACTCTTAAATTGGAGTTTTTTCTTGTAATTGCTTTTTTTAAAATAGTATTATAGTCATTAAAATTTGAGTTTAGAGTTTGCTTTTCAAACCATTCTTTTGGAGCTAAATTATGGTTTTCTAAATATATTTGTTTTTTTGTGTAGATATTTCCCCATGAAGCTTCACTTTTTGTATAAGATAGTTCTTTTATATTCCAAGGAAGAAAAAAGTTTTTTAAATAATCATCTAAATAATCACCTTGATTCTCAAGTTTTATATTTAAATCTTTAGTATATGAAAAGGGATTTTGTGAATAATTTTTTAAATCAGCAATTTGTACATCTTTTTGACTACAAGCTGTAAAAAAGAAAACAATTGAAAATATAAGTATGTATTTTAAATTGTTTAAGAATTTTGAAAATATTGAAGGTTTTGAAGAACTTGAAAACATAGATTATATCCTTTTATTTAAAAGTATAACTTTCTTATGATATATTTAAGGTTATATAAATAATAATTTTTCTTGTTAAAAAAAGAAAGGCTAAAAAGCTCCTTTCTTTTTCTTATTAAAATATTTTAATTTTTTATTTTAACTTACAGATTGTGCGAATTGTTTTTCTATATCTTTAGGTTTATTTTTTAAAGCTTCTTTTACATACTTTGAAAAATCATCAGGATAAACTTCATCTTCTTTTGTTTGTATTGCTTTTATAATTTCACTTGAAACGTCTTTTGTAGATGCTTTTGGTGCATCATCTAGATTCATTTTAGTGTCAATAGGTCCTGGTAAGACTTCAAGAACTTGAATTTCTTTTGAACTAACTTCAGCTCTTAAAGCTTGTGTTACTGAATGTAGTGCACTTTTTGAAGCTGAATATAGTCCTAAGATAGGAAGATTACATAAAGCAAGTACAGAAGTTACATTTACTATACTACCGCCAGTATTAATTTTAGGAGTTAATATTTGTATCATTTTAAGTGTTCCATGAAGGTTAATATTAAAATCAATATTTTCATTATCTAATACTCTTTTTCCACTATTAATTCCAGCATTATTTATAAGTAAGTCTATATTTTCAATATTAGCTAGATTTTCTTCTAGCATTTTTGTATTTGTTAAATCTAATTGAATAATTGATATTTTATCTGATAAAGTTTCTAAAGTTTTTCCACTATTTTCAAGTCTAACACCACAATATATTTTTTTTATATTCTTTTCTAAAAGTCTCTTTACAATTGCTTCTCCCAGTCCACCATTTGCACCTGTTATTAAAGCAATTTTATTTTCTAAATTCATTTTCTACCTTTTAATAATTTATTTATAATTTGTAATATAATTTTGATTATATAACAAAATAAAATTTATGTCAACTAGGTTTACAATAATATCTGGAAAAGTCATACAACTTTTCCAGAAAAAGAGAAAAATTAGATTTTGAATTTCTTTTTAAGTTTAAAGAAGAAAAGTATAGTTCTATATTGAACAAAAATAAAAGGTAACATCAACACAAAATAAGCTATTGAATATTTTTCAATTACGCCATTGTATGTAAGTCCAAAGTTAATAAAGAACATTCCAAATACCATAAATGCTACGCCTGGACAAATAAGAGCAAAAGCAACTGATGATTTTGTATTTTCATCGTCAATATATTTTTCAAAGTAACCATTTATCTTCATAACTTTATATCCAAGAATTCCAAAAATAATTTGAATAGAAAAAATTACTGATGTTAAAGTAAATAATGAAGACTTATTTACTTGTGCTGCAAAATTATGATCAAGTCCAAAAGTAACTCTAATCATCATAATTCCTAATAGAGTTAAAATAGGAATAATAATCCATAAAGAAGGTGAAGCTTCTACAGAAACTCCTTGTTCAAACATATTTTTAAATCCCATTGTCATTTTTATAATCAAAAGTAATATAGCAAATGAACCAAAGAATAAAGCTCCAAAAATACCAATTGCATTTATCGTTAGATTATGACTCATCGCTCCAGGTGCTGCAAATCCAACGGCAACCATAGCAAGGGCAAATATTGAAATCATTTGAGATAAATTATTGTTTTTTGTAAAATCAAAATCACCTTTTGTTAAAAGTCTTGAAAAATATTCAAAAGTTATTTTTAAAGAATAATAACCTGTTACCATAAATCCAAGAATTGCAAATGGAAACATATACTCAACAACTGTCCATAAATTTGGAACAAAAACAGCACCTAATACAAAACATACATTAATAGTCATAGCATATGTCAAAGGTATTGTCATAAGTGTAATCTCAGCATTTGAATTCACTAAAGTATTGTAAGCTTCTGTTTTTTTGTATAAATTAAATTGCTTTGTATTCCAATAAAGTAGTTTAAAATGAAAAAAAGCAAAAGCTATAATAAATACTAAAGAGAAAGCAATTACAAAAGATAACCATGTTCCTTCTATAAGTTTTGGAAATATATGATTAAATGTTGCCATTGGAGTACCTTCATGGGGAACTAAAAACATCAGGTACATAAAAAAAGAAACAGAAAGCCCACCTGCTCCTAGGGCACCTAAAAAACACATAGGGTTAAATTTTTCTCTAAGTTGCATATCAATCCTTATTATTGGTATAAATTTTGGGAATGATACATAAAATTAGATTAATTATTGATAAGTTTTATTATAATTTTAACTTATAATATAAAATAACATTTTTATGGTTTAAGTACACAATTGCTAATATTACATATGTATAAAATTTCCGTAGATAAAGAACTTTTCAAAGATATTCAATTTAAAAAAGTACAAATTTTAGAAAAAATGACTTCTAAATATTGGAAAAAAGAGTTACTTGAACCTAAAATTGAAAATGATAGAATAAAATATAGTATAAAACAAATAGATAAACTTATAATTACTAATGGTTTAGGCGAGGATAAACCACAACTTACAATTGAGTGTGAAAAAATCGATTACTCTTTTAAAAAAGATATTTTTGAGTTTCATTTAGGAAAGATTCAAGAGCAAAGAAATACAGATATAAGTGAAGACTATAAAGACACACTTATAGAAGAACTTTTAAGAGAAAAAGCCGAACTTGAAGATAGTATAAATCGTGACCATTTAACTGGTGTTTATAATAGAAGAAAAATGGAAAATGACTTAGGTATGTTCATAAATCAAAATAATTCATCACAATTATGCGCAATATTTATTGATGTGGATAGATTTAAAGGGGTGAATGATAATTTTGGTCATGATACTGGGGATAGAGTGCTTATTTATCTAGGGGAAAAGCTTAAAGATCATGCAAGATTATTAAATGGTGAAGTTTATCGATATGGGGGAGAGGAATTTATTATTCTTTCTTTTATTTCAAAAGGTGAAATTATATCAAAGTTAAATAATCTAAGACTTGATATTAAATCGCAACGAATCTACCATAGTAAAAGAGATATTTCTGTTACAGTTAGTATGGGAGTTTCTTTTTATAAAGAATGTTCTTCAAAAGAAGAAATGATAAAACGTGCTGATGATGGTTTGTATATTGCAAAAAATAATGGAAGAGATAGAATTGAATTTGCTTAAGTAAAAACTTGCAAATCATGTAGTTTTAAATTTTGATATTTATAGAGTAGAATTTTCTACTCTATAAACTATATTACTTTATTACTTTATTATTTTCCGATTTGGTTAGCGATTGCTTCGATATCAGCATCAGATAATGATTTAACTTGAGGTATCATAACACCTTTCATTGGTCCACCGTAAGTACCATCTTTATAACCTTTTAATGAAGTTATAATTTCAGCTTTTGTCATATCTTTCATAACTTTTGATTTACCTAAAGCAACTTTTTCTCCGTTTGCGCCATGACATGCAACACATTTTGCATATGGGTTAGCGAAGGCAACACATGCTAAGATAGATGTAAGAAGTACGATTTTTTTCATTTCTGAATCCTTTTTTAATTATTTCTTAGAATTTTAACTTAATAAACTTAATTTTGCTTTGATTTATATCAAAATTCCGTTTTTTGTTAAATTTCTTTTCTTTTATAAGTGTAATAAAAAAAAGTAGAAAAAAAGTGTAATATTAAAAATTATTAGAAAAAGATAGAAAGTATAAAAACTAATATAGCTAAAGCTATATTAGTTTGAATCAAGAAGTTCTTTTTTTAGTTCTTCTTTATTAATTTTATTTTTATCACTTGGAATTAAAGGTAATGATTTTTTATAAATAATTTTATTTGGAATCATATATGAAGCTAGATGTTTTTTAAGTTCAAATGATATTTCTTTTTGAGGAATTTCACTTCTTGAAGAATAAACCATTACAATCTCTTCTTCAATTTCTTCATTTTTTATAGAAAAAACAGCACATTGTTCTATCATTGGAAAGTTTTTTGCAACCACTGATTCTATTTCATAAGGGCTTACTCTAAAGCCTCTTGTTTTAATCATATCATCATGTCTTGAAACAAAGTAAAAATACCCTTCTTCATCTTTATATACATAATCACCAGTTGCAACAACTACCTCATCTCTTAATTGGCCTTCTATATTTATTGCATTTTTCAAAATATCAATTGATTTAAATCTTTGATTTGTTTCTTCTTTTGCATTCCAAAAACCTTTGTAAATATAACCACCTCTATGAATTAATTCTCCAACTTCTCTAGGTTCACAAAGTTTCCCTTCTTTGTTTATTACATATAATTCAACATCAGGAATAGCTTTCCCTATTGAATCTGGTCTTATATGAATTTGTGCAGGATCAAGATAGGTTGATCTAAAGGCTTCTGTTAAACCATGCATAGAATAAAATTTTGCATCAGGAAAATATTTATCTAAATCTTTTAGCATCTTTCTTGTTACATTTCCTCCTGAAGAGGTAAGAATTTTTACATTTGAAAGTAGTTCAATACTTGGAAGTTTATTTTCTTCTTCATCAAACATTGAAGCTATATTTACAGGCATTAAAGGAACTACGCTTATATTATCATTTATTAAGTGATTAAAGAAATCCCCTGCTAAAATAAATCTATGTAAGGCTAATGTTGCTCTTTTATATAAAGTACAAAAAATTTGATTCAAACCATAATCAAGATTAAAAATTAATGTTCCTGAAATAATATCTTCTTCTTTTAAATCTAAATATTGTGATACTACTCTTGCTGAATCAATTAAATTTCTATGGGAGATTACTATTCCTTTTGGTTTTCCTGAAATTCCAAAAGAGTAAGTGATTACAGCATTTTCATGACCATTTACTGAACACTCGTAGGGTTTATTATAATATTTAAAAATCTCCTCAAAAGATGGAATATCTTTGTGGGCTGTTTCATAAGAAATAATGTGACCATCAAAGTTAATTTCTTCAATATTTTCAATCTTTAGTTTATCTGTAATAATACATCTAATATCACAATCATTGATAATATATTCAACTTGTTCCGCCTTTAAAAGCTTTGTTAGAGGAACTAAAACATAATTTGTAGATAATATTGCTAATATTGCAATGACTTGTTCTAGACCTTTATTTGAGTAAATACCAATTCTAGAACCTTTTGGTAAATCTAACTCTTCTAAATAAAAGGCAACTTGATTAACTTTTGCTAATAAGTCTTTATATGTAATATTTTTTTCATTATATTTAATAGCAATCTTATCTTTATGAGAAATGGCTGCATCTTCAATTAGTGTTCTAATACAATTTATAGACATGATTCTTCCTTTTACGCTTTTATTTCTAAGTTATCTGGATTCATACCTAAAGTCCAAATATCATAATTTGTATCCATTATAATTCTTGGATTATGAGCTGAATTTAATATTTTTTTATAAAAAAATAAAACTATATTTTCAATATCTTCTTGGGTTAATACTTTTGTAATTCCACCTGTTAATACAATAGAATTAAGAGCATTTAATTTTAAGTTTACATAAGCTTTTCTAAAAGATGATACTTTACAAAGCACTAAAAAAATTGCAAGTTGCATTAAAGTTTTAGTTGCTTTTTCACTTTGTTCATCAAAAATATTCTCTGTTACTTTTAAATGTGCTAGTAGTTCATATACAAACTCATTGTTTTTTGCTGCAAAAATTAAGGATTCTTTTGATTTATAAACACCAAGTTTTTTAAATACTAATCTATCATATTCATTTTCTGTTACCATATTTTCATCAACTAGATCTTTTGAATAATGAATATCAGTCGTTGCCCCGCCAATATCTATTAAGATATAAGGGTCAACTACTGAAAATTTTGTATTTATAAGAGGAAGTGTTTTATTTACAATATATGGAGTTGAGTATATTTGGTTTGAAGTAATATCATATAAATGTTTTATGTCTTCTTTTCCCATAATATCAGCTTGATAAAGGTTTGTTAAATACTCTTTTAAATGCTCTTCTTCTACATGAAGTTTATTAGTAATAATATTTGGTAAAATCACAAGATTTCCGATATTTTTTATTAAATAAGGACTCTCTTTTTTACTTCCAACATAAACTATATTTGAGTAATTTATTTTTTCTAAATAAGAAAAAAGTTTTTCATCAAAAATTGAAGAAACAGAATCAATTCCTCCTACAACAATAACAACATCAATTAAATCACTAGGAACTGAAGTTTTTTCAATATCTTTACATAAAACAGTATCAATAATGTTAATACCTGAATTAAAAGCAATATTTGTTGCATACTTAAGAGAAAAAGAGTTTGTAATACCAATAATTAGTGTGCTTAATCCACCATTTGCCGAAGAACAAATATGTACATCATCCTTTTTGTATTTATGAATAATTTCTCCACATTTATAAGTTAAGTCATCAAAGATATTTTTATTAAAGTCTCTAAAATGTTGTTCTATTCCATAATTAGAACATAGCTTAAAATAGGTACTTCCTACGTCTATTAATAATTTATTATTTACATTTTCATTAAATTGGCTCATTGCATAATTCCTATATCATGAATAATATCATTTACAATTGATGTTGTATCTTTTGTTAAATCACATTGACGTTTTTCGTATTCAAAACAACGATCTGGAATTGGAACTTTTCCTCTTTTTATGATTCTAATATTTTTCTTAGCATCTCTTATTGTAATCATTTCATTGTTGTTTATAATATGTGGAGAAAAAGGTACATCGATTGTGCCATTTTTTATACTATTAAAAACTTTTCTCCATAAAGTATCTGCGCTATCATTAAATACAGCTTCCATAATTGCTTTTACTTCAAGTGTTAAATTCTCTTCTTCCTCTTTATCTACAACACTTGGAAGACCGTTTAGTATTCTTAAAGTATATTGGGTATTTGCAACTGTTTCAGCATTGGCTTCTTTAGTTGGAATTCCTGCTGCTTCTTGATTTGTTTTTGTAATAATTTTATCAGCTCCAACCATAGAAGCAATAACCGTACTCATATTAATTAACTGAGAAGCGAAATTTGGATCCATTGGGAATGCTCCCATCCATTGATGATAAACCAAATGAATATCTGCATCATCTACACCAATTTCATGTGAATAATATTTTGCAAGTTTTCTAATAACAGCACCCATTACAATATCTTGGTTCATAGAACCTGTTTGTGAAAATGAAACTGAGAATGATTTTACACCTTCTTCAAGTGAAAGTAACATTTCAAGAAGTTGAATCACAATAGTAATACATGGAGGAACTAAAGTAGCTGTTAAGGGCCCAAAAGATTCTCTGTTAATTGGTTCATTTAGTTTTGAATAATTTGCACAAACTCTTTCAACATATTTCCAATATAAAAAAGCTTTATCTAAAGGAAAGTTTTTTGAATATGGAAGTAAATATGTAATTGGTCCACCTTCAATTTCAAAGATTCCAGAGGCAATTGCTGTTTCTATTAAAAGTCTAGCATCAGGAGTTCCATGTCTAAGGGAAATAGGTTTATCAAAATGTGTCATCATTTTTCTAGCTGTTCTATATCCATGGTTAATTAAAGGAAAGCCATTTAACATATCAACTTCATTTTCTTCTGAAAGTCTAAGCATTTTTTGAGCAGTGGCATAATCGTTTAATCTTGTATTTGAATCAATAGTACAAGGTAAAACATCAACTCCCGCTTTGTCAAAAAATTCATATAAAGCAAACATTTTATTATATGTTGGGAATCCACCTCGTGGTTGAACTAGCATTTTCTTTTTTGTTTTGAAATTATGAGAGATAAATAAATTTTTTGAAGCATTTTTAACAAATTCTTCAACTTCTGCAAAATCAAAGTTATCAACATATTCATTATTTAATATAATATTTCGTTCTTCTTGTAATAAACTCATTAAGCATTTCTCTCTTTCATAAACTCTTCAAGGGCATCAAGACCTGTATTTAAATCTACTTGATGAAATACCAAATCAAAACCATAGTTTTTAAATCGGGGAACAATATCATCTGCACTACCAGTTCCAACTACTAAGTTTCCACCAATCATAAATACTACCTCATCTAATAGATTTCCATATTTACTTTTTAGAATCTTTACTTCTCTACACCAACCTTCAGCTTCTCCATTTAAAGAAGAGATTAATAAGATGTCTGCATTTGTTTCTATAACTGCATCAATGAATTCTTCAAGGTAAGTATTAACTCCTAAGTTAAATACTTCAAATCCTCTCGCTTGTAAGGATAAGTCAATAAGTCTGTTTGCTACAACGTGAATGTCGTTCCCTACCACTCCTGTTACTACTTTCATATAATTACCTATTATTTAATGTTTTATTAAGGCAAATAGTCTATCTAAACTATTGTTATAAAATTATTAGGTGGGTAAAAAGAGGGTTTTTCAAATTTAGATATTTATTTCATCTTAAAATATACTTTTTTATACTACTATTCAAGATTAGAATATTGATTAAGGATTTTTTTGAATAAAGTAGAAATAAGAGCACATTTATATATTTTATTAGCAACTATATTAGTTGCAGGTTCATTTCTTGCAACTGAAAAACTAGCAGGTGTAATAAATCCATTTTCATTGATTTTATTACGTTTTTTAGCTGCATTTTTACTTTTAGCTCCTTTTATTTTATTTAGAAGAAGATATAGAAGTAAAATTCTTTCAACCATGCCAAGAGCTATGATAATTAGTTTTTTCTATGCAGCTTATTTTGTACTTATGTTTGTATCTTTAGAAGAGACAACAGCTTTAAATACAGGTACCCTTTATACTTTAGTTCCACTAGTTACTGGAATATTGTGTATTTTTATATTTAAAGATAAGATTACTCTTACTCAATGGATTGTTTATTTAATAGGAATAATAGGAACTTGTGGAGTAATTTTTAATGCCAATTTAGAACTTTTTTTATCTTTTAAATTAAATCATGGAGATTTAGTTTATTTATTTTCAATTTTCTTAATGGCTGGATATTCTATTTCTATGAAACTTTTATATAAAAATGACACTCCTGTAGTATTAGTTTTTTGTACTTTAATAGGAGGGGCAATTTGGATGTTTTTGATTTTAATAATAATGCAAGAACCTTTAAATTGGCAATTATTAGATGTAGAATTAGGCTTTTACATGGCTTATTTAATTGTTATGACAACCCTTGTTACCTTGTATTTATATCAAAAAGGAACAATTGCTTTAGGTCCAAAGAGTGTGATGTCTTATATTTATTTAAATCCCGCAGTTGTAGCAATTTTTGTTTATTTTATTGATGGAACTAAAATCTCTTTAGAAGTTTTAGGTTTTATTTTAATGACTATGGCCTCAACTGCAATTTTACAAATAAGCATAAATAATCGTAAAAAACTTTAACAAAGAATCTTTAAAAAGCCATTTGTTCTATTTAAATTATGACAATTGAGATTTAGCTTTTATTTTATTCTCTAAGTGAAGTTGCATTCTATTTATCGCTGTATTAATTAGTTTTAGATGTTCGATATTATCAGAATCAGAAATAGAAAAATTATCAAAAACATATTTTGATTCTTCATATAAATCTTTTGCTTTTTTTAGTTGATTTTTTGCTTCATATGAAAGTGCAAGATTATATAAAACTTCGTAACTTTCTCTTTGCAATTTTATATTAAGATTATGTAATTTTGTATTTGAAATATCAATATTTTTATTGTAAAGTAGTTCTACTATACTTTTAAACTCTTCTTTTATTTCTTGAGTGTAAATATTATTTGTAAGTTCTTCAATAATAGTCACTTTTTGATAAATATAATGTGGAGCAATGTCATTTATAAAATCATCTGCAATACTTTTTGCTAGTTCTTGATTATAATGTTCCTCTTGTCTATCTACATTAAAATGTCTATAAAAAGAAGAGTTATAAAAATATCTATTTTCATAACATTCATTAGTTCTTTTTAACTTTAAATATATTTTTGAGAATATGATTTCTTCATAATTATTTAAAACTTGTATTTTAGTTTTTACGCGATATTCTCTTCTCTCGCATGGAATTCTTCTTTCTGCATATTCTATACATATACTTGTTCTTTTGTTATTTACATATTCATATCTATAGCATCTAGAATAATCTCTTTCATAGTTGTGGTATAAATCAAAATAAAGGGAAGAATCTAATACTTCTCCTGTAATTATTGCATCAATATTTTCATATGAGTTTTGAAGTTTAAAAAGATGTTTATTTTCAACTTGTGTATTTACTAGTTTTTCTTCTAAATGATTTGCTTGGTTTATATTATCATTTGTAAAATCCTCTAAAATAATAGTAGATATTTTTTCTTGATGCATAAGTGAAGGAGAAAGTGATTTTACAGTTAATTGTTTAGAGCCACAAGCAGAAATAAAAAGAGTAATTAAGACTAAAAATAAAGTTTTAAAAAAGTAATCTAGCTTGTTCATTATTGGCCTTTCTTTAATTAAAACTATTTTACACAATATTTGTATAATAAAAGTGATAGATAAGACTATATTAATGATATTTTGAGATAATATTATAGATTAAAGTTAATATAATATAAAAAAGGATTAATATGGATTTTTTTACAGCAGATATTTGTGATGAACACCCAGATAAGGTTTATGTTTTAGATAATGAGTTTAAAAATTATGGAGCTAAACAAAAGGTTTGGGGTAGAGTAATTACAGTTAAACTAGATAGAAATAATAATGAACTTATTAAGATATTAAGAGATGAAAATGGAAGTGGTAAGATAGTTGTTGTTGATGTAGAAAGTGAATATTTTGCAGTTGTAGGTGAAAATCTTATGAAATTTGCAAATAACAACAACTATGAAGCAATTATTGTAAATGGTTTTGTAAGAGATACTCTTCAAATAAAAGATATTCCTGTTGCTTTATTTGCAAAAGGAACTTGCCCTAGAAAATATATTCCCATAACAGATGCAAAAAGAGGAATTGAATTATCTTTTGGCGGAGTTTCTTTTAATGAAGGGGATTATGTATATGCCGATTCAGATGGAATTATTTTGACAAAAGAAAAGATTGTTTGATGTATATTTTTGGATATGGCTCTTTAGTAAATATAAAGAGTGCACAAAAATCTTTTAAAAGAGAGTTACAGCAGGAAGATTTTATTCCTGTTCTTGTAAATGGTTATAAAAAAGTTTGGAATGCTATTGAGTATATAATTTTTGAAAAAGAAGAAAAAATTACAAATGGGATTTTTTTAAATCTTGAAAAAGGTTCAACTTTATCTACTTGTTCAACTTGTGGTACTTTATTAAAAATTACGCAAGAAGAATTCAACTTTTTAAAACTTCGTGAAAAAAATTATTCTTGTATAGAAATAGAGTCAATTAGTGGCTTTGAAACAAATGAAAAAATATATACTTTTATGACTACAAATAAAGAAAAATTAGCCAATAAACACAGTGAAAATTGTTTTATTCCTAAAAACTATATCAAACTTTTAGAAGACGGATTAAAGCCTTATTCTAATGAGTTTAAAGAAGAGTTTATTAAATCATATTCTTCTTTCCCTTTTCCCACAAAAGAAGGTACCTATATTTTTAGTGATCCTATACAAAATAAATTTGCAAAAGATGGTATAAAAGATGAGTAGTAACTGTACTCTTTTTACAGGGAAGTTGTTATCTAATAAAAGAGAATCAAATGATGAAATAATAGTAAAAAGAGATAATGAAATAGAGATTGTCTTTTTTGAAGAAGATACCTTAGATGATTTTGAGGTAAGTTTAAATAAAGTTTGTGGAAACTCTTCTTTTTTCTTTGGATTAAGAAAGCAAATTGCAGCTTCAATTTTAAGTTTTATTTCTGTACTTATTATCATGTTTGCTTTACTTTCTTCTTCTTTATATGAAGATGTTTTTAAGAAGCTTCTTTTTCAAACTCCTTTACAATGGAACGTTGGGGATTCTATATCTATAATTTTTGTACTTGTTTTATTTTTTGGGCTTCTTATGATGCCTTCAATTTTAGCAGGAGAAAGTTCACAATTAAAAGACATTCTTCAAACTTGGTTTAATAAAGATGCAAGAAGAGTAAAAAGAATTAGCCTAGCTTTAAAAGAATTAGATAAAAAGTATGAAATAAAAATTTATAATATTGATTTTTTAAAACAAAACCATTGGATGTGGAAGCTAGTTGTTCCTTCTTTAATTAAACATTTTGTATCAATTGATTTTTATATTAGAAATGACCAAAAAAGAGTTATTGAAAAAAGATTAAAGAGTTTAGAGGTATTGAATATAAAAATCGAGAATAAACGATATTTAAAAAATAACTCAAATGTTGAACTCCTTTTGTCAACAAAAGAGAAAGCTTTATTCTCTTTATTACATTTAAGTTCAACTACTGTTATTAATTCAAATAACAATGTATCTAAAAAATTTGTTTCTTTAGAGTTATTTGAATATTGTGGAAGAAGTTTCTTTTTAGATAAAAGTAATGAAAAAGAAGCTGATAGCTTAATATCTGGTTTTCAAAATTTTATAAATAGATGCTCTGATGATTTTTTTCTTTTAGCTCAAGAAAAATCGGCACAAATGTATTTTACAAATATAGTAAAACAAAAAGTTTTAGATGATGAAAAAAGAAGACTGTCATATTTTTTAAGAAATCATATTGAACAGTGTTTAGAATATTTTGATAATCCAATTTCCTTACTTATTTTATATTATTATGTAAAAGATATAATTTTAGATGAGAAAAGAACAATAGCAATTTTAGAAAGACTAATTTTTAGTATTAAGAAAAAACAACAATATGCTTTAATAGATATATATTGGTTTGATATTGCTGGGAAAATGTTTGATTCTAAAGAGATAGAGAATTTTACTCTTACAAATAAGTCTATATATAGAAAATTATCAATTAGTAGTTTAAATGATTTAAAATTTTTATTTGAAAGAAATGGGCATTTTGATCAAGCTTTATTTTTATGTGAATATTTATATGAAATAAACCCAAGTAAATATGCAATTGATAAATGCTCACTTTATGAGAGAATGGGAAATTTTGATAAAGCTTATGATTCTTTGCCTAAAGATTTTTTAGCTAAGAGTTCTTTAAAGCCTAATGATATTGAAGTAAAGTATCTTCAAAGAAAGTCTTGGATTATAGTTAGTCAAAGAAAAGAAGAGAAGAAAAAAGAAGGTTTGGATTCTTTAGCAAAATTAAGAGAGATATTATTCTCGCATATAAAAGATAATGAACCTTTATGGCTTTGGCATTATTACAATATAAAAGCAAACTACTATGAATGGAATAAAGATTATGATAAAGCAATAACAAACTATAAAAAATGTTTACTTATTCCTACTCTTGGTGCTTTTGAATATGGCGGTACTTTTATAAATATGTCTATAGCTTATAGATTTAAATACTTAAAAAATAGTTTAGAAAATACATATAGTATAAATCAATCAATTTTATTAGGAGATATTGCTGTATCATTAAAAAATTCAGTTGGCGATAGGGATGAAATACCAGTTGTACTTCATAATCAAGCCTTGAATATTTTATATAAGGTAGTTGATTTTGAAGATAAAGAGCTTATACAAAAAGCAATAAATTTAACAAATACAGGTATAGAAATATTAGATTCTACAAACTCAATTAAGCGTTTAGGAATTATTCTTTGTGAAAATATTATTGCAAAATCCTTATTAGGATTAAATGTTGACAGCTTAAGAAAAAGACTAGAAGAGCACTGGAAGTTAATGGATACTTATGAGAAAGAACAAATTTCTTTGGTATTTGAGAAATTTGTGCAAAAGGGTATTTGTAAGCCATTAATTTAATTTATGAATTAAAGACTAATACAAAAGGTAATAAAACATGAATCTTAGGAAAGATACTATAAATTTAACAACAGGAACAATAGAAGAAAAACGTAAAGAAATTAGGGACTATTTCTTAGAAATATATGAGTTAGATGAAAGGCTATTTGATTTACTAAAAGATAAAAAATCATTATATGAACAAGCAAATACCCTAAGACATCCTTTATTATTTTATTATGGACACACTGCGACATTTTTTATGAATAAATTAGTTGTTGCAAATATTACCCAGCAAAGAGTAAATAAGACTTATGAAGCTATCTTTGCCATTGGTGTTGATGAAATGTCTTGGGATGATTTAAATGATGAGAATTATACTTGGCCTACATATGAACAAACAAAAGCATATAGAGATGAGGTTAAGAAACTAGTATTACATATAATAGATACTTTAGAGTTTAGTATACCAATTAATTGGGAATCGCCTATGTGGATTATTCTTATGGGAATAGAGCATGAGATTATTCATATAGAAACTTCTTCTGTATTATTAAGAGAGTTTGGAATAGAGCACTTATCAAGTAATGAACTATTTACTTATAACAATGAAGCTAAACAAACTTATCCTTTAAATGAACTAGTAGAAGTTAAAGGTGCTGAGGTTTTACTTGAAAAGAGTAGAAAAAATCCAGTCTTTTATGGCTGGGATAATGAGTTCTCTTTTCATAAGGCAATAATTAAAGATTTTAAAGCAAGTAAATATTTAGTATCAAATGGCGAATTCTTAGAATTTGTAAAAGATGGTGCTTATTCAAAACTCCATTATTTTTCAAAAGAGGGGATTAAATGGCTAGATTTTGCACAAGCTAAAATGCCAAGGTTTTGGACTAAAGAAGAAGATACTTATTATTTAAGAGAGATTAATAGGATTGTTCCTCTTCCACTTAATTATCCTGTTGATATAAATGTTTATGAAGCTGAAGCCTTTTGTAAATATAAATCAGAACAACTAGGATATGAAGTAAGACTTCCTAGTGAAGATGAATTTTATAGATTAAATGATTATGTAAAAGCACAAGAGTGTGAAGCAAATATAGGTTTAAAGTATTTTAATCAAACACCTGTGGATAAGTATGTTTTTAAAGTAGATGGCAAAGAGTTTTATGATGTAATAGGAAATGTTTGGCAATGGAGTTTAACCCCAATATATCCTTTTGATGGCTTTGAAACTCATCCTTCTTATGATGACTTTACAACACCCACTTTTGATGATAGACATCTACTTATGAAAGGTGGTTCTTTTATTTCACTTGGAAATGAAACTTTAAGAAGTGCTAGATATGCCTTTAGAAAACATTTTTTCCAACATGCAGGTTTTAGATATGTATCTTCAAATAATGAATACAGAACAAAGCTAAATGACAATGTATATGAAACAGATGAACAAATCTCACAATATTGCGAATTTCATTATGGAGAAGAGTTTTTTTGTGTCAAAAACTTTCCCAAAACTTCAGTTGATGTTTTAAGACCATATTTGAAAGATATTAATACAAAAAAAGCAATGGACTTAGGCTGTTCAGTAGGGAGAAGTTCATATGAGTTAGCTACAATTTTTGATGAGGTATTAGGAATTGATTTTTCAACTAATTTTATTAATGTAGGAATAAAATTAAAAAAATATGAAAACTTAACTTATAAAGTAGCAACTGAAGGTGATTTGTATGATGAAAAAACTATTTCATTAAAAGATTTTGCATTAGATGAAGTGAAAGAAAAAGTAACATTTATGCAAGGTGATGCTTGTAATCTAAAAGATATATACACAGCTTATGATTTGATTTTTTGTTCAAATTTAATTGATAGATTATATTACCCTCAAAAATTCTTAGATGATATACCAAATAGAATAAATAATGGCGGTTTATTAGTATTACTAAGTCCCTATACTTGGCTTGAAGATTATACTCCAAAGTCAAATTGGCTTGGTGGATATATAGAAGATAATAAAGAAGTTAAAACATTGGATACTTTAAAATTTAACTTAGAAGAAAAAGGAGATTTTGAATTAGTTGATACTTTAGATGTACCTTTTGTAATTAAAGAGACAAAAAGGAAGCATCAATATACAATTTCACAAATGAGTATTTGGAAGAAAAAGACCTAATATATAGATTTTTTTTAGAAAATTTCAGAAAATAGAGTGAATAATTAATAGGCTTTATAAACAATTAAGTTATAAATATATAATATCATTATTTATTTTAAATGATTTAAAAGGTATATTTTGGCAAAAAGATTAAAGCTTACAGAGAATTATGTAGCCCAATGCGCCCA
>JAQYVX010000016.1 GCA_030145305.1 Halarcobacter sp. | reverse complement strand
GGCTTAGCAGTAACAGCACTATTTTTCACCCATGTTTATATGTCAGTATTTGCAATTAAAGGTGCAATACATTCAATAATAACAGGGTATAAAGAAGAAGAAGAAGTTGAAATTCTTCACAGCTCTTATTACAAGAGATTAAAAAACGCAAAAAAACTATAAAATTCTCTCCTTTTGGAGAGAGTTTTTGTTACAAAAAATCAAAAACTTAAAAAAAATTAAAATTTTTTAATTTCTTTTCTTTTCTATGCAATACTACAGAAAAATTCAAAATCTTTTTTAATATGCCAAAATAGCATATTTTTATATCCTTGTGTATATGGGCAATAAAAATCTTGATTAAAAAAAACATAAAAAAAGATAATTTTTTTTTATAAAAAATATTTCTACTTTTTTTTACAAAATCAAGCTAAAAGTACCTTTATATAAGTATTCTACTTAATTGATTAAGGAATCTTTAATTTAGATGAATTTACAATACGGTAAATAAAATTTTACCAAAAAGTAAAAAGATAAAATTCAATTAAAGAACTTTAAAAGGAGAAGAAGAATGAAAGACGAAAAAATAAATAAGGCTAGAGCTTTATATTATGGAATGTTTTCAAGATTCTTTGTTTTTGCAACAAATAATGATAGATATTTAGAATTAATAAATTTAATTGATATTTTAAAAGAGAATCCGTTAGATTCAAGTACGGCTGAAGCTTTTGAAAATATTAGAAAGCTTTTGAAATCAGATTCAAACATTACTTTTATGCGTGAGTTTGATGATATTTTCCATTCACCCGAAAGTACTACTATAAGAACAACTGCTTCACATTATGATGAAAATATAGAGAGTGGCAAAAAAAGAGTAGAAATGCAAAACTTCTTAGCTAAAACAAAAATTAGAAGAGATGAAAAAAAATACTCTGATTATGAAGATCAAATTGGATTTATTTTTACTGTTTTAAGTGAACTTTGTGAATTACAAGCACAAGGTCATGATGAATACTCAAATACTATACATTGTATTTTTGAACAAATACTAAATGAATTTGTAGATGAATTTGCTAAAGAACTTTATAATCATGAAAATGCAGATATTTTTAAAAATGTTGTAGTAATTTTAAAAGCATTCGTAGAGTTTGAAAGAATATATTTAGAGGTTTCTAAACCTGCTATTAAATTAAAAATTACAAAATCTAATGAAGATGAAGAAATTTCTGAAGAAGAAAAAGCAAGACGTGCTAGAAATAGAGCTATGAAAGCAAATGGACCAAAAAATGTTGAAGCTGAAGCTTGTCCAGCTTTTGTAGCTTCTGAAACAGAGAGTGATATTTAGTCACTCTTTATATTGAGATTTAAATAAGATAAATTTATTTGTTTTATTTAAGTCTCATTTATGGGACTAATCACAACAAAAGGAGACAACTATGCAAGAAAGTAGAAGAGATTTTGCTAAGAAAGCTGCAATAGTTGTTGGTGCTACTGCTGTAGGTGCCACTGCGTTAGCTGCTGCTAACAGTTCTACTTCTTCAAACGAAGTAGATTCAAATGGAGTTGTTGTAGGAAACTCGAATAAAAAAGAGATTCTATACAAAAAATCTAAAGCTTGGGAAGAATATTACAAACAAGCTTTATAAAAAAAGGGGTTTTTATATGTCACAAAGTACATATGAAGCACTAAAAGCAAAAATCGGTAGACGTTCATTTTTAAAAATGGCCGCTGTCGCTACTGCTGTAGGTGCAACAAACGCTTTAGCAAATGATGGGGTAACTAGAAAAGCCACTGCAGAGGAAGTTAAAAATCCTTTTCCTGGCTCTACAAAAGTTAAAACTATCTGTACTGCATGTTCTGTTGGATGTGGTATTATTGCTGAAGTACAAAATGGTGTTTGGGTAAGACAAGAAGTTGCACAAGATCATCCAATTTCACTTGGTGGTCATTGTTGTAAAGGTGCTGATATGATTGATATGGTTAGGTCTGAAGTTAGACTTAAACATCCAATGGTAAAAGAAGCTGGAAAATGGAAAAGAATATCTTGGGACGATGCTTTAACTAGAATCGCAACTAAGATGGATAATTTACATAAAACTGCTGGACCAGATTCTTCAATGTTCTTAGGATCAGCAAAAATGAGTTCAGAGCAAGCTTACTATTTTAGAAAGTTTGCAGCAATGTATGGAACGAATAATATAGATCACCAAGCTAGAATTTGACATAGTGCAACAGTCGCCGGTGTGGCGAATACATGGGGTTATGGCGCTATGACAAACTCACTTGGAGATATCCAAAATGCGAAAGCAATTATTATATTCGGAGCAAACCCTGCGGTTAATCACCCAGTTGGTTTCCAACATTTTTTAAAAGCAAAAGAGAGAAATAACGCAAAAATTATCGTTGTTGATCCAGTATTTACAAAAACTGCTGCAAAAGCAGATCATTTTTGTAGAATTAGACCAGGAACTGATATTCCATTTATGTATGGAATGTTAAATCTGATTTTCAAAAACGGTTGGCATGATGAAAAATTCATTTCTGACAGAGTTTATGGAATGGAAGATATTATGGAAGAAGCTAAAAAGTGGACACCAGAAAAAGTTGAAGATATTACAGGAGTTCCAGCTGATAAGTTAATTCAGATCACTAGACTTTATGCACAATCTACACCAGGTACACTTATTTGGGCGATGGGTTTAACTCAACATTCAAATGGTTCATCTAATACAAGACTTGCTCCAATTTTACAACTTGCCCTTGGAAACTTAGGTAAAGAAGGTGGAGGAACAAATATCTTAAGAGGTCATGATAACGTACAAGGTGCAACAGATATGGGTTGTTTATCTGATACTTTACCAGGTTATTATGGATTATCTGATGGTTCTTGGAAATATTTTGCAAAATCTTGGGGCGTTGATTATGAATGGCTAAAAGGTCGATTTAAATCAGGTAAATGGATGAATGCAAAAGGATTCACGCTAGCTAGATGGTGGGCAGGAGTTCTTGATGGAAAGAATGGTAATGATAAAATTACAAATGCAGAGACAAATCTAAAAGCTCTTTTTGTTATGGGTAATGGTATTACATCAATTGCTCAACAAGCAAAAGTAAAAGAAGGACTAGATAATTTAGAAATGCTAGTACTTTGTGATCCATTTGTTAATGAAGCAGCAATTTTAACTGATAAGCAAGATGATGTATTTATTTTGCCTGCAGCAACACAATTTGAAACAAGTGGTACAGTAGTAGCTACAAATAGATCTGCACAATGGAGAAATAAAGTAATTGAACCAATGTACGAATCTCGAACTGACCATGATATTTTATTTGATTTAGCTAAGAGATTAGGATTCTATGAGCAATATACTGCTGGTATGAAAATCAAAGAAAATAAAAAAGAATTTACTTGGCCTGAAGATGCTACTGATGAAATTGCAAGAATTGTTAAGACAATTGGTCTTACAGGATGGACTGCAAAAAGAATCAAAAAACATCAAGAAAATTGGCATATGTTTGACCAAATTTCAGGACGTGGTTATGGTGAAATGAAGGGTGAATATTACGGATTACCTTGGCCTTCATGGACTGAAACACATAGTGGTTCACCAATTCTTTATAACATTGATAGAAGTGTTAAAGATGGTGGTATGGGATTCAGAAATAGATTTGGTTTAGAACATGATGGACAAGATTTATTAGCAGGAACTGGAAGTGCTCCTAAAAACTCTGCAAATAAAAATGGATATCCTGAAATTACAAGAGACAACATTGAAAAAGTTCTTGGAATTACATTAACAGAAGATGAAAAAAGTAGAATTGGTAAAAACTGGAAAGTTGATACATCTAATATTATTGCAGAAAAATGTATGGAACAAGGTATGGCTCCATATGGAAATGCAAAAGCTAGAGCAAAAGTATGGACATTCCCAGATCAAATACCAATGCATAGAGAACCTTTACATTCTCCAAGACAAGATTTAGTTAAAAAATATCCAAGTTTTGATGATAAGAAAAATCATTTTAGAGTTGATACTTTATATAAAACTAAACAAAATGAGAAAGATTGGTCAAAAGAGTTCCCTATTAATATGGTGACAGCAAGATTAGTAAATATGAATGGTGCAGGAATGGAAAATAGAGCAAGTAAATATTTAGCTGCTTTAACTCCTGAAATGTTCTGTAATATTAATCCAGACCTTGCAGGAATGCATGGTATTAGAGATGGTGCTATGATGTGGATTCATTCACCAGAAGGAACAAAAATTAAAGTAAAAGCTAAGTATTCTCATGCAGTTAGTGAAGATAGAATTTGGCTTCCGTTCCATTTCACTGGTCATTTCCAAGGTGAAGATTTAACTCATAAGTATCCAGAAGGTACTAAACCTTATGCAACAGGTGAGAGTGCGAATACAGTTACAAATTACGGTTACGACATCATTACTCAGATTCCTGAGACTAAAGGTGGATTATGTCGAATCGAACTTGCGTAAGGAGGGCATAATGAGTAATAGTGAAAATGCTAGATTAAAATTCTATTGTGATGAACATAGATGTATTAATTGTGACGGATGTTCAGTAGCTTGTGCAGAAGCGCATGAACTACCAGCAGGAATAAATAGAAGAAAAGTAATAACAATGAATGAAGGTATAGAAGGCCTAGAATATTCGTTGTCAATAGCTTGTATGCATTGTAATGATGCACCTTGTGAACAA
>JAQYVX010000011.1 GCA_030145305.1 Halarcobacter sp. | reverse complement strand
TGGGCGCATTGGGCTACATAATTCTCTGTAAGCTTTAATCTTTTTGCCAAAATATACCTTTTAAATCATTTAAAATAAATAATGATATTATATATTTATAACTTAATTGTTTATAAAGCCTATTAATTATTCACTCTATTTTCTAATTTTTTCAAAAAAAATTTATATATTAGCTCTTTTTCTTCCAAATACTCATTTGTGAAATTGTATATTGATGCTTCCTTTTTGTCTCTTTGATTTTATTACTTATACTCTAAACTATCTACTACTAGTTTCTTATTCTTAAAAGGATCTATAAATGCTTTTATTTCTTCAAATTTATATTTTAGAGGAAATCCTATTTGTGAGTCTTTTGCCGTTCCTTCTAAAATATAAAAAGGTTTTTTATTTATATATAGTGCTTTTTTATTTGGCAATATAAATCCAATATTCACTATTACAAAAATATGTTTTGGAACTAATACAAAATAAGCTTCATATCCTTTTGCATTTAAAAGAGAAATAAGTAAATTGCTTTTATCATCACAGTCTCCAAAGTTTTGCTCAATTACGTTTTTCCCACTACGGGCAACGGATTCATTTATTTTATATGGAATATTTGTGACAAGATTTAACATACTTTGTACTTCACAAACTCTTGTTTGACAATCTTTACTTAAATTAGAAGCTAATCTTTTTGTATAATCATCACTTCTTACTTGGTTTACATATGTTAAACCTTCTATATCAATAAATTGATTTTTAACTATAAAAAATGATTTATATATCATTGTAAGTATAAATATAATAGAAAGTACAGAAAGTACAATTGAAATATAGTAAATAATTTTACTTTTAAAGAGCATTAACAACTTCTTTTAAATTGCTTACACAAGTTTTTGAATTAACATAAATATTTATAAAACTGTCATCTATAAAATCATGCTTTAAACAGTTTGAAATTTTAATATCTTTCTCTTCTAGCTTAGATTTAAACTCTTTAGCACTTATATTTTTTAATTTAATTAAAAGTGAATTAGAACTACTATGATATAAAAAATCTAGATATTTACAAGAATGAAATATTTTTTCTAGCTCTATTCTATTTTTTATATTTACACTATTTGAAATTACTCTAAAGTCTTTATCTTTTAAAGCCTCTTCTAAATAAATCATATCAAAAGAAGAGATTTTATCCTCAGGTTCGTATTTTCTTAAATTTTTTGTATTCTCTTCATTTGAAAAAATACTTGAGATATTTAAATGTTTATTTGAATAATACTTAGAAAAATCTTTTATAATATAAAGTTTTTGACCTTGGGCATATTCTTTTTGAAGATATTTAATAGAGGCATTTTCACCACAAAAATCAAGTAAACTTTCATCAATTATTACTGTAGCATCTTTTGAAAGCCAATATTCTAGAAGTTTATCCAAATCATAATATGTTCCATCAAGATAAGAAGGATTCGCAAAAATCACTATGCTTTTCTCTTTTATTGGTAAAAAAAGATTTTCAAAACGATTTATTAATCTTACTTCATAATCCAAATTTGAGGCAGCTTTTTTATATTCTAAACTGCAAGGTGAATAAATAAAACAGTATTTTAGATTTAAAAATTTTAGTATTGAGTAAATGGCTGAACTATAACCGTTGAATAATTCAATTTGATTTTCATTGACTTTATATCTTTTTTCCAAAAGTTTTAATAGCGTTCCATAATTTGATTTTTTTAAGCTATTTATATTATTATAATCAAGATGTAGCTTTTGAATATTTGGTTTTAAAAAGTTTATTTCATTTGAAAAATCAGCCATATTTTACTTTATAAATTTAAAAAGTTTTTTATTCCAGAAAACATAATTTGAGCAGAAAGTGCAGCTAAAAAAAGTCCTGTAAACTTTGAGATTATTAGTAGACCTTGTCGTCCAACCGCCCTTTTTATTATATTTGAGAAATAAAGCATAAAGCCTATAACAATTACAGCACAAACCATTGCCAAACTTCCAATTAAAAGATCAGGCAGAGTTTTAAAGCTTGCTCCTAAAACAAATAAAATACCAATTGTTCCAGGTCCTATCATAATTGGCACAGATAAAGGAACAACTGCTAAATCTAAAACTGATGATATATTTTTTATATTTTTAGTCTCTTTATCTCCACGTACAAGTTCAACAGCCGTTATAAATAATAAAGCCCCCGCTCCTATTCTAAAGGCATCTAAGGTTATTCCTAAAACAGAAAAAATATGGCTACCAAAAAAAAGTAAGATTAGAGATATTATGATTACAGACCTTGTTACTTTTAAAGCTAAGGTATGTTGTTCTTCAATTGTTGCGTCATCTGTTAGTGTTAGAAACACTGATACTACGAAAAAGGGGGTCATGATAAAAAACATTTTTAAAAATGTTGAAAAAAAAAGTTCCACGGTTACTTCCTAAAATATTAATTATTTTTTAGGAAGTATACCAAAATTATGATAATTTATTTAACTCTTACTTAAAATATTTATTTACAATATCAAGAAAATCTTTTGGATTTTTATATCCAACAATTTGAGAAGCTTTTATCTCTTTATTATCTTTATTCCAGAAAATTAAAGCCGGAGGGCCAACTACTCCAAATCTTTTTTGCATAGCTTTATCATCATCACTATTTTTTGTAACATCGGCTTTTATCAAAGTAAATTCACTAAGTTTTGATAAAACCTTAGGATCTTTAAAAGTTATTCCCTCTAACTCTTTACAAGAGATACACCAATCAGCATAAAAATCTAAAAGAACTGGTTTAGCTGAAGCTTTAACAGCCGCATCAATCTCTTCATTTGTTTTTACATATTGCCATTTTAATTTTGTATTATCTACTTGTCCTACAATAGTCTTAGAAGTAAATTCACTTAATGGCTCCAAAGGATTTGTAGCTCCACTTACAGCTCCTACAAAAACTAAAACTCCATAGATTAGAACTATACTTGTAATTAATTTTGCAATAATATGTTCAAAAACTTTTAAATATATTGCCGCACCAATTAATAAGATTCCCCATAAATACATTACAACAATTGAAGGAAGAACTCTATCTAACATCCAAACAGCAACTGCTAGCATTACAATACCAAAGATTTTTGATACTGAATCCATCCAACCACCAGGTTTTGGCATATATTTTCCAGCTCCTAAACCTATTAATAATAAAGGTGCACCCATTCCTAAACTCATTACAAATAATGCAGCTCCACCTAAAAGTGCATCACCTGTTTGCCCAATATAAACTAAAGCACCAGCAAGTGGAGGAGCAACACAAGGTCCTACTATAAGTGCTGAAAGGAATCCCATAATCGCAATCCCAACAACCCCTTGATTCTCTTTTCCATCTGTTGTTTTATTTACTTTATTTTGTATACTTTGTGGTAGTTCAAGTTTAAAATATCCAAACATTGAAAAAGCAAGAGCTATAAAGATTAGGGAGAAAATTACTAAAACATAAGGGTTTTGTAAAGCTACTTGTAAATTTGCTCCAAATAGCCCTGCTAAAACTCCTGCAATTGTATAAGCTGCTGCCATTGATAAAACATATACCAAAGAAAGGAAGAAACCTTTTGAAGCTGTTAATTTCCCTTTATCTCCTGCTTTTACAATAATTGAAGAAAGAATTGGAATCATAGGAAAAACACAAGGAGTTAATGAAAGAAGCAATCCAAAACCAAAAAATGTAGCTAAAACTAAAATTACACTTCCATCTTTTAATGTTCCTGCAATCACATCTGTTTCATTTAAATCGTTTTCATTTGTTTGAGTTTTTACAGAAGCATTATTTATTTCTTTACTAAGTTTATTTTCACCTGTAGAAGCAAAATCTAAAGTATAAGTCTCACTCATTGGAGCATAACAAAGTCCAGCTTTTGAGCAGCCTTGAAACTGTATTTCTATTTCTACACTTGAAGCATCTGTTTTTGACTTGATTAAAGAATAAGGTATATCTATATTTAAATCATCATGTTGAACTTGCCAAATTTCATACTCTTTTGCTTTTGGAATATTTAAAAAAGGTCTAATATCAATTTTTTCTGAATTTTCTGAATTTATAATTAAAAACTTTAATTTATCATCATAAAGATAAATATCTTTTCCTAGGCCTAATTTAAAAGCCAGTATATTTTCTTTTTTTTCAAAACTTGGTTTAAAAGCTTCTTCAGGTTCTAAAAAACTTTGTTGAAGTGCAAAAGCAAAAACACTAGTAATTATAAGTAATAGTAATTTTTTAAACATTTAATAATTTTCCTTATCTAAAATAGTTTATTGAATTTAACATCAATTTTTGTTCGTCTACTATACCAACTTCTTTGGTAACTAATTTCCCATCTTTAAAATATGCTAAAGTAGGAAGAGATCTAATATTATATTTTTTTGCTAAGTTCATATATTGGTCAATATCAACTTTAAAAATCTTCACATTTGAAGGTTTAACTTTATCAAATTTAATTAAATTCTTTGCTAAAATCTTACAAGGTGGACACCAAGTTGCATAAAAATCTATAATTACATTTTTACCCTCAATTTTTTTATCAAAATTTTCTGTTGTTAAATGTTCAAATGCAAATAATGACCCAAAACCAAATAATAAAATTATTAATATTTTTTTCATATAAAATCCTTTTAATTTTTTATTATAGTGAAGATTTGTAAAGAGTTTGTTAATAAAAGTATCTTATAAATAACTCAAAAGAATTATAGTCAAAAATTATATTAAAATTTAAAATATTTTTGCTATTATTATTTAATAATTACAAAAAAGGTTTTAAATGAGTACATTAATAGATTTACCACCTAAAGAAGTTGAAAAACTACTTGAAAAAAATGTGGTAATGATAGATGTAAGACGTCCGGAAGAATGGTCTTGCACAGGAGTTATTAAAAATGCCCATAAAATAACTTTCTTTGATTTATATGGAAACTGCGATGTTCCCTCTTGGTTAGCAAAATTTGAAAAATTAGTTACTTCAAAAGATCAACAGTTTGTTTTAATTTGTGCTCATGCAAATAGAACAAAAACAATAGGTAATTTTTTAATACAAAATCATGGGTATACAAATGTTGGACACTTAGCTGGAGGTATGGCTTTTTGGGCAGATGAAAATAGAGATGTATTTTTTGAAAAAGAAGAAGAGGCTTAAGCCTCTTCTTCTTTTTTCTTATTGCTTGCTTCTTGTAAAACAGCAATCACTTCATCTAAATTCTCATATGGAAGATGAGATTTCCACTCAATATCTTTACCATTTAAAGAAATCCCAATACTTACAATATCAGATGTTCCTTTCCCATATGGTTCACTTACATTTGAAATTGAAATAACACCTCTTTTTGTTCCGTGTAATTGAAGCTTTGCTAATTCTGTTGTTGCCATTTAATAATCCTTATTATTTTTATATTTGTTTATTCTGACTAAAAAAAACTTTTAATCTCTTAAATCTATTAAGATAAAGATTTAGGTTTAGCTAAATAGTAAAATTAGAACTTATACTTATTTATATTTTTTTAGCAATTGCCTTACCAAATTGTACATCATTTCCTAACAATTGTTCAAGTTCTACAAAATCTTTTTCCCAAACCATAACTACAGTTGAACCCATTTTAAAGTAACCTAAGCAGTCACCTCTTTTAATCTCTTTATTTTCATATTCATAAATTTGGATATCTCTTATTTCTGTATTTGTTTGAACTTTTGGCTCAAAATCAAATACCATTTGTCCTACATTTAAAGCACCTACAAAAACCATATAAAATAGTTTATCATTACTGTCACACTCTAAAATAACTCTCTCATTTTCAATAAATAAATCAATTTGTTTATTTAAATATTTAATATTTACTGGATATAGTTTTCCAGGAACATGAATTAATTTTCTTACCTCAAAATCTATAGGAGCATGATATCTATGATAATCTTTTGGTGAAAGATAAAAATTCATAAAGTTACCATTTTTTACTTTCTCAAAATTATTTGCACAATTATAAGTAAGCATTTCTTCAACTGAATACTCCATTCCTTTGATTTGTAAAAGCAAATCTTTTTTTAAAGTACCACATTGTGTAACTAAACTATCTGTTGGTGAAATAAATACATCTTCATTTTTATCTATTTGTCGAGGAATTGCTAATTCTCTGGTAAATAGGTCATTTAAAGATTTATAAAATTTCGGATTTCTAAATTCACTCATATTCAATTTTAAAGTTTTTACATAAGTATTATTTATAAACTTTTGAATAAATGTTGGAAATTCTGTTTTTGCAAACTTCCCAAAATATTGTGAAATGATATTTGTAATATGCATTGTAGTCCTTGTTTTGTTATTAAGTCTTTATTTTATCTAAATATATCTTCATTTTTAAAACTTAGACTTAATTTTAAACTATAAGTATTTTTCAGAATTTTTTTGATATTCTTCCATCGATTATCATGAAATGAACATATACAAAAAGGAATTAATAAATGCACAATATTATTATAGAAAATGAGTGTGGCTGTGTTAAAAGAAGCGACTTAGAAAATAACTTAAGTATCTCTTCAAAAGACGAGGCTTTAACAAAAGCAATTGAAATGAAAAACAAAATGAATGAAGAATTCTGTGGAAAACATGAGTTTGAAGTAGCTGAAAGTTCTAATAACTTTATTATCTCATTTGCAAGTGCAAAACCACAATCTTCTGGATGCTGTGGTGGTGGACACTGTTAATAAAATAACAGTGAGAAGCAGACTCAAAAAAGAGTCTGCTTTTTTTTAATTATTTCTTAGTAGTTTCAATTTTTTCATTTGGTACTAAAATAGTAAGTTTCCCTTTTTCTTTCATTCCCCCAGCCCAAAGCTCAGCATTATCTCCATTTCCAAAATAAAAGTCTGCTCTAATTTGTCCTTTAATAGCTCCACCAACATCGGCTGCTACCATTAATGTATCAATTTTTTCTTGAGATACTGAATTTTTTGTATTTATAAAAACTGGCATTCCTAAAGGAATATATTTTCTATCTACTGCTAAGTTTCTATGTGCTACTAAAGGAGTCCCTAAAGCACCCGTTGCACTTTGTTTACGTTCAGTAAAGAAGATATAGCTTTTATTTTTATTTAATATTGATTCTATTTTAGAAGGATTTTCTTTTAAATATCTTTTTATTCCTTGCAAGGAAGCTCCTGTTTTTTCTAAAACTCCCTCTTTTAAAAGTGCTCTTCCTATTGCAAAGTATTTATGTCCATTTTGATTTGAATAACCAACATTTATAAACTCACCTGTATCTAATTGTACTTTTCCAGAACCTTGAATTTGTAAAAAGAAAAGATCTATCTCATCATTTACATAACAAATAGCTTCTAAGTCATCTCTTTTATT
Organism: Halarcobacter sp.; assembly: GCA_030145305.1. Lineage (GTDB taxonomy): Bacteria > Campylobacterota > Campylobacteria > Campylobacterales > Arcobacteraceae > Halarcobacter. Next base: position 127,098 of record JAQYVX010000011.1, on the reverse strand, counting down.
AAGTTCTGCTCTTTCATCATAGGCAAGTATTTTTCCATTTACTACTTTCCCTCTTAATCTATATTTGTCAAGCTCAGGATAAGCAGCACTTAAATCAATTACATACATATCTTTAGGAGTTTTATAAATAGGATATTTATACTCTTCATTTTTTGTTCTACTACCAAATAATAAAGGTTCATAATAACCGGTGATTAGACCTTCATTTGTTCCATCATCATTATGTAGTTCATAAGCTGTAAAATTTTCAGTAAAAAATTGTGAAGGATTTGAAAAGTTTTCTGCTTTTAAACAAATATCTTCAAATAAATTATATCTTTTTGCTCTTTTACAATCTTTTTTAAATACTTCAAAAGCTAAAGATAAATCATCTTCATAAAAACCTTTAATATCTTTAAACTCAATCCTCTTTACTTTTGCTTTAGAGATATTTGGAAGCATTTCTAATTTTGATTCTTTTTGAGAACATCCTGCAAAAAATAGTGATAAAAATAGTGTTGCTATTAATGATTTTATTAGTAAGTTTTTCATAGAGGAAGTCTATCAAGAAAAAGTTAATCAAGGATTAAAAAAATTAAATTATATTTTAAATTTATCACTATCAATACATAACTTTACTACTAAATCTAAATCTTTAAACTCTCTTCCCCTAATTTTAACATACTATATTTCTATGTCCTATTTAGTGTAAGCAGATCAGTTTTAGTTTTTTAGCATCTTCAAATTAAAATAAAGGGGACTGGCTCCTTTATTTTTTTATTCACTCCCTAAATAATAGCTATATGTCAATCAAGGTGTCAAATATATCAGTTCTATTTTTTCCTACTTTTTTTTCAAAAAATAGTGAGGTCATTTTTTTATTAGTATAAGATAACCTTACTTTTTCATCTTCTACATCTTTTTCCATGATTTGTTTTAGCATCATATCAAAGTCATTATGAGCCCTGCAATCATTAGCTTTCTTATTCTCTTTTTCTTTACTTGATTTTGCAAAATACATGTCGTGGCTTTTATCTACTTTCATGAGTTTTCCTTTGTATTTTCATACTTTGGAATGATTGTAGTGTTTTAGTGTGTAGTGGAAATAAAGATTGTTAGTCGTTTTTCAAAACTTTAACGTTTGAGTTGAGAAATATTTGAGCCGAGAGAAAGGGGATTGTCCCCTTTATTCATCTGTCCAATTAATATTTACCATTGTTTAATTCTATTTTTCATCTCTTGATTTGAAATAGTTTTATTTTCTGCTGAGTCTTTTAAACCTCTTTGAATCATTCTGTCAAAAGCTAATTCTTTCAATATTTCATCATAAGATGTGTCTTCTGGTAGTGAATCAATAATTTTTTTTGCTTCTTGTTTTGGTGCTGTCATAGTAAACTCCAATATTTATAATATACATCATTTTAGCAAAGTGATGTAAGATAAAGGGGACTGTCCCCTTTATCTTTACATGTGGCACTCCCTTATCAACAATTGTACCCAAATAAGTAAGTACAGCCAATCCTCCACCTGCATTGGTAGTGAATAAATATTTAATTGCAGACTCACTTGATTCTTTAGATAAGTTGTAAAGTTGTTCCCAACGTTCATTTACAAATTTATTTCTAATATCTCTTAACTCATCAGTTACTTTTTCATCAAAATACTTCATTTTCTTCTTTCATATAACGGTTGACTCTAGCCAATAAATGACCGCTAGGGTATTTATTAGCTACGAGGTTTTGTTAAATGTTAATTCAACTTTGATATTCTGATGTTACTTAAGCGTGGTACTTCATTTTGACTATCATTAAAAATTTGTGACCTTAATTCTTCACTAATATTTGCTCTTGATAAAGCATCAAATAATTTATCTTTTGTAACATTTCTTGTTTCTGATTCCTGTGTCTTTGAAAACTTAAAACCATTGTATTCAAAAGAACTTTGTTGTGTATTTGTAAGTTTATTATACATCTCTCTTCGCTTATCTTGATAAGCAACTTCTATCAATTTTGATTCTTCTTTTAATTTAATAAGCGCATTAGCAATATCTTCAATATTCATCTATTTCATCCTTTTCATTTAACTATTTATTAGTAATACATTATATATAAATAATATATAGAATCACATAATAGGACTACATTTTTATGATAAGATATTAAATTACTATAAAGCCTTTAAATAGGCTACTTTTAGTATTTATTTAAATAATATATTACAATATGTAATATTTTTTATCCTAAGCTATATATTTAATATAATTTTTAAATGATTTAATAGTTAACAAAATGCTAAGTATATCAGGGGTTACATATGGGGAAAATTTTAGATCGAACAATTTTTTACATATCTTGCTACAAAACTAAATGTAAGTCCAACTACACAGAACCAAGCTTTAAGAGCCAAAGAAAGAAAACATATACTATAAGAATAAAAGAAAATCTCAAAAGACCTAAGAAGTAGTGAACGCAGTAGAAATTGTAAATTACCTTTTAGTTTTACCAAATATATTAATTACTATAAATTAAACTTGAGAATAAACTTCTTTAGCACCACAAGCTTTACATTTATATTCTATATCATTTACGCCTGAGCATCCGCCATTTTTTAGAACTCTTGCGCTTATAACTTCTTGCTTAAAAGTGGTCTTGGTATTTTCATCATAAAAAGTTTTAGTTTTTTGCCCACAAGATGGACATTCACCTTTATTTAACTTATCAACTCTTGAGTGTTTACTTTTATAGTATAGCAATGCGGAAAAGATTACTATTAAAAAAACTAAGAGAAGAAAAATTACAGTTTGCATGAAGCAGAGTTTTACTCTACTTCAGCATCGATAACATCGTCATCGTCTTTTTTTGCTTTTTGATTTGGTTGTGCACCAGCACCTGCTTGGTCACCACCTTCTTTTTTATACATAGCTTCTGCTAATTTATGAGATTTTTCAGTTAAAGCTTTTACTTTTTCTTCAATTTGCTCTTTTGTAGCATTTTCATCTTTTAATAATTCTTCTAACTCAGCAGCTGAATCAACAATTGCTTTACTCTCTTCTTCAGAAACTGCATCAGGATTTTCTTCTAAAGTTTTTTTAGTTGAATGTAAAAGTGCATCAGCTTGGTTTCTTACTTCAATCACTTCTTTTTTCTTAGCATCAACTTCTTTATTTGCTTCTGCTTCATTTACCATTTTTTCAATTTCTTCATCAGATAATCCAGATGAACCAGAAATAGTAATTTTATTTTCTTTACCAGTACCTTTATCTTTTGCAGATACATTTAAAACACCATTTGCATCAATATCAAATGTTACTTCAATTTGTGGCACACCTCTTGGAGCTGCTGGAATATCTGAAAGTTCAAACATACCTAAAGATTTATTATCTTTTGCAAATTCTCTTTCACCTTGACCAACATGAATAGAAACAGCTGGTTGGTTATCTTCCGCAGTTGAGAAAGTTTGCGATTTTTTAACAGGGATAGTTGTCCCTTTTTCAATAAGTTTAGTTAAAACTCCACCTAAAGTTTCAATTCCAAGTGATAAAGGAGTAACGTCTAGTAATAATACATCTTTAACATCTCCTCTTAAAACACCAGCTTGAACAGCAGCACCTGAAGCTACAACTTCATCAGGGTTAACACCTTTATTTAAATCTTTTCCAAAAAATTCTTTTACAACAGAGTTTGCTTTTGGAAGTCTTGTTGACCCACCAACCATAATAATTTCTTGAATTTCACTTTTATCTAATCCAGAATCTTTTAAAGCAACTTTAATATGATCTAAAGTTTCATTAATTAAATGTTCAGTCATAGATTCAAATTTTGCTCTTGTTAATGATTTAACTAAGTGAACAGGACCAGCGTTACCCATAGAAATAAATGGTAAGTTAATTTCAGTTGACTCAGCAGATGAAAGTTCTTTTTTAGCATTTTCAGCTGCATCTTTTAATCTTTGAAGTGCCATTTTGTCAGTTTTAATATCAAAACCATTTTCATCTTTAAACTCTTTTGCTAACCAATCAATAATTGCATTATCAAAATCATCTCCACCTAAGAATGCATTACCATCAGTTGAAAGTACTTCAAATGTTCCATCACCGATTTCAAGAACAGTAACGTCAAATGTACCACCACCTAAATCATATACTAGAACTTTTTCTTCACCTTTTTTATCTAAACCATAAGCTAAAGAAGCAGCTGTTGGCTCATTGATAATTCTTAATACATTTAATCCAGCAATAGTTCCAGCTTCTTGAGTTGCTTTTCTTTGTGCATCATTGAAATATGCAGGTACAGTAATAACAGCATCTGTAACAGGAGCACCTAAATACTCTTCAGCATCAGCTTTTAACTTTCCTAAAATTTTTGCTGAAATTTCTTGTGGAGTATATACTTTATCTCCAATTTCAACAGCAGCTGCACCATTTCTATTAACAATTTTATATCCAACTTTTTCTTGTGCTTCTTTTGCATTTTCTTCATCCATCATAAGACCCATAATTCTTTTAATAGAATATATAGTTTTTTCAGGGTTTGTAATAGCTTGTCTTTTTGCAGGATCTCCTACTAAAACTTCACCTTTATCTGTAAATGCAACAATTGAAGGAGTAGTATTTTTACCTTCTTTATTAGCGATAACTTTTGCTTCTCCACCTTCATAAACTGCCATACAAGAGTTTGTTGTTCCTAAATCTATTCCAATAACTTTACTCATTTTATCATCCTTACTTTTTTTAATTTTATATTTTTAATTTAATTTTATATTTTTCTTAGTTTTATGACATTACGGTCAAAACCTAAATTTACTTTTTACAAATACTTACCATCGCTGGTCTTAAAAGTCTATCTTTAATTTTGTAGCCTTTTTGAAGTCTTTGTACAATTTCTCCATCTTCATGGTCTGGACTATCTACTTGCATAACTGCATTATGGAAGTTTGGATCAAACTCTCCATCTGCTTCAAGAACTGAAATATCATGTTTCTCAAAAGAAGTATAGAAATTTTTAATTGTTAATTCAACACCTTCTTTTAACTTAGCTAATAACTCTTCAGCAGGTAAATCAGCAGATGCTTCTTCCGCGGCAAGTGCCATTTCTAAAGTGTCTATTGGTGCAAGTAAATCTTTTGCAAATTTCTCAGAAGCATAATCAATTGCTTGATATTTTTCTTTTTCTAACCTTTTTTTGATATTTTCAAAATCCGCGTGAACTCTAAAATACTTATCTTCTGCTTCTTTTAATTTAGCTTCAAGTTCAGCAATTTTATCTTCACTACTTAACTCTTTAGGCTCAGATGCAACATTTTCCTCTTCTAAAGTAGCTTCTTCAAGCTCTTCATTTTCTATAATCTCTTCGTTTAATTCTTCTTCTTTTTTACTCAAAATAATTCTCCTAACTCATACTAATTTTATTATAAAAATATTCATAATCTTTTGATAACTCGCCTACAACTAACATCTTGGTATCTATATTTCTTACTTTGCAGTTATGACAAACACCAATATATCCAACAGGAACTATACCATCAAAATATAAACCCTCTTCTATTGAGTCTAAAACTTTCCCTTTCAAAAAAGAGGTAATACTCTCTTCATCAAAGTTAAATTGAAGTGCTAAAGAAAAAAACTCTTTTGTATTATAAATATGAAAATCTTTGTTTTCCAAATATTGATTTACTTGCTCATATATCTCAATAGCACCAACTTGTTTAGAGATATTTAGTATATGTACTAACTCTAAACCAATCATATCACTTAAAAATCTGTATAAAGCATCAGAAAACTTTACTGTGATTGAAAATGAGGTAAACTCTAAAATCATATATCTATTTTCAACATTCAAAATGTTTTTCAAATTATCAGACTTTTGGTCTTGAATAAATACAGAAACACCTACTTCTTTTGCTAAATATGCAATCTGTTTTTCATCAATAAAATCAAGTTTAAAATTTAATTTACTAGTCCAATATTGTTTTAAAGCTTCAGTTGTGGGCGTTCGTCCAGAACTTACATGTTCTTGAGCTAAAAATCCTTCATCACCTAACTTTTTAAAGTACCCTCTAATAGTTGCAGGCGAATATGTTATATCATATAAAGATTTTAATTGAGAAGAACCAATTGGTTCTAAATGCTCAATATAAGCTTTAATAATTGAATGTAATAAAAATTCTTTTTTGTCAATCATTTTCAAACCATTTTTTCTTTTTTAGCACTTGTCTTCTTAAACTGCTAAAATGATTATACTATATGAGTGTCTAAATGTCAAGTTATTTTTAGCAAAAGATATATAAAAGTGCCAATTTTATAAATTAAATATTCAAGTTAGAATAAGTTTATTATATGTATAATTATTTCATAAGTTGTAATTTACATATAACTTTTATGAAATTTAGTATATAAAATCATTAAAAAACAAGGAGAAGATATGAAGAAAATTGCTAGCGCGGCATTAATTGCAGCATTAACAATCCCAGCATTTGCTGCTGAGTTTATTACAATTGGTACAGGAAGTGTAACAGGAACTTATTACCCAACAGGTGGAGCAGTTTGTAGACTTGTTAATAAGTATAAAAAAGAGACTAAAATTAGATGTTCTGTAGAATCAACGGGAGGTTCTGTTTACAACATCAACACTATCAAAAATGGTGAATTAGATTTTGGTATTGTTCAATCTGACGTGGTATACCAAGCTTCAAATGGTAAAGATAAATTTGAAGGTAAACCAATTAAGAAATTAAGATCTGTTATGGCTATTTACCCTGAATTATTTACATTAGTTACAAGAGCAGAAGCTGGAATTAATGGAATAATGGACATTAAAGGTAAAAAAATCAACCTAGGGAACCCAGGGAGTGGTAATGAATCAACTGCTTTAGGATTATTTGAAGCAATGGGAATGAGTAAAGATGATTTAGCATTTGCTGGTGTACTAAAAGCTGGTGAAGCTCCTGATGCATTAAGAGATAATAAAATTGATGGTTACTTTTATATGGTAGGACATCCTACTGCAAATATTAAAGATGCATCTAACTCTGTAGATATTAGAATTACTCCAATTCATGGGCCAAAAGTAGATGCTTTTGTTAAAGCAAACCCATATTTTGCTCAAGCTGATGTACCTGCTGGATTATATAAAGGTGTTGATACTCCTGTTCCTACATTTGGTGTAAAAGCTGTATTAGTTACAAGTACTGATGTTAGTGAAAAAGCTGTATATACTTTGGTAAAAGCAATTTTAGAAAACTTTGATGCTTTCAAAAAATTACATCCTGCGTATGCAAATATTACAAAAGAATCATTACTTGATGGTTTAAGTGCTCCTTTACATGAAGGTGCAAAAAAATACTTTAAAGAAGCTGGATTATTATAATCTAAGCTAAAGCCCAAAGGCTTATGCCTTTGGGCTTTTTTATTATATTTCATTTAAGTACACAAACTTGAATGAAATATACTAAAAATGAATCTATCATTTGAAGGAAAAACATGTCTATTTATAAAGAAAAACCCCACACACTGGGCGAACTAGAGCAAGAACAAATTGATGAAGCAGAAAATGTACTTAATGACCTAGAAGGTCAAAGAGTCTTTGGAAAAGAGCATTATGAATTTTGGATGATTTCTATTATCGCCTTACTTTGGTCTTTATTTCAATTATATATTGTAATAGAACCTACTAACTCTACTATTTCACGTTCTATACACTTGTCTTTTGGTTTAACCTTAGCTTTTATGATTTATCCAATGATGAGAAAACCATATTTCTTAACCAAAATTAGATGGTTTGGTTACCTCTTTGCACTTATTGGTCTTTGTTCAGCAGGATATATTGCCTTCTTTTTCGAAGATTTAGCACAAAGACCTGGTGATTATTTAGCAATTGATATTGTAGTTGCACTTATTGGTATTGTAATTTTACTAGAAGCTGGAAGAAGAGTTTTAGGACTTGCCTTATCTATTATTGCAATTGTATTTATCACTTATGATATGCTAGGGCCTTATATGCCTGAACTTATTATTCATAAAGGTGCATCTCTTAATAAACTTGCAGGGCATATGTTCTTAACAACTGAAGGTATCTTTGGTGTTCCTCTAGGAGTATCAACTGGCTTTGTATTTTTATTCGTACTATTTGGTTCGCTTTTAGATAAAGCAGGAGCAGGAGAGTATTTTATTAATCTAGCTTTTGCAATGTTAGGAAAATATAGAGGAGGACCTGCAAAAGCATCTGTTGTTGCTTCTGGATTTACAGGAATCATGAGTGGTTCTTCTATTGCAAACACTGTTACAACAGGAACTTTTACAATTCCTCTTATGAAAAGGACTGGATTTAGGCCTGAACAAGCAGGTGCGGTTGAAGTTGCGGCTTCAACAAATGGCCAATTAATGCCACCTGTTATGGGAGCTGCGGCATTTATTATTGCTGAATTTTTAGGAATGTCATATACTGATGTTATTTTTGCAGCCTTTATTCCTGCTTTTGTTTCTTATTTTGCACTATTTTATATAGTTCACTTAGAGGCTTTAAAGCTTGGACTTAAAGGAATGAATGATGATGAGATACCTCCTAAATGGAACACTTTTGTAACAGGACTTCATTATTTGATTCCTATTTTCTTCTTACTTTACACCTTGATGATTTTAAGAGAAAGTGCTGCTAGTGCTGCATTTAATGCGATTATGCTTTTAATGCTTTTAATGGTAGTTCAACATCCTTTTAGAGCATTTTTAGCAAAAGAGAAAATTACAAGAGATATTATGCTTTCTGGTTTTGTAGATATTTTAGCAGGTATGATAGCAGGTGCTAGAAACATGGTTCCTATTGCTGTTGCTACTGCCTTAGCAGGAATTGTAGTTGGTTCTATTACTCTTACAGGACTTGGACAAGTTTTATTAGATGTTATTGAAACCCTATCAGGTGGGAATATTTTTATTATCTTAATCTTAGCTGCTATGATTTCCCTTATTTTAGGAATGGGATTACCTACAACTGCAAATTATATTGTTATGGCATCATTAACAGCTCCTGTTATTTTAATTTTAGCTGCTGATAATGGCTTTGTAATTCCTGCAATTGCAGCACATTTATTTGTATTTTACTTTGGTATTTTAGCAGATGATACGCCACCTGTTGGGCTCGCCGCCTATGCAGCTGCTGGTATTGCAAAAGCAGATCCAATAAAAACAGGTATTCAAGGATTTAAGTATGATATTAGAACAGCAATTTTACCGTTTATGTTCTTCTTTAATCCAGAGTTACTTTTAATCTCAGGTGTTGATGCTCTTAATCCTGCTAATCCTGAGGGTTGGGTTTGGATTACGAATCCACTTGAAATATTAACTATCTTTACAACAGCATTTATTGGAATGATGGCATTTTCTTGTTTCTCACAAGGATATTTCATTATAAAAACAAATATTATAGAAAGATTTACCTTCTTAACTATTGTTCCATTTATGTTTTTACCAAAAATTATGGAAAGTTATTTTAGCCTTCCATCACATTATATTTCATATGTAATAGGTATGTTAATATTTGCTGGATTATATCTTATGCAAAAAAGTAGAGAGAGAAAAGCGCTTTAAAAAGCGCTTTTTATCTTTTTTAAAAAAGGTTTAGATTTATTAGTTTTTTATTAATAGCTTTTCGATTATGTAGCCATAACCTTTATGGGAAACGATAAAATCATCATCTTTAACTTTATCTTTTAATCTTTTCATTACTGTTCTAAATGCTGAATCATTTGTATTTATATCATCCCAAACAACTTCTTTAAATCTTTCTACAGGCACTACCATACCTAGATTATCAATTAGCACTTTCAAAATATCCAGCTCTTTTTTTGATAGTTTTACTATATTTTCCCCATTATAAAGTTTGTCATTTATTTTATTATAGGTATATCTTTTATTTAAGCTTATTAAATCATTTAATTTTGTAGAAACAATATTATCTGCTAAAACTTCATCTTTAACTTTTTTTAACATCTCCATCATATTGTCAATATTTAATGGTTTTACAAAATATCCTAAAACTCGTAAATTAATAAGTTTTAATAAATCATCTTCATTTTTATGGGCACTTACAATAATAAATCTTTGATTAAGAACTAAATTCCTAATCTCATCAATCATTGATAAACCATCTTTATTTGGCATTTTTAAATCAGTTAAAACTAAATCAAATTGATTGTCTTCTTCAAAGTTCTTTCTAAATATTGAACTTCCTTCGTTGCCATCACAAGCTACAACAACTTCATCAAAAATTGTGTTCAAATAAAAAGAGAGAGTCTTTCTAGCAACATCTTCATCTTCAACTAGTAATACTCTTGTAGAATAACTTTTCATATTTCTTTCCAATAAAAATTTTTATGCATTATAACAAAATAGTTATTTTATTGTGGTAAATTAATTGTAAAACAAACCCCATCTTTTATATTAACAACACCAATTATTCCATTCATATTTTTTTCAATAATTGTCCTTGCCATATATAAACCAATACCCGTACCTTGGTCTTCAAATTTTGTTGTGAAATATGGCTCAAACATTCGGTTCATAACCTCACTATTGACTTCACCACAATTATTTGACAAGTTAATCTCTACTCTTTTATCAAGTTTTTTAATTTCTATTAGAACTTCTGCTTTAAAATTGTTTGCTTCTTTTTTTATAGTTGCAGCATCATTTGCATTATTTAAAATATTTAAAACAACTTGTTGTAATTCATTTTTATAATTTGTTATCTCAATATTATCACCTATAATTGATAATTTTATTCCACTTTTCTCAAATTGTGTTTGAACTATTTTTGAACTTTGTTCAATTGCCTCTTTTACATCAAATTTAATTTTATCTTTTGTTGGTTGATAAAAATTTCTAAAATCATCAATAGTATCAGACATATAGTCAATTTGCAGTTTTGTGTCTTTTATAATATCATCTAATTCTTTTTTTGATAAAGTCCCATAACTATCTCTAATAAAATGAGTAAGAAGGTTGATATTATTTAGAGGTTGTCTCCATTGGTGAGCAATACTTCCTAGCATTTCACCCATTGCTGCTAGTTTACTTTGATGAACTAAAAGCCTATCTTTTTCAGTATTTTTTGCAACTTCATCAGCAATCTTTTGAGTTAATTCTTCTTCATGTAGTTTCATTATTGTTATATCATTTATATATCCATATAAATGAGTAATATTTCCAAAGTCATCTTTTAGAAAAATAGTTCTATTAAATACCCATCTAATTTCCCCATCTTTATCTCTAACTCTATGAATTTTCGTAAATGATTTTTCATAATTCTTTATTGCTATAAATAAATCTTTTTTGAAATCCTCTACATCATCTTTATGAATAAAATCAAAATACTTTATTCTATTTCTTTCAAAATCATCTGTATCATAGCCATAAGAGTTAATACTTTTTGATAAATAATCAACGGTAAGATTCTTGTCATTTTTCCATTTAAAGATAACTATTCTTCCATATTCAACTAATAAATCCACATATTGAAGCTCTTTTGTTAATTTCTTTCTTTGTTCAATATCCATTGACATCATTAGCATTCTTTTATCTAAATTATCATCAAAAGCTTTTCCTCTAACTAAAATCCATTTATATTTATTTGATTTAGTTTTAATTCTATATTCTGAAATAAAATGCTCGCTACTTCCCTCAATATGATTATTTAACCTATTCTCAACAAATTCCCTATCATCTTCATGAATTAGATCAAGCCATTGCATTAAAGTATTTATATCTCCATCTTCATAGCCAAACATATCAAGCCATTTTTTAGAAAAATATATATGTCCTGTTTTTAAATCAATATCCCATAAACCATCATTTGAGGCAATAATTGCTAATTCATATCTCTCTTTCCACTTTTTATATAAGGTATTTCTATTTTCTAATCTTTTATTGTATATATGAAAAATCTTTGTAATAAACCTAGTAAAAAGTATAGAAGCAATTATTAAAATAAGTGAGACTAAACAAACTATTAATATAGAAAGTATAAGTTTTGAGTTATATTCAAACTTTAGTTGTGAAACTTTTGTAGGAAGATTAAAACTTTTAATTGAAATTAAAAAATTATATTTTGTAAAATTATAAATACTAGAAGATTCATTATCTGCTTTATTTTCTAAATACTTTTTTAAAATTATATTTGAACTATTTAATCTATCTTTTTCTAAAATATATTTGGCATCTAGTTTTTGCCCTTTGTTATAGTAGTTATAAACATAACCCAAATTATAATCATAAAACCAGAAATAGCTGTGATTATAATATTTGCTTTTTTGCACAATAGAAGTTAAAACTGCATTTCTTACAGAATCTTTCATATCATCAACTTTGGTAAAAGCTCCTAAGTAAAATTTACTATTCTCTACATTTTTAAAATAACTTAATCTGATTTTTCTTTTATCATTATCTATCCAATAAATAAGATTATCATCTCCAATATAAAGTATATTTCTAAGCATGTGATATCTAAAATTATTTAGCTCTAAATTTGAATTTGTAATTGTTTTTAAATAATCAATACTCTGCTTTCCATAATAAATTTCAAAACTTTCTTTATCAAAAATTACAAAATCTAAATTACTTTTTTTCTTGATTTGGGCAATTAATATTTTTAATTTTTCTAAAGTTATTTTCTCTTCTGAATATTTAATATATCCAAGTAAAGAAATAATAGAGTCTTTTAAGTCAACTTCTTCTTTATCAAAAGAAGAACTAGCATTAAATTTTAAATCACTTATATATTCATTTAAAATTGTTTTTTTATAAAACTTATCTTTTTGCAAATGAAATGAAATTTCATTATTTTTTCTGAATTCTAAAACAAAGATAATAAGAATTAATGATAAAATTGCCCCAATTCCAACAAAAAGCAAAGGAAGAAAAGTAAGTTGTTTTCTAATATCAAAGAGCGTATAGAATCTTCTTTTTTTAAACATTAGTAAAAAACCTTTGCTAAATATAACCCATAAGGGGAAGCAGGTAATTTAAAAACTCTTTTCTCTTTTTTTAATTGGGCTTTTAAATCTTCTATTGAAAGTTTTTTTTCACCAACTTTTAAAAGTGAGCCTACCATTAATCTTATTTGTGATCTTAAATATGAATTTGCTGTAAATTTAAAAACATAAATATCTTTATATTTATAAAACTTTGCTTCATATACTTCTCTTACTGTATTCTCTTTATCACTTCCTGTTTTATGAAAATATTCAAAATCATGAACACCTATAAAACTTTTTATTGCTTTTGAAATCAGCTCTTCATCAAATTCTTTATAATGTGAAATGTATTTTGAAGAAAAAACAGAAACTTCTTTTTTCGAGACTAAGTATCTATAAACTCTTTTTCTAGCATGGAATCTAGAGTGGAAATCATCCCCTACTTTTACTATCTTTTTTATACTTATAGAAGAAGGAAGCTGCTTATTCATAATATCTTTTAACTTTGATAAATCATGCCAATACAAAGGAAGAACACAATTAAAAACTTGTCCTGTAGCATGAACATCTCTATCCGTTCTACCACTTAAAAATATTTTCGTATTTATATTGATTGATTTAAAGACTTTTTGTAATCTATCTTCTACACTTAAGCCATTTGCTTGACTTTGACTTCCTTGATATAAAGTGCCATCATAAACAATAGTAAATTTCGCATTCATATTAGTATTTGCATTTTAGTATTATGTCTAATACTGAGTTTTTACACTCTTTGTATAGTAATAATAGCTGGCAATTAGCCAAGTAATAGGTACCACATATAAAGAGTGTAAAAAGAAATTATCTGTCATTGTGTCCATAAAAATATAGAAAATTACAACAGAACCCATACTAAGAGCAACCGCCCTATTCTTTTCATATCTAGGATTAAAATATCCAAAAGAGATAACTAAGAAAAGAGAAAAAAGAGGAAATAATGAAGTTAAAATATAAAATGTAAACTTGTCAATCTCATCATTTGTTTCAATATTTTTTTTCCAATATAAGTAAGAGTTAATAAAAAGTTCATTTTCACCATCTCTTAAAGATTCATTTATATCCATACTTTTATAATCAATTTGATTAAACTCTTCATCTTCTATATGAAATGATTTTCCATCATATAATTTAAAACTTAATTCGCCTTTTTCATTATCCAAAACTGCATGATTTGCAATAATAAATTGATCTTTTAAGTCTTCTGTTTGAAATAATTTTACTTCATTATATTTTTTGCCATCTTTTTCATTTATATAAATTAACCAATTCCCGAATTTTTGGCCAAATTCTGAGGCTTTTATATTAAAATTTGCTTCTTTTTTCTTTTGTTCTAAAAAAACTCCATTTAAATATTTTGCTTTGGGAATAAGTCCAACTGATACTACTAATAAGGAAATAGATAAGAATAATGTTATAGGGAAAAAAATCTTTAAAATCTTTAAAGGATTTAAACCAAAAGAGGTTATTACAATAAGTTCATATTCGCTTGAAAGTTTTGTTAAGGTAATAACAAGTGAAACAAAAAAAGATATTGGTGCTGTATAAAATATGATTGTAGGAATTACGTACATATAAAGTTTAAATAACTCAAAGACATTCATCGTAATAACTGAAGTTAAAGCTGCAATTTTTACTAAATATATAATTGAAGTAATAAAATATAATCCTAAAAAAATAGGGAAAAATGTATGAGCTAATTGACTATATAAATATTGTTTTAATTTCAAGAAAAAACCTTTGAAAAGATAAAGAAGTATTCAACTAAAAATCCTAAAACTAAATATGGTATAAATGGCGTTTGAATATCTTTCTTTTTTATATTAAAATAAATTGAAGGTATTATAGCAAAAATTGATGATAAAAATATAGCTATAAGGGCACCTTTTAAACCCAAAATTACTCCAAGTATAGCTAAAATGGGAATATCACCTTCTCCCATTGCTTCTTGTGTTTTTAAACTCTCATCTTTTAAGATTTTTGCTTTAATATTTTGTATATAAAATGTCAGCACAAAATTCAATAAAACAAAGGCTCCTGAAACTATAAAGGCATTTTTAAAAGCCTCTATTAAATTATAGCTTGTTACAAAAAATGATAAAACAAGTGCTATTAAAAGTAAATAGTCAGGAACTGCTTTATATTTAAAATCTATAAAAGAGAGCACGATTAAAGTATAAAAAAGAATTAAAGCATATAAAAATTCTAATCCTAAACCAAATTTTACAAATAATGCTAATGTTATAAAAGCAGATAATAACTCAACTACAAAATATTGAATTGATATTTTTTCTCCACAATAAGCACATTTTCCTCTTAAAAAAAGATACGAAAATATTGGAATATTATGATACCACGATATTATATGATTGCAATAAGGGCAAGAACTTCTTGGACTTACTACTGACTTGTTTTCAGGTAGTCTTAATATTAATACATTTAAAAAAGAGCCAAAAACAGCACCAAAGATAAAACTAAATACCTCCAAAACGTCTTTCTCTTGAATTAAAATCACTTATTAAATCATCTAAATCTTGAGTTGAAAATTCAGGCCAATAAGAACTTACAAAAAACATTTCAGCATAAGCATTTTGCCATAAAAGATAATTAGAGAGTCTTATTTCGCCACTTGTTCTAATAAGCATATCAACAGGAGGCATTCCAGCTGTGTCTAAGCAAGCTTCAAAATTCTCTTTTGTAATTTCCAAATCTTTTTCTCTTAGTTTTTTCATAGCTCTTAGCATCTCATCTTGAGAACCATAATTTAAAGCTAAAACTTGAGTTAGTTCTGTTCCATTTGCAGTTTTTTCTTCTGTTTGCGTTATTGTCTTTTGTAAGCTCTTTGAAAATCTTGAAATATCTCCAATTGCTTTAAATTTTGTAGAGTTTTTCAAATAAATTGGCAATTCTTTCTTAAGCCAAGAATCAAGAAGTTTCATCAAAAACTCAACCTCTAATTTTGGTCTTGACCAATTTTCAGTGGAAAAAGCATACAAAGTTAAATACTTAACTCCAATATCAGAACAATGAGTAGTGATATCACGAACTCTTTTAGCCCCTTCTTCATGTCCTGCTGTTCTTTTAAGCCCCCGTTCTTTTGCCCATCGGCCATTTCCATCCATTATAATAGCAATGTGAGCAGGAACTTGTGATTCATTCATAATTGGCAAACTCATTTTCTAAAGTTTTCAAAATATCTAAAGATATATCTAACTTATCTCCTGCAAATTTGTGAGAACTTTCTTTTAAAATTAATTCAATATCATTTTGATTTGAACCAAAAGAGTTTTTATTATCTAAAATATTTAGACAAACCCCATCAAGATTTTTCTTTTCTAACATTTTTTCTGCATTTGCTAAAGCTTTTGTTTTATCCATTTCAGCTTTAAAACCAATAGATATTATTTCATTTTTATCTAAAGAACTTAAGATATCAATATTTTCTTTTAATTCAAGATTCCAAATATCTCCTAAATCATCTTTTTTTAATTTACCTTTTTTCTCTATACTTGGAAGATAATCAGAAACAGCAGCAACCATAAACAAAAATGCTTTCTTAGTAGCCTCTTCTTTTGCAATTTTAAGAGAAGAAACTAAAGCTTGGTACATATCAAAACTACTTTGGACAGGTATTATTTTTATCTCTTTTGGTAAATTTTCATATCCTCTTGTTGAAATTAAAGTAACATCAGCGCCTTTTAAATATAAAGCTAAAGCTAAAGATGAAGCCATTTTTCCTGAAGAAAAATTTGAAATATATCTAACATCATCAAGTTTTTCAATAGTACCACCACCACTTAAAACTACTTTTCTATTGTTCCAATAATTGTTTTTTAGTAATTGTTTTGCACTTGCATAAAAAATATCAAAAGGTTCTGCCATAGCGCCATCACCAACATCTTTACATGCTAATTCTTTAACTTGAGAAGATACTATTTCAAAATTTGCATCTTTTAACTTTTGTAAACATTTTTGAGTTATAGGATTTTTTAACATATTTGTATTTGCAGCTGGTGAAATAATTATTGTTTTAGTGTAAGCAAGTATTGTTTGAGTTAAAAGATTATCTGCAATTCCATTTGCCACTTTATTTATAGTATTTGCAGAACAAGGAGCAATAACAAAAGCATCAGCCCATTTTCCCATATCAATATGATTATAAACTGATTTTTTATCCCAATCTTCGCTATCTTCGCATAAAACTCTATTTTGAGAAATTGCTTCAAAAGTCAAAGGAGTTATAAATCTTCTTGCAGATTGAGTCATTATTACTCTAACATTTGCTCCTGCTTTTATATATAATCTAACTAATTCTAAACTTTTGTAAATAGCAATTGACCCTGTAACTGCTACTATAATATTTTTATCTTTTAATAACATCTAATATCTTTCTAAATTTTTTAATCTATTTTAATCTTTACTTTTTTCCTCAAAGTGCTTATAAAAATAACCTTCAACAGTTCTTCTCTTAGCTCTTGTAGTATAAAGTTGTCCATCTTTTACATCTTGGGTTACAGTTGAACCTGCCCCAATTAAACTATTATCAGAAATAGTAACAGGAGCTACAAACTGAGTATCACTTCCAACAAAAACATTTTTACCAATAATTGTTTTGTATTTATTGATTCCATCATAATTACAAGTAATTGTTCCACAGCCAATATTCGTACCTTCATCAATTTCACAATCGCCTAGATATGATAAATGTCCTGCTTTTACTCCATTTAATTTTGCTTTTTTTGTTTCTACAAAATTTCCAATATGAGTTTTATTTAATTCACTTCCAGGACGAATTCTAGCCATTGGTCCAGCATCACTATCAATTAAAATAGAATCTTCAATAACAGTATTTGTTTTTATATGTGAATTTATGATTTTTGTATTTCCTAAAAGTGTAACTCCATTTTCTAAAATAGATTCACCTTGGATTTGAACACCCTCTTCTATATAAATAGTGTCAGGTAATCTCATAATTACACCTTGCTTTAAAAACTCTTTTTTTATTCTATTTTGATGAATAACTTCAGCATCACAAAGTTCAACTTTTGAGTTTACACCTTTAAAGTTTTCTTCACTAACAACAAGTGGTTTTAATACTTTTCCTTGATTTATAGCTATTTCTATTAAATCTGTAATATAGTACTCTTTTTGGGCATTATCATTTGAAAGTTTGGGAAGATTTTCAAGCAAAAACTTTGTTTCAAATTGATAAATTCCTGCATTTGCTGTTTTTACTAATAACTCTATTTCATTTGCATCTTTTTGTTCAACTATTTTTTTAACCGCGCCATTTTCTATAATAACCCGTCCATATCCATCAGCACAATCAAGTTCTAAAACAGACATAACAATAGAAGCATTAGCCCCAAAAGTATCAAATTTTTTAAGCTCAGAGGCTTGAATCAAAGGCATATCCCCATTTAAAACTAAAACTTGTTCATATTTTGGTTTTATACCCATAACAGCACCACCAGTTCCAGGATAATTTGCATGGTCTTGAATTATATAATTAATATTTTGGAAATACTTTTCCATTTCTTTTTGAACAATTGAAGCTTGGTGAAAAAGTACAACTGTAATATCATCACTTAAAGTAAGAGCTTCTTTTATAGAATAATACAACATTGATTTACCAGAGATTTTATGTAAAACCTTTGGTGTCGTTGATTTCATTCTAGTTCCTGCACCTGCTGCTAAAATTATTATTGATTGATTTATTATAGGTTTTGTCATATATTGATTATCCTTTTAAAGCTTCGTTAATTTCTTTTCTTAAATTTTCAGTAACCTCTTCGATTGCTCTTCTCATTTTTCCATCTGTAATATTTGCATTAAGTAAATTATTTAGATTTTCTTCTTTTTCTTTGAAAAATCTAGCTACTGATTTACTTTTTCTACTGTGGTTGTACATTAAAACACCAGATAAAATTAATACTACTAGTAATTTTGTATGTCCTAAAATTGCTGCATAATTTAAAATAGTAAACCCAGCATTATCAGGTTCATTTAAATCAGCCCCTGATGCTATTAAAAGTCTTGCAATTTTATAATTACCCTTCCATTGAGTATGATGAAGAGCAGTTCTTCCTTGTCTATCTTTAATATCTAGGTTTGTTTTTTTTGTAAGAAGTTTTTCTACAACATCCAAGTCATTGGCAAGTACAGCTTTATGAAAAACTGTTTTCCCATCATTGTCTATAGTATTAACATCAATTCTAAACTTTAAAACAAAAACAAGTCTTTCTAAGAAATGCTCTTTGTCTCTTTGATTAGTAAGAAGTAATCCTTCATCAATCATATAAGATAAAGGGGAGTTATTTTTATTATCTAGGACATTTAAGTCTGCACCTGCGTTTATAAATACTTTTATTAATTCAATATTATTTTCAGTAATTACATCAAAAAGTATTGTTTTTCCATCTTCTCTAGGAAGATTTATTCTAGGTTTAAATAAAAACATCTTTTTTAATAAAATAATATAATTTTCTTCAATTTTTAATTCAAAATATCTTCTTGATCTTGGTTTTTTGCCGTTTTGTGTAATCAATATAGCTTCTACTATTTCATCAATTACCGTTCTTTCCTCAAAATCTCTATGATCAATATCTGCCCCTCTACTAAGCAAATGATCTATCATATTCATATTTGCAGGGCCTTTTAACACTGCATCAAAGATTACTGTTCGGCCATCATTGTCCTGAGTATTTATATCAGCCCCTGAATCAATTAAAAAATCAACCGTATCATAATGTTCTCTTTCAACCTCTTTATAAAGTACGGTTTGCCCTTGAGAGTCTATTCTATCAATTGCCAAGCCATTTTCTATTAAAATTCCTGTTAATTTAATATAGTTTCTATCTTTTCTAACTAATTTATATTTACCCTCTATTTTAGAGCTATCTGGTTTTTTTGAAATTGCATTAATCTTTAAAATCTCATCTAAAAGTGTTTTATCAGCATAATCTTTTGTATTTAATTTCACTCCATTTTCTAGAAGTAATTCAATTGTAGGTAAGTTTCTAGCTCCTAAAATAAGAGCATTAAAAAGCGCAGTTTGTCTTTTTTTATCTAAAATATTTACATTTATACCATTTTCAATTAAAAACTTTGTAATTGAATCTTCTTCTTTCAAAACAGAATAAAAAAGTCCACTTTGTCCATTGTTATCAACTATATTTATATCTTCAATATTATTTACAATTTCTCTTACAATATTAAGACTTCCACCTTCTATTGCATCAAAAAGCACTGTTTTTCCATAATGGTCTTTTAACGATAAATCTGGATTTTGACTCATTAAAATATTAAATACTTTTTCATTTTCTTCTAAAGCAGCATCTTGAATAACTGTTCTTCCTGAAGAATTTACATGATTTATTGAAGCTCCATTTTCGATTAAAAATCGAATCATCATTCCATCAACTTTATTAACTGCTTCGCTTAATACAGTTTTTCCATAATTATCTTCAGCATTAATATTTATACCATTTGTTATCAATAATTTAATAGATTCTATTCTTCTTTTTGCAGCTAGTTCGAAAAGTAAAGTTCTGCCTTTTTCATCTCGCCTGTTTATATTTAAACCGCTATCAATTAAAGACTGGATTTTACCTTCATCAATATAGTTTTTTAAGAGTTCTTTATGTAAGGCCTCTACACCATCTGTTTTAAATATTCTTAACACCGAAAAATTCCTCAAATTGCATAATTAGTTAGATTATAGCTAAAAAAATGTTAATTAATCTCTTCTATTTCGTCTATATGGTTTAGAAAACTTTCTGCTTTTAAATTCTTCTTGCAGTTTTAAATTCATCTTTAAAGATTTTTCAATAAATAAATTAAAATTGTTTCTTAAAATCACAGCTTTTTCATAATCTAAAAAAAGCTCAGGAAATTTATATGAGAGCCATAAGTAAAGTGAGATTTTCTTAACCTCATCTTCAACTAAAAGTAAATCTTTTTGAGTAATTGCTTTTTTAGGAAGCGTAATTGAAGGCTTGTATCTACAAACTCTTTTTTTGATAACAGCTGCAATATAGGCTTCATATGCTTGAACAATTATATTTGATTTTAAAGTTATTGGAGCTTGTGCTAATAAATATTTATCTTCTAAAGTCATGTTATCTCTTTTATCAACTATTTTTGAAGCTTCAATCATAGATGAAATATTAGAAGCAATAAAAGGACCATCAAAAGTCATATTTTCTTTGAAAAACTTTAATACTTTTGTAAGTGAAGTTGTTTTTATATGTGAAGCTAATGCTTCAAGTTGTTCATTGTTTATTTTTACAGCAAAAGGAGGTTTTATAGTTTTTACAGGCTTAGAGAACTCTTCTCTTATATGATCTAAAACATCTCTTTTAGTTGCTCCTAAAAAGCCTTTATCAAAGATTTTATATCGTCCTGCACGCCCAGCTATTTGAACTATTTCATTTACATTAATTTTTCGTCTGCTTATTCCATCAAATTTTGTATCAGTTGTAAAAAGTATATTTTTTATTGGAAGATTTAAGCCCATTGCTATTGCATCGGTTGCTATTAAAATATCACTTTTCTTTTCTCTAAATCTCTTAGCTTCATCTCTTCTAACTTCAGGAGAGAGGTTTCCATAGATTACTGAAACCTTATATTTCTTTTGCAATTTTTGCTTTAGTTGTAAAACATCTTTTCTTGAAAAAGCAATAAGTGCTGTTCCACTTTCTAAATGATCAAGCGCTGTATGTTTATGCATAATTTCTAAAGGTGTTTTTCTTTGATGTTTAACAACTTCAAGCTCTTCACCCAAATATGAAACTATTTTTCTAACAGCATCTAAGGCATTTACACTTCCTGTCATAATCACAGTTTTTGCAGGCACACCAATAATGGCATTTACCCAAGCCCAACCTCTATCAACATCATCTAACATTTGAATCTCATCAATAACAGCAACATCAACATCAAGATTGAAATCAATCATTTCAATAGTTGAACAAACATGAGCCGAATCTTCATTTATAATCTGCTCTTCTCCTGTAATCAAAGAAACATCAATAAGTTCACTCTTTAAATCTTCATAACCTTCAAGTGCTAATAATCTAAGAGGAGCTAGATATAAGCCACTATTTGCAACTTTTAATTCTTGCATGGCATTATAAGTTTTACCTGAGTTTGTAGGGCCTACATAAAATTTTAATTTTCTATTTAAACTTCGTGCTAATGGATAAAGTGATTTTAAATCACACTTTAATAAGGTTTGTAATTGTTGTTGCCAGTTTTCTTTCATGGGCGTATTATAATCAATTGAATATAATATCAGATTAAATAAGAATACAGATTGAAGGTTATTAATGAATTGTGAATATTTTGGGAAATGTGGCTCTTGTGTTTTATGGGATAAATCATATGAAGAACAACTTGAATATAAAATAAATAGAGAAAAAGAAAGGTTTTTCAACTTTACAAATATGGAATTTGACATAATAAGAAGTGAAGAACAAAACTTTAGAAATAGAGCAGAATTTAGAATTTGGAAAAACTTTGATGAAAATGATAATTGTACTTTATCATATGCTATGAATGATTTTGAAAAAAAAGCCTTAGAGATTGATTCTTGTAGTATAGTTTCAAATGATATTGCAAAACTAATGCCCCCACTTCTAAAAGAAATCTCAAATGACGACATTTTATCTTTTAAAATATATACCGTAGAGTTCTTAAACTCAAGTACAGGAGATATGCTAGTAAGCATGATTTATCATAAAAAGCTAGATAGCACTTGGGAAGAAAAAGCAAAAGAGCTACAAGAAAAATTAAATATCAAAATTATAGGAAGAAGTAGAAAACAAAAAGTAATTTTAAGTAATGACTTTATAGAAGAAACTTTACAAATAGATAATAAACCTTTCCATTTTCAATATAAAGAAGGTGGCTTTACTCAACCAAATACAAAAGTAAATATCAAAATGATAAGCTGGGTTTTAAAAAATATTAATGAAAGTCCAAATGACTTATGTGAATTATATTGTGGGGGAGGAAACTTCACAATTCCATTAAGCAAAAAATTTAGAAAAACTCTTGCAACAGAAATTTCAAAAACTTCAATAAATTCAGCAAAAACAAATTGTGAATTAAATGATACAAAAAATATTGATTTTATTAGAATGAGTGCTGAAGAGTTTATTGAAGCTTTACAAGAAAAAAGAAAATACAAAAGATTAGAGCATATCGATTTAAAATCATATAACTTTGATACAATTTTTGTTGATCCTCCAAGAGCAGGACTCGATGATATAACAAGAGGCCTTGTAAAAGATTTTGAAAATATTATTTATATCTCTTGTAATCCTGAAACTTTACATAGAGATTTAGAAGTTCTAATAAAAACACATACCATAGAAAAATTTGCACTCTTCGATCAGTTTGCATATACAAATCATATAGAATGTGGAATAATTTTAAAAGAAAGAAATAAAAGCTTATAATTTAATCTAATTTTAAGAATTGGTGTGTCACAATTCTACATATACAAAGTAGGTATCAATTGATTCCGAAGAAGAGAGATTTATTTTTCTTCTATGCTTGGTAAAACAAGAAGGTTTTTTGAGGTGATTTATTTCACAATGTCGTCATAAATAAAAAGGATTTATTATGATTATTAACACAAACGTCTCTTCAATTACTGCTCAAGAAGCAGCTACAAATACAGGTAAAAGCATTTCAAGTGCCTTAGAAAAACTTTCTACTGGTCTTAAAATTAATAAAGCTTCTGATGATGCTTCTGGTCTTGCAATTGCAGATAAATTAAGAACTCAAGCAACTTCAATTGATCAAGGTGTTGCAAATGGTAATTCAGCTGTAACATTACTTCAAATTGCTGATAAATCAATGGCTGAGCAATCAAATATTCTTGATACTATTAAAGCTAAATTAATTCAAGCTAATACTGATACTACTTCAGGTGAAGGTAGAACTTCAATTGCAAAAGATATTTCAAAACTAATGACTCAATTAGATAATATTGGTAAATCTACTAACTATAATGGTACTCAATTAATTTCTGGTACTGATGGTGTTGCTGCTTCATCTGCATTAGACTTCCAAGTTGGTGAAGATTTTGCAAATGGTGGGACTATTTCATTAGGTGCGATTACTGCAAACTCAACAGGGTTAGGATTAACAGCATTAAATGGCATCACAACTATTTCTAAAGGTGATGCAGAAACTCAAATGGGGAATGTTGATACTGCAATTAATACTCTTAATGGGTATAGAGGTGACATCGGTTCTACTCAAAACCAAGTTGAATCTGCTGTTAGAAACTTAATGACTCAGGCAACAAATGTAAAAGCGGCTGAATCTATTATTAGAGATGTTGATTATGCAGCAGAATCTGCAAACTTCAATAAACAGAACATTATTTCTCAAGCTGGTTCTTATGCAATCAGTCAAGCGAATTCTGTTCAACAAAATGTTTTAAGATTATTACAATAATATCTTTCAACATTTTTATTAAACCCAAGTCTTCGGATTTGGGTTTTTTTATATCTGCTTTAAATAATAATTATATATTTCAATAATACGCATAAGATGTTTATATAAAACTTTCTCTACTTCTTTTATTTTATTTCTTTCATCTTTTTTACTAATTTTATTATTATTTAAATTTGAGTAAATAAAAGGTAAAGAAAGATTAAGATAATTTGCAATTATATTTGTAAAGGTATAATCCTTTGATTCAAGTACTTTAACAATAACTAAATCTATATTTTCATTAAACTCCCTAAGATTCTTAGAAGTTATTTTTTTTGAACAATCAAAAAGATGAAGTTCCAAATTATCTGTGAATAGTATTTTTTTATTAAGTTTTTCTTTTTCACTTATTGTTAAATCTTTTTCACTTATTGTTGTAAGTTCTTTAACTATATCTTCAGATATAAGTTTAATCTCTTCTTTTTCCAAATTTATATTATCAATTTCAATAAACTCTGTACCTTCAATATATGCCCCTTCACTAGATAGATTATATATTTTTTGTTTATTTTGTTTAAATTGTGAGATTAATTGGTTATACATATTAATTGATAAAGCAAAAACTCTAGTTGTAATAACTTTTTTATTCTTATTACCCTTTACTTCTAAATACTCATCTCTTAAATCTTGTTTCTGACCACTTAAAATACTATTTACCTTGGCTTTATCAGATAATCCTTTCTCTTGATTTTGATATCCCTCATAGTGCGTTGAGCCTGTATTTGAATCTAATGCTAAATCTATTCCAAATAAATAGATATTTCCAATTCCTAAATCTAGTAAAATAGATAAGGTTACTTCACCGATACTTGCTCCATTATAGCAATTAGAAGAATCTTTAAAAGACTGATAAGTTTCAAATAAAAATAATTTTTTTTGATTAAATTTATTCAAAATCTTTATGGGAGTGCAAATTGAAGCTAAAACAATAGTATCTTTTAACAAGATTACATCTTCTTTATTAAAATGTGTATTATTTAATACTTCATATTGTGGATCTACCGTGCTTACAATATCAACTCTTATATCATTTTCAAAAAGTTTTTTATATGTAGCCCCCATTGACACAATACAAAAAGAATCTTGATTTTCTTTTAACCACTCAATATTTTTCATTAAAGAAGGACCTGCTCCAACAAAGATCACGGGCTTACCTTTTGTTAAAGAGAAATCATTTTTTTTATTTTTTGTACACAAAATTTTATATCTACCTAAATGCTTAGATATTGTATAAATATTCTGATAAAGAACTTTTGTATAATCATATAAGTTTGAATTAGAAATATGCAATTGAGAAATTATATTATGAATCACATCATCAGTAATATAATTCATTTTTGAATATTTAATATTATAATTAGAAAATTGTGCATAAGAAGAAATAAATTGATTTAATTTGTTAATAAATATATTATTGTAATCCATTATTGAAAAAATAAATTTTGTATTACTTGACAGAGTAGAATAATCTGTTGTAAAAAGAGACAATCTAAATATTTCTAGATTGGGTTCATATATAAAACAAAGTTTTGCATTAGTGTTTTTTTTAATGCTATTTAAGTGTCCTCCTAAAGCCGTACCAAGAAAAATAATTTTATCAATGAATTTATAATTACCCTCTTTGATTTCTGAAAAAATAGCTCTATATTCAGACATATCTTCTAATAAATAATTATCTAATAAGTCAAATTTTGTATTTGGTAAATCGTAGTTTTTTATGTACTCATCATAAATTCCTTTATTTAAAGTACTAAAAATAGCTTTTTTGTCAAAAGTAATCTCCTTTTGCAAGTTATGATTTACTTTCTTCATATTTTTATTATATAAATAACTATTATTTTCCAAATTTAATATATCAAAGTCTTTAATTTCTTTTATAAATTCTAAAGCATGTTTTTCTTGATAGAGACCTTCATTTATGGCAGTTGATAAAGTTTCAATTTTATTAAATAATTCTAAGTCATAAATTCTAAAAAAATCTAAGTTTTTTAGATATCTATTTACTAACTCTTCTTGTAATTGTTTTTCACTTTTTGCCATTAATTATCCTAATAACTATTTTTTTAATATTTATATTTAAGTTAATGATTATAGCTAAAGCATTCTTTTATAATTTTTTAAAAGAATTTAATAATCTATATGATAGAGTTAAATTAAAAAGTAGGCTATTAATGATCGTACCAAAATCTAATCAAAAAACATATGGAGTAGTTCATACAAAAAATTATTTTTCATTTGAAGGTTTTTGTAAAAAAATTGATAGTGATGAAATTCAAGAAGTAGATGTTTTATTAGATGAAGAATTAATTGATACAATCACAGCAAACAAAGAGAATAAGAAAGTTGAAGATATTTATGATCTAAAAGGTTTTGCATTTACTTATGATTTACCTTCAGAATTTATAGGAGGAGAAAACCAAATTAGTTTTAAAAATCATAAGACACAAGAGAATCTGAATAATTCCCCTTGCATATTATTAAATAAAAATGATTCAAAATTTAATGAAGCAAGTTTTATGCATAGTTTACATTTACCAATTAATAAAGAAATAGTCAAAAATATTTATTGTCCAAATAGTGTAGGATTTTTAGGAATTCAAGAAAATTTAACAGATAAAAAATTTATAGATTTTATTTATTTAGTTTCAAAGGAATTACCTAACATTAAAATTAATTGTTTTTCTTTCAATAATGATTTTCCTATTGAAATTTTCAATAGTAATATAGATATCAATTATATTAAAATCTCTAATATTATGGATATTATTCAAAATTCAGAAATATATATTCAACAAAATAGAACAACGATTACCTCAGCATTTCCTCTTAATAAAGTTATTAATTTTATTAATATAAATTGTGTAGAGATACATTGTATTAATCTTACAGACAGATATTTTTTACCTCTGAACCAATATGATTTATTATATAAAAATCATAAAATTTTTACTACTTATAAAGAATTTGGATACTCAGAAATGGAAATAATTAAAGCAAAAAAAAGCATAACACAACTTACATTATCTAGATTTATAAATTTTGATGATTTTAACTTCAATACATCCATGGTGTACATATTAATTAAAATGATAAATTGCTTTATTAAATCAAAAAAATTTAAAGAATTTATCAATAAGTGGAAGTTATTTAATAAAGAATAAGATTTAATTTACTTATAATTTTATTAAAAAAATATTAACACACTAATAAATAAAACAAAGGTTAAAAATGAAAGAATTTGTAGAACTATACATTGAAAATTTAAGAAAAATACTTTTAAGTTTAGATATATCAGTTATTGAAAATATTAAAAATGCAATTAATAAAACAGAGGAACTTAATTCAAAGATTTACATTATAGGAAATGGTGGTAGTGCAGCAACTGCTTCACATATGGCAAATGACCTCTCCATAGGATTAAAAATTAGAGAAATAAAAAATCTCGATGTCGAGAGTTTAAGTGATAATTCTTCTGTATGTACAGCTATTGCAAATGATATAGGATATGAAAATATATTTTATGCACAATTAAAACATAAAATTAAAAAAGAAGACTTACTAATCGCGATTTCATGTAGCGGAAACTCTATAAACATTGTAAAAGCTACTACTTATGCAAAAGAAGTAGGAACTACTATTGTAGGCATTACTGGTTTTAGTGGGGGCAAACTAAAAGAATTATCTGATATAAATTTTCATGTTGAAACTCCAAAAGGAGAATATGGTTTGGTAGAAGATGTACATATGATTTTAGATCATATTTTATACTCATATTATGTATCACAAAAACCAAAAACAAAATATAATTACACTGTGGAAGAACATGATTAAAATTGCAATCGCAGGATATGGAAAAATAGGACAAGTTCGAGCAGAAGAGATAAAAAGAAATGAAAAAACAGAACTAATCGCTATCTATGATTTAATTAAACCTGACAAGTTATCTAAAAATATAAAATTTTGTGAATCATACGATGAACTTTTAAAACAAGATATTGATGCAATATTTATATGCACTTTTAATAATGTTTTAGCTGAATATACAGTAAAAGCATTAGAATCAGGGATACATGTTTTTTGTGAAAAACCTCCTGCTCGAACAAGTGAAGAATTAAAACAAGTTATAAAAATAGAACAGAATAGTAGCTTAATATTAAAATATGGTTTTAATCATAGATATCATTACTCCGTTATAGAAGCAAAAAAAATAATTGATTCAGGAAGTATGGGCAAACTTTTGTGGATTAGAGGTGTCTATGGGAAAGCAGGAAGTATTGATTATGACAAAAATTGGAGAAATTATAAAGAATATTCAGGAGGAGGAATATTAATAGATCAAGGGATTCATATGCTTGATTTAATGAGATACTTTTCTAATCAAAATTTTAGTAAAATTAATAGTTTTATAACTACTTCTTTTTGGCCTATAGAAGCAGAGGATAATGCATTTATTATAATGCAATCTGAAGAAAAAATTACAGCAATGCTACACTCAAGTGCAACCCAATGGCATCATAAATTTCTATTAGAAATGTGCTTTGAAGAGGGTTATATAAATCTTGATGGAATACTATCAGGAACAAGGAGCTATGCTCCTGAACAATTAATCGTAGGAAGAAGAAAGTTTGAAGATATTACTCATGCTATGGGAAAACCAAAAGAATCTACTACTTGGTTTGAAAATGATGATTCATGGAAACTTGAAGTTGATGAGTTTGTTGATGCAATTTTAGGGAAAAATATAATTAAAAATGGAACTAGTAAAGATGCTTTTGAAACACTTAAGCTTGTAGAAAAAATTTATGAAAACTCAGGATTTTATAGTGATAAATAATTTAAATATAGGAGTAACTACTGTTGCATTTTCTAAAAATCTTACATTAATCAACAAATTAAAAGATTTAGGTTTTAAGAATGTATATATTAATGAGGCTCAAAAAAGATTTACTGAAGATGAACTTATTATATTCTTAAATAAATGTGATATAGCAATAATAGGTCTTGACAAGATTACCAATGAAGTTTTAAGAAAAGTTCCAAACTTGAAAGTAATATCTAAATATGGAGTAGGATTAGATAATATTGACGTTGAAGAATGTAATAAACGTAATGTTAAAATACTCCATACTCAAGGCATCAATAAAAGATCTGTATCAGAATTATCTTTAGCTTTTATTCTTATGCTTCTAAGAAATGTTTATACCACATCAAATAACTTAAAAAATGGTATTTGGAATAAGAATGGTGGAACACAATTAAGTTCTAAAACAATAGGAATAATAGGTGTGGGAAATATAGGCAAAGATCTTATTACATTATTACAACCATTTAACTGCAATATATTAGTTAATGACATAATAAATCAAGATTTATATTACTCGAAAAACAATTTATTAAAGAAATCAAAAGAAGAAATCTTTAAAGAAGCAGATATAATATCTATTCACACGCCATTAACAAGTGATTTAAAATATTTTATAGATAAAAATACTTTATCTTTAATGAAACCAAATGCAATTATCATTAACACGGCTAGAGGCGGTCTTATAAAACAGTCTGATTTAAAATGGGCATTAAAAAATAATATTATTGCAGGTGCAGCGATAGATGCTTATGAGATTGAACCTCCTGATGATAAAGAATTAATTGAAATTCCAAATCTTATTACCACTCCTCATATTGGAGGAAACTCAGCTGAAGCTGTAGAAATTATGGGAATCGTGTCTATTGATAATATTTTGAATTATTATAAACAAAGGTAATAAGTCATGGCAATAATTAGCAATTTTAATAATTTAAAACCTTTTTTAAAAAGAAAAAAACTTGAAATAATAATTGAATATTTTCAAGAAGCATTGAATAATAGTAGCAAAATACATAATAGAATAAAGTCTCTTCCTATAGGTTCCTTTGAAAAAGTTATACTTACAAAGGATATATATGCTTTAGAACAAGTTTTTTATACAAAAAATAGAGAAGAATGTTTTATAGAATCTCATAAAAAGTATATTGACTTTCAATTAGTTATTTCAGGAAATGAACAAATGGAATATATTGATATAAATAAACTGGAGACCAAAAGATATTATAATAAACAAAAAGATCTAATTACTTATAAGTTAGTAGATAACACATCAAAGTTTTTACTACAAGAAAAAGATCTAGCTATATTTTTTCCTGATGATGGACATATTGGTTGCCCTAAATATAATGAAGTTGAAGTAGTCTACAAAACTGTAGTAAAATTTCCAATGGAGTTTTATTTAAATGAAGATTAATTTTAAAAATAAGAAAATACTTATTACTGGTGGGACTAGAGGTATTGGGAAAGCTATTGCACAAGAGTACTCAAAACTAAAAGCAAGTGTAATAGTAACAGGAACCTCTAAAGAAAAACCTATCAATATGAATTCTAATATAAAATATGAACAATTATTAATTAAAGATACTACTAATTGGCAAAGTAGAATTATTGAAATAATTGATAAATATGATGGTTTTGATATTTGTATCAATAATGCAGGAATAAATAAAATAAATAAAATAAATAAAACCAAATATTCTGATATAAATGATATTTTACTTACAAATTTAAATGCCCCAATTTATATATCAAAGGAAGTATCTAAGAAAATGATTGATCAAAGATTTGGCCATATTATAAATATTGGTTCAATATTTGGTGTCGTAACAAAAGAAGGGAGGAATCCTTACACTGCGAGTAAATCTGGATTAATTGGTGTTACAAAGACTATTGCTGTTGATCTGGCCAAATTTAATATTATGGTTAATTGCATATCCCCTGGTTTTGTAAATACAAAACTAACAAGAAATATTTTAGGAGAAAAAGGTATGAAAAAGATGAAATCAAAAATTCCTCTTAAAAAACTTGCAAAAGTTTCTGATATAGTACCAAGTATTTTATTTTTGACTTCAAATTACAATAACTATATTACTGGTCAAAATATTATTATTGATGGAGGATTTACTCTTGAATAGAATAGATATTTTTTCTGATAAAGAAACATATGAATTACACATTAATATCAATAAAATATATATCAATGAACTTTTAAAAGAGACAAAAGCGGTAGTAATTGATGAGAATGTTTATGAGCTATATAAGATGACTTATAATTTTAATATTAGCACGCTTATTTTTATTGATGCTAAAGAATATAAAAAGACTCCAGAGTTTGCTCTGAAACTTTGTGAACAACTAATGCTAAAAGGAGTAAAAAGAAAAGATAAAATCATTGCTCTAGGAGGAGGAATTACTCAAGATTTAGTAACATTTAGTACAAGTATTTTATATAGAGGGATTAAATGGATTTGGTTACCTACAACACTTTTGGCACAAGCGGATAGCTGTATAGGAGGGAAAAGTTCCCTTAATTATAAATCATGGAAAAATATTATTGGAAACTTTTATCCACCTTCTCAAATTATTATTCAATCTGATTTTCTAAAAACTTTAAAAGAAGATGACATTCGTTCAGGTATTGGAGAAATAATAAAAGTACATTTATTATCAGGTAAGAAATCTATAGAATATATTATTAGTAAATTAGAAAATTATAAACACAACAAAGATATTATGTCTGAAATTATTTTTAATTCATTAAAGTTAAAAAATAAGATTCTTGAGATAGATCCATTAGATCAAGGATTAAGACTAAAAATGAATTATGGTCATTCTTTTGGACATGCACTAGAGGCTTCTACTAATTTTGCTATATCTCATGGAATAGCTGTTACTGTAGGAATAGATATGGCTAATTATTTAGCATTAAAACTTAATAAATTATCTTCTTCTGAATTTAATTTACTTCATAATTTTATTATTTCAAATTTAAAAGAAAAAGATTATATTTCATTTGAATTTGATGATTTTATTACTGCATTAAAAAGAGATAAAAAGAATGATAATCAAAATTATAACTTGATTATACCTATTTCTTTTGGAGAAGTAGAGATAACATCTTTACCAATAGATGATAAATCAGAAAAATTATTTCAGAACTATTTCCAAGAATATTATAATGATAGGACATAAATAATGAGAGAATTAGGAAAAATAGTATTACATATACCTGCAAGAGAAGGAAGTAAACGAGTCCCAAGAAAAAATATGAGATTAATGAATGGAAAACCAATGATAAGTTATACAATTGAATCTACTATAAAAGCAGAGATTCCTGCGGATATGTATATAAATACAGACTCTGAAGAAATGATTGAATTTATAAGAAAAAATTATCCTGAGTTTAATACCTATAAAAGAGCTAATTATTTAGCAAATGACACTGCTAGTAGCGATGAATTTAATTTAGATATCATATTAAATCTTTCTGCCGATACTTTAATTATGATAAATCCTGTTTGTCCTTTAATTACAACTGATGATATCAAAAAAGCATTTGAAGCTTTTAAAAATAGCAATTGCGATACGTTAATTACAACGGAATCGACACAAATGCAAACTTTTTGTAATAACATACCTGTAAATATTAATATAAATGAGCAGTTGGCCCCAAGTCAAAAGAATAGTAAAATTAGTATCTTAAATTGGGCTATTACAATATGGGATGCAAAAGCCTTTAAAGACAGGATGCAGGGAAAAGGCTTTGCATCTTTAGGAATCAATAGATTGTTTTTTGATATTGATTCGATGCATGCAATAAAAATAAGTGAAGAAAAAGATTTCCTTTTTGCAGAAAAACTTTTGTCTATTTCCTAAAATAATTTATCAAAATCAATTCTTTCGAATACTTGAAGTTTAGTTTTTCTTGATGCATTATATATTTTAATATTATTTTTATTGCAAAAAACTAATGCACTTTCATATGCTTTTATTTGTCCAGATTCATTTGGTTTAATCCACTTATCTCCAGGTCTTCTATAATCTTTATGAAAATGATTTATTTCTTGATCATTGCAAATTATATTTGTTTCTTGATTTTTTATTTTAGGTAACTCATAACTAAAATCTATTCCAATAAAATAAACTTCTTTTATACCCATATAAATAGCCATTTGTAACATTGAATAAGTTACAGTATTACCAGGAAAAACTTCTTTTAAAATATTATCTGAAAATCCGGGAAGAGCACTCCTATTTTTGATTAAAGGATAATAAAGGGCACTTTTTATATAGTTATATTCTTTTATATCTTTAATTGGCAATATTATTTTTGTTTCAGTTAAGCTTTTTACTTTTTTATAAATCTCCTTCATTACTAAATTGTCTTCAACAGAGTAATATGTTGGTCGCCATTTTGTTTCATTGAAGGACAAATATATTTTATTGGCCGCAAAAGTTATTTCATTTTCTAATCTATCTAAATCACTTATTTTTAAACTTGGTCCATTTCCTATAATAAAAGCTCTCTGGTTTTTATGTATATTTTTTAATTTTAATATTTCTTTTTCATTCTTATGAATAGGTATATTTATAGTATTTGCAAAATATAATCTTATCTTATAAATTATATTTAGATATATTAACAAAGATATATTAGAAAACCTTTTATAAAATAAATTTAAAAATGTATATTTTATAATTTTAATCCCTTTTTTAGGAATATGGTAAATTAAGTATATGTTTTTTGTTGATAGATTTCTTATTATCTGTTTTTTATCTTCTGAATCATAAATTAAAAGATAACTATCTTTTTCAATTTTTTCAAATTCATTTTCAATAAGTTCGATACTATTGTTATGGTATTTTTCTAACTCATTTAAAATGTCTACAGTTGTGTCATTAACTGGCGTTATATATATTTTTTTGTCCTTGAAAGAGTAGTTTTTGATTTGGTTTGATAGATATATTATTTGACTACCTATTGAAAACATGTCTAATTTTTCAATTTTATTTACTATCTTCTTTTTATGTTTTTTATAATCAAAGAACATTTTTAACTTTTGTTTGAAAATATAAACTTTTGAAAACAAGGTTACACTATAAAGAGTATTTGGTAATTGATAAAAACAATATAAGTTTTTTTTTGGTAATCTTTTTGCAATTTCAATCTGATAATTTGGACTATATATAAAAATATAATCATAATCAATGACAAATTCTGGAGAAATAATATTTTCTCCTTTTTTATAATTATCTATAAAAATAACTTTTTTAGATGACAATAATTCAAGTTTAATCCGTAGCTGACTTGTTACATCATTAAAGGGAGTTATATATATTTTTTTATTTTCGATATCTAGGTTGTTAAGTGTTTCATCTAATTCTAGAATAACATTTTTTCTCATAAATGCTTTTTTAGATTTATATTTATTTGACAAATCTTCTTTATTCTTCGTAATCTTACTCTTAAGCAATAGTTTTATCAAAATATTTATAATCTTTTTCTTATATATATCTTTTGGGAAATAAAAAAATACTTTTTTTAATATAGAAAAAAATTCAAAAATATTAATTTGAATATTTTCTCTCGATGCAAACCAAAAATGAGACAATAAATACATTTTAAATAAACTCCCATCTTTAGATAATTGAAAGGAAATGTTATCATGTTTTCTAAATACAACTGAAGGCTTTTGTAATATAGATATTTTTTCTTCTTCCATACATGAACCTATAATCATCAAGGAATCAACTCCTACTGCTTTATTTACAGGGTCTAAAGAATCATTTAATTTAACTATATTTTTATAAAAATGTTTTCTAACAGACTTTATAGGTAAAATATAAGCAGCAGGAGAAACAGGTAACTCATAAGTCATAAACAATATTTTCTTTGCTGCAACATTTCCAGGGACTAAAGAGTGCGAAAATTGCCAACTAATATATTTATCATTTCTATCATCTAAATTGTCTGAACGATAATTCCATGTTGAAACAATTCTTGTATGATTTTTTTTCATTAATGCAAAAGCATCTATATAAAAGTTAGTTTCTATCCAATCATCACTCCATAGCCAATGAATAAATTCGCCATTTGCATGAGATAAACAAATTTCCCAATTAGGAATAGGTCCCAAATTTTCAACACTTTGGAATACTTTAATTCTATTATCTTTTTTTGCATAATCAAGGAGTATTTTGTATGTATTATCAGTACTAGCATTATCTGAACATATTATTTCGAAATCTTGAAAATCTTGATTTAGTACAGAATCAATAGCTTCTATTATGAATTTTTCTCTATTATATGTTGGTATCAATATTGATAATTTTATTTCAGTAGTATTCATTTATCGCCTAATTTTTGAAAAAATTTTTTTTATTTTTATTAATATTATTAATTAAAAAATCATTGATATTCTCAGTATTTGGAATATTAAAATAACTCTCTATATTCCTCTTATAATTCTTTATATCTTTAAAAAAAAAGCTAATATATATAAAATAAATAAGCAAATATTTTGAATATCTACCCTTTTTTAAGAATAAAATCAAATTTAAAAATATTGGTAATATATAGTTATTTACTTTTATTAATCTAAAAAGTCTTTTTATTTCTTTTTCATTAAAACCTTCATCTTTTTCTATAAATAACGATTTTGTAGAAATATTAAATAATTTTTTCTTCCTAAGTTGATACTCCTTATTTGTTGCTTCATCGCCAAATAATAAAGATGTAGTTTCTAAAGCATCTAAATGTGCAGTAAACTTAGACCATCTTTTTATTTTTAATCTCTCTTGTTTCATAATTGGCAAACAAATTATTCTCAAAGGTAAATTATTTTCTAAGAATTTTGCATGAAAAGAAGTAAAGGCATGTTGTAAATGAACTAAATTATAGGCTTCCTTTAAATATTTCTTTGCTTCTTTTGTGTTATAAATATTAGAAGACATAAGATGAATTGCCGTAATATCATAAAAATACATTTCAAAATCTTTTTTATTTAAAAATTCAAACTGATTAATCGTAAAATTCATTCTACCCTTAGGTATAATATGAAAACTATAAGCATTTTCTTCTCTTAGTAAGGCTAACAACTTAGATAAATAAGATATATCTATATCATCATCATCTCCCAATAGCCAAGTAAATTTTGAGTTTGAATATTCGACACACTTTAACATGTTAACGACACCACCAAAATTATATAAATTCTTAATAAAAGTAATATTAGAGTTAATAGCCATTAGTTCTTTGCAATAACTGCTTGTAAAATCTTCAGAATTATTATCTATAATTAATAATTTTAAATCTTCGCTTAATTGTGGTTTTATTATTTCAACTAAATACTTCAAACTTTCACATCTGTTATATGTGGGAATAGCAATAGTTAATAAAGGTATCTTCTTATCCATTATTCTTTACCCAATCAATCATTTTTCTAATACCTTCTTCTTTCGAAACCTTTGGTTTCCAATCTATCAATTCTTTTGCTTTTGTCAAATCTGCTACAAATACTCTTTGGTCAGATTCTCTAAAAGGAAGTTTCGTATATGGCATAGTTATATCAAGTTCTTTTTCTAAAAAGCTAAATAACTCGAGAAGGGAAGATGAGTTATTCATGCCACCACCTACATTAAATGCTTGACCTTTTATATTATCTATTTTTTTAGATGCCATTAAATATAAGTCTATCATATCACTTGCATATGCTATGTCTCTAACTTGTTTTCCATTTCCAGAAATAGTAAAAGGTTCTTTCTGCCTTCCTTTCTTAATATTTATAGCTTGTTGTGTAAACCAACCTATCCAACCTTGATCATATGTTGCAAACTGTCTTCCTCCAAACATAGATGAGTGTCTAAAAACAACAGTTTTCAGTCCATAAATTCTTGCAAAATCTAGCATATACTGATCTGCACTTCCTTTTGAGGTTCCATATGGTGAGTGAAAGTCAAGATTTACACTCTCATCGAATCCATTTAGTTTTTCTATACATTCATATCTACTATCTGTTTCACGGTAAGTAAATTGTTCTAAGTCTCCATATACCTTATTTGTAGATGAGTATATAATTGTACTCTCTGGACTATAAAGTCTTACTGCATTTAGAAGATTAAAACTACCACCAATATTTACTTCCATATCTATTCTCGGATCTAATATAGAAGTTGTCATAGCTACTTGTCCTGCAAGATGATAAATAATATTTGGTTTATGTATTTTTATAGTTCGTTCTACGTCGTTAGTATTTCTTATATCTCCATGAATAAAAATAAATTCGCCTTGAGTTTCTAACCACTCTTTATTTTGGTAGCTTCCAAATCTATATAAACTATCAAATACTATTAATTCATCACCTTGTTTAAGTATTTCACTTGCAATATTTGAGCCTAAAAATCCACATCCACCTGTAATTAAATATTTCATTGATAAACCTTTATTTACTATCTACAAACTCTCTAATATTTTTAATCATATAATTAATAGCATCATCACCCATACCTGGATATAAACCTATCCAAAAACTATCTGTCATGATTTTATCTGTAACTTTTAAATCACCTATTACTCTATAATCTGTATCTAAAACCATACTATCAAACATAGGATGTCTTAGCATATTTCCTGCAAAAAGATTTCTTGTTTGGATTTTATTTCCTTCAAGATATTCTACTATTTCATTTCTTGAAAAGTTTACACTATCTTTTAGTGTCATCATAAAACCAAACCAACTAGGCTCTGAATTTGGTTGAGTTTCTACAAGTTGAAGTTCTTTAATATCTTTTAATCCATCATATAATTTTTTATGATTTTCTTTTCTTTTTTCTACAAATGATGGAAGTTTCTCAAGTTGAGCGCATCCAACGGCAGCTTGCATATCAGATACTTTTAAGTTAAATCCAAAGTGACTATAAACATATTTATGGTCATACCCTTTTGGTAAAGATCCAAAGCTTTGAGCAAATCTTTTACCACATGTATTATCAACACCACTTTCACACCAGCAATCTCTTCCCCAATCTCTCATACTAAGCATGATTTTCTTAAGCAGTGGATTATCTGTATATGTAGCTCCACCTTCACCCATCGTCATATGATGAGGAGGATAAAAACTAGATGTTCCAATATCTCCCCAGGTTCCCGTGGGTTTTCCTTCATAAGTAGAACCAAGTGCATCACAGTTATCTTCGATAAGCCAAAGATTGTGTTTATCACAGAAATCTTTTACTACTCTAAGATTAAATGGATTCCCTAATCCATGAGCTATCATAATTGCTTTTGTTTTAGGACTAAGTGCAAATTCTAATTGTGTTGTATCAATATTTGCATGAGTTAAATCCATATCAACAAATACAGGTACTGCTCCATATTGAACGATGGGAGATACTGTAGTAGGGAAACCAGCAGCAACAGTAATAACTTCATCTCCTCTTTTGACTTGTTTTTCTTTTAATAGTGGAGAAGTTAATGCATAAAAAGCTAAAAGATTTGCAGAAGAACCTGAGTTTACTAAAAATGCCCATCTTATATTTAAATATTTTGCTAGTTGTTTTTCAAACTTTTTAGAGTAATCACCATAAGTCAACCAAAAATCTAAAGAACTATCTACTAGATATTGCATCTCAGTTTCGTCAAATACACGTCCAGCATAATTAACTCTACTTTCACCATCTACAAACTCTTTCTCTTGAACTGGCTTATGCACTAATTCATAGTATTCTTTTGTTTTATTTAATATTTCTTGTTTTAGTTGTTCAGATTTTGTCACTTTTTCTCCTTATTTAATATTCTTTTTATTCCATCTTTCAGTGTAACTTTTGAATTCCAGTTTAGTTTTTTTAGTTTTTTTATATTTGCTTGCATATTCATATTTTCGTTATCACGATAAGGTATTGCCCCAAAGTTTAACTTTGTATTTATAGTTTGTATTTTTGAAAGTTCTGAATGTATTTTTTTTATAAAATCTTTTACTTCAATAGAAGTACCACTTCCTAACTCGATTTCTTCAAAATTAGATAGTTTATCAATATTTTTGATAATAGTTTCATATGCTGATACTATATCATCAACATATATAAAGTCCCTTTTCTGAATTCCTGATGTTAAATCTATTTTTTTAACATTACTTTTCAGCTGATTTATTAGCCAATAGATAAATTTATTTTCGTCATCAAGAGGACCGTACATATGTTCTATTTTTATATTTATCATTTTATTACTTTTATTTGATAAAAACTTCATCCAATCAACTAAATGAGCTTTTGATAAAGCGTACGCATTTATATTTCTTTCCAGTAATGTATCTGTATTTATAAATGCTTTTACATTATTATTTACTGATTCTTCTAAAAGTTTTAATCCAAACATTAAATTTGTATCAACTATTGAAGATATTTGACTATCTTTTCTTCCATAGTTTGTAACTGTATTTATAACTATATTAATTTTATGTCTTCGAAATATTTCTAATATTTCAACTTCATCAATATTATAAAAAGTCACTTTTTCTAATAACTCATCTATTCTAAATATATTTGAAGTACTTCTTTTTAATGCAATCACTTCATACCTATTACCTATCAATGACTTTAAAAGATAACTTCCTAAAAATCCTGTTGAACCTGCAATTAAAATAGTCATTTAACTAATTGCCCACTCTATATTTTTAGCTTTTGCATCTTGGATATATGATTCTAAATCATTTTTAGTTAATATATTTTTATCTTCTTCATAATAAGCTTTATACCACTTTACAGTTTTCTCAAATGTAGTTTTACTATTCCATACATCTTTCCATTTTAAAAGTATGTGAGCTTTACTACAATCTAGTTTAAGAAGATTTGCTTCATGAGGTTGATTTGGATTAGAATTAATTTCATAATCTATTTTATCCCAATGTTTTTTTACATTTTTAACAACTTTTTCTACTGAAATACTTCCTTCATCTGCTGGCCCAAAATTCCAAGCTTCAGCAAATTCAACTTTTTCTTCAAGAAGTTTTTGGCCGATATTTAAGTAACCACTTAAAGGTTCAAGTACATGTTGCCAAGGTCTTGTTGCATATGGATTTCGTATTTCAACTTTTTTATTATTTGAAACAGAAAGCATAATATCTGTGATAAGTCTATCTTTCGCCCAATCACCACCACCAATAACATTCCCTGCTCTACAAGATGAAAGAAGAGTATTATGAGTTTTGTTATAGTCATTTATATTAAAATATGAATTTCTATATGAATTTGCTAATAAATCAGCACATCCTTTTGATGAACTATATGGATCATATCCACCCATTGAATCATTTTCTCTATATCCCCATATCCATTCTTTGTTATCATAAGCTTTATCACTTGTAATATTTACTATAGCTTTTACATTATTTTTTCTACAAGCTTCAAAAACTTTTAAAGTTCCAATAACATTTGTTTCATATGTTTCAATTGGATTTTCATATGATAATCGCACAAGTGGTTGAGCAGCAAGATGGAAAACAATATCAGGTTTATATATTTCAAATGTTTGATTTAACTTACTTAAATCTCTTATATCAGCAATAATTGAAATTATCCCAAGATTTAGCAGGTCAATATGATTTGGAGTAGTAGGAGCTTCTAATGAATAACCAACTACATTTGCTCCCATTTGATTTAACCAATATACAAGCCATGAACCTTTAAACCCTGTATGACCTGTAACTAAAACAGTTTTATTTTTATAAATACTGTTAAATAAGTTTTTCATTACCAAGTTTTCCATGGTGCTTTATTTAATTCCCATAATTTATTTAGATCATTCTTATCTTTTAAACTATCCATTGGTTTCCAAAAACCTTCATGTTTATATGTAAATATTTCACCCTCTTTAGCTAAATTCATTAGTGGTGCTTGTTCAAATACTGTACTATCACCTTCTGTTATATAGTCAAAAACTTTTGGTTCACACACAAAAAAACCAGCGTTAATCCATCCTCCATCACCTTTGGGTTTTTCTAAGAAGTTACTAACTTTATTATCTCTAGTGATATTTAAAGCACCAAATCTTCCTTCTGGTTGAGCTGATGTCATTGTCATAGATTTGCCGTGAGATTTATGAAAAGATACAAGTTTTTCTATATTTATATCTGATAAACCATCACCATAAGTTAACATAAAAGGTTCATTTCCTACAAACTCTTGAGCTCTTTTTACTCTTCCACCTGTCATACTATTTATTCCTGTATCAAGAAGAGTAACTTTCCAAGGTTCACTAGAATTATTCAAAATTTCCATTTTTCCATTTGACATATCAATAGTTACATCACTTTGATGAAGAAAATAATTTGCAAAGTATTCTTTTATATAGTAACCTTTATATCCAAGTAATATAACAAAATCATTAAAACCATATTTTGAATAAATCTTCATTATATGCCATAAAATAGGTTTCCCACCAATCTCTACCATTGGTTTTGGTTTTAGGTCTGTTTCTTCACTTAGTCTTGTTCCTAGTCCACCTGCTAATAGTAATACTTTCATTTTAAATCTTTCATTTTAAATCTTTTTTTTTAAATTAATTTTTTTAAATATGTTTAACTTCGTAGTCCTAGATGCATTAAATATTTTAATACCATTTTTATCACAATATTCTTTTGCTTTATTAAATGATTGTAGTTGAATATCTAAATTAGGTAAATTCCATTTTTCACCTACTTTTCTATATTCTTTATGGAAATGATTAACCTCTCCTTCACAAATCAAATCTTTTCTATTATCTTGGTTTATTACATAATTATTTGGTTCAACAAAATCAAAGTCTATTCCTAATAAATATATTTCTTTACAACCCAAATATACTGCCCATTGAATCATTGTATAAATTACTGTTGAGCCCCAATATATTCCTTTTATTGGGTTGGGTTCAAAACTCGGAAAATTTTCCATATTTGGCAGATATATTAACTTAAAATAATAAGCATCATTAATTTTTTTATTCCAATTCAAAGAATATTCAGGGAATAGTTTTATTGATTCTTTCAAGTTTTTTATTTTATTATAGTTTTGTTTATAAACTAAATCGTCTTCAACTAAATAATAAGTTGGTCTCCATTTAGTTTTTTTATATGCAAGATATATTTTATTCGCTGCAAAAGTTATTTCATTTTTTAAGAAATCTAAATCTTCAATTTTTAAACTTGGCCCATTTCCTATTAAAAATATTTTTTTATCTAAATGTTTATTTTTAAGTTTTTTAATAAAATCATAATCTTGTATATTATTATAAGAAGTGAAGTTAACGTTATCTATATTATCTTTTATTTCATTTGTATTATTTATATAAAAAAGTATTTTGTTTTTATTTATTTTACTATTAAGTAATTCTCTATATATATCAAGATAATAATTAGGAGAACAAACTATTATGTAATCAAATTTTAGAATACTTAAATTTCTTATTAATATTTTTTTTTCTTTATAATTATCTACAAATCCTATAACTTCATATTCTTCCAAAAAACTTTTATCTTTAGAAAGTTTTAAAGTAATATCATTATATGGACATAAATACACTTTACTTTTCATTCTTAATCTTAGCCCTAATTAATTTAATTTTTTTTGTAATTAAAGGTTTAAAAATATTGTTAAAAATATCTTTATATATTTCATATGATTTTTGTATATTTTCTAATTCTTCTACTTCACATGAATTGCCATAACTATCAAGTAAAATTGCCTTATTATCTTTTAACAAACTTTTATTAACTGAGATAATATGTTCAACAGCGATTATTGTTTTTTCATATTCATAATTTTGCTTTAATTCTGTTATTACATTATTATGAAAATTATTTTTTATAGTTTGTATATTTTCTTTTTTTAAACATAATAGAATAGTTAAATTTAAATCATTTTTTATATATGATAAAACTTTCCTATTCACTTCAATAGAATCATCGCAATAAACCAAAACTTTTTTTTTCTTATCTATTGAATATTTTTCATATATATCTCTAAATATTTCTTTTTTTAATATGCTAGAGTCTTGTTTCCCTAATTTTTCTAATAATAAATCATCAAGTGCATATAAAAAAGATGTTGCAACAGAATAAACTTTTTTTAAATTAGAAAAATAGGTTAAAGATACTATCCACTCACAAATATTTTGGATGAAATCATCTAGTTTTTTCTCATCTAAATACTTTAAAAAAAACATTATTCTATTTCTTTCAAAATAATAACTTCCAAAAGTATTACTATGATTAACTACTCCCATTTTGTGAAAAACCCTCGAAGAACTAATTGCATGAACTTCCCATCCCGCATTCTTAACTCTAGTACACCAATCCATATCATCCCAATATATAAAGTGATCAGTATTAAAACTTCCT
The DNA here is from genome assembly GCA_030145305.1 of Halarcobacter sp. GTDB lineage: Bacteria > Campylobacterota > Campylobacteria > Campylobacterales > Arcobacteraceae > Halarcobacter. Next base: position 83,379 of record JAQYVX010000011.1, on the reverse strand, counting down.
ACTTTTTCTAATACTTCATTTGTAGTTATTAAACAACAAGCGGGAACATAATCACATTTTACAATTTCTGGTAATTCTATAATGTCTTTATGTCCTTTTAAAGGTGTTCTTACATTAAAACTTTCCTCAAAATCTATAAATGATCCCATTTCTTGTAAAATCTCTGGATCCTCCATCTTACAAATTTTTGAACCAACTACCCCTATACATGGATTTTCTTTAATATATTTATAGAGATTAATTATTGTATCTTCTTCTAATAAAATATCATTATCAAGTAAACAAATATAACTGTATTTCTTTTTTAAACAAAACTTAATTCCTCTATCAAATCCACCCGAACCACCAGTATTAGTTTTATTTTCTAAAAGTATTACATCATCTTTATAATTTTCTTTTATAAACTGTACACTTCCATCCGTTGATGCATTATCCACTACTATAACATCATGAGACAAACCCTCAAAATTAGACATATGCAAACTTTCTAAACATCCTTTTAGATAATCAACTTTATTAAAATTACAAATTACGATTCCCAAACTTTTATACATAAAGTTCCTTTTCATATACAGCCAAAGTTCTCTCAATAATATCATCCATATCATAATATTTATATTCAGCTAATCTTCCTACTAATAAAAGATTATTTATATCACGAGAATTTGCTAAATATTTATTATATATGTTTTGATTTTCTTTTGTAAAAACTGGGTAATATGGTGTATTTTGATTCTTTTTATACTCTTGTGGATACTCTTTTAGAATTGTAGTTTTTTTAGAATTGCTAGGATGAATATGTTTAAATTCTGTAATTCTAGTAAACTCATAATCATTTGGATAATTTACTGTTGCTTTCTCTTGATAATATTCTTTTTCTATTGTTTCAAATTTCATCTCCGCGCTTCTATATTGTAAATTACCAAATTTATAATCAAATAACTCATCTATTTGTCCGGTATAGATAATTTGTCCTTCAAACTTTGAATCAAAAAAGTAAAATTCTTTTTCTTTTAAAGTACAAATTTCTTTAAAGTCTGTATTTGTCATGATTTTTATATTTTTGTGATTTAGCATATTCTCAATCATTTTAGTATATCCATTTTTGGGAAGCATCTGATATTTATCATAAAAATATCTATTATCACGCCCGACAAAAATAGGAACTCTAGCGGTAACTGTGCAATCTATATCTTCAGGTTTCATACCCCATTGTTTTGCTGTATAATTTAAGAATATATTTTCATATACAAAATCTGCTAAAAATTGTAAATCTTTATCTGTTGATTTTTTAAGCTCTAAAATTGGTATTTTTGAGTTATAAGAATAAGTTTGTAGTAATTTATCTTCTAAAGTTTTTGCTTTTGATTTAGGAAAAACTTCATATAAAGTATTGATATTAAAAGGGATTGGAACTTTTTTACCATCAATGGAAGCCAATACCTCATGACTATATATATCCCATTCAGTGAATTTAGATAAATAGTTTATCACCTTTTTATTATTAGTGTGGAATAAGTGAGGTCCATACTTATGAATTAAAATATTATTCTCATCTTTAAAATCATAACAATTTCCGCCTATATGATTTCTTTTTTCTATTATTAATACTTTTTTATTAAGTTGTGTTGCAATTCGCTCGGCCATTACAACTCCAGCAAGTCCTGCCCCTATTATTATATAATCTATCACTTCTTACCTTTTAAAATTCTACTTGGTTTTTCATTATCAAAATGACCTGTAAGTCCATCGAAAAAAGAGTTTGATGCAAAGACTATTCTTATCCATTTCCTATCATCAAATAAAAGAATATCTTTTATTAAATCAAAATATAACTTAAAAGCTAGGAAATAAACTTTTATTCCTTTTCCATATTTAAATGCTAAAAAAATTGAATTTCGTAATCCAAAATATTTTAGCCAAAGTCTCTCATATTTTATTCGATTTTTCTTAAACCATAAAAATTGTCGTTTAATTTTTTCTTCTTGACGTTCTTCTTTGTGATAAATTACACTTTCATTAAGCATAAGAATTTTTCCTAAAGTCACTAATCTTAAACTATATTCAGTATCGTCATGGTGAATAAAGAATCTTTTCTCAGGAAGTCCTATTTTTTTTATTGAAGTGATTGGAATTAAAATTCCAACAAAAGAAGCCATTTCTATTTCACAACTATTTTTTTCATAATCTCTTAAATCAATTGCTTTTTGAAAACTAGGTAAACAATTTTCATAATCAAAAACTCCTCTATGACCAAATGTTGACAAGATATGATTCTCTTTATTCCCAATCATCGTTCTTGGTGCATATGCACTATATTTTGTGTTATCTACATTTTTTAGCAATATTTCTAGTGCATCTAATTCAGGTTCAGCATCATCATCCATTAACCATACAAAATCATAATTATTTTCTAAAGCATATTTAACTCCGTAATGAAATCCACCTGCTCCTCCACTATTTACATTCAATCTTTCATAAATAATATTTTTGTTTTTTAAATATCCATCTTCAATTATTTTTTTGTCGGTATAGTCTGTTGAGGCATTGTCAATAAGTAAAATAGTATTTTTAATACTTTGATTTAATAATGAGTCTAAACATTCTTTTAATAGTTCATATCTGTTAAAAGTAACCACTACTGTACAAATTTCTAACATTTTACTTTTCTTCTTATCTTTTTAAATCTATCAGTAAAATTAGTTTTCTCAACGATATTCACTTTTGTAGGTATCTTAAATTTTTCAAGTTTTTCTTTACAAAATAAACGAATTGTTTTTTTTATATTCTCAGTTTTTATATTTAAAACAACATCACAAACTACAGTTTGTCCAGTGATTGTATTTTTTTCACTATAAACCATACAATCATCGATCTCGAACATAGACAAAATCACTGATTCAACCTCAACAGGTAATACTTTCTCTCCACCTACATTTATAACTTCTTTACTTCTTCCAATGACTTTTAAATATCCGTTTTCAAATTCTTCAACTAAATCACCTGTTTTAAACCATCCGTCACTTGTAAAAGAATTCATTGAAGCATTTAAATATCCTAGAACTTGGGTTTTACTTCTAATCCAAAGTTCATTTTCTACTATTTTATATTCTTGGTTTGAATCTTCTATCTTCATATATAAAGAATCAGATGCCTTCGAACTAGTACTACTAATTCCTGTTTCACTTGTACCAAATGTTTGCAAAAATTTTATTCTTGGAAAGGTATTCTTTAATTTTAGCAAAAGAGATTCAGGCATCATTTCTGTTCCATAACTAATCATTCGTAAAGAACTTAAATCATATCTTTCATATTCTCTTGAAATCAAAATTAGATTTAGAAATGTAGGACTAGAGGGGAGAACCCTAATCTTATAATCTTCTATAAGTTTACATATAGTTTTTGAATCTCTAGTTTTAGGAACAATTAAGCAAGCTCCCATTGACAATGCATTAAATAGAGTATTTAATCCTCCAATATGATCAAACATTAAAAAGACTAGAATATTCATAACTTTTGATTTTTTATCTTTGTATGCGTTTATTAGATTTTCAAGATTATGAATCATTGCCTTTGGTTTTCCTGTACTTCCACTTGAGAATAGTATCAATCCTGAGTTTTGATTTTCTTTTAATTTTTCTATCATTTTGTGAGATTTATTATTTTTTAAAGATTCAATTATAAGTTCGTTTTTTTTGGGTTTTATTACATATTGACAAAAAGATTCTTCTATATATTCATTTTGTACATTTTTTACTTTTGTCGTTATTGGTATTATGATATTTTTATTTTTATATAAGGCAAAAAATAAAGCTATACCATAAAAAGAATAATCTCCTAAAATCGCACATACTTCTGAAGTTTTTACATTTTCTTCTAGAATTCCATTATATATATCTATTTGCTCTAAAAGTTGAGAATAAGAGTAAGTTTGTTCTTCACTAATGATTGCATTTTTTATATTAAATTGAACAAATTTTTCAAATAAATAGCTCATTAATTATTCACTCCTCCAAGATATACAATCTGTCCTGTAATAAAGTCACTTTTTTTATCAATAAAGAATTCGATTACATTTATTATATCTTCGAAAGTTCCTAGTCTTTTTATTGCTTGCTTAGTTAAAAGTTCATCAATTTTATTTTTTGGTACTGCTTTTATCAAATCTGTTTTTACAGGAGTTGGTCCTATTGCATTTACTGTTATATTAAAAGGAGCTAATTCTTTCGCAATTGTTTGAGTTAAATTCTCTATAGCTGCTTTACTAGCTGAATAAATAGCTTCCCCTTCAAGTCTTAGAGCCCTTGCAACTGTTGTATAGTTTACTACTCTTCCATATTTTTGTTTCATCATTACTTTACTAACTTCTCGAGTAAAGATAAAGGTTCCTAAGAAATTTGTTGAAAATATTTTTTCTACACTTGAAGTTGAAGTTGTTAAAAAATGATTCATTGAGGCAATTCCTGCATTATTTATTAATACATCGATTGTTTTAAATTCTTTTTTAACAGCTCTTACCATAATTACAACTGCTTTTTCATCACTTACTTCTAAAGAGAAATGCCTGTAATTTTCATTATTTATTGTACTTTTATTTCTGGAACAACCTATTACTATATTATTTTTATTTAAATAGTAGTTTGCTAAAGCTTGTCCTATTCCTTTTGATGTTCCTGTTATAACAATGATTTGTTTCATTATTCTTCCAATAAAGTTTTTATATATAAAGTTAATGTCTCTACATTTCTAAAAGGTGATGTTTTTGCACTCATTGCTTTTTCATCTGCTAAAACTATTTCTTTATTAAATTCATCTGAAATTTTTTCTTCTAGGTCTGTGATAAAAGATACTAAAGATAAAGAATCTATTCCATTACTTGTACCATAAAGTTTTGTTTTTGAATTTGGATTAAATAAAGATTCATCTTCTAATTCTTCATTTAATTCTACTAATGTTTTAATAATTATTTGTTCTATTTTAACTTGCATTTTAATCCTTATTATATAACTCTATCTCCAAAAAAATATTTTTTTGAAGCTTTTGTTCCTATTATATCATTTTTATATTTAGGATGCTTTCCATATCCAGGCCTTACACTTTTTATATTTTCTTCACTAAATAGTTCACCTTTTTCGATATCTTTACAAATATATAAACTTCGACTATGTTCTCTACTTTTTATTTTTTTATTTGTTAATATATAATCAGTTTTCCCTAGAAGTTTTTCCGTATCTCGAACTGATGTTATCATCTGTTTAAACTCTTTTTTATCTAAAGAAAATTCAGAATCAGGGCCACCAATCTTTTTATCTAAAATAAAATGTTTTTCTATAACTTTTGCACCTAAGGTTACAGCAATTATAGGTGCCGTATTCCCCAAAGTATGATCTGAGAATCCAACTTCAACTCCAAAAGTTTCTTTTAAATTTGGAATCATAATCAAATTAGCCTCATCTAAAGGTGACGGATAACTACTTGTACACTTTAAAAGTATAATATTTTCATTTCCAACACTTTTACATATATTTATAACATCCAAAATTTCATCAATTTTTGCAATTCCGGTTGAGATTATTATAGGTTTTTGTTTTGAGGCTGTGTATCTTACTAATTCATAATCTGTAATTTCAAATGATGCTATTTTATAAGCACTTGGATTAAACTGCTCTAAAAAATCAACTGCACTTTTATCAAAAGGTGTTGAAAATATATCTATATCTAGACTTCGTGCATAAGAAAATAGTTCTTCATGCCATTTCCATGGAGTATAGGCTTCTTTATATAACTCATACAAATATTTTCCATCCCATAACGTACCTTGAGTAATTAGAAAATCATTTTTTTTAGAATCAAGAGTCATAGTGTCAGCTGTATAAGTTTGAAGTTTTATTGCATTTGCACCGATATCTCTTGCAGCTTTTATTGCATCTAATGCATTTTGTAAACTTCCGTTATGATTAGCACTTAGCTCAGCTATTATGTATGTACCATCTTTTTCTAAATCATGTTTTCCTATTTTCATTATAACTCCAATTTTACATAAATTGATATTCAATTTTATCTAATCTTTTTTTTATAATTCTAATTATATTAGAATTCGTATTTTTCCCCCAGGTATCCACATCTAGGAATAAGCTAAAATATCTATCCTCTTTAGGTTTTTCTTCTTCCTTAAACCCCAATCTAATATTAAATTTATAAGCAGCGATATTTTCTTTTTTCACTTCTGAATAAATTTTTTTTAAATTCAATTCATTAAATATTCTTTCAATTATTAAATATGAACTTATAGATGAAACCAAAGGATTTATTTTTTCTTTTAAATATATACCCCATATACATGTAGATTCATTATTGTTAATAAAAGTAATTGAAACAGAACCTACAATACTGTTATCTTCAAAAATCGCAAAGTATAAACTAGTCTTAGATTTTTTTAATTTAATAACCCATTCTACATGATCTTTTATTTCAATAATAGACTCAGTTTTCATATTTTTTTTTACATAATTACTGTTTCTAATTTCTAGCAACGCTTTATGTTCAATAAAATCCAATTCTGTGAATTCCTTAAATAATAACTTCATCCAATAATCCTTGTTTTTCTACACAAACTTTTTTAAAATATTTTTCAATGTTACGTCTTCAAACTTCTCTAGCACATCATATAAATTCTCTTTTAGGTACTCGTACATCATTTTCTGATTTTCAGCTGTTTTTATTGCTATAAATTTACTATTTAGATATAAAATCTCATTTACTATTACACTTGAACTTACAATTGAAAAAGATGAACTTTTAATCAGTTTTGCAATTTCATTTGAATCTATAAAAAGGTTCATATTATCAAACTTTTTTATATATGTTTTTAATTCTTTTAAGTTTTTATTTGCCATTGTTGTAACAACTTTGATTTCTATATTATTAAAAGCTTCTAAAACTTTTAATATTTTAATATTAATATTAGAATGATCTGTTCCACCCATAGATATTAGAATAGTAGTCTTGTTTATTTTATACTCTTTTTTTAGTTGTGAAAAAAACTCTTTTCTAATTAAAGTAAATTCTTCTCCACACCTAATTTCACAATTATGGGGAACTAAACCTTTATATTTCTTAGCATCCGCATAAACATTATGATTTAACAAGATATCACAAAAATGTTTTTTATAAGTATCATCAAAACTTAATATCTTTAAATTTAAATTATTTTGTTTTAACTCTTTTTCATAAAAATAATCTATTGAATAATGATCAATTATTAATAAATTTACTTTTAATCTTTTAATCAAAGAATCTAGTTCCTCTAGTTTATTTGAAAATAAAATTTCCACCTTATAATTTAATTCAAGAATTTTATTATTTATATTTCCCTCTAAATTTTGACATACAAATATTACATTATCATCTAAATATTCATTAGCAAGAACTAAGTCTCGCATTATATGGCCAATACCAAGTTTAAAGGAAGAATCACTCCTAATTAATATATTCTTCATGAAAATGATTTTTTCTTTTTTACTATTACTTCATACATAATCTCAACTCTTTCCCCATCTTCTAAAGTGTCTATATCTTGAACTAAAAATCTAGGAAGTATAATAGGGATTGAATCTTTCCCAAAAATAATCTCATTTGATATTTTATTTATTTTATCAAAATAAAATTGTCCAGCATCTTGATAGGCTTCTTCTAAGTTTTGACTTCTTTTGGGAAAATTCTCTGGCCAAAACATTTCACATCTTTTTTTTTCATCTAACTTAAATGTTCTTTGAATAGGAAAAGGCATAGAAGTACAAGAGAAAGCATATTTAGCATCACTATTTTTCAACTTTTCAAAACCTTCAATCAAATATTCTTTTTGTAAAAGTGGCGCAGTTGCATATATTGTGCAAGAAAAATCATAATTCTCACCTGCATTTCTTAAATACTCTAAAGCATGATTTATAACAGCACCCGTTCCTGTAAAATCGTCACTAAGTTCTTTTGGTCGTAAAAAAGGAACTTCTGCTCCATATTTTTTTGCTATTTTTGCTATTTCTTCATCATCAGTTGAAACAATAACTTTTTCAAAAAGTTTTGACTTTAAAGCAACATCAATACTATATGCAATAAGTGGTTTTCCGTGGAATTCTTTTATATTTTTTCTAGGAATTCTTTTACTTCCGCCTCGAGCTGGAATTATACAAACACATTTATTTTGCAATATTTTCTCCTATTTTTTTCTTCTTTTAATAATTAAATTATCTTTTCTAGTCATTAATAAGTTCTAATATGGTTTTGCAAACATATTCTTGCTCTTCATGGCTTAGGGTTGGGTAAATTGGCAAGGATATCGCTTTTTTATAATACATATCCATAATAGGAGTGTTTTCTTTTCCATATCCAAGATTCTTATAGTATGGTTGCTTATTTATTGGTATATAATGAAGCTGCAAAGCTATTTTCTTTTCTTTCATTTTTAAAACAAAATCTATTTTATTTATGTTTAATTTATCAAAATCTATTTCAATCACATACAAATGATAAGCACTATTATTTGTAAAAAGATACAAAGGTTTTATAAAATTTATATTTTCAAAAAATTTATCATATTTTTTTGCTATTGTATGTCTTGAATCTAAAAATTTATCAATTTTCTTCAATTGTGAAATTCCTAAAGCAGAAGAAATATCCGTAAGTCTATAATTAAATCCTAATTCTTGCATATCATAATGCCAAGGAGCTACTTCTAAATTTATTTTCATTCCATGCGTTCTTAAAAGTAATAGTTTTTCATAAATTTCTCTAGAGTTTGTAGTAATAGCGCCACCTTCTCCTGTTGTAACATTTTTTACAGGATGGAAAGAAAAAGTTGAGATATCACTATTTTTACAAGAGCCTGCTTTTACATCTTCTTTATATGCTCCTAAAGAATGAGAACAATCTTCCAATATTTTTATCTTATATTTTTCTTTTAGGTATTTTAATTTAGATTGATTAACCAATTTTCCTGAAAAATGCACTACATATAAAGCTTTTATCGATTTATCTTCTTTTAATACCTGTTCACATAAATCTAAATTAATATTTCCATCTTCATAAATATCTACAAATATAGGTTCTGCTTTTGCATAAAGTATTGAATTTGAAGTAGCCAAAAAAGAATTTGGAGTAGTCAAAACCTTATAATTTTCCTCTAATAAAACTAAAGAAGCTAAATGAAGAGCGGCTGTTCCATTTGAAACTGAAACACAATACCTTGCTCCTGTATATTTGCAAATTGTTTCTTCAAACTCTTTTACTTTCGGTCCTGTTGTTAAAAAATCTGATTTTAGAACATCTACTACTGCATCAATATCATCTTGTTCTATTGTTTGTTTTCCATAAGAAATTAAATTCATTTATATCATTTCAACTAATCTTAATAGCTCATCTTTGCTTAGCCATTCTTCATTATTCCCTGAATTATATTCAAAACCTTGTTCAACTTTTTTACCAATTTCACCAAGGATATTCTTATCATAATCACGTTTATTACTAAAAATAATAGTTGGCGCTATTACAAAATAATTTTCAAATTCAAAAGTCAAATGACTATCATCAGATGGGCACATAATTTCATGCAGTTTTTCCCCTGGCCTAATTCCAATAATTTTTTTATCTAATGTAGGAGCCATAGCTTCTGCTAAATCAACTACTCTCATAGAAGGAATTTTAGGTACAAAAATCTCTCCACCTTGCATTCTTGAAAAGTTTTTTAATACAAAATTAACCCCTTCATCAAGTGTAATAAAAAAACGTGTCATCTTTTCATCTGTAATAGGTAGAAAACTACTTTTTTCTTTTAAAAGTTTTTGAAAAAAAGGAACTACTGAACCCCTGCTTCCTATTACATTTCCATACCTAACAACAGAAAATTGTGTATCTTGAGTTCCAACAAGATTATTTGCAGCAACGAAAAGTTTATCACTAGCTAACTTTGTAGCCCCATACAAATTCACAGGATTTGCTGCTTTATCTGTTGAAAGTGCGATAATTTTTGATACTTTATTCTCTAAAGCTGCATCAATTACATTCTGAGCTCCATAAATATTCGTTTTAATACATTCCATTGGGTTATATTCAGCTATTGGAACATGCTTAAGTGCAGCTGCATGAATAACATAATCCACATCTTTCATTGCACTTTTTAATCTATTTGCATCTCTTACATCTCCAATAAAATACCTCATACATTTTTCTGAATATTCTTGGGACATGTCATATTGTTTTGATTCATCTCTTGAGTAAATAATTATTTTATTTGGCTTGTATCTTTCAAGTAAAACTTTAGTATATTTTTTACCAAAACTACCTGTACCACCAGTTATCAAAATATTTTTATTGTTAAACATTAATTACCCTTAATCTAAATAAAAGATTTGTATATTATATGATATCCAATAAATTATTTATCTTTTATTTTAAGAGTATATATGTAATAATTTAAAATAAATAAATTACTGTAGGTTCATATATGACAAATAACACAATTCCTCAAGATATACTCAAAATTCAAAAAAAACTTGCAAGCTTTGAAAAAGGTTCTAGGAATTATAAAAAATATACAAAAATACTTTCAAAACACATAAAAAAATTTACTATGAAAAAGAGAGTTATTTCTCATATTAGAACTATTGAAACTGTAGAAAAAATTTCTGAAGAAAAATCACAAAATAAAGAAAGTTAAAATTTAACATTGCAAAATGCAATAAAAATATATACTTTCAATAAAATCTGATAAAATTCCAACATAACAAAAGAAATAAAAAATAGATACATAAATAGGAACAAACAAAATGAATGAAAATCAAAAAAAATCACTTGACTTAGCAATTAAACAAATCGATAAAACTTTTGGTAAAGGTACTTTGATTAGACTAGGAGATAAAGAAGTTGTTCCAACAGAAACAATTTCAACAGGTTCTTTAGGGCTTGATTTAGCACTTGGTGTAGGAGGACTTCCACAAGGTAGAGTTATTGAAATCTACGGACCTGAATCTTCAGGTAAGACAACTCTTACTTTACATGCAATTGCTGAATGTCAAAAAGCAGGTGGTGTTTGTGCTTTTATTGATGCAGAGCATGCTCTAGATACAATGTATGCAAGAAACTTAGGTGTTGATATTGATAATTTACTTGTTTCTCAACCTGATTATGGTGAGCAAGCTTTAGAAATTCTTGAAACAGTAATTAGAAGTGGTGCTGTTGATTTAGTAGTAATCGATTCAGTTGCCGCACTTACTCCAAAAGTTGAAATTGATGGAGATATGGATGATATGCAAGTTGGGGTGCAAGCTAGACTTATGTCAAAAGCTCTAAGAAAAATTACAGGTCTTTTAAACAAAATGAACTGTACTGTTATCTTTATTAACCAAATTAGAATGAAAATTGGAATGACAGGATACGGAAGCCCTGAAACTACAACAGGTGGAAATGCACTTAAATTTTACTCGTCTGTAAGACTTGATATTAGAAGAATAGCAACACTTAAACAAGGTGAGAATTCAATAGGAAATAGAGTAAAAGTAAAAGTTGTAAAAAATAAAGTTGCAGCTCCTTTTAAAATAGCTGAATTTGATATTATGTTTGGAGAAGGTATCTCTAAAACAGGTGAGCTTATTGATTATGGTGTTAAACTTGACATTGTAGATAAAGCAGGTGCTTGGTTCTCTTATAAAGATGCAAAAGTTGGTCAAGGAAAAGAAAACTCTAAAGTCTTCTTAAAAGAAAATCCAGAAATTGCTCTTGAAATTGAAAATAGAATTTTAGAAGCAATGGGTGTAAATGATGATAGCAATAAAGCTGAAATAGAAGAATCTGAAGACGAATAAAAATTTAAATTTTAAAATTAAAGGAAAAAAGGGAGTAATTATTTACTCCCTTTTTTTATTTTTAACTAAAAAAATTTCCAATTTGATATAAAATATCTTTCTAAGATATTTAAAAATTATAAACAAAAGCAATTAACAATAATTTTTTAAGTATAATAATGAAATTTTACTCAAAAGAGGAGACTTTAAATGGTATTTATTGATAACGTTTATGCAGATGAAGTATTAGATTCAAGAGGAAACCCAACAGTTAGAGCTACAGTTGTTCTAAGTGACGGTACAAAAGAAAGTGCAATTGTTCCAAGTGGTGCAAGTACAGGGAAAAGAGAAGCTCTAGAATTAAGAGATGGTGATGATAGATATGGTGGAAAAGGTGTTTTAAAAGCAGTTGAAAATGTAAATACTACTATTGCTGATGAATTATTAGGATTAAGTCCATTTAATCAAGCCGAAGTTGATGCTACAATGAAAGATATTGATGGTACTGATAACTATTCAAATCTTGGTGCAAATGCAGTGCTAGGTGTTTCTATGGCTGTAGCACGAGCTGCTGCTACATCATTAGGTATGCCATTATATAGATACCTTGGTGGTGCAAATGCAATGACTGTTCCTGTACCTATGTTAAATATTATAAATGGTGGAGAACATGCAAATAATTCTGTTGACTTTCAAGAGTTTATGGTTATGCCTGTTGGATTCGAAGATTTTAAAGAAGGATTAAGAGCTTCAGCTGAAGTTTATCAAAATCTGAAAAAAATTATTGATGAAATGGGTGAATCAACTGCTGTTGGTGATGAAGGCGGATTCGCACCAAACTTAAAATCAAATGAAGAACCTCTTCAAGTAATTATGCAAGCAATTGAAAAAGCTGGGTACACTCCTGGTAAACAAATTTGTATTGCAATGGATGTTGCGGCATCTGAACTTGTAAATGACAAAGGTCTTTATGTATTAAAATCTGAAAACAGAGAGATTACATCTGCTCAACTTGTAGATTATTATGTAGATTTATGTGAAAAATATCCAATTATTTCAATTGAAGATGGATTAAGTGAAGATGATTGGGATGGATTTAAACTAATGACTGAAAAGTTAGGAGATAAAATTCAAATTGTTGGAGATGATTTATTTGTAACAAATGCAAATATTTTAGCAGAAGGTATTTCTAAAAAAATCGCAAACTCAATTCTAATTAAACCAAATCAAATTGGTTCAGTATCTGAAACTATGCAAACAGTTAGATTAGCGCAAAGAAATAACTATAACTGTGTTATGTCTCATAGATCAGGTGAATCAGAAGATGCATTTATTGCTGATTTTGCTGTTGCTTTAAACTGTGGTCAAATCAAAACAGGAAGTACGTCAAGAAGTGATAGAATTGCAAAATACAATAGATTACTAGAAATTGGTGCAGAAATTGGATATGCTGAATACTTAGGAAAACAACCTTTCCAAAAGTAATTTATGAAAGAAAAATTTCATGAACTAAAGAAATTTTCGTTAATAGCAATATTCTCTATTGCTATTACGATATTTCTTAGTTATCATGTTGCAAATATTCTTTTTGGAGATAACTCTTTAGAAGTTTATAGCTCTTTAAAATATAAAAAAGAGTATCTCCAAAGTGAAATTAAAAGATTACAAAAAGACAATGCTCATTTACAAAAAGAGTATTTCGAACTAAAAAATTTGGAGCCTGAAGAATGAAAACTTTATTTACCTTTTTACTTATTTTTTCTACTATTTTATTTGCTAGAGAAAACCCTTTTGCACCTACTAATGCTTATGAAGAGGAAGCTGCAAGAATTATTGAAATGAATGAAATTGATGAAAACTATGATGTAGAATTTCAACAAGAACAACAATATGTAGACACTATGTATGAAAAAATGAATAATCCTGAAGAACCTTTAAAACCTCTTGTTCCTGAGAAGCCAGCATTAACTGAAAAAGAAGTTGAAAAGATAATTGAAAAAGCTCAAAAAGAGTCTGAGGCTAAAACTAAAACAATAGTAAAAAAAGTAATTATTGAAAAACCAGTAGAAGTACAACAAGTAGTTTATGTAAAGCCAAGACTTGATGTAATTAATGAAAAAGAGATTTTACCTTTTGTTAAAATCGAATATGATAATGATAAAATTGATATTTTTTCAAAATACAAAGTTTCAAAAAAAATTACACTTCCAGGAAAGAAAAAAATTATTTTAGATTATATAGCTAAAGAAAATTTTTACACAAAAAGAGAAACTTTAGAATCAACAAATTTTCCAAAAATAGCTGTTGGAAATCATAAAAAAGATAAGTTCTTTAGAGTTGTAGTAGAATTAGCTGAAATTCCAGAAAACTATGAAGTTACTTATGATGATAAAATGGTAAGTATTATAAAAATCTACGAATAAACTTTAAAAATATCTAAAAACTAACAAAATAAAATGAGAGTTAAAACTAATCTAATTTTTAGCTCTCTCGTTTAAATTTATAAAATTCGAAATCACTCTAATTGCAATCATAACAATCAATACTTCTAAAATAGATGCTAAGATAAATGAGTAATAATAAAACTGAGTGATAGAGTGATTCTGATATGCTAACGTTGCTACGGCTATTAATAGCGTTAGAGGCATAGAATGAGAAAGCCCTATAATAAAGAATCTATTCCAACCCATTTCTTTTACAAATAACATTGAAGCTATAACACGAATTACTATCATAGCAAATACAATCATAAGTGCATTGTAAACTAAGCCATCTTGAAAAATTGATTCTAATTCAAAAGAAGAACCTACATATATAAAGAAAATAGGAACTAGCCAACCAAATCCAAAGTGTTCAAGTTTATGTGGTAATTGTTTATTATGCTCTTCAAAAAATGTAGTAATAAAAGTCCCTGCTATAAATGCCCCAAAAGCAACTTCTAGATGTAAATAAATCATCACGGTAATCATTAAGAAAAATATAGCCATCGAGATTCTAATATCTTGTTCTTGATGATCAACTTCAGGCATCAAGTAAGCTTTTATTTCAGGATACCACCAAATAAGATTATGAAATAGTTTATAAAGGAAAAGCATAGAAATAAGAAAAATTGTAAATAAAATCATTGTTTTATAAAACTCAAAATTTATACCAAACTCTAAGGCTGCTGCAACAGTAGTTAAGGCAAATATCGAAACAATTTCACCTATTAATCCAATAGTAATCGATAATTGAATCCAAGGAACATCTCCATACTCTTTTTTTAAAGCAGCTAATATTCCTATTGAAATCAAAGGAAGTACCACAATAAAGATAAGACTTAAGTCTAAATAAAAAGTAAGAATAGCAGATAATGAAAATAAAATTACATTATATAAGATTGCTTTTTTTAAAAGATTCCCTGAAATATTAACTAACTTTTTTAAATCTACCTCAAGTCCAGCTAGAAACATCAAATATAAGAATCCAAGTTCTGCAACTAGTTCTAAAATAGAGTGCTCTACTATAAAGGCAAAATAAGCGGCTAAAGCTCCAAGTGTAATTTCAACTGCAATAGTAGGCAATCTTAAAAGATTTGAGATTAGTGGTGAAGCAAATATTATTAAAGATATTGAGATAATTATTAATATTTCTTCAGTCACAGCAGTTTCCTATACTTAATTTCTTTCTCTTTGTACTTTAAAACCTAATCTTTCTAGTTCTTTTATATCTTCTGCTGGCGATTTTCCAGCAGTTGTTAAATAATCTCCAATAACAAAGGCATTAGCGCCTTTTTCAAATATTTTATACTGCTCTTCGCCAAACATTAACTCTCTTCCACCTGCAACCATAATTTTCATTGCATTTGGAACCATTTTTCTAGCTAGTGTAATTAGTTCAAAAGCTTCTTCTCTTGAAATACTATTTTTAACCAAAGGCAAAGCTTCATTTGGATGAAAAAAGTTTAAAGGTACATTCATAGGATCTAAAGAAGCAATAGACTCAAGCATAGAAACTCTTTGTTCTTGTGTCTCTCCTAATCCAAAAATACCACCACAGATAAGTCTTAAACCAACCTCTTTTACATTTTTACAAGTTTGGTATCTTTCTTCCCAAGTATGAGTTGTAACAATTTGAGAATAATAATCTTGTGCAGTTTCTAAGTTATGATTATAAGCATCAATACCAGCTTCTTTTAATGTTTGAATTTGAGGAACTGAAGCTGTACCATTACAGGCTATTAATATTAGTCCTAAATTTTCTTTCTTTACAGCACGCGCAGCTTCGCAAACAAAAGCCAATCTCTTATCTGTTAAACCTTTCCCTGCTGTTACTAAACAAAAGCCATTAGCACCGTTTTCTCTTGCAATCTTAGCTTCTTTTACAATTTGTTCTATTTCTTTTGTTTTATATCTTTGAATATCTGCTTTATACTTTACACTTTGTGTACAAAATTTACAATCTTCATTACATGTACCACTTTCAATATTTGAAATAGCACATAAAAAAATATTTTTATTTTCGTTCATATTTTATCTCTTTTTTTACAAATTCTTTTTCATTTATATTTCTTGAATAATAATTAATTATATACTCATTATCATTAATTTCTAACAATACACACTCAATCTTAGGCTTCTCTCTAGCACATACTTCTCCAGGATTTATAAACAATGTTCCATTGTTATATTCTGATTCAAAAATATGCGTATGTCCCGAAATTACAACATCGCAATCACCTGTCATATAGTAAGGTAAATGCATTAATTTAAAAGTAGTCTCTTTTATCTTAAAAAAATAAGGCTCTTGCTTGATTTTATATTTATTTGATAAAGGAATTAGTGACATATCATTATTTCCAAAAACACTTACATAAATCAAACCTGATTTTTCTAAATGTTTTAAATTTTCTTCCATACATAAATCGCCTGCATGAATTAGATATTCACTTCCCTTTGCTTTTAGTAAATCAATTACCTCTTTAGTATAGTCACTTTTAAAGTGACTATCTGACAAAATTCCTATTTTCATATCTTATTTTGTAGTTTTTTTAGCAGCTGGCTTTTTAGTTGCAGGCTTTTTTGCCACAGTTTTTTTAGCAGCTGGTTTTCTTTTTGGTGTAGCTTTCTTACTTGGTGCTTTTTTAGCACCTCCTTTAGATTTTGGATCTTTTTCAATAATTTCTAAAGTCTGTTCTAAAGTTAAATCTTCAGCTTCTATACCTTTTGGTATTTTATAGTTTTTTCTTCCTTGCTTAATATAAGCCCCATATTGTCCAATTAAAACTTGGATTTTTTCTTTTTCAAATGTTTTGATTGTAGCTTTAGCTTTTGCTTCACTTATTTCTTTGATTACTTCTAAAGCTCGTGGTAATTCAATGGTATAAGGATCATCTGTTTTAAGTGAAAAGTAGTTTGTTTTTATTTGTAAATATGGACCAAATCTTCCAATATTTGCTTTTATATCATCACCATTAGAATCTTGTCCTACAACTCTAGGAAGTGTAAACAAGAATTGTGCCTCGTCCATTGTAATTGTATCCATATTTAAATGCTCAGGAATTGCTACAAATTTAGGTTTTTCTTCATCATCTTTTGTTCCAATTTGAACAAATGGTCCAAATCTTCCAACTCTAGCACTCATAGGTTTCCCACTTTTAGGGTCAATTCCCATCTCTCTAATTTGAAGATAATCCTCTTTTTTAACACTCTCTTCTTTTTCAGTAATTGTTTTTTTGAAATCTCCATAAAAATCTTGCATAACTTGTTGCCAAGCAATTTTTCCATCTGCAATATCATCAAACTCTTCTTCAACACGTGCTGTAAAACCTAAATCTACAATACCTGGAAAATGGTCAACTAAAAAACTATTTACAATCTCACCTGTTGGAGTGGGAGCGAGTTTTTTATCTTCAGTTTTTATCACATATTCTCTTGCTTGAATTGTTGAAATAGTAGGAGCATAAGTTGATGGTCTTCCTATTCCTTCTGATTCAAGTTTTTTTACAAGTGAAGCTTCTGTGTAACGTGCTGGTGGTTTTGTAAAGTTTTGCTCTAAATCTAAATTTTCAAGATTTAAAATAGTTCCTACTTTAATAGTTGGTAAAATCTTTTCTGTACTATCAAGTGCAGATTCAGGATTATCACTTCCTTCTGTATATGCTTTCATAAATCCAGCAAAAATAATTCTTTGACCTTTTACTTGAAATTCAAACTCTTTATTTTTTCCAGCAGCAATTTTATAAGTAGTATTTGCAATTTTTGCAGCTTGCATTTGTGTTGCTAATGTTCTTTTCCAAATAAGTGAATAAAGTTTATATTGTGAATTATCAACATAAGCTCTTATATCAGCTGGTTTTAATGCTAAGTTTACAGGTCTAATTGCTTCGTGAGCCTCCTGAGCTCCTTTTGCTTTTGATTTATAAACTCTTGGTTTTGCTAAAGAATATTCTTTTCCATACTCAGTTTCTATTACTTCTTTAGCAGCACTTGTAGCTACTTTTGAAAGATTTAATGAGTCAGTTCTCATATATGTGATTAAACCACCTGTATGATTTGGAATATTTCCAACATTTCCTTCATATAATTGTTGAGCAATAATCATAGTCTGTTTAACAGAATATCCAAGTTTTCTACTGGCTTCTTGTTGTAAAGTAGAAGTAGTAAATGGAGCTGCTGGATTTCTATTTGAATCTTTTTCTTCAATATCATCTAAAGTAAAATCACCTTGATTTATTGAAGCTTCAATCTCTTTTGCTTGGTCTTCATTTTTTACTTTTTTTGCTTTTCCATCAATTTTTGCTAATTCAGCTTTTAATTCTGGATTTATAAAATCTGCTTTTATTTTCCAAAATTCTTCTGGAATAAAAGCTCTAATTTCAAGCTCTCTATCAACAACAATTCGAACAGCAACACTTTGAACTCTTCCGGCACTAAGTCCATATCTTACTTTTTTCCATAATAAAGGAGAAAGTTCATATCCAACTGCCCTATCAAGTATTCTTCTTGCTTGTTGGGCATCTACTAGGTGTTGATTTACTTCTCTTGGATTATTAATAGCTTCTAAAATAGCATCTTTTGTAATTTCGTGGAAGACAATTCTTTTTAGTGGATTTTTTTCGATTTTTAGTGCGGGAATTAGGTGCCATGCAATTGCCTCACCCTCCCTATCCTCATCGGCAGCTAGGTAAATAGTAGTATCTTTATTAATTTGTTTTTTTAAATCTGTTATAACTTTTTTCTTATCTGTTGAAACAATATATTTGGGTTCAAAATTATTATCTGGGTCAAAGCCAAGTTTTGATTTTGGTAAATCTCTTACATGTCCCATTGAGGCCATTACTGTATAATCTTTACCTAAGAATTTTGATATTGTTTTTGCTTTTGCAGGGGACTCTACTATTACTAAATTTTTCACTATATTTATTGCTCCACTATTAACCAGATTTTTTACGATTGCGAATTTTAACATAAAAAAATTAAAAGCAATTAATTTTAGAAAATTACTATTTCTTCTTGTATCTCTATATTAAACTTCTCTTTTATTTTATTTTTAGCTAAATTTATTAGGTATATTGCATCTTGGAACTTGCCCTGTCCATGATTAACTAAA
This sequence comes from Halarcobacter sp., assembly GCA_030145305.1. GTDB lineage: Bacteria > Campylobacterota > Campylobacteria > Campylobacterales > Arcobacteraceae > Halarcobacter. The sequence continues at coordinate 63,955 of JAQYVX010000011.1, read as the reverse complement.
AAATTTGAATGTACTTCACTAAAAGACATATCACCTTTTTTAAAACCTTTTAAACCAACCTCTTCTATTAATCTACCTGCAAAATCACCTTTTGGATTTTTAAAACAAGACCCAGCACTAGGAGTTTGAGGTTGATTATCTCGCATTTTATTAAATTCTTTTAATTTTTCTTTTGAAAAACCATATTCTATATTAAAAACCACTTCATAAACTATAGTATCTATTTTTGTTTCTCTATATGAGTAGTTTATATCTTCTTTTTTTATATATGCATCTTTTGTTTTGATTTTATCTATATAGTTAAAAATTTCCCAAGATTTTAAACCTGCATTCATTTTAACTAAACCTCCAATATTTCCGGGAAGTTTTGCCAAAAATTCTAAATCTGCTATATTATTTTTTCGTGCATATGTTAAAAGTTTTCCTGAAGTTGTAGCACATCCAACATACAACTTACCATCTTTTTCTTTTATATAATTAAAAGCTTCACCCAAAATTGCAAAATTTGGGTGATTATCTGAAATAAGAAGATTATTAGCTCGTCCAATTATTTGAAAATCTCTATAATCACCAATTTCATTTATTACTTTTATTTGTGCTATTGGCCCTATTTTTATAGATGAATATTTTGAAAAGTCTATTGTTTTATAGCTATTTTCAAGCTTGTTTTCTAAACTCACTTTGCTCGTAATTCCTCGTATTCTTCAGGTATTAAAAAATCTTTTGCTCGAACTAAGTTTTCATAAAAACCATTTTTATATCCAAGTTCAAATAATTTATCTAAAGCTTTATATTGAATTTCACTTAACTTTACAGAATTATCATTTGCATAAAGATCTAAATAGGTATCTAAAGTTGCAGCATCGACTCTAATAAGTCCTTTTTCTAAAAGCATAGGAGCTAAGACTTTTCTATTTTTATTTGCTACATCAACAGCTTTAATTAATGTATTTTCATAATCAATTGCACTATGAAGAGGAATTGAACGTCTTATGCACATTCCACCTAAAGGTAAAGGTAAATCTCCACCACTAAGTTCAACCCAAATATCCCATATTTCTCGTTCTACTTCAAGCTCATCATCAAAAGATAAAATTGATTCATGAATTAAAACTCCAGCATCAACAACTCCGTCAATAACTGCTTTTTCAATATCTAAAAAGTTCATATAAGTAATTCTAGCTTCAGGATAAGCTATTTTAAAAAGCAATCCATTTGTAGTAAACTCACCACTAAGTGCAACTTTAAAATTTCTTTTTAGTTTTGTTCCTTTTCTTTTTATAAGCTTAGGTCCATAACCTTCACCAAATGAAACAGCAGTTTTAAGCAAAGCATAATCATCTTTTACAAAAGGATACAAAGCAAAAGAGATAGCACAAATGTCGTATTCGCCTTTTAATGTGGCTTTATTTAAAGTTTCAATATCGTCTGCTATATTTGTAAAAATGGCATCATTTGATGTAACCCAGCCAAATTTAATTGCATAATACATAAAAATATCATCAGCATCAGGAGAGTGTGCAACACTTATAGTTTTCAAGGGATTTCCTTATAATTTTTAAAATTTGTATGGGATTGTAACAAGTTATCAATTACTTTTAGTTTAGTTTATCTCTTAGCGCTTTTTTCTCAATATCTTCGCATAAAATTTACATACTTATGTTAAAATTTTATACATATATATTTAAGGACTAACAATGGTCATAAGATTTATAGATTGTGTAGAAAAATATCATAATGAAATGAATGAAATAATAGATTTTTTAAGTGCATATTTTACTTCCTTAGGAATTGAAAATCATAGAACAAAAATTAGTGAAATGCAAATTGCTAGATGTACTCAATGTAGATGCTGTACGCAGAAAAAAGGCGATATACCTGCAAAGTGTGTAATAAAAGATGAATTAAATGATGAATTAGATGACATAGAAGAAGCCGATGCTTTTGTTATTTTAGCTGATAGAAATAATCTCTTTTCTAGAAACAAAGTTCATGCAAAATTTTCTGAAAGAATGGTTGCTTATTATTACTGGCCTTATGGACAAGTACAATCCACCCATAGAAAAACAAGTGTTAATAAAGCTTCCATTTTAATAAATTATAACACAACAAAATATTTTATGAATCATAGTTTCTATACTACAAAAACATTTATGAAACACACCTCTACTGCAATTGGAGCAAAAGATGTAGATTGGCAAGCTATAACCCCCCAAGAAGATTTACTTGAAAAGTATAAAAAGAGATTAATTGAAATGGCGGATAATTTAATATATGCAAATAGAGCTTTAAAAAAAACTAGAACAAAAAGTTACTAGGAAAAATCCTAGTAACCAGAGATTTGAACATAATAAGAAATTATCTCTAATAGTGGTTCAATTAAAAATATTGATAAAATAGTTATAATCGCACAAAATCCAATTAATGCTTTAATTGGAGTCGTTGCATTTTCCATGTACTTAGTCTTATTTCCTTCAATTGGATCTTTTAAGAACATATATACAATTGGTTTTAAATAATAATATCCTGCAATTCCAGCGTTTATTACCATTACAAGGGCTAATATCATGTATCCAGCATTAACAGCACTTCCAATTAAATACATCTTTCCCCAGAAAAGTGCAAAAGGTGGAAGACCTGCAAGTGAAAGTAAAAACAATCCCATCATACTTGCCGCAAAAGGAGAAGTTTTTATTAAACCTGAATATTTATCTAAAGAATGATCAGAATCAAAAGAATCATAATCTTTACTTCTATTTAGCCATAACATTGTAAATGCTCCAAAGTTTGTAATTAAAAATAGAATCCAATATAAGAATAAGGCATTAGTAGCTTGCGTAGTTCCTATTAAAATTGCACTCATTGCAAAACCTGCATTTGAGATTGATGAGTAAGCAAGCATTCTATTAATATCAGTTTGCACAAGGGCTATGATATTTGGAACAGTCATAGATAAAACAACTGTTACATATAAAATTATCTCAACATAAATATCTCCACTTGAAATAAAGATTTCAAAAAATCTAAGAGCTACAACAAATCCAGCCATCTTTGGAACAATTGACATAAATCCAGCTAAGGCAGCAGTTGAACCTTCATAAACATCAGGTAGCCAAGTATGATAAGGAACTAGTGATAATTTGAAACCTAAAGCTCCTAGCATAAAAATTACACCAATTAAAATCATTGGATAATTTTCAAAATTTGAGGCAACTAATATTTCCGAAATTTGACCTAATTCTACAGTACCTGTAATTGCATAAAAAATCATAGAACCAAAAGCAAAAAATGCAGTTGCTAAAGCACCCATTGTGAAGTACTTAATTGCAGCTTCTAAAGCATTTCTTCTGTTATGCATTGCTATTATTGTATACAATGCCATTGAAGCTGTTTCAAGTCCTACAAAAATTAGAATCAAAGAGTCTGAACTTACCATAAACTGAAAACCTGCAACCATAAATAAATATAGTGCAAAATACTCAGGATACCTATACTCTTGGAATCTTAAATTACTCATTGCAGTTATTACAAATACTAGTGCTGCAACTACAATAACTCCTTGTGAAAGAATTGCAATTCCATCAACTAACATTAAGTCAAAGAATCCTCTAACATCACCTGAGTAGCCAAGAAGTGTTCCTAAGTCAACAATCAAAAATAGAACTGTTAACATAATATATAAAGACTTATCAAGTTTTTTATTTGCTAAGTCAATACATAAAATTACAAGTGCTCCAACAATGGCAACTAACATTGGAACAATTGTTCCAAAATTTAAACTTGCAAATTCAATTGATATAGGTGCTACATCTATCATTTTGCACCTCCTGCTGTTGTGTTATACTCTAAGATTTTTGCCTTAGTGCTTGGGTTTACTGCTTTTATTTGCATAACTTCAACCAACTGTGAAACTGATCTATTTATTGGATCTAAAATTGGTTTTGGGTAAACACCTAAAATAACAACTAAAGCTACTAAAGGAATTAAAGCTACTAACTCTTTTCCTTTTACATCTTCAAGGGTTTTATTTGCTTCGTTTGTAAGTGGTCCAAAGAAAGACTTTTTATACATAACTAACATATAAACAGCTCCTAAAATAATTGTAAGACCTGCAATTACTGTTAAAACAGGAGAAACTTTAAAGAATCCAAGTAAAGATAAAAACTCTCCAACAAAACCAATAGTCAAAGGAAGTCCTATGGATGCCATTAACATAATTGCAAAAATTGTTGCAAATTTTGGCATAACTAAAGCTAATCCTCCAAAATCTTTTATCATCTTAGTATGTCTTCTATCATAAATAACTCCAACTAACATAAACAGAGCCCCAGAAACAATACCATGTGAAATCATTAAGAAAATTGAACCACCAATTCCTTCTACATTTAGTGCAAAAATACCTAAGATAATTACACCCATATGAGATACAGAGGAGTAGGCAATTACTTGTTTCATATCTTCTTGAGCATAAGCTACCATAGCGGTGTAAACAATTGCTATAAGAGCTAAAATAGCCATTGGAATTATAAAATATACAGAAGCATCAGGAAATAAAGGTAAAGAAAATCTTACAAACCCGTATGTTCCCATTTTCAATAGAACTGCGGCTAGTAATACCGAACCTATTGTTGGGGCTTGTCCATGAGCATAAGGAAGCCATGTATGAAATGGAAACATCGGAACTTTGATTGCAAAACCACAAAAGAATGCAATAAATAACCAAAACTGCATATCAAATGGCAAAATCATCATATTCCAATCTTGTAGACTAAAGCTCCAATTTCCTGTTGTTTGAAAATACACATATCCTAAATATAACATACCAACAAGCATAATTAAAGAACCTATGAAGGTATATAAGAAAAATTTAATCGCTGCATAAATTCTTAAATTTCCACCCCAAGCTCCAATTATATAAAGCATTGGAACAAGGGATAATTCCCAGAATAAGTAGAAAATAATTGCATCTAAAGCTAAAAATACCCCCACCATAGTCATTTCTAAAAATAACACAGTGATTAATAAATGCTTTAAATTTCTTTTTTCGCTCAATCCAATAATTGAAATCATTGTCATAAAGGTTGTCATAATTACTAAGAATAATGAAATTCCATCTATTCCAACAATATAGTTAATTCCATATGCACTTATCATAGGAATTGTTTCAAGAAATTGCATTCCAGCTACTGTTGAATCAAAGTTTGACCAAAGTAAAAGACTTAAGACAAACTCAATTGCAGTTACGACGATTCCATAAATTCTAATAGAATCATCTTTTACTAAAAATCCAATCAATGCTGCAAATGCTGGAAAAAATATTAAAATTGATAAAATGTGTTCCATCTATCTAACCCCTTACTTCGCTATGCCAAGTGCAACACTTAACACTAATAATACTGTGATTCCAAAGATCATCAATCTTAAAGAACTTGATAAGTTACCTGTTTGAATAAGTCTAGTTCCTTCACCACTTTTATAAATAACTTTTGCTACACCATCAACAATTGCATCAACAATTTTTAAATCAATTTTTTTCCAAGAGAAGCTTGATAGTGCTAAATATGGTTTTAAAATTATTTTATCTATAAGATGAGGCATATAATATTGGTTTGCTAATAGTTTATAAAAGGCTTTATCTTTATTATTTTCACTAAAATATGTTCCATCTTTTCTAAATTTGATAACTGCAAAAGCAATTCCACTTAAAGCAATTCCAAGAGTTACTACTACTAAAACCCAAAAAGTTCCAGAAGCTACATGGATATCTAATTCAGGTAATTTTTTAGTAATCATCTCAATATATGAAGTTTTAAAGAAACCAGCAACCACAGCAAGAACAACAAGTGGTGTCATAGCAGCAATTACAAATGGATATGTTTCATGTGGATGAAAATTAGGCTCTTGAAATTTATTAAAATTTTCTTCTCCATGAAATACATACATTATAAGTCTAAATGAATAAAAGGCTGTAAGTCCTGCTGTTATCCATAAAACTGCCCATAAGATATATGCATGGCTACCAAAAGCTGTTTCTAAGATCAAGTCTTTAGAAAAGAATCCAGATAGTGGAAAAATTCCAGCAAGTGCAACTGAAGCTATTGTCATAATAATTGATGTTGATTTCATATATTTATGAAGTCCACCCATCTTTTTAATATTTATTTCATTATTTAATCCATGCATAACATTTCCAGCTCCTAAGAAAAGAACTGATTTAAAGAAAGCATGAGTTGCCAGATGAAATAAAGCTACCCAATAAGCTCCAAGACCAGCAGCTACAAACATATATCCAAGTTGTGATAAAGTTGAAAAAGCAATGATTTTTTTAATATTACTTGCAACTAAAGCCATAGAAGCAGCACCAATTGCTACAAATGCTCCAAGACAAGCTATGAAATACCCAACCTCTGGAACTGCTGTAAAGATTTCATTTGCTCTAATTATCAAATAAACCCCTGCTGTTACCATCGTTGCAGCATGAATAAGAGCTGAAACTGGAGTTGGTCCTTCCATTGCATTGGCAAGCCATTGATTAAATGGAAATTGTGCTGATTTACCCATTGCACCAATAAAAAGGAAAATCGCAATTGTTACAATTAAACCAGTTTCTAGCGTTCCAATTTGTGCGAAGACATCATCATATTGTAAACTTCCAATATTCCAATAAATTAAGAATATTGCAACTAACATTCCAAGATCAGCAACCCTATTTGTAATAAATGCTTCATTTGCTGCAAAACTAGGACTTATTGAAGAAAAAGGTGAAAGTGTTGAAAATGGTGATTTATAAATATCTGATGATTTTTCTCTATCAACTGTGTGATACCAAAAACCAATTAATCCCCATGAACAAAGACCAACACCTTCCCAGCCTATAAATAGTCCTGCAAAGTTATCACTCATTACTAAAATCATCATTGAAAATACAAAAGCTGATAACCAAGCAAAATATCTATTAAAAGATTTATCATGATCCATATATCCAATTGAATGAATATGCACCATTGTTGAAACAATAGTAACCACAACCATCATAGTAACACTTACTTGATCAACTACAAAGCCTAAAGGAATATCTAAATTTCCTATAACAATCCAATCCATAAGTTTAACATGAACTATTGCTTCTGTTGAATATACATAGTATAAAAGATTTAAAGAAGCTATCATTGAAACTGCTAATAAAATAGAAGTTATAACTCCTGTAAAAAGTATTTTTGGTCGCATTGAAAATAGTGCTGCTATTAAAGAACCTACTAAAGGAGCAAAAAGTGCTATATATAAATATTTTTCCATGCCTTAGCCCTTCATTTTTTGTAATACATCTAAATCAATTGATCCAGTTCTTTTATACCAAAGAATTAGTAATCCCAATCCAATAGCTACTTCACTTGCTGCAATTGCAATAATAAAAAATGCAAACATTTGACCTGTTAAATCCCCATAGAATTTAGAAATTGCAGCAAGCCCAATATTCACTGCATTTAACATTATTTCAGTTGAAAAGAAGAGCATTAAAAGATTTTTTCTTCTAATTACCCCCATCATACCTATTACAAATAAGATTGTTGATAAAATTAAGTAAGCATTTAAACTCATTTTTCATCCTTTTTAGCGGCTGTATTTTCACGAGTTTGTATTTCAAAATCATCAATTTCTTTTTCAGTCATTTCAGAATAAGAAACTTCCATTTTTTTACCAGCTAGTATAATCCCACCAATCATTGCAACAAGTAACATTACCGCTGCAACTTCAAAAGGAATTAAATATTTTGTAAATAAAACAATACCAACATCACGTGAATTTCCCCAAGTAGGAGTAACAGGATATTGGGCTTCTATATTTGCTCCAATAATAGGTGATACAAAAATAATAACAATTATAAGTGCAACAACTCCTGTTAATAAAAATACTAATCTTGGGTTTTTTATTTTTTCTTTAACAATTGATAAAGAGTCAAAGAACATCATACCAAAGGCATATAAAGCCATAACAGCACCTGTATAAACAACAATCTGCACTGCACCTAAAAAGTCAGCGTCAAGTAAAAAGAAGAAAGCTGAAATGAAAATCATGCCCGCTGCTAATGAACTTAATGCATATAACGAATTATTTGTAAAGACTGTTATACAAAACATAACTATTGTTAAGATTGAAAACAGATAAAAAGCTACTATTTCAAACATCTTCCCTCCTTAATATGACAATGGAGTTTTCTTGATTTTTTCGTCTGCATCAGGAGATACAGCACCAAAACCAGGATACTCTTGTTGTTGTGATAATTTATCAAGTGGAGTTAATAAATCCTCTTTTAACGCAAAATGCGCTCTTTGTTCACTTGCATTTTCATATCTTCCACCATGAACAATTGCAAGTTCGGGACATACTTCCGCACAATAACCACAGAAAATACATCTACCCATATTAATACTATATTCTAAAACTTCTTTTCTTGAATTTTTATCAATTTTTGTATCCATTCTAATACAATCAGAAATACAAATTTTTTCACAAAGCCCACAACCAATACATCTATTCTCCCCTGATTCTAGAAGAGCGAGTAATTTATGAACAGCTCTATATCTAGCTGTTATTGGAAGTTTTTCTTGTGGATATGAAACCGTATGCATTTCATCTCTAAAAAGAGCACCTGTCATCATTTTCCATACAATTTTAAGCCCACCAAATAATTCACCTTTTACAGATCTTCTAGTTACTTGCTTAAATTCTTCCCATCCAGTTTTAGGATATTCATCTTCTAAAATATTGATATAATCCCCAACAGCAATATTTCTATCTTTTAATTTATCTAATCCCATATTAACTCCTAAAACATCATTACAAAGCCAGTAATTAAAATATTAATTACTGATAATGGCATTAAAATTTTCCAACATAACCACATTAATTGGTCAGGTCTAATATGTGGCCAAGAAGCTCTTGTCCATAAAAAGAAGAAAATCAACATCATAACTTTTAATATAATCGCTAAACCACCAGGTATAAACCACATATCATTAAATCCACCTAGGAAAATAAGCGAAATCAAGAAACAAATTGTAAATAAATTTGCATATTCTCCAATAAAGAACATTCCCCATCTCATACCTGAGTATTCAGTTGCATATCCTGCAACAATTTCAGCTTCATGCTCAAGTAAATCAAAAGGTGTTCTATTTGTTTCAGCAAATCCTGCTATTACAAAAAGAATAAAAGCTAAAGGTTGATAAACTACTAACCAATAATTTTCACCCATTTGATAATTGTTTATATCAATCAAAGATAAGCTTCCAACCATCATAAGTGGAGCTAAAAGTGCAAGTCCTGAAACAACTTCATAAGATAAAAGTTGAATAGCTGTCCTAGCACCTCCTAAAAGTGCCCATTTGTTAGCAGAACTCATACCTGCTAATAATGGTCCATAAAGTCCAACAGAAGCAACTCCCATAACAAATAGCACCCCAGTATTTACATCTGCAATAATAGGTCGTACTGTATATCCAAAAAGTTCAAATTCTGGGAAAAAGGGAACAGCTGTTGCTGCAATAAATGCTGTTGCTGCTGTGATAATTGGAGCTATCATAAATATAGGTCTTACTGCATTTTGAGGGATAAAATCTTCTTTAGTAAAAAGTTTTATTCCATCTGCTGCTAATTGTAGTACCCCATGCGGTCCAACATTCATAGGTCCATGTCGTCTTTGCATATAAGCTAAGACTTTTCTTTCTATGTATGTTGTAAAAGCTGCTATGGAAGCTAATACCGAAAGAACGACAACTACTTTTACTACCGTTTCAATAATAAATCCTATTTCCATGTTATGCCTTTTTAATTACAGCTTTACTATATCTGTATGTGTCAAATAAGCTTCGTGTATCCAAATCTTTTTCAAAGTTTGAAACATATGCTATATCTCCTGCAATTTGATTATCACAGTAAATAATTAAATTCATTTCAAGACCATTTGAAACTACATTTACACGCTCACCCTCTTTAACTTCTAACTTTTCTAATAAATTAGGCGAAGCAAAAATTCCTGATTGTAAGTTTTCTGCAAATTCATGAGCAATTGCTGTAAATTCATTAAACTGATTAATTGGATTAGCTCTATAAATTATAAACTCATTTTCATTTGCTTCTAAAACTTTTGTTTTTATCTCTTCAACTTGTTCATTTTTTATAGTTTCACTAGAAGTTGAATTTAAAGAGTAACCTCTATATTCAACTCTATCATTTCCAAAATAGTTTGGTAATTTATCAAAATGAATTGATTTAAAACCTTTAGCTTCAGGAAGTAATTCAGTGTATTCAATTGTATGTTCAATATCTAAACCTAAAACTTCATTTGCAATATCATTTAAGGTATAGCCATTATATGGAAGTGCTGCATTTGTAGGTATTACTTTTTTATCAATATTAGTAAATGTTCCTTCTTGCTGATTAAGTGCGGGAATATCTAAATCTCCATCACCTAAAGCACTTAATTGGAAATCTGCTTTTTCGTTGTATCCTACAGTAAAGCCATCTATATTTTCCTCAATATCACAAAGTAAACTAACTCCTAGAGTATTTGTTTGTGAAGGAATAATCACAAGAGAAAAATCTGTATATTTATCAATTAATCCACATAGTTTTGCTAGATTTTCACTTTGGGGATGAGTAAATAAATCTTCTCCTACCATTAATGAATAAGTATCAACTTTAGCAATTAAAGTATCAATAGTTTCAAGGAAGCTTTCATCTTGTCCTATATTATCAAGAAGTCTTGTATATTCAAATTCAACTTCTGTTTTAACTTTTTTAGGAACTATTTTCTTAACTTCTTTTTCTTCCCCTGTTTCTTCATCTTTCACAATTTCTACAACAGTCTCTTTTATTGTTTCAACTATTGTTTTCTTTCTTGTTTCTTTAAATGAGTCTAAATATACTTGAATATTTTCTGGTAATTTTTTTCCAAATCTATTTAAAATAAAATATAAAATTGACTCTTCACATAAGGGTTTATGATAAATAAACTCTGTAGTTTTACCTTTTTTACCAATTTTTTCTATAACTGGGTCAGCTATTGGATGGAAGTAAATACCACTTCCTTTATTTGTAGTAACTAAGTTATTAAAGGCATATCTTGCATTTGGTAAATCTGATTTTAAATATGAACCAAGAGAAATAACAAAATTAGAATCATGAACTTCAGTCAAACTTGAAGAGTATAAAGCCTGTTCTGAAACTGTTGAATATGCATTTAAAAACTTTTTATAGTTAAAGGCATCTTTATTTACAAGTTTTGCACCAGTTTTTTTAGCAATTGATTGTAAGATAAAAGCTTCTTCATTTGTAATATATGAATTAAACTTAATAGTTTTTGCTTTCTTAAATGCTTCAACAGCTTTGTTAAATGCTTTTTCATCTTTTTCTTTTACTTTATTCTCAAAATCATAAGCAAATCTTGCAGCTCCATTTATAGTTGAATAATGATGTTCATTTGTAACTCTATAAATTTTAGGGCTTGGATCTTCTAATGAAGTATGCTTTGTTTCATAATACATAAATGCACAATCAGAAGAATGAGGATTAGCAGCAGGGATTTTATTTAATTCCCAAGCATTTGATTTATATTGAAAATCAGCAGAAACTAAAGCTCCAACAGGACAAACTGAAATACACTCGCCACAATCTGTACAATTATCAGCTTCAAAGCCAATAAGTGATTTATTAAGCTTATTCCACATGGCATATGCATCTTTTGGCATTTCATCTTTAAATGTTTTTTCAATTGCATCAGCACCACGTTTAACTGTACTTAAAGCATTTGAACCAATCATATCTTTACAAACAGTTACACATTTTTCACAAACTATACATAATCCAGGGTCATATTTCATAACACCCCAAGAAGCAGCTGGTCTTGCCACATCTTTTATAGTATACTTTTGCGAATCTACTTTCATATATAAAGAGTAGTTTTGAAGTTCACATTCACCACTTTGGTCACAAACTCCACACTGCAAAGGATGGTTTACATCATAAACCTCCATAATAGCTCGTCTTTCTTTAGCGATATTTGCAGTTTCAGTTGAGACTACCATTCCTTCTTTTACTTTTGCATTACAAGAATACACTTGCTTTCCATCAGCTTCAACAAGACACAATCTACAGGCTAAAGTAGGAGAACATCTTGTTAAATAACAAACTGCTGGAACAAAGATATCGTTTGCACGGGCAACGTTTAATATTGAGTCACCCTCTTTTGCTTGAAGGGTTTTGTCATTTATTGTTAATGTAATTAAATCACTCATTATTCATCAACCTTTTCAATTTTTACTTGTTTATACCTATACCCTTGAGATAAACAATTTGAATCATCACTCTTCATTGCACAAAGTGCAATCGTTCCATACAAGTCCTTATTAACAACAAAAGTTTTTTTAATTTTATCACCCATACAATTAACAAGAACCTCATCGTCATTAGCTACTTTAGCAATTCTTGCAAAAGATTCACTTCCAACTATAATATCTGTGTTTTCATTTCCATAAGTTCTATATACAACTGTGCCATTGTATGAATGTAATTCTTTTGGTTCTTCAAGATTTTCGTTTAAAATCTCATCTAAAATATACTGATACTCTTCTTCTAGCGATATAACAGTCAAATCACTATATTTTCTAATTACTGATAATATTTTTGTAATATTTTCAACTCTTTCATGTGTAAAAATATCTCGTCCTAAAATCAAAGTTTTCTGTTTTTTTTCTAAAGACTTTTCGTAAGCTTCTTCAAACTCTTCTTCACCTGCACTACTTTCAGCAGAAATATATCCAATATCTAAATCATCTAAATAAGCTTGAATTTTTTCATTGCTTGATTTAACAAAAGTATCTAATAGTAGTGCAGAAATTCCCTCTTCACTTCCAGCTTCATATTTAATAAACTGTGAATAATAAACTTTTAAATCAACATTATCAATTGGATGCATATATACAAACTCTGCTGAATTCTTAGCAATTGCTTGAATAATTGCTTCTTGGATTTGCTCATTATCGGCTGATAAAAATGACCCAAATGTAATAATATAATCGCTTTTTGCTATAATTTCTTTAATATTCATGTTTACTCTTCACTTATTTTTTTACTTGTTTCTTCGGCTGGACTATCATCTATTACAGCAACTTCTGGCTTAACTTTTTTTACAACAATTGTCCAATCTACTTCATTGAATTTTATGGAATTCATTAATGTATATCCCGCTTCTAAAATTACATCAGAAGATTTTTGGATAGGAGAGAAATCACCAATTTCAAAAAGGAAAATTGCATTTTCACCATCTTTAATATCTTTATCCATAAGCTCTAACATTCTGTCATAAAACTTATCTTTTAATGGTCTTAAATCATATCTTTTCATATTTTTCCTTTTACCGGTCAATTTCGCCAAACACTACATTCAGGTTACCAATAATTGTTACAACATCAGCTAACTGGTGACCAGGAAGCAAGTCTTCTAAAAGTCCTGTATGCCAAAAAGATGGTGCTCTTAACTTCATTTTATAAGCATAAGGGGAACCATCACTAACAATCATAAAACCTAGCTCACCTTTGGGAGACTCAGTTGCTACATAAACTTCACCTTTTGGAGGTCTCATACCTTGTGTTACTAGTACAAAATGTTGCATTAAAGAGTAGTTTTGAGTCATAATATCTTCTTTTGTTGCAGAGATATACTCAGGAGCATGAGCCATAAGAGCAGAATCACTTTTTTTGTACATTGTAATTAGTTGTCTTAAAATCTTAGTAGTTTCACCTAATTCTTTCATATGACATTTGTATCTTCCATAAGCATCACCTGTGCTTGCAATTGGAACATCAAAATCTAATTCAGGATATAAACCATAAGGCATTTCTCGTCTTAAATCCCATTTAACACCTGAAGCTCTTAAAACAATCCCGGAACAAGCCCATGTTTTTGCCATTTGTTCATTAATAACACCAACATTTTCAAGTCTCATTCTCCAGATTCTATTTTCTGTTAAAAGTCCTTCATATTTTGCTGTTTCTATTTCTTGATTTTTTAAATATGCTTCAAGTTTATCGCACCAATCTTCGGGCAAGTCTAAAGGAACTCCACCAATTCTAACTGTACTATGAGTAAGTCTTGCTCCACAATAATCTTCGATTAAGTCCATTGCGAATTCTCTATCTCTAAAAGTATATAAAAATACAGACATTGCTCCCACATCAAGAGCATGACAAGCAAGCCAAAAAACATGAGAAATCATTCTATTTAGTTCAACTAACATAGTTCTAATAATCTCTCCACGTCTAGGAACTTCAATTCCAAGTAATTTTTCAACAGCTAAGGCATAACCATAGTTATTTGAAGTTGAAGCTATATAATCCATTCTATCTGTTGTTGGTAAGAATTCATTATAAATCATATTCTCACCCATTTTTTCCATACCACGATGCAAGTATCCAACACCTGGTCTAGCTTTCACTACTTCTTCACCTTTAAGCTCCAACATAAGTCTCATTTGACCATGAGCAGAAGGATGTTGAGGACCAAAGTTAACCATCATAGCGTTATCTTCTCTCTCAAAATGTATATTTTCAAAGAAAGGTTTTAATCTATTTACTGATTGTTGCATACTACTTACCTTTTCTCTTTAATTGTTACAGAATCTTCTGGCTTAAGTTTTCTATATAAAGGAACTCCACCTTCTTCTTGATATGAAATTGGAGTATCAGGCTCCTTCCCATCACTAATATCAGTTCCATATGGTACTTCATGACCAAGTCTTGAAAAACGTTCTGTGTCATATCTATCTATATTTGCACAATCTCTAATTTCAGGGCCAATTACATCTCTATATTCTTTACCAAAAACTTTATCTACTTCGTACCATTGTGCTGTTTCATCACCAATCAGAGGATATGTTTTTCTTAAAGGATAATCATACCAATCATCAGGCATAAGAATTCTTTTCATATTTGGATGATTTAATATTTTTACACCATACATATCATACATTTCTCGTTCAGCCCAGTTTGCCATTTTAAAAACATCATAAACTGACTCAATAGTTTGTTTTTGTCTAATAAAAGTTTTTACTCTAAGTCTTTTTCTTTTTGTTAAAGATAACATTTCATAAAAAATTTCAAAGCCACCTCTTTGTGCTATATAATCAATTGCCGACATTTCCATTAGCATTTCATACTCTAATTCATCTCTTAAAAATGTAAGAACTGAAACATTATCTTGGGCATTTATATACACAACTAATTCATCTATTTCTATATATGATTTTGAAATTTCAAATTTATTTTCTAAAGCTTCCACATCTTTTGAGTAAACTTCATCTTCATTTGGATTTTTCTTTGGAGTTTGAGGGGTTACATAAAATCTATCATTGAAATAAGATTTATGTTGAACATCATGTTTAGGCGTATATTTTCTCATTACACTAACCTTTTTTTCTTAATTGATCTAAAAATGGACTCTCTTCTTATTTTCTTTTGAAGTGTCATAAGCGCATATTGTAGTGTTTCAGGTCGTGGAGCACATCCTGGAAGATAAATATCCACAGGAATAATTCTATCAACCCCTTGAACAGTTGCATAGGTATTAAACATACCTCCTGTATTTGCACAAGAACCCATCGAAATTACCCACTTAGGATCAGGCATTTGATCATACAATCTTCTCATAAATTCTGCATGTTTTTTTGTTAATGTTCCAGCAACAACAATTACATCTGCTTGTCTAGGACTTGCCCTGAAAATTGTTCCAAATCTATCAAAGTCATATCTTGAAGCTCCTGTTGCCATCATTTCAATAGCACAACAGGCTAAGCCATATGTTAAAGGCCATAAGGAGTTTGACCTTCCCCAATTTACTAATTTATCAACCGTAGTAAGAGCGATTGGAGCTCCACCATCTTGTAAATAATTTACTTTATGCTGTGCCATTCAAGGGCTCCTTTTTTCCATGCGTAGATAAATCCAATAGTAAGTAAAAGAATAAATAGAACCATCTCTACAAATCCAAACCAGCCAAGAATTTTAAAGTTAATTGCCCACGGGAACATAAATATGATTTCTATGTCAAATAGAATAAATAGTAGTGCCATCAAATAGAACTGAACGGATATACTATTTGGTTGCTTTGTAACCTCAGGTCCACACTCATAAAGTGAGACTTTAAGCTTCTCAGTATCAAGACGTGCAAGCTTTCTACTTACAACTCTTGCAATCCATACAATTGCTATAAATGCCCCAAAGGTAAGTATAAACATTACAAATACACCGAAATACGGATGAGAAAAATCCATATGTGTCATCTTTAATCCTTCAATTAATTATTAGTTTAGATAATATCTAATATCTTATAAAGCTTGTCTTATAAGCAAGAAGCTTACTTTTAATTTTTTTCTAAGGTTTAATTTTAAGTTAATTTTAATATAACTAAATGAGATTAAGATGATATTTTAAATTCTTTTTAAAATAGGCTAAAAGAAGCCTACTTTATTTTCAGAATCAAAGTTGCCTTTTAGCTCTTTTTCTATTTGTTCTTCAAAAGATTTTACACTAAAGATAGGTTCCTCTTCAACAGCAATTTTAAAAGCTGTATTTTTTATAACCATTTCAATTTGACCCCCAGTTAATTCATATTTAACTAACTTTTTTATATCAAAATCTTTTTCTAAAGGTAGAGTTTTAGGAAGTAATTTTTCCCATAATTTATTTCTTTGTTCTAAAGTTGGTTTTTTAAACTCTATTTTGTAGTTAAATCTTCTTGAAAATGCTGTATCTAATGATTCTAAGAGGTTTGTTGTTGCTATTAATATTCCATCAAATTTCTCAATTTGCTCTAAGAAAATATTTTGCATTTGATTATGCATTTTTTCACTTCCACTTGAACTTGAAGTAGTTCTTGAACTTAAAAATTGGTCAGCTTCGTTTAAAAGTAAAATAGGTTCAGCTTTACTTTTATCCCTTATTTCATAATATTTATCAAAAATTCCTCTTACATTTTTTTCACTTTCACCTACATACATTGAAAGAATTTTTGAACAATCAAAACTAAGAACTTGTCTTTTCAAAGATTTTGCAAAAGCAAGAGCAGTTAAAGTTTTTCCAGTTCCGGCAAAGCCATAAAAAATAATTCTAGCTTCAATTCCTTTGTTTTTATCTCTTATTCCCCATTGTTTTAAACGATTAAAAACATTCTTGTCCATTTGCTTTAATAAGTCATCTAAAACGCCTCTAGTTTTTTCATTTAAAACCACATCATCTAAAGATTTAGTTGTAGAAACTAACTCAAAAGTATCTTGTTCTTTTATCAAAGTATCAAGTTTAACTTTTCTATTTCTTGTATTCTTTTTTGTGGGATGTGAAATTTTATAAAGAATTTCATCAGGAATATAAAAATTTCTATTAATCCCTCCAAAAGGCGTTAAAACCTCATCATAATCAACAAGTGCATTTGAAACTAAATTTGAACCTTCTTCAAGTAAAGATCTATATTTTATTTTTTCATAATCATCGCTTGAAACTAGATCAATCAAAGAATTCATATCTCTAATTGTTCCATCTCCTCCTGAATATTCTTCTTTTAAAAGGGCTAAAAATAACATTTGTTCTTGTTCATTAAGGGTATTTGTTTTAAAGAAATCCTCAAGCATAATACCAGTAGTTGTCTCTTTTACTCTATCTCTAATTCTATTTTCAAGAAGTGTTAATTTTGATTTTAATCTATTAATATTTGGTGAATTTTCATCAAAATTTCTTTTTACTAAATTTAATTGTTGAGCTAAATCTATTCTAAAAAATTGGTCTTGTAAATACTCTAAGTGATCTTCATATTCTTTAATCTCAGGTAAAACAAACTCTAAAGAACCTTTTTCTAAAAGCTTTAAATACGTAGGGGAAAGAGTAACTGCTGAATTTAAAAGCTCTAACTTTGACATATCACTAAGTCTTGTATGATCAAAGCTATTTTGTACTAACCAACCAAATTCTAAAAGTGATTTTATAAGCTGTATATGATGTAAATGTGCATATGTTTTTACATCATAAAACTCTGACAAAATATCAATTACAATCAGAGTTTCTCTTCCTGTAATATACTCTTTTGTAATATGTTGTAATATTTTTGCTTCTTCTTTTGAACATTTTAATTGTTTAAAAAAAGCAGATTTTTCAACCTCTATAGCATTTATAAAATCTATAATTTCTTTCATATATTTTTCTTTTCCTTTAATTTCATGTAAAAAATATCCATATTTTCTTTTTTCTTAAATTCTATATTATAACTATTATTTATAATAATTGTTAGTTTCTTTATATCTAGATTTTTAATCTCATTTAATTTTAAAATTCTTTTGTCTTCTTCTAAATTTACAGAAAAACCATTTGGTATTTGCATGATTTCATCTTTACAAATTCCTTTATAAATACCTTTTGAATAAATCACATTTTGGCAATTTAAAGCCTTGAAATGATTTTCAATTTTTTCTAAATTTGAGCCATCTATAATATTTAAAGCAATAACTACAATTGCAATCAGTCCAAAAATAACTAAAAAAACCATTATTTTAAACTCCTTAAAACAAAGAATATATTAATATTACAACAATTATATAAAAGGTTGTCTATGAGAAATATTTATTTAATTGTAACATTATTAATCCTATTTGTTGGTTGTTCTAGTAAAGTATTTCAAGCACCTCTTGAAGAAGAGAAAATACTAACAAAAAAGGAAAATAAAGATTTCTATCTTATTGATGAATTTATTTATAAGAAAGACCAAATTATTTTTTTTGAAAAGCTCTTTGATAGAATTAAAAAGTTAGAAAATAAGGAAACTTTACAAAGATATGCCGATTTTTATAGAAAAAACTACTCTTATTTTGTAAATGGCTTATTAAAAGCAAAAATACTAGAAGATAAAATAAATCAAAATAAAAGTATTGATATTCAAGACCCTCACAAAAAACTTCTTACAAAAGCTTTGAGTTCAAACAAAGAAGATGCTATCAAAATCTATCTTCAATTAGCAAAAGAAGATAATATCTTTGCCCAAAGAGAATTAGCAGAAATATATAAAATAGATGACCCTATTAAGTCTATTTATTGGTATAAAAAATTAATATCAAATAATGATATAAAAAGTATAAAAGATTATGCTTATGCGAATATTTATATGATAAGACCAATTATTATTCAAGATGTTAAAAGAGCAGTGGAATTATATGAAAGCTTAGAAGAATTAGGTGAAGTATCAACTTTGATGCATTTAGGAAATATCTACGAATATGGTTTTTTCAAAAATGATTTTCCACAAGATAAGGCAAAAGCACTAGAATATTATAAAAAAGCTGCAAAAAAAGATTATACAAATGCTCAAAAAAAACTATCAAAAATATACCTTTGTGAAAAATGTGTAGGTAATAGATTTAATAAAGAAGAAGGAATAAAGCTTCTTAAAATTTTAATCTCAAAAGGTGATAAAGAGAGTGAAAAAATTCTTGAAAAAATTAACTTGCAAACTAAAGAGCAAGAAGTCCTAGAAGAAGAGATAAACTTAGAACAGATAGAAGAGTCTGAAAAGTAATAATTGAAGCCATTAATCTAGTATCACCTCCTAATTGTCTTGATAAGATAAAAGAAGAAGGAGCCGTTGGCATTGCTGCAAAAATAATCACAATAGATAATAAAATTGTGTTAAGTGCAAAATAAGTTCCAATTAAATACATAAATAAAGGCATAACTAGAAGTTTCAAAACAGAAGAGATTATAAGTTCTGCTTTTGCTTCTTTAACTGAAGATAAATCCAAAGAAAATCCAATTGATAAAAGTCCCATCGGTAGAGCTGAGGCACTTAATATTTTTAATAAATTTAGAGTAATAATTGGCAAAGTAAAATCAAGATAATTGATTCCTCCACCTAAAATACAAGCAATTATTAAAGGATTTGTAATAATAGATTTTAGCATTCCTAAAAAAGTTGCTTTCTTATCATTTACAAATACTGCAAAAATTGTGATACAAATTACATTTATAAGAGGAATTGCAAAAGTTATAAGAAGTGCAGCTAAAGCGATACCTTCATCCCCAAAAATTGCTGTAATTAATGCTAAATAAACATACGTATTAAATCTAACCGCACCTTGTACAACTGAAGAAAAAGAAGCTCCTGAAGTTTTTGATTTTGAATTCAAAATCAAATTTACCACAAGAACTGCTAAAATTCCTAAAATTCCTGTAAGAACAAAATCAATAGCATCTAAGCCATCTAAAGAAGCAGTTGAAAGTTTATACACAAGTAAAGAAGGCATAAGAACATAATAAGTTAATTTATCTGCATTTGCCCAAAATTCATTTGATGGGAATTTTATTCTTTTAAATAAATATCCAATTAAAATAAGTAAAAAAATAGGGATTAGTGCGCTTATTATGTGTTCCATGTTTTCTCTATGTATTAAATTGTGGATATTATATCTTATTTTACTTGAAGAATAAAATCAATAATTAATTGACATATTTTTTATTAAGTCAAAACCCAATAAACTACAAACTCAAAAGGAAAAGTATGTACAAAAGAATTATAAACGGAACATTTATTCCCGTTTTCAAAAACAATCAAGTCTTGATAAAAGCTCTATTTCTACCTCTTTTATTAATAATCATCTTAGATAAAATTTCACGAATGTATAGCAATGATAATTTCGTCACTTTTTCAATTATCGTTCTTTCTCTTTTAATCAATATTACAATAGCAATTACTACACATAGAATTCTTTTACTAGGTTCAAATAGTATTTCTACTTGGGGGTTTTTCAAATTTGGGAAACGTGAATTCTCTTTTTTAATTACATCAATTTTTATAGGGCTTATTATAGGAATAGTAATGGCATTTGGGGCAATACCTTTGCTGTTTAATATAGAAGCAATCACTTCAATTTCACTATTGGTGACAATATTCTTTTCTCTTATTTTATTTAGCAGATTTTCTTTAGCACTTCCTTCAATTGCAATTGATAAAGAAATTTCAATTAGTCAGGCATGGGAATATACTAAAAATTATAAATTATTGACGTTCTTCACTATAGTTATTTTTCCAATTGTTTTTGCATTAATTTTAGGAATTGTATATGAGTTGGCTATTGGTTTTTTAATTAAAATTATTTCTCCTCATCTTGATATTTTATATCCCGTATTAGATGTTTTTATAACTGTGTTTATAGTAAGTGCCCTTTCAGTAACCTATAGAGTGATAAAAGAAGATAATCCTGAATACTTTGAAAAGATTAATTAGTTAATTAAACAGCACTATATAACTATAGTGCTGTAATTTATTTTAAAGATTTGAAAGCTTATTTAGTTGCTGAATCATATTTCTAGCAACATCTTCATCTAATTGTTTTTCATATGTAGTTAAAAGTTCTCTTGCTAAAATATTTGCACCTAAGTGTTGAAATTGAATTCTCATAGCTTGTAGACCTTTTTGTCCTCCACCACCACTGTGTGTAGCAAGTCCAATAATTTTTTCATTAAAAGCATCTCTCCAATGATCAGTTGCTCTTGAAGTCCAAGACATTGCATTATTTAAAACAGGAGGCATAACTCCATTGTACTCAGGAGCTACAACAATGAAAGCTTTTAAAGATAAAATCTTTATTGCTAAATCTTTTGCAACTTCAGGGATTCCATTTTTTTGCTCTTCAATTGTATTATAAAGTGGTAATTCTAAATCAACTAAGTTTATAAGTTCTGCTTCTACATTTTCTTCACCCGCAAGCTCTGCAAGTTTTTTTCCTAGTTTCAAGTTGTTATTTGAACTTGCAACTAATATTCCTATTTTTGACATTATATTCCTTCATAAAATATTTGAGAAGTGATTCTATACTCTTACGTATAAACTTTATATTAATTTCTTTTCATAATTATTTTTAAAAGAAATAATAAATCTACCTATCAATCATTTTTTCTTTTTTAAAGTTTTAGATGTATTATCGATTTGTTTTATAAAATCTTTTTCTACATTTGATAATTCATTTTTTCTTTTCTCTTTGTATTTTTTATACTCATTATTAGCTTTTTCCAAAGCTTGGTTATGACTGACTGTTCCTAAATGAGTTAATATATCATTTCCTGTCATTTTTAAAAAGTCATCAATTTTCTCAATCCAGTCTTTCATATACATGGGCTTTCTATTTAAAGCTTGTAGCTCTGCTATTTCTAAATAGGCGGTTACCATTCGATTAAGAATATTGAGTTCTTCTTCATTAAGATAATTCTTCGCTACTTCAATCTCTTTTTTAATAGGGTTTTCACCCTTAAAAGAAGTCAAGCCCATATTTTCATTGTCGCTGTTTGCTCTTTCATAAACAATTTCAGCTGCGGTATGCCCATGAGCTGCCCAGTGCATTTTGTTTTGTATAGTTTGAAAAAATAAAGTTGAAGTATCTGCTTTTGAGTCATAATCAATACTTGTAGAATAAATATCAAGAACCTTTCTCCAAAATACTTTTTCAGAGGAACGAATATCTCGAATGCGAGAAAGTAACTCTTCAAAATAATCTCCCCCACCTGCTTGTTTTAGAAGTTCATCATTCATCGTAAAACCCTTTACAATATATTCTTTAAGCCTTTGCGTTGCCCACTGACGAAATTTTGTTCCTTGTGGTGAACGTACTCTATATCCAACTGATATGATTACATCTAAATTATAAAAGTTAGTAGGTTTTTTAGCAAATTCGGGATTTCCGAATTTCTTCATAGTAGGAATCTCTTTTAACTCTTTTTCTTCATATATATTTTTAATATGTTCATTAATTGTAGAACGTGCTTTTTGAAACAGTTCACTCATTTGTTCTTGGTTTAACCATATTGTTTCATCTACAAGATGAGTTTCAATTTTTGTATTACCATCTTCTGCTTGGTATATAAGTATATTAGAATTAGTCATTTTGATAGTTTCCTTCAAATTAAAAATGATATTTTATGGGAATAATTATACCAATAAAAACTATTAGTCTTTTAAAATATTTTTCATGAATTTTCATAAAAATTCCTTAAAATTATAATTTTCAAAATTGTCTTCAATCGCATTTTCATTTTTATCATATCCAGCTACTAATAACCATCCTTCTGAACCTAAATTTTGAAATAATTGTCCAACTCCCCACTCTATGCCATAGCCATTTTTTTCAAAACAACCTACACACATATATGCCCAGGGACCTTGATATGTTCCTCCATCAATCATATATTTATCATTAGCTAATATTCTTTTACAAAAATCACATGTTTGATCAGCAAAGTCAAAATATTGGGCTCTTTTTTTTGCTTTTTTAAAATCGACTAAGCCTCCTAAATTATTGTTTTCTTCTACAATATTTACATTAATATTGTCTCTTTTCTCTTTTATTCCTTCTCTATGCTTTTCCTCCACCATATTATCCCAAGGACTAGGAGTCAGGCCTATTGTGAATGGAGATCCAAAAATTATATTTTCAGAATAATCTACATTTATAATTCGGAAGAAACCGCTAAATGTACTTACTCCACCACTTGGTCTAAAATATGAAAAAGCTGTATCTGTTGTAACCCAATTCCTATTTATATTTAAAACTAATTTCCATCCGTTGTAATGGGTAAAATATATATGAGGGTCTTTTTTTAAATCTCCTGTAAAATTATAATTTATTTCATTTGTTTCTTGACCAGAAATATAATCAATATTTTTTGTTCTAAACTTAATTCTTTCAAAATATACTAATCTCCCAATAAAACTTTCATGTATAACACTAAGCCTATTAAAGTCTAAAGCATCAATTCGTAAATTCTTAAATAGTTTTTCATAAGCTAACATAATATAATTTAAATCCCATCCATGGGAATGTAAATTCTGTCTTTCATTATATTTTTGTAAATTAACTTTATATCCATATTTTAGAGCTACTTCATTTAATCTAGGAATATTTAAATAAAATAAATGTGCTAAATTTACATCCCATTTTACACTTTTACTCAGACTTGATTCTAACCAATTTAAATACTCGTCTTTTATTTGATGTAATTTTTCTACCCTATAGTCATTTACATTTTCATCTTTATCTATCACTGTATGATGGTTTGCACATAACAGCATAAGATTTTCTTCACTATTCCTATACTCTATATCCACTCTATTTGAAAATCTAGCTGACCCATTCTTTTCACCTATTATATGAGCCACTTCTCCAAATAAAGACTTATTTCCATCTTCATTTTCATGAATTACTTTTTCTTTGCATATAGCACATCTTCCTGCAAATTGTCCCCAGATTATTTTTTTTGTTTTTTCAGATAAACCCATAATGGTTCCTATAAATTTTCTCTTGCTTCAAGTACTGCTAAATTTAAAAAGTTTGTATCGATAAATTTATTATCTTTCTTATTTTGAGTATATTCAATTTTTTTCTGATTATTACTCTCATCATTTATTATACGCCAATTTTCAAGCCAGTATTGAAGTTTTGTTCTTATACAATCATCATATCTTTCATTAATATTAAATAATTGTAACCATGTATCAACTTCTTCATCATGACCTTCACAACTATACTCTATTTCAATATTATGTTCATCTTCATCAAATAAAGGGTCTATTTCTAATCGTGTTATTGAAACTTTCAAATCATATAAATTAGAGCTAAATGGATAAAATGTTTTTCTATTATCTCCTCCATCTTTATTTGTTTTAATAGGATTATTATCACCTTTCCAATCTTCATTACACTCTTTGCACATTGGAGCTAAATTGTTAACATTTACAGCTGTAAAAGGAAATAGTGATTTGGGTAAGTAGTGATCGTATGCATCTCTTCTACTTAACCTTTTAGATTTGATAGTTTCAATTCCACAAAAGGGGCATATACTAGCTGGCAACTGAGAAACAAGCTTTTTATAATAATCAGTTAATGAGTCAAAGTTTCCTACAAAAGAAGCATCTTTTTTATCTAAAAAATTGTATAAATAGTTGTTAAATGCTTTTAGTTTATCAGCTAAGCTTTCATCTATTTCATCTTTAATTTCTTTATAAAATATACCATTTCCTAATCCTTTACATAATTCTTCAATTTTATTATTATTTATAAAAATCTCTTTTATTCTTTCTTTTTTTACATTAGATAAAGTTTTAAAAATATTAAATATTTCCTCAATATCTTTGTGAAGTTTATTTCTTGTCCGATATAGCATAGTATACTCAGAATGTAATAAGTCAGTTGAGAATTCACTATTAGTATCTGACTTACACCATACTTCTAAAACAGTATGTTCTAAAAAGATTTGTAACTTTGCAACATCATGGTTAAAAAGTCTATAATTAAATAACATTATTTTTTAACTCTCTTTACATATTCTTCCATAGCCATTTTTTCAATAGATTCACCAAACTGTCTCAATAACACTTGTGCGTCTTCCAAATCTATTTCTTTATTATCAATATCTTTTTTTATGTTTCTAAGTTGTTCTAATACAAATTGAGATATTGTATCTTTCTTCCCAAAAAACTGCATTGTAATTTTATTAATAGATGATCCATAAGTTTCAAAACTTGGATTTACAGGAGGAACTATTTTCCCTCTAGAATTCTTTTGAAATTTAAATACATTTTCTTTTTTACAATCTGATACTATAAAAGGGGAATGAGTTGTTAATATTAATTCTTGTTCTCTTGGAATCATTTCATCTTTGATTGATTCATTTATAGTACTTACAAACTTTGAACGCCAATCAGGATTAAAATGTGTTTCAGGCTCATCAAATAAAAATAATGTACCGCTTTGATTCATTAAAAGTAATGTCCCAAAAACATGCAAAAACTGATGTTCCCCATCTGACAATTGTTTATAATACACAGGTTCTTTTGAATGAAGTTTTCTAAAAGCAATATCAGAGATATTAAATACTTTTTCTTTTTCTTCAAACTTAGGAATTAAAGCTGAAATATTTACTTTTTCATTTGCCTCTTTAATTATTTTTTGAGTTGTAGCACTTATAAGATGATTATTTAAAAGTCTGAAAAAATATAAAGTTTTATAAAATTCATATGCTGTTTTAAAATATCTCTTAACCAATGCCCTTGTTACATCATTTATATAGAAAAAAAAATCATACTCAAAATATTTACCTTGTTTATTTTCAAACGGTTTTTCATCATAAATTGTTGCACATTTTTTTAGGTTTTCAATCTCAATATTCAAAAAAGAAGGTAGAAGAATAGGTCTTTTTTCATTATCCCTCAATTTAATAGAAATAGAAAATGAATGAATCTCTTTAATTTTAATTTCATTTTTCACTCGATTTAAATTGATTACTCCATAGTCATCTTCTATTGGTTTATCAAAAAGAAAATTAGATATTGTGATAAGTTTATTTATGTCATAATCCATGAAAAACATTTTATTTTCAATTTCATCATCTAAGTTTGCTTTGTCTTTTGCTAATTTTGTAAATTCATCTAAATATTGAAAATCCATTTTTATATATGGGTTACTTATCAGTTCATTCATTCCTGAAGAATATGCAATAATTTGATTTGGCAAATATGTCTTGAAATTTTCAGGAGAAGCACTTGTATATTCATCTTCATCATACCATGTTGCGATAGGAGATTTTTGTACTTCTTTTCTTATTAAAATTTTAACTTGTTCACTTTTAACTTCTTTTTCATCATTAGATTTATTAGTATTAAAAACATTTTTTGAAAGTAAATATTCTATTTCAAAACCAAATTCTTTTTCAAATTTCCTTAAGTCGCTTAATTTAGCTTTTGAAAAATCTTCTAAAAAATAAAATATTTCAGACAATACTTCCAATAAATTTGATTTCCCAGAACCATTTAACCCTATTAAACATACAGGATCAAGCTGCCTTAAATCTTCATACTCATTATTAAATTTTAATTCAAAGTTTTTAGGAAGCCCTCTAAATTCAGATAAAAGCTTTACTCGTAATAATTTCATTCTTTTATCCTAAATGCAATATTTTCAAATTTATTATTATACTGTTGAACTTCATTTTTTTCTAATAGATGCATCAGAGCATCTTTTATATTTGAAAATGTAGGTTTGTTTTGAAAGTCTATTTTATTTAGTTCTTCTAATAATCGTTGGTTAGTAACTATCTCTTTTTCTTGAAACATTTTAATAAAACTCTTTAAAAACATATCATTAAAATATAGTTCTACATCTCTATCATATTCAATAATATTTTTACCATCTTTTACAATAGTATTTGTAATATCTGTATTATAATTATCAAATATTTTTTTAGCAGTATAAGCAGTTACAGCACTTCCTCCAATAACTAATCCTATATTAATAAGTTTAGTTAAAAGACTTTTTGTTTCTTGTTTTGGTTGTTTAATAACTTCTTGTTTTATTTTTGGAGCTACATCTTTAACTTCACTAATTTGCGTAAGTTCAATCTTACTTAAATTCAATTCTCCTTTAAAAGCTTTCTGAGAAACTGCACCAAAAAGCTGTCTTAATTCAACAAGACTACTTAGATAGATTTTTTTTGTATTTTCTATTTTAATTACTGCATCTGCAAATTTATCTTGTAATTTTTTTGGTGGTAATATTATAGGAATATTTTTAATCATAGAGATATTCATATTTTTCTGTCTTGCACCTCTTCTCAGACGCTTAAAATGTTTTTTACCAATTTGAATTAAATGGTAAATATAATAAGTATTACATTTTTCTTCATTTAGTTTTGAAAAAGCTATCGCTTGATTACAAGTTAATTCAATAGTATTAACACTAGATTTTAAGGCTGCAGTATCATACATTCCAAGTAATAAACTTCCTTTTTCAACTATTTTTGTATTAGATTTTGCAATTGCATCATCAGTGATATATTCATTTGCACTAGAGATCAACATATTATTTAATTCTCCTGAGCTTATCCAAGGAATATGTCCTTTAAAAAAATCTTGATTTGTACGAGATGGTGTACCCCCACTTTTCCAATCACCTAATTTCCCAAGAGTAGTTTTTTCCCATTTTTTAGGATTAGAAATAGGACTGTCAAACATATTTAAAAATGTACTTCTAATTAATTCATCAAGTAATTCTATGCTTTTTTCTCTTTGTTGGATTAGTTTTTCTATTTTAGATAAAAAGTTAGATATGTTTATTTGATTGTCAATTTCTAATACAGGGATTTTCTTCTCTTTTAAAAACTTAAAGTGTCTACTATATCCAGCATCTTTTAATTTGATAGATTTAAAATAATAGTATAGATACTGAGTATTAAATATCTTTTTATCAACTTGCAAAACTTTTACACCATCAGCCCCGATTGCTATGGGAAAGTCAATATATTTAAAAATTCTTGTATGATCACCGAAAATTATTATATCGTTATCAAAGTTTTCTAATAAATTATAATCATCTGTATAACCAGCAATTAAATTCTTACTTTGATCTATAATAGGATATTTCCCATTTTTTAAATAGCTTTGCTTTTTTATTTTTGTAAACTTAGAAGTTACATCTTTTATTGCTTTTTGAAATGGTATAAATTTCATTGACATAAATTTTTTATCTCTTTTAGTTCTATTTGAATACTATCTTCCAACGTGATAAGTTCATTTAAAATATCATTTATGTCACGATAGTTAATCTCTTCGTCAGTAGGCTCATGATATTTTTCAAAACTAAGATCATACTCATTTTCAACTATCTCTTTTTTATCAACTAAAAAATATCTTTCTTTTTTATCATCATTTATTTTTTTTCTATCTTTATATTTATTGATAATATCTTGAAGGTCACCATAATCAGATTCTCCATTATCTTTATATATTTTATTTCTTCTATCATCAAGACTACGTCCATCACTCTTCATATCATAAAAGAAAACTTTTTCAGTGGTTTTCCCTTTTGTAAAAATAAGAATAGCTGTATTTACTCCTGTATAAGGTTTAAAAATTCCACTTGGCATATTAATTACAGCTTTAAGTTGTGAACTTTCTATCATCAGTTTTCTAGTTTCTATAAAAGCTTTTCCTGTACCAAAAAGTACTCCTTGAGGTATAATTATTCCTGCTGTTCCATTATTTGATAGCAGGGAATAAATTCTTTCTATGAATAAAAGCTCTGTTTTAGTTGTTACTAGTTCAAGATTTTCATCTTTATCCTCTTCATTTAGATTTCCAGTAAACGGAGGATTTGCTAGAACTACATCATATGTTTCTAGTTCATTTTTATGATCTTGAAATTTTTTACTTAAAGTATTCAAATAATCAATCTCAGGATTTTCAATACCATGCATAATAAGATTCATAAGTCCAAGACGTACCATAGTCAAATCGATATCAAAACCTTTTAAATTTTGACTAAAATTTTTTCTTTGATTTTCCGTTAATATTGCTTGACTACTTCTTGTAAATCCATCATCATCAGTATCACTATATTTTCCGTCTTTATCTAAAGTTGTTAATATATATTGATAAGCACCCAATAAAAATCCCGCACTACCACAAGCAGGATCTACAATCTTATCATTTTCTTTTGGTTCAACTAACTCAACTAATAAGTTTATAATATGTCTTGGTGTCCTAAATTGACCATTTTTACCTGCTGTTGCTATTTCATTTAAAAGATGTTCATAAACATCTCCTTGTATATCTTGATGAGTCTGTTTTTTATCGTGTCTATCTTTATAAATCTCTTTAAAAATATCTTCAATGATATTCATAACATCATAAAGTAAAGAGGCACTCGGGATAATAAATACAGCATTTGCCATATGTTTTGTAAAATGACTATTTTCATCTTCTAATTTTTTAATTTCAGGAAATACATTTTTTGAAATGTGTTGAAGCCTTTCTTCTTTGTCTTCCATTTCTATAATTTTCGACCATCTTAATTCTTCTTTTGAAACTTCAATTTCTTTATCTTCTTCTTTTTCTGTTTCTTCATTTTTAACTTTGATAGTTTTTTTATATTTACCATCAAAAACAGAAATATATTTTTTATCATTTTCTCTTTTTTCATCGTCTAAAATATCAAGTCTTTTTATAAAAATAAGATAAGTTATCTGTTCGATTGCAACAAGAGGGTTTGAAATTCCACCTGACCAAAAGATATTCCAAAGTTTTAGTATCAGTTTTTTAATTTCTGGATTTTGTAGCATCGTTAGCGAGTTCTCCAATTTAATAATAGTATAAGGGATTTTATCTTTTTAATAGTTAATTAGTTATAAATAACTTTAAAATAACTCTTTACTTCTCCACTAAATCATAAAGTGCTTGAATTTCTTCAGCCCAAATTTCTTCATTAATCGTTTCTAATACAAGCGGAATATCATCCATTCTATCATCATTCATAATAAATTTAAAAGCATCCCAACCGATTTTTCCAACACCTAAAGAGTCATGTCTATCTACACGGCTTCCTAATTCTGGCTTAGAGTCATTTATATGCATTCCCATTAAGTATTCACGTCCAACTATATCATCAAACTCTTTCCAAGTTTTATCATAAGCTTCACGTGTTCGTATATCATATCCTGCTGTGAACATATGACAGGTATCTATACAAACTCCAATTCTACTTTTATCTTCAACTTTATCAATAATATGTGCTAAATGCTCGAACTTATATCCTAAGTTACTTCCTTGACCTGCTGTATTTTCTATGACCATTTTTATATCATTTGTAGCGTCAATTGCTTGATTTAAAGATAAAGCAATTCTATCTAAGCATTCATCTTCTGTAATTTTTCGTAAATGACTTCCTGGATGAAAATTTAGTCTATCAAGTTTTAAAATCTCACATCTTTGAATTTCATGAATAAAACCATTTAAAGATTTTTCTCTTTTATCTTCTTCTGGATGACCAAGATTTATTAAATAAGAATCGTGAGGCAAAATATGTTTTGCTTGAATTCCACATTTTTCAAACTCTTCAAACCATTTATCTAAAGTTTTTGTATCAAAATCTTTTGCAGCCCATTGTCTTTGATTTTTTACAAAAAGAGCAAAAGCTTTTGCTCCAATTGCACTTGCATTTATTGGTGCGTTAAAAACTCCACCACTTGCACTTACATGTGCTCCAACATATTTCATTAAATTTCCTTAATACTTTTTTTGGGATTGTACTATTAATCTTTTTTGATTTTAATTAAAATATTATTCTTCTTATCTCTATGCGTAATTTCTTTATCTTCATTATCAAAAAGTTTTTTTATAAAATTATCTTCATAACTTTTATCCAAAAACTCTTTATTAAAAGATTTTAAACTTTGACACTTAAAAGTATCACGACATATTCGATTATCATAAATTTTTAAATTGAAAACTGAAGTCCCTGCTGAAAGAATTTGCACGCTAGTATAGTTATCATATTTTGAAATAAAACCTTTATCATAAAACTTTATTTTCGGAGTTTTTATCAAAATTGTTGCACTTGAAATAACTTGTGGTTTATTAAATATACATCCTGTAAAAAATAAAAGTAAAGTTAAAAAAAGAATTGTATGTTTAATTTCTTATCCTTTGTTTTAAGAAGTTTTACTATAATACTGTAAATTTGATAAATTAAAAACCAAAGGCTAGCTTTGTTAGTACATATTTGTTGCGCTGTTGACTCACACTATTTTTTAGAACAAATCCAAAAAGAATATCCAAAAGAAGAGATTATTGGATTCTTCTATGACCCAAATATTCATCCATACAACGAATATCGCTTAAGATATTTAGATGTTGAATATTCATGTAAAAAACTTGGAATTCAGCTTCTTGAAGGTCCTTATAACATTGAAGAATGGTTAAAAAAAGTTAAAGGCTTAGAAAATGAGCCTGAAAAAGGTGATAGATGTACAGTTTGTTTTGACGATAGACTTGAAACAACAGTCAAAAAAGCCTTAGAATTAGGACATGACAAATTTACAACTACTCTTTTAATTTCACCAAAAAAATCCCAAGATAAGCTAGAGAAGATAGGAGCTTTATTAAGTTCTAAATATCCTTGTGAATTTATTTTCAAAGACTATAGAAGTGGACAAGGAGGTCAATTACAAGGAGAAGTTGTAAAAGAAAACTCCTTATATAGACAAAATTATTGTGGTTGCTTATTTGGTCTTACACAACAGCGAGAACAACAAGACAAACTAATGGATGAGATGTTTTCCCCAATTTCAAATCAAATACTTCCTGAATCAATAGAAAGCAGACTTGAATTATATAAAAAGAGAGATTCCTTAGAAGAAGCAAAAATTCCATATAAAATAGTAAAACAAAGATTTTTAAACTATAGATTATTAAGTGGAATTACAAAAATAGATAAAAAAATAGTACCTTCATATTTTCTTTGTTATTCAACCTTAAATAGAAAAAAAATGACTGGAAAAATTGATTATGAAAAAAATGAAATTGCCTATTTAAATAAAGAAGAAGTGAAAATCTTAAGCCTTGAAATATTTAATGAAATAGGAAACAGCTCGTACAGAAATGTAAAAGATTTAATCTTCAATCCCCCTACTTTTGAATCAGAATTAAATATAAGAGATAAAATCACAAAAAACCCTTACGGCCTTTCTACGATTATTGTAATTGATGAAGTTCTGTATGGGAAATATGAAATAGAATTAAACTCAGTTATATATGAAGATGTAAAAGAAGTAATTATATGAAACTTTTAGTTTGCGCAATGGAAACTTCATCAAATGTTCACTTAAAAGAGTTAAAAAAACATTTAAGAGAGGATGTTGAATTTTTAGGGGTTTTTGATAAAGAGTTAGGCGAACCTTTATATGATTTAACTCATTTGGCAATCATGGGCTTTGTAGATGCTATTAAAAAATTAAGATTTTTCTTTCAGCTAAGAGATGAACTTGTAGAACTAGCAAAAGATTGTGACAAAGTTTTATTAATGGATTCTTCAGGATTTAATCTTCCCTTAGCTAAAAAACTAAAACACACATATCCAGAAAAAGAGATTATTTATTATATTCTTCCCCAAGCTTGGGCTTGGAAGAAAAAAAGAGTAGAAAAACTTGAAAAATATTGTACAAAACTTTGTTCAATTATTCCTTTTGAAAGTGAGATTTATAAGGACAAAGAGAAAATTACTTATGTAGGTCATCCTCTTTTGGATGAAATAAGTGATTTTAAAAATAATTTAGAAAATACTAATAAAATCATATATATGCCAGGAAGTAGAAAAACAGAAATCATTAATCATATGGATGTATTTAGAGGCTTAACTAAAGAGATAAAAGATAAAGAACATATACTAATTATTCCTTCAAAGTTTGATAAAGAATATATAAAAAAAACTTATGGAGATATTTCTAATTTTACTATTTCAAATGATTCACATAAGATCTTAAAAGAAGCGGAATTTGGTTTTATTTGTTCAGGAACAGCAACACTTGAAGCTTCAATTATTGGGACACCTTTTGTTATGTCATATGTGGCTAAAAAACTTGATTATTTTATTGGTAGAAAATTTGTAAAACTTCCATTTATTGGCCTTGCAAATATATTTTTCTGGAAAATGGGCGAAAAAGCAATTCATAAGGAGTACTTTCAAGAAGAGGTAAATCTAGAAAATCTTTTGAATGAATACAAAAATATGAATAGAGAAAGTTATTTAAAAAATTCTCAAACTCTAAGAAAGTATCTTCAATATGGTAGTTCTAAAAATGTTGCTAATATAATTCAAAACTAATCATATTTTCGCTAAAATATATAACTTTTTAAAACATACAATGATATAGGATATAAGAATGTTAGACATTATAGAAATTCAAGAAATTTTACCTCATAGATACCCCCTTTTATTAGTTGATAGAATCACTGATATGGAAAAAGGTAAAAGTATTATAGGATACAAAAATATTTCAATTAGTGAGCCAGCTTTTCAAGGACACTTTCCGGGGCATCCAATTTACCCAGGTGTAATGATTCTAGAAGGAATGGCACAAGCAGGTGGAATACTTGCACTTAAAAGCAATGATTTAACTACTGAAGAACTTAAAAATAAAGTAATTTATTTTATGAGTATTGATAAAGCAAAATTTAGAACTCCTGTTAAACCTGGAGATAAATTAGAATATAGAATCGAAGTAAAAAAACTTAGAGGGACTATTATCGTGCTTGAAGGAAAAGCTTTTGTTGATGATGCCTTAGTTGCAGAAGCTGAATTAAAAGCAATGATAGTTGATAAATAATTTATGAACAATATTCATAAGACAGCAATAATTGAAGAAGGAGCACAATTAGGTGAGAACATCACCATTGGTGCTTTTACAATTATTGGCAAAAATGTAAAAATAGGTTCAGGAACTAAGATTGCTTCACATACACTAATCGAAGGAAAAACTACAATTGGTGAAAATAATCAAATTTTTTCACACTCAACAATTGGATCTATTCCACAAGATTTAAAATTTGACGGTGAAGATGTTGAATTAATCATAGGAAATAATAATAAGATTAGAGAATATACACTTTTCAATCCGGGAACTATAGGTGGTGGTTCAATTACAAAAATTGGAGACAATAATCTTTTTATGGGTTACTCACATGTAGCGCATGATGTTATTATTGGAAACAACTGTATTTTTGCAAATGTTGCAACACTTGCAGGTCATGTTGAGATTGCTGATAATGTTGTAATTGGTGGATTAACACCTATTCATCAGTTTTGTAAAATTGGTTCAAATGTGATGGTAGCAGGTGGCTCAGTTGTAACTCAAGATATTCCTCCTTTTTGTTTAGCAGAAGGAAACCGAGCAGTTCTACGAGGCTTAAATTTAAACGGCCTTAGAAGAAAATTTGAAAATAGATCTGATATTGACGCAGTAAAAAAAGCATACAAAGCGATTTTTGAATCAGGGAATGCTATCTCTGATATTGCAAAAGAATTACTAGAAAATAGTGATAATAAATATGTCCATGAATTAGCAAACTTTGTAATTAATACAAAGCGTGGAATACCTTTTAATAGAAAATAGGAGAAATAGTTTAAATGAGTAAACTTGAGTGTGATTTTTGTGGAACAACAGATACAAACGACAATCCAATAATTTCGGGAGACAATGCCTCAATATGCAAGGCTTGTATAAATGCAGCGCATGATATAATGACAGGTTCTAAAGAACCAGAATCACAAGATATGACTTCTAGTTCAGAAGTAAATAAATCTGTTGAGATAAAAACGCCAGCACAATTAAAAGAAATTTTAGATGATTATGTAATTGGTCAAAATAGAGCAAAAAAAGTTCTATCTGTTGCTGTTTATAATCACTATAAAAGAATTTTTAGACGTCATGAGATTGATGATGATACAGAGATTAATAAATCAAATGTACTTCTAATTGGACCAACAGGTTCAGGAAAAACTCTTCTTGCACAGACTATTGCTAAATACCTTGATGTTCCTTTGGCAATTGCAGATGCAACTTCTTTAACAGAAGCTGGATATGTAGGAGATGATGTTGAAAATGTTGTAACTAGACTTATTCAAGCAGCAAATGGTGATATAAAAAAAGCTGAAACTGGAATTATTTTTATCGATGAAGTTGATAAAGTAGCAAGAATGAGTGAAAATCGTTCTATTACTAGAGATGTTTCAGGAGAAGGAGTACAACAAGCACTTTTAAAAATTGTTGAGGGAGCTACAATTAATGTTCCTCCAAAAGGTGGAAGAAAACACCCTGGACAAGATGCAATGCAAGTTGATACTACAAATATTTTATTTATTTGTGGAGGTGCTTTTGATGGACTTGAAGATATTATTAAGAAGAAACAAGGTGGAAATGTATTAGGTTTTAACCAAGAAAAGAAAAGTAAAAATGACGCTTCTCTTATTTCTAAAGTAGAAGCAGATGATTTAGTAAAATATGGTTTAATTCCTGAATTAATAGGTAGACTTCATATGATTGCAACACTAAATGAAATTACAGAAGATGATATGGTTCATATTCTAACTGAACCTAAAAATGCTTTAATTAAACAATATATAAAACTTTTTGAACTTGATAATGTGAAATTAGAATTTGAAGAAGAAGCTCTAAAAGAAGTTGCAAGATTAGCAATTGTAAGAAAAACAGGAGCAAGAGGTCTTAGATCAATTTTAGAAGATGTTATGTTAGATATTATGTATGATTTACCTAAATATAAAAATAAGACTGTAACAATTACAAAAGATGTTGTTACAAAAGAAAAAGAACCAAAAATAGCTTAATTAAGAAGGACAAAAATGTTATTAGATAAATTAATAGGTATATTTTCCAATGATATGGCAATAGATTTAGGAACTGCAAATACTGTTGTATCTATAAAAGGGAAAGGTATCATTATTAATGAACCATCTGTTGTTGCCGTTCAAAAAGATAGACATGGAAAAGACAAAATATTAGCAGTTGGGCAAGAAGCTAAACAAATGATTGGTAAAACTCCTTTAAATATTACAGCTGTTAGGCCTATGAAAGATGGGGTAATCGCTGATTTTGAAATGACTGAAAGAATGATTAGATATTTTATTGAGAAAGCACACTCAAGAAAATCTTTTATTCGTCCACGAATTATTATTTGTATTCCATATGGTATTACACAAGTTGAAAGAAAAGCAGTTAAAGAATCTGCTTTAAGTGCAGGAGCACGAGAAGTCTTCTTAGTAGAAGAACCAATGGCTGCTGCAATTGGTGCAGGAATTCCTGTATCAGATCCTTCTGGTTATGTTGTTGTTGATATTGGTGGAGGAACAACTGAAATAGGTGTTACTTCATTAGGGGGACTTGTATTATGTAAGTCAATTAAAGTTGCTGGAGATAGATTTGATAAAGCAATTATTGATTATGTTAGACAAAACTATAACCTTTTTATTGGTGAAAGAACAGCTGAGAATATCAAAATAGAAATTGGTTCTGCAATAAAACAAGAACAAGAATTAAAAATAAAAGTGAAAGGTAGAGATAACTCTGGCTTACTTTCAACTATTGAATTAGGAAGTGAAGGTGTTAGAACCGCAATTAAAGAACCTTTAAGAGAGATTGTTTCTGCTGTTCGTTCTTTATTAGAGGAAATGCCACCTGATTTAGCAAGTGATATTGTTGACAATGGTGTTATTTTGACAGGTGGAGGAGCTTTAATTAGAGGTTTAGATAAATACCTTGCTGATATTATTAAACTACCTGTTAGAGTAGCTGACGAGCCTTTATTAGCTGTTGCATACGGAACAAGCAATGTTTTAGATCAGGATGCTTTATTAAAATTAATTTCTAATGAATAAATTCCTTTTTTTTCTTCTTTTTCTAGCTATTAGTCTTGGATATATTTTTGAAATAGACAAGACTATAGCTAAAAATCTTAACCCTTTTGAATCAATAAAAAAGTTCTATATAGATACAAGTGCATCTATAGAAAATAGTTTTAACAAATATTTCTATCAAGTAGTACAAATAGAAACTTTGCAAAAAGAGAATAAAGAGTTAAGAACTTACAAACTTCAGTATGAAGCTACAAAAAATGACTTGGATGGAATTCTTAATACAATACATGCTCCTAGTTCAACAACAGAAGAAATTAGATTTACAAAAGTTTTATCCTATATAGATTTTACTAACTTTACTAAAGTATGGTTAGATTTAGAAAAAAAAGACAATTCTATCTTAGGTATTATTTCAGACAATTATGCAGCAGGAATTGTAATTAACCAAAATGGTCGAGCAAAAGCACTTCTAAATGGAAATGAAAAATGTAATTATGCAATATTTGTTGGAGAAGAAAAAGCTCCTGGAATAATTCATGCTTCAAAAGAAGGAGAGACATTACTTGCTAAATATATTCCTATTTGGTTTGATATAAAAGAAGGGGATGAAGTTATAACTTCAGGTATGGATAATATCTTTTTTGAAGGCTTAAAAGTAGGGAAAGTTGTAAGTATAAGAAAAATGCAAGATATTCAAGAAGCTGAAATTTTACCTTATGCAAAAGTTTTAAAACAAAAATCTTTCTTCGTATACAAAAAAACAAATGTCTTAAGAAAAGAAAAATTAGCTAAAGAAACTATCTCTTTGGGAAAAACAACTAAAAAATAGTCTTTATAAATTCTGCCACTCTAAAAGAGTTTGCATATATTGTCCAAGTATGAGGAACTGAACCACCTGTTGGCATAAAACTTCCATCTGTAACAAAAAGATTTTTCAAATCATGACTTTGACAATATTTATTTAAAACTGAAGTTTTAGGATCATTGCCAAATCTACATCCTCCTGCTTGCAAATTTGCAGAAGGTAAAGGAGAAATATTAACATCAATATTTTTTGCACCCATTTGCGCTAAAACTTTCATTGCTTTTTTTGCTAAGAAATCTCCAACTTTTACATTTTGTTCATGGGCTCCTATTCTAATATTTGCAACAGGAACTCCATATTTATCTTTATATTTTTCATCTACGCTAACAAAACAATTATCATTTGGCATCCAATCTGTAAAGATTTCAAAGTTCAAAACTCTCTTTGATGTGAAGTTTTCATAAATCTTATCTTGTAAAGCTTTTCCAAAAAGTAAATTTCCATTGTTGTCATATCTCAAAGAGTTTGCTCTTTTTATAGGATTTGCATGTTCAAAAAGGAAATCCACAGTTCCACCTTTAAACTCTTTTGTAAAGTACCAATCTTTTAAAGCTCTATTTACAAAAAGCCCTTGGGTAAAAAGCTCATCTTTTGTTAAATTTGATAAATCAAATTCTCCTGAACCAATACCACCACCTGTAAAAATCATGTTACGACCCAATTGCCTAGAACTATTAGCAAGTCCTTTAGGATGGTAGTTATTTTTTGAATTTAATAAAAGCCTTGAACTCTCAACTGCTTGTGCAGCTACTACAAAAAGTTTTGCTTCAAGTTCCTTTTTATTGCCCTCTTTCGTATAATAATAGGCTTTTGTAACTCTATTCTTAGTACTATCAAGTTTATAAACAAAAGAGTTAGCTTTTATTGTAAGATTTCCAGTTTTTAAAGAAGAAACTAATAAAGAAGCTCGTGAACTTCCCTTTGCTCCACTAGAACAAGGGTAAGATCCGCAATAATTTGAATAATAACAAGCATTTCTATGCTCTTTTGATTTAGAGATTATCGCTCTGGGAACTTCATAAGAAGTAAAATCTAATTTTTCACAAGCTTTATCAAAAAGTCTTGTAATAGGATGGACTTCCAAAGCAGGATAAGCATAATTTTTTTCACTTCTTGGCTCTTGGTGTTTATATTTTGTAACTCTTCCTGAAACACCTACTTCCTTTTCTACTTTTGTATAAAAAGGTTCTAGTTCTTCGTAAGAAATTGGCCAATCAACAATATTGGCTCCTTTATAATCTCCATAAACTGTTTTTAGCTTAAAATCATTTGGTTTTAATCTGTGAAAATATCCACTCATAAGATTTGAAGAGCCACCTAGAATATTTCCATTCCAAAAACTCCAACCAGTTTCATAAGTAGGAAATCTAGTCCAAATACCATCTATATCTTCTTCAATAGTATGGTACTCATCTTCTAAATTAGGAGTTATAATATTTCTTCTTACAAAAGCTATCTCATCTTTGGAAAAATCTTTTTCATTATAAATAGCTCCTTTTTCCAAAATAACAACTTTTTTGCCTGCTTTTGTTAATTCAAAAGCAATAGGTCCAGCCCCTGCTCCACTACCAATTATACAAATATCATATTTCATCATATTACTTTTGCATATTTTTGTTTAGGTTGGGGTTTACCTGTTTCATGGTTTAGACTTTTCCAAGCTATTTCATCTTTATTTCCACCATAAATAGGGTCACTTAACATTGATTCTATTCCATAATAGATTAAAATATTTATCCATTCTTGTCCATATGAACTTCTATTTGCTCTTTTTACAAAGTCCTCTTTTTCTTTTTTATTAGATACTAAAAATTTTGGAAAAGCATCATAAAAATCTAAAGAACCTTGGAAAAGTAACTTTTTATCTTCTTTATCAAAAGTATTATGGGAAGTTACTTCTTTAAGATATTTTATTGCCAAAAATTCTTTTGAACTTGGCATTGTATTAGTTTTAGGAAAAAGTATTTCTAGTACCGCTTCTAGTATTAACCATGAGTTTATATCGTATTGTTCAAGCTCCTTTGAGTTTAAGGTTTTACTTAAACTAATAAGAGCGGTGGATACTATAAATTCACGCCTTTTCATTTTTTATTTTTTAATACCTAGCCATCATATTATCGACTTTATCCCAAGTAAGATTATCTCCATCTTTAGGTCTAAACATATTAAAAATATATCGAGCAAACATATCAGTTTCAAGGTTTACTTTTGTACCTACTTTATATCTTTTAAAGAGTGTATTTTCTATAGTATGGGGAATTATAGTTAATCTAAATCCATCTTTTAAAACTTCATTTACAGTTAAAGAAACACCATCAATAGTTATACTCCCTTTTGGAATAATATATTTCACATATTCATTTGGAAGAGTAATAATAAAATCAGTAGAATTCCCATTACTAGCAATAGATTTAACAGTTCCTAGACAATCAACATGACCTTGCACAATATGACCTTCAAATCTATCTCCCATCATCATGGCAGGTTCCATATGAACTTTTGCAACATAATTTTCCATAGCAAGAATTTTTTGAGATTCAGGGGAAAGTTCCACAGTAAAAGTATCGCCTGTAACACGAACTACAGTTAAGCATGCTCCATTTATTGCAATAGAATCACCTATATTTGGCTTATATTTTGCTTTTAACGTTAAAAAGTTATTCTTTAGGCTTAATACATCAGCCATTTCTCTTATTAATCCAGTAAACATTTTCTTCCTTTTCTCTATCTCAAATATTCTTTAAGACAGAGATTATAAGATTATTTTTTTTAAATAGTCTTAAACCCTAAATTATATCTATATTTAAAAAATAATATTAATTTTATAATTTTATCTATTGACAATAAATCGTGATAATTGTATGATGCATATAAATTAAAAAATCATGATAATTTTATCATTGGAGAATGTTATGTTAAAAAAAATGAGCTTTTCAAAGAAACTCTTATTTAGTGTTTTGAGTGTAGTTTTTTTGTCTTATCTTATTACAACTCTTGTAATAACGACAAAATCGTTTGAAAGTGCAGAAAATATTTCTGAAGAACTTTTATTAAATCAAGCAAATGTAGACTTAGAAAAAATTAGGCAAGTACCAGAAAAAGCTGTTGTTGCTGCTTTTAGTTTAGCTGCTTCAATTGAAGCTGTTGTTCAAACGGGTGAATATACAGAAGAGTCAATTGCTAAAATGATCTATAATACTTTGGATAAAAATGAATATGCCTTAGGTGCATGGATAGGCCCAGAAGCCGGTGAAATTTTTCCTTTAGATTTTGCGAGAATTCCAGAAAAGAAGTATTACAATGCAGATGGTAAATATTGTCCTTTCTTTACTAAGTCCCTAGATGGAAAAATAAAAGTAACCCCAGGTACGGTAGGAGTTAAAGAAGATAAACCTTGGATTTATGGTGCATATAAAAATGGTGCAGAATTTATAACTGAGCCATATATGTATGATGTAGATGGGAAAACACTTCTTATGACCACAATCTCTGTTCCAATTTATCAAAAAGGTGAATTTATTGGAGCTGTTGGTATTGATATTTCTTTAGAAAAGATTGCTAAACATATCTCTAAAATCAAATTTTATGAGACAGGTTCTGCTATTTTATTATCTGAAAAAGGAACTATTATCGGGCATAGTGATAAAGAGTTACTTATGAAGAATATTAAAAAAACATCTACAAATAAAGATGAAAAATCTTTACCTGAAAAGATTTTAAATAACGAATCTTTTGTTTTTGATAAAGAAGTAGAAGAAGGTTCTGTTTCTCATTTTTATCTTGAACCTTTTAAAATTGCAAATACTGGTGTAAATTGGGGATTATTAGTAAATGCTCCTAAAGATGAATACTTAAGTGAAGCTACTAATATTAGATTAATTTCTATTTTTGGAAGTGTTATTGGATTTTTAATAGTTTCTTTAGTAATCATTTATAATACAAAACTTTTAAATAAAAATTTAAGTGTGATAACTTTAGGTTTATCTGATTTCTTTAAATATTTAAATAAACAGACAAATGAAGTAAGAAAAATTGATTTAAATACAGAAGACGAATTTGGTAAAATGGCAAAAGAAATAAATACCAATACTGAAAAAATTGAATCTAATTTAATTAAAGACCAAAAAGCTGTAGAGGAAGTTATAAGTGTAGTAGCTACAATAAACAATGGAAGTCTAACAAAAAGAATTGAAACCACTGCTTCTACTCCTGAATTAATTAAATTAACAGAAAACTTCAATGAAATGTTAAATACCTTAGAAGTAAAAATAGGTAAAGACATAAATATCATACTTGAAACATTAAATAGTTTCTCTCATTATGATTTTACAAAGTCTATTCCAAATTCAAATGCAGAAATTGAAAATAGTATTAATAATCTAGGAAAAGAAGTTTCTCAATTATTACAACAATCTCTAGAGGTAGGTCTAACTTTAGGAAATGCTTCTGATGAGTTAACTAATAATGTTAACTTTTTAAATAGTGCTTCAAATGAAACAGCTGCAAGTTTAGAAGAAACAGCTGCAAGTTTAGAAGAAATAACAAGTGCAATTGTTCAAAACAATGAAAATGTTTCTGAAATGAGTAATTCAGCGAATAAATTAGTAGTATCTGCTAAAGAAGGTCAAGAAAATGCAGAAAATACTACTAGTTCTATGGATGAAATTACAGCACAAGTATCTTTAATTAGTGAATCAATTTCAGTAATCGACCAAATTGCTTTCCAAACAAATATTCTAAGTCTAAATGCCGCAGTAGAAGCAGCAACAGCAGGAGAAGCAGGAAAAGGTTTTGCAGTAGTTGCTCAAGAAGTAAGAAACTTAGCTAATAGAAGTGCAGAAGCAGCAAATGAGATTAAAAATATTGTAGAAAATGCGACAATAAAGGCAAATCAAGGTAAAAGTATAAGTACCCAAATGGCTAAAGGTTATGATGAACTTCTTACAAATATTCATGATGCAACAAATAGAATAAAAGAAATCTCAAATGCAAGTAAAGAGCAAGAAGCTGGAATTACTCAAATAAATGATGCCATAACACATTTAGATAAACAAACTCAAGAAAATGCAAATATTGCTCATCAAACTCAAAATATTGCAATGCAAACTCATGATATTGCAAAACAAATTATTGAAGATAGTAATTCAAAAGAATTTATTGGAAAAGATGAAGTAAAAGCCCAGAGAATTCGAATAGATACTGAAAGATAACTCTAAATAAGAACTTGCAAGAAGAATAAAAAATAGATATGAAAGAAAGTCTTGATGGGCTTTCTTTCTAAAATTTTGAATAATTCATTTTTTTCGCTATTATTGGCAAAATTATCGATAAGCTAATTTTAAACTACAAATTTCTTAGATAAGTGGAAGAAAACATTTATCTAAGAAATTTTCTAAAGTTAAGTCGAAACAAAAAATCAATGAAAAGTATATAATGAATCAACACATAGTTTGATTGTAAAACAGTGATTATTCATTTGAGTACGTTTCTTTACTTTAAGGAAAAATATGAAATATGATGTAATCGTAGTAGGAGCAGGACACGCTGGAATAGAAGCTGCTCTTGCTAGTGCTAGAATGGGTAAAAAAACCCTTTTAATTACTATGCTAGTAGAACAAATTGGAGCTGCAAGTTGTAACCCAGCAATTGGTGGACTTGCAAAAGGTCATTTAGTTAGAGAACTTGATGCAATGGGTGGAGAAATGGGTCTTTGTACTGATGCTACTGGTATTCAATTTAGAATACTAAATGCCTCAAAAGGGGCAGCGGTACAAGGAAGCCGTGCACAAATTGATATGGATAAATATAGAGAATATATGAGAGGAGTTTGTCATAATACTCCTAATTTGGAAGTTTACCAAGATGAAGTTAGTTCTCTTATTGTAAATGAAGATGAAGTTTGCGGAGTAAATACCAAACTTGGAGAAATTTTTGAATCAAAAAAAGTAATCATAACAACTGGTACTTTTATGAGAGGGTTAATTCATATTGGACAAAATACTTATGAAGCTGGTCGTGCGTGGGAACTTCCATCAAGTACACTTTCTCTTCAATTAAAAGAATTAGGATTAAATGTAGGAAGACTAAAAACAGGAACCCCTGCAAGAATTGATGCAAACTCTATAAACTTTGACCTAATGGAATCTCATGGTGGAGATGAAAAACCAACTCCTTTTTCTTTTAGAACAAATAAAAAAGATTTTAATCCTAAACAATATCCTTGTTATATAACATATACAAATTTAGGAACACATGGAACAATTTCTTCAAACTTTGATAGAGCACCATTATTTACAGGCCAAATTCAAGGAAGTGGTCCAAGATATTGCCCTAGTATTGAAGATAAAGTAAATAGATTTGCGGAACGTGAAAGACATCAATTATTCTTAGAACCCCAAACAAAAATGTGTACTGAATACTACATAAATGGACTTTCAACTTCACTCCCTATTGATGTTCAAAAAGAGATGATTCACTCAATAAGAGGTTTAGAAAATGCAAAAGTTGTAAGATATGGTTATG
Source organism: Halarcobacter sp. (assembly GCA_030145305.1). Taxonomy (GTDB): domain Bacteria; phylum Campylobacterota; class Campylobacteria; order Campylobacterales; family Arcobacteraceae; genus Halarcobacter. The sequence goes on along the minus strand of JAQYVX010000011.1, from coordinate 19,289 downwards.
CTATTGAATATGATTATGTAGATCCAACTGAATTAAAACATACCCTTGAAACTAAAAAAATAAAAAACTTATATCATGCAGGACAAATAAACGCAACAACAGGCTATGAAGAAGCAGCAGCTCAAGGTTTTATGGCAGGAATAAATGCAGCACTTGCAATTGATAAAAAAGAACCATTAATTTTAAGACGAGATGAGGCTTATATTGGTGTTTTAATAGATGATTTAGTTACAAAAGGAACAAATGAACCTTATAGAATGTTTACTTCAAGAGCTGAATATCGACTTCTTTTAAGAGAAGAAAATGCTGACTTAAGATTATCACAATATGGAAAGGCCTTAGGTTTAATTAATAATGAAACTATGGAAAAAGTTGAACACAAAAGAAAAACCTTAAATGAATCAGTCGAATTTATGGCAAAAGAATGGTTCACTTCAAAAAAAGAGAACCTAGAACTTCTTGAAGAAATAGAAGAAGACAAAATAAAAGATAGAGTATTATTAATCGATCTTATTGGAAGAAATACTATAACAAAAGCAAAATTTGATAAATTAGTTCCAAGCTTAGCTAATGTTGAAGATTATTTAAAAGAACAAATAATAATTGAAGCAAAATATTATAGATATATTGTAAAACAACAAAAACAAATCGATAAAATGAAAAAAATGCTTCAGTTAAAAATACCAGAAGATTTCGATTATAATTCAATCCCAGGATTATCAAATGAAGTTGTAGAAAAACTAAAAAAGTTTAATCCTCCAACACTTTTTAATGCAAGTGAAATATCAGGAATTACACCTTCTGCTATTGATATTATTCATATGTATATAAATGTAAAAAATAAAAAATAAAATCTTCTTAATTCCTTTACTCGTACTTAAGCTAAAAGCTAAGTACGAGTAAGTTTCCCTTCAATTAATACCTTCAAGAAAACTTATAAAAAAGATTATAAACTTATAATTTTAGTGATAATATTATTTTAAAGGTCTTTTATAAGTAAAGCTTATTATAGTTTATGTTTATCATAAGTTGCATTTATATATAATGTGAAAAAATTTAGGATTATACTATGAAAGAGACAACAGAAACTGTAAAAAAAACTCCTTACAGAATAATTAGGTACTATGGATATATTCTTGCAACAATTGTAGCTTTAGTAACACCATTTATAACTATAAATGGAAATCACATTTTCTTATTATCATTTGATAAAAAGCAATTGCATCTTATGGGGACGGCATTTGATATGCAAGAACTTTATATGATGCCATTTTTATTAATGCTTTTATTTTTAGGTATTTTTGCAGCAACTGCAATTGGGGGAAGAGCATGGTGTGGATGGGCCTGTCCGCAGACAATTTTTAGAGTTATTTATAGAGATTTAATTGAAAGTAAACTATTAGGTCTTAGAAGAATAAAAAATAAACAAAAAGAACCAAACTGGAAAAAAGCAGAAAATGCTTCTAAAAAAGTATTTGCTATTTTAATTTGGTCAGCCTTATCAATTCTTGCTGCGGCAAATTTTATGTGGTATTTTGTTCCACCAGAAGATTTTCTTACATATATTCAAAACCCAACTGAACACTATTTTTTAATTGGATTTGTTCTTGCAATTGCTGCATTTTTAGTTTATGATGTAGTTTGGTTAAAAGAAGATTTTTGTGTATATATTTGTCCTTATTCACGAGTTCAATCTGTATTATATGATGATGACACATATCAAGCTATATACTCAAATAATAGAGGTGGAGTAATTTATAATGAAGAAAAAGAAAAAACTATCTTTAATGTAAAAGATTTACCAAACGCTACTGATGAATGTACAGCTTGTGAAGCCTGTGTAACAGTTTGTCCTACTCATATTGATATTAGAAAAGGTTTACAACTTGAATGTATTAATTGTTTAGAGTGTGTAGATGCCTGTACTTCAGTTATGGGAAAACTTGGAAAACCATCACTTGTACAATGGTCAAGTACAAGAAGTATAAATAAAAATGAACCTACGAAAATTGTTAGAAAATCAACTATTATGTATTCAGTTGCTTTGATTTTAATTATTGGACTTTTATTTGTAATGGGTGGGAAAAAAGAGTATATGTTGTTAAATGTTAATAAAACAACTCAACTTTATAAAGTAAAAGATGGTAATGTTGTTACAAACAACTTCTTATTTTTATTCCAAAATACAGATTCTAAAGTACACACATATAATCTTGAAATTATTGATCACAATGATATTGTTATAAAAAGATTTAAACCATTTAAATTAAGTCCAAAAAAACTTGCTAAAAAAGTAGTAATTTTAGAAACAAACAAAATATTAGTAAAAGATAAAACAAAAGATACTCCAATTAATCTTACAATTAGAGCATATGCAGTTGATGAACCTGAAAGAATTTCAGTTTTAAGAAAAGCCGTATTTATCTATCCAAGATTAGATAAACTAAAAAAATAATATTTTTAAAAACAAAAAAAGAGAAGATTTTTACCTCTTCTCTTTTTTCTTCAAAACATTTCCTCCAATATCCAAAATTCGGAATTATTTAACTCCTTATTAACCTCTTCTTAGCTATAATCCCGAAATATTTTATTATAAATTTTAACTATTTTTTGGAGTTTTTGAATGACTAAATTCATATTTGTAACGGGTGGAGTATTAAGTTCACTAGGTAAGGGTATTACTGCTGCATCAATTGCAACAATCTTAAAACAATCAGGGTTTAAAGTTTCTATGCTAAAAATTGACCCGTATTTAAATGTAGATCCAGGAACAATGAGTCCTTTGGAGCACGGAGAAGTTTTCGTAACAGCAGATGGAGCAGAAACAGATCTTGACTTAGGGAACTACGAAAGATTTATTGACAAAACATTAACAGCTAAAAACTCTTTTACTACAGGCCAAGTTTATCAAAGTGTTATAAAAAGAGAAAGAGAAGGTGGATACTTAGGTAAAACTATTCAAGTAATCCCTCATGTTGTTGATGAAATTAAAGAAAGAATTTATGCAGCAGCAGATTCTCATGATTTTTTAATTATTGAACTTGGTGGAACAGTTGGAGACATAGAAGGACTTCCATTTATGGAATCACTAAGAGCTATAAGACATGAGCTTCCTAAAACAAATACTATGAACATTCATGTAAGTTTAATTCCTTATATAAAAGCAGCAGGTGAGCTTAAAACAAAACCAACTCAACACTCAGTTCAAGAGTTAAGAAGAATTGGTATTATGCCTCATATGTTAGTTTGTAGAACAGAAAGAGAACTACCTAAAAATTTAAAAGATAAGTTAGCACTTTCATGTGATGTTGAAAGAACTGCAATAATTGAAGCAGGTGATGCACAATCAATTTATCAAGTACCTTTACATTTTATAAAAGAAGGTATTTTAACTCCATTATCAAATCATTTTAATATAAAAATCAAACCTAACATGGAAAGATGGGATACTTTAGTTAAAAATATTTTAGTACCTCAAAAGGAAGTTACAATTGCCTTTGTTGGTAAATACTTAGATTTAAAAGAATCATATAAATCATTAATTGAAGCCTTAATTCATTGTGGTGCACATTTAAATACAAAAGTTAATATTCACTGGTGTGATAGTGAAAGAATCCAAGATGTTGGAGCATATGATATTATTGGAAATTCTGATGCTATTTTAGTTGCAGGTGGATTTGGACATAGAGGTGCTAGAGGGAAACTTGAAGCAATTAAATATGCAAGAGAAAATAAAGTTCCATATTTAGGTATTTGTTTAGGAATGCAATTAGCTATTATTGAATATGCTAGAAATGTACTTGGTTTAGAAGAAGCTAACTCAATTGAGTTTGATAAAGATACTCCGGATCCTGTAATTTACTTAATTGATGAATTTATTGACCAAAGTGGACATAAGCAACTTAGAACTCATAAATCACCAATGGGTGGAACTATGAGACTTGGAGAATATCCATTTGAGCCATTAAAAGATTCAAATCTTCAAAAAGCATATGGAAATGAAAAAATCTATTATGAAAGACATAGACATAGATATGAAGCAAATCCTGCTTATAAAGAAAGATTAGAAGAAGCTGGAATGACAATTACAGGGCAATCAAATGGTCTTATTGAAGCAGTTGAAATCAAAGATCATCCATGGTTTGTTGGAGTTCAATTCCACCCTGAATTTACTTCACACCTTGAAACACCAAATCCAATTATTTTAGAGTTTGTAAAACAAGCAAATGCTAATAAGTAATGCAAGTTATAACAAAAAAAGAACTCTATAATCTACTAGAAGCAAGACATGAAAATAAAACTTATTCACGTCTTGCAAGCATACCAAAACCTGATAGCTTCAAAGATATAAAAAAAGCCACAAAAAGAATAATCAAAGCCATTTCTACCAATGAACAAATTACGATTGTAGGTGATTATGATGTAGATGGCGTTGTTTCTACAACTATTGTTGTTGATTTTTTCAGAAAAATAAATGTCGATGTCAATTACATTATTCCAAATCGTTTTGAGCATGGTTATGGCTTATCACCTAAGATTGTTGATATGATAGATGAAGGTTTGGTAATTACTGTTGATAACGGTATCTCAGCTGTTCTAGCTGCTTTAAAACTAAAAGAAAAAAATATAGATTTAATAATAACTGATCACCATACAGTTGGTGAAATAATTCCCAATGCCTATGCTATTGTTAATCCAAAACAAGAAGATTGTACTTTTCCTTTTAAAGATATTTGCGGAGCACAAGTTGCTTGGTATTTATGTGCCTCAATTAAAAAAGAATTAAATGCAGACGTAGACTTACAAGAGTTTTTTGACCTTTTATGTGTGGCTATTATTGCGGATATTATGCCAATGACAAGCCTTAATTATACAATGGTAAGACATGGTTTAAAGAAGATTAAAACTTCACAACGACCAGCTTTTATTAAAATAAATGAAATGATGAATAAAGATTTATTTGTATCTGATGATGTTGGTTTTATAATTGCTCCAAAAATAAATAGTGCAGGAAGAATGGATGATGCGTCAATTGCCTTATCTTTTTTATTATCACAAAATGAATATGAAGCAAATGATGCTTTGCAAATGTTAGAAGAACTAAATTGTTATAGAAAAACACTTCAAGAAGAAATATCACAAAAAGCCAGTAAAGCTACAGATAAAAATGATAATGCAGTAATAGTTTGGGGAGAGGATTGGCATGAAGGAGTTATTGGAATAGTAGCTTCAAAGCTTTCACATTCTCAAAAAAAGCCAGCTTTTATTTTCTCAATTAAAGATGGTATAGCAAAAGGAAGTGCAAGAGCAAATGCAAATATCAATCTGCATACTATTATTTCGGAAACAGCTGATTTATTAATTGGTTTTGGTGGACACAAAAATGCAGCAGGACTCTCTTTAAAAGCAGAAAATTTAGAAAAATTTAAAGAAAAGATTAATTCAATTTTAAATGTAGAACCTGAAGAATTACATATTGAACATGATGTTTTAGGTGAACTTGATGCTTCTTGTGTAGATCTTGAATTTTTAGATATTATAGAAAACTTTGAGCCTTATGGTTTAGAAAATCATAGACCAATATTTAAAATCTCAAACTCTAAAGTTTTAAAATCACAACTTTTTGGAAAAGATCAAAATCATCTAAAGCTAACGCTTTCTAATAATGGCTTTATTTTTGAAGCACTAAATTTTCACGCCAATAGAAAAATCTTAGCAGATAATATTGATGTAGTTGTATCTATAAATAAAAATGAATTTAGAGGACAAATAAATCCTCAATTTTTAATACAAGATATTTTATAAAACTAACGGAGTCCTTATGTATGGAGTTCGTGGTTCAGTTTCTAATTCTAAAATCTCTTTATCAACCAAAGTTTCACTACTAGCTGAACTTAAAATATTCCCATTTGTAATATCAATTAACTTCATAAAAACTATCAAGCTTTCAGTTGTAATTGAATAAGTTCCAACAAAAGCATATTTAGTATCAACGTATTTTTTCTTTATATCTTCTTGTTGTCTAGTTAAAAGATTAAAGCCAGTTTTCCCATATTGAAAATCTTGAGCTAATTCAACTTCTCTTACAATAATAGAACGATTTGATAAAGCATTTTTCAAATGCTCTGATAATAAAAAACCTAATTTAGAACGATTTTTTAATTTATCAAGATTTACAAAATCAGAAACTAAAACAACCTCTTCATTTAATAAGTATTTCTTTACTCGAGATTCTTGTTTCTTAACTACATCATTTATAAGTGAGTGAAAATTATTAGATCCTGTAAAATTCTTATGGTTTGAAGGAGAAGAACTTGCAATATTTTTTGTAATATCACTACATGAAGATAAGAATGTAATAAAAAATATTGAGGTTAAAACTAACTTCAATATTTTTATAGAATTTTTATTCATTTATACTATTTTTCTTTTATTATTTTAATAGTTCGTGCAGGCTTACAATCTTTGAAAATAAGACAATCATTTCTTCTATTATGTTTATACGTCGCTCTTGCACTTGTAATGATTTTTCCAGTTACATTATCCATAACTCTAGCATTTAACATAACTTGTCCAAATTGTCTTGAATATGTTCCTACAACTACATAAGTATTTGGAACCTCATCTTTTAGTTTATAAGGATTTCTTGTAATAAAATACTCACCTCTTTCATTTACTGAAACAGCCATTTGCCCTCGATATTCAATAATGTTAAAGCCTCTATTTGACATTTCGTTTATTAAACTTTCACTTACAATTCTTCCAAATTCTGTAGTCTTTTTAAAATTGTCAAGTCTTACAAAAGATGTGATTAAAACAGGTTTTGTTGAAATCATTTTTTTATTTCTCATCATTTGAGTTGCTAAGGAATTGATTGTAGCTTCAAGTGTTCCTTGGGTAGTAACATTATCTTGCCTATCTTGTGCAATTGCAATATGTTGTTTTGTAACTTGTACCTTTTGATTCTCTTGTACAACTGCTTTATCCGTATAAGATGGAGCAAATACAGAGGAAGAAGTACATCCAGCAAGTAAAGTTATGGCTGATATAGTAAGACAAGCCTTGGCGAAAGTTTTAAGCATAAAATCCCCTTTTAATAATTACGTAGATTCTATATAAAAACAACTTACAAATTCTTGAAAAGACTATAATTCAAGGCATAAGAAGATCCCTAACTTTCAATATTCTATGATAAATATGCTAAAATAGTATTAATATTTTATTTACCCCGGAGAAAAAAAATGTCAAAAGTGTTAATTATTATTTCAACAGGATTTGAAGAAATTGAAGCAATTTCAATTATAGATATTTTAAGAAGAGCAAATATTGAAGTTGTAATTGCAACAATAAATGATCTACTTACAGTTGGAGCAAATGGTATAGTTGTTCAAGCAAATCAAAAATTAGAAGAGCTAGATATTTCACTTTTTGATATGATTGTACTTCCAGGTGGGGCTTTAAATACGCAAAACTTAGCTGAAAGTGAAGAAGTTAAAGCAGCTTTACAAAAAATGAAAAAAGAGAATAAATATATTGCTGCAATTTGTGCAGCACCATATGCACTTCATGAAGCAAAAGTTTTAAATAGCACTTATACTTGTTATCCTAGTTTTGAGAAAAAAATAGATTCAGCTACTTATGATAGTCAAAATGAAGTCGTAATTGATAAAAAAGTTATAACTTCACAAGGCCCAGCAACAGCAATGCAATTTTCTCTAGAACTTGTGAAAATTTTAACAAATGAAAAGACTTTTTTAAATGTAAAAAATGGATTATTAGTAAAACATTTTTAATTTTTAGATAATTAAAAATTTTACGAAGAATTTGAATGACAAAAAGAAAAGCTAAATGAATCTAGCATTAGTATTAAGTGGAGGAGCAGCGAGAGGTGCCTTTCACTTAGGTATTTTGGCATATTTAGAAGATAATAATATAGAAATTTCTGCTTATTCAGGCTCTTCAATTGGTGCAATAATTGCTTGTTCTCACGCAAGTGGAGTTAAAGCTAGAGAGATATTAACAATTTTTAGAAGTGATGAAATAAAAGAGGCTCTAAAATTTAATTATTTAAAAAAAGGTTTACTAAAAATTGATGAGAAACACCCGATTTTTGATAAACTCCTTCCTATTAAAAAATTAGAAGATATTCCAAAAAAAGTTTTTATAAATGCTTATGATTTAAATTCAAAAAAAGTTTTTTATTTTGATAAAGGTGATACTCATAAATTATGCTTAAGTTCTGCTGCCCTAATTCCAATTTTTAGACCCATTTCTTATGAAAAATACAATTTTATTGATGGAGGATTATTTGATAATATTCCAATAAAACCACTTGAAAATAAATCCTATGATATTTACTCTATTGATTTAATGCCAAGTTCTAAAAAACATAGAAAAAGAACTTTTAATCCTATTAAAATTTTAAAGAAAAAACTCTTTGAAACCCGTTTAAAAAATGCAATTTATTCAAAACAACATTCTGATGTTTATATTACACATGAAAGACTAAGAGAGACCGAGATGTTCACGTTTAAGGGCTTAGAAGAAACTTTTGAATTTGGATATAAAGAGGCTTCAAAATACTTTACTTAAAGATTACAAGCTAATTTCTATCTTCAACTACTTTTTAAAGACCAATTAGTTATAATCGCCCAATCAAATTATAAAGAATTATCATGTCAGAAACTCCAAAATTTACACATTTACATTTACATACAGAATACTCACTTCTTGATGGTGCTAATAAAATCAAACCCTTAGCAAAAAAAGTAAAAGAGATGGGTATGACCTCTGTTGCAATGACTGACCATGGAAATATGTTCGGTGCAATAGACTTTTACAATGCTATGAGAGCAGAAGGAATTAAGCCAATTATTGGAATGGAAGCTTATATTCACAATAATGAAGAACTTGATGATAAAACTACAAGACAAAGATTCCATTTATGTCTTTATGCAAAAAATCAAGTAGGATATAAAAACTTAATGTTTTTAAGTTCACAAGCTTATATCCATGGTTTTTATTACTATCCAAGGATTAATAAAAACTTACTAAGAGAAAACTCTGAAGGTTTAGTTTGTAGTGCAGCTTGTTTGCAAGGTGAAATAAACTGGCATCTAAACCTACAAAATCCAAGAAATGTTAAAAATGGAGCAAAAGGTTATGAAGCTGCTAAAAATGTAGCCTTAGAATACAAAGATATTTTTGGAGATGATTTTTATCTAGAAATTATGAGACATGGAATTGGTGACCAGCATTTTGTTGATGACCAGATATTAAGAATTGCAAAAGAAACTGGAATAAAAGTAGTAGCTACAAATGATACTCACTACTTAAACCAAAAAGATGCCGATGCACATGAAGCATTTATGTGTATTGCCATGAATAAACTTTATGATGATCCAAATAGATTAAGACATAGTGTTCATGAATTTTATTTAAAATCACCAGAACAAATTGCAAAACTATATGCAGATATTCCAGAAGCCATAGAAGCTACACAAGAGATTTCAGATAAATGTAATTTAGAAATAAAACTAGGAGACCCTACTCCTCCAAACTTCAAATTTACAAGACAAAAATCAGAACCTGATAATCTACAACTTCCAGAACCTGAACTAGAATATTCACTTGAAAATGATAAAGTATTATTTATTCATGAGTGTTGGAAAGGTTTAGAAAAAAGACTTCAAATAGTTGACTCTTCGAAGCATCAAGAATATAAAGAAAGATTGCAAGTTGAGATTGATATTATTAATAATATGAAATTCCCAGGATATATGTTAATTGTTTGGGACTTCGTTATTGTTGCAAAACAAATGAAAATTCCGGTAGGTCCAGGACGGGGTTCAGCTGCTGGTTCACTTGTAGCCTTTTCACTTGAAATTACGGATATTGACCCAATGCCCTATGGATTACTTTTTGAGAGATTTCTAAATCCTGAAAGAATATCTATGCCAGATATTGATATGGATTTCTGTCAAGCAAGACGTGGAGAGATTATTGATTATGTTGTTGAACAATATGGACGAGCCAATGTTGCACAAATTATTACCTTTGGTAAATTACTTGCAAAAGGAGTAATCAGGGATGTAGCACGTGTTCTTGATATGCCTTATTCAAGAGCTGACGCAATGGCAAAACTTATTCCTGATGAGTTGGGAATTGATTTAACAAAATCTTATGAAAAAGAACCAAAAATAAAAGAGCTGTGTGATTCAGATCCACAAGCAGCCCGAGTTTGGGAATATGCCCTAGCATTAGAAGGACTTAATAGAAATGCAGGAACACACGCCGCTGGTGTTGTAATTTCAAATGAACCTTTATGGAATAAAACTCCACTTTTTAAACCAAGTGGATTAGATACTCTAGCAACTCAATACAATGGTAAATATGTTGAAGATGTGGATTTAATTAAATTTGACTTCTTAGGTCTTAAGACCCTAACTGTTATTGAAGAGGGTTTAAAACTTATTGAAAAAAGACATGGTAAAAGAATAGATTTCCTTACAGCAGATGTAAATGATAAAGGTGTTTATGACCTAATTCAAACAGGAAATACAATTGGATTATTTCAAATAGAATCAGATGGTATGCAAGATTTATGTAAAAGACTAAAACCAGATAATTTTGAAGATATTATCGCCGTTCTAGCTTTATATAGACCAGGACCAATGGAGTCAGGAATGCTTGATGACTTTATTGATAGAAAGCACGGTCGCGCAAAAATTGATTACTTTTATGATGAATTTGATGCTCCCTTAAGACCAATACTAGAGCCAACATATGGTGTTATTGTTTATCAAGAGCAAGTTATGCAGATTGTACAAACTATTGGAGGCTTTTCACTAGGAGAAGCCGACTTAGTTAGACGAGCGATGGGTAAAAAAATTGTTGCAGAGATGGATAGATTAAAAGGTGAGTTTGCTGATGGTGGAGTAAAAAAAGGTTATGTAAGAAGTCATTGTGAAGAACTTTTCGACCTTATTGTTAAATTTGCTGGTTATGGATTTAATAAATCCCATTCAGCAGCTTATGCCCTTGTTACTTTCTATACTTCTTATTTAAAAAAATATTATCCTTCAGAGTTTATGTCAGCACTACTAACTTTAGAAAAAGATAATACTGATAAAGTTGTAAAATATGTAGATGAAGTAAAAAGACTAGGACTTGACTTATTCTCACCTGATATAAATAAATCAGACCTTGTTTTTGCTCCTACTGTTATTGATGAAAAAGAAGTTGTAATGTTTGGAATGGGTGCCATTAAAGGTGCAGGTGATGTTGCAATTAAATCAATCTTACAAGCTAGAAAAGAAGATGGTAACTTTAAAGATTTATCAGATTTTATTTCAAGAATAGATGGAAGTAAAGTAAATAAAAGAGTAATCGAATCCTTAACAAAAGCAGGAGCTTTTGACAACTTTGGTTATTCAAGAAAATCACTCTTAGAACAAATAGAAAGAATTAGTGAAGCTGTTGGCGATGCCATGAAAATGAGAAAGCAAGCTACTGGTTCTTTATTTGGAGATTCTGAAGAAATGACTAGAAGTGAAATTGAACTTGAACATATGGAAGAGTTTAGTGCAAAAGAGATTCTAGAATTTGAAAAAGCTTCACTTGGATTTTATGTCTCAGGACATCCTTTGGATGAATATAGAGAACAATTAGAACAAATCAAATATACTTTATCTTCAGAAATAGATGAACTAGATGATGGTTCTCAAGCACTTTTTGTAGGAAAAGTTGAAACTATCGTACAAAAAATCTCTAAAAAAGGAAATAAGTTTGCTATTGCCTCAATTATGGATTTACATGGAAATATCGAACTTATGCTTTTCGAAAATAGAATAAAAGAACTTGAAGAAGATTTTGGAGTTGATTTAAAAAATCCTAGTGATTCTGAACCAATCGCTTTTAAAGTAAGAATTTCTAAAGATGAGAATTTTACAAGAATGAATATTTTAAAAATTGAAAGTTTAAGAGATGCTAGAAAAGAAAAAATAAAAACAAAACAAAAAGCAGTTGAAGAACCACCAATGACAGTTGCACTTCCTTTTTCAAATCAAGATACTATTGTTTATAAACTTTTTGAAATAATTGCACACAATCAAGGTAAAAGAGAGTTAAAACTCTTGATTAAATCAAAACTTGCGGATATTGAATTAGAAACAGGATTTAAAGTAAATACAAATATTGAAAAATTAATAGGTCAAGTAGAAGGAGCGTATATAGTAGCATGAAACAAATTTTATTAACAAATGATGATGGGTTTGATGCCATTGGATTAAAAGCCTTGGTTAAAGCTCTTTCTCCTCTAGCAAAAATCATTGTAGTAGCACCAGCAAGAAATAAATCAGCTTGTGGTCACTCCTTAACTCTGGATAAACCATTAAGACTAAAAAGCGTAGATGATGATTTTTATAAAATAGATGATGGCACCCCAACTGATTGTATATTTATCTCTTTAAATAATCTTTTTAAAGAAGGTTATCTTCCTGATTTAGTTATTAGTGGAATTAATATAGGCGCTAATATGGGAGAAGATATAACATATAGTGGAACAGCAGCAGGAGCTATGGAAGCAGTTTTACAAGGGATTCCAGCAATTGCTATTTCTCAAGTATGTAAAAATAAATGTCAAGATATAAATGATAATTGGAATTTTGAACTTGCTAGAAAAACTATTGCCGATGTTGCTAGGCAAATTTTAGAAGGAGAATTTCCCCTTCCTAAAAGAAGATTTTTGAATATAAATATACCTCCCGTACAAATAAAAGATTGTAAAGGAATAAAAATCACTAAAGCAGGCTTTAGAGAGTATGGAAATGATACCCATAGGCATTTAAATCCAAGAGGCGAAGAGTTTTACTGGATTGGGTTACATCCTCTTATTTGGCAAGAGAGTAAAGATAAAGATTGTGATTTTGAAGCTATAAAGGCAAATTATGTTTCAATTACACCTATAATGTTAGATTTAACATCATACGAAGATATAGAAAAATTAAACAACTGGATAAAGGAAAAATAAAAATGAATATAGAAAAATCGTTACTATCAACAATTGATAAACTTGTGGGAACACTAAAAGAAGAAGATGAATTAATTGAGGTTTTAAAAAGAAAGTTTACTAAAAAAGAGTACAAAGTATATTTTGCAAGAGAATCTGGAAAAAGTATCGAAGAAATTAAAGAGCTTGTTCATGATGAAGAAGAAAGAATTGAAGAAATATATAAAACTGCTTGTAAAAAATTAAATCAAGAAAAAATCAAAAAAGAGCTTATTGATTAGCATAGACTAAAACTCAAGAAAAAGAGTTACTATAATTTAGCTATAGTACTTTTTTTCTTAGAAAAAACTACCGAAGAAGTTTTATTTAGTTTCTTATTTTTATTAAAATTCACTAATACCATTCCAGCAAATTTATTATCTCTATAAAACTCTACTCTAAAAATATTTCCATTTCTATCTATAGAATATCTTTTTTGAATCTTTTCTTTTTTAACTTTAATTCCAGATTCATTTCTTTTCCCTTTTTGAACAAAACCAATAACATTTACTCTAATATTTTCGATAGGATTAACTTCAAAACTTTCTTCAACATCAATAATAGAACCTAAGTTAACATTTCGTTCTTTACCATCAATATTCATTGAAATTATTTTTTCTTCAGTATGAAGTTCTAAATAATCAGGTTTTAAATTTGCAAGTTTTCTATTTCCATAATGAATCATATAAGTACCATTCTTCTTTATAACTGTCATTAAAGGGTTTGAAGGTGTAAATTCTAAAGTACCATCTTTTTTTATAGGAAAGTATCTCAAAATATTTCTTATTTCACTTAGCGGCAATTGGATTTTTTCATCATAAAAAGAGATATAAATATCATTATCTATAACATTTTTTACAGATAATTCATTTAATTCAAATTTTCTTTTAAATTCAATCCCCATAATACCCATGTATTTTTCTAAGGCAAGGAGATGGTAATAAGTCCGCTCATGTAAAGGTAAGGACTTACTAGCTTCATTCCCAAAAGCTGCTTTTCCATTGTTTATTGCATAATAAGTTAAAGTCTTTTCCATCTCTTTATCACCAAGTTTTGTATGAGTATTTTTAATACTATAATAGTGTTTTGGTTTTATTAAATTATTATTTACATGTTCACAAACTTCTGTTGAAATTTCTTCAAGATTTCCATAAGCCTCAATATTTAAGCTACTTTGGTCAATAATTGAACTTTGTCCCCATCTATTTGGTGAGTGAGTCCAATCTACAAACTCTTCTCTATAAAAACCACTTCCATCATGTAAGTTCAAAATTATTTTAACTTCAGGAGCTTTAATATATTTTTTAATTCTTTGTATTGAATTGTAGTCTGGATCGTTTGGGGATAATGCTGCAAATTTTCTATTCATATCACCAAAAGGCCCACGTGACCTTTTAATTATTGAATAAAAATTTAAATTTGGAACAATCCAAACAGAACCTTTTGTAATTTTATAATGCGTTGCAATAAGTGATGCTGCCATAAAAGCACCAGGCTCATCACCTTGAATTCCACCTACAATTAAAAGTGTATTATTATCTTGAATACCTTTTTTAATAAAGTCAAATTCAAAACTCTGAGTATTTGCAAAAAGATTTTGAATTAAAAAACTCAATATTAGTAGTCTAAATAATTTTAACATGCCAAGGTTCATACCTTACTCCATCCTTATTGTTGATTGTATATCTCATATCTATATATTTTAATTTTCTCATTTTTATAAACTCTTGAGTTAGAGCAAACCTAGATGTAAAATTTGCATATCCAAAGCCTTTTTTACCCACATCAAAATCTGAAATTGTATGATAAGTATAAGCAGGTGGCGCTAGTGATTTTGACGCAATACTCAAATTTCCATCTACGGAATCTAGCTTATCCAAAAAGAGTTTTGTTTGCTTTACAATACTTCTTACTCCAGAAGTCAAAGTTAAAGAACTTCCAATATCCTCACACATCTTTGAATAAGTATGCTCAGCTTCTCCTTTAAATAAATAATGACCTGTATGAGGAATTTTTACAACATCATTTTTATTTATTGTTTCGGTAATATTTTGAGATATTCTTTCTCCAAAAAAACCATGATAAGAAGGATTATAATAAAATAAGAACTCGAAAAAACTTAGTTCTTCTTTTGTAAAGTCATTAATATTTGAAGAACTCTTCACAATTTTTAACATATCGTCAAAGCCTAAAATATTAAAGTTACCATAACCAATATGTCTTTGAACAAGTTTTAACTTTTCTCTTACAGAGATAAATTCTTGAATATATTTTTCTTCAATAAAAGCGTCACCGTTAAGAAGTTCTTTTTTTATTTTTTTTTCAACTTTTACAGTATTAGTAATTTCTTCGCTACTATTTGCACTAATACTTTCATTAATATTTTCTTCCACTTCATCTTTATTGTCTAAGATCTTTTTTTCTTCTACTTCAAAAGCATTAGTAAAAAAATTTGTAGGGAAAAGCTGCTTTTCAACAGTTGTATATTCACTAGCATTTAAAGATGCAACAATACTAGGAAAAAGTATTGAAGTACTTGTATATTTTAAAAAAGTCCTTCTTTTCATATACTTTAAAGTACCATTTTTATTTCTTTGTGCTCACCTAAGACTTTATATATTTCTTTTCTATCGTCTTCATTATGAACAATTAATTCGACAGAATAACTCTTGAACTTCCCTTTTTTACTTACGTTAGACTCTTTTACTTTATGGTCTCTTTCTCCAAATACATCTTTTGAAATATATTTAATATTTACGCTTTCAAGTATTACAATTTTATATTTCCAAGAACACGGATAATCTAATTCAAGCTTGTGTTGATTTAAATCAATCATCTTACAAAATCTCCACTCTTTCCACCACTCTTTTTTTCTAATTGAACGTCAGAAATTATCATTGATTTATCAATAGCTTTCACCATATCATAAATAGTAAGAAGCCCAACAGAAACTCCTGTTAAAGCTTCCATCTCAACTCCCGTTTGTCCCTTTAATTTTGCAGTTACAAAGAGCTTGAAACCAGGAAGTTGTGGTAACTCTTCTACATCACAATTTATACCACTAAGTAGTAAAGGATGACACATAGGAATCAAATCACTTGTCTTCTTTACTCCCATAATTGCAGCTATAACTGCTGTTTGAATTACAGGACCTTTTTTAGTACTATTTCCCATAATTGCATCAAAAGCCTCTTGGCTCATACTTATTTTTCCAGAAGCAAGTGCTACTCTTGTAGTATCATTTTTTTCTGAAACATCTACCATTTTTGGTCTATCATTCTCATCTAAATGTGTTAAATCCAAAGCAAAACCTTTTTATTATCTTCTTCATTATAACTTTTCTTTAATTAAATTGGAATTAAGTAAACTTTAAATATAATGCAAGTTCAAATTTAAAAAGAAAGAGGGTGAACTTTACATGCCAGGCATTAAAGTAAAAGATAGTGAATCTTTTGACGAAGCATACAGACGTTTTAAGAAACAATGTGATAGAAATCTAATTGTTACTGAAACTAGAGCTAGAAGATTTTTTGAACCAATGACAGAGATCAGAAAAAAACAAAAAATTAACGCTAGAAAGAAAATGCTTAAGAGATTATACATGCTTAGAAGATACGAATCTAGACTGTAGTAATTCACAATTCTTATCCAAAGCCCTAGAAATAGGGCTTTTTTATTCCATTAATTCCTTATTTTAAACGCTCAATCAGCTAAATCTTATTTTTATAATTACTTAAAGTTAAGCTCTTTGTCAATTATTATAGTTTAAAATAGTTTCTTTTTTTATAACTTTAAATTCTATTTTTTTACTGTAAAATCTCCCATATTAAAATACTAAGTCTTAGAATATTCAAATAAAGTATCTTGTTTATTATTTTAATTTATTAATCTAAATCTCATAGGGATAGTAATATCTAAAAAGTCCTCTTCTATCTCTTTTGTAAAAGGTTTAAATTTGTAAGTTTTACTCACTGCATTAATTGCAGCTTTATCTAATCTTCTTTTTCCACTAGATTTTGTCAATTTGATATTTTGAAATAACCCTGATTTTAATACATTAAAAGATACGATTGAGGTGCCTTCTTCATTTAACCTTTTTGAAGTAGCGGGATATTTTTTGTTTTTATCAATTGATTTTCTAAGATTTAGTAAATAATTGTCTTTAATATAATTAGTTTTTTCCAAAAATTGAGTTGATAATTTTGAAGGAAGTATATTAGTTTCTTTTTTTATAGCTTTCTTTTCTATTTTTTCTTGAATTTCTTTATTTATGATTTTCTTTTTACGTTTTTTAAATATTTTCTTTTCTATTTTTGGTTTTTTTCTAATTATTTTTTTAAGTTTTTTATCCAATGTAAGAGTTTTAATAATTTTTTCTTCTGGTATTTTTCTAAATTGAGAGAGTTGTACTGAAATTTTATTATATTTTGGTTTTAATTCTACAGGCTTTTCTTTTTCATAAGAAAAAGTAAGCACTGTAAAATGTAAAAAAAGTACAAGAATTAAACTAAAAAGTAATGTTATTTTACTCAAGTTAAAAACTTTCTATTTATTCTTTTAATAAATACTTAATAAGCCTATAATAAATAAAGGTCCTATAAAAGCTGCAACAATCCCAATAATAATAAAATCTTTAGACTTTAATTTACCAGAAGCAAATGCAATTGCATTTGGAGGGGTTGAAACAGGCAATATCATTGCACAAGAAGCACATAATGCAACTGTAATAACCATAAAAGAAACTACACTATCTCCTAAAGAACTGACAAGTGCAACAATTAATGGCAACATAATATTAGTAGCAGCTGTATTACTCATAAAATTTGATACTAGAATAACAAATGCTGAAAAAATTAATGCCATTACATATATATTAAGACCATTAATATCAAATTGCATACCTAGCCAGGTATCTAATCCCGTTTTTTCAACACCTGCTCCTAATGATAATCCACCAATTATTAAAATAATAACATCCCATCGAATCTCTTTTACATCTTCTGCATTAATAATACCAAAGATAGTAAAAATTACAATTGGCAATAAAGAAACAACAGGAGTAGGAATATGATGAAAAGGTCCCGTAAGCCATAATAATATTGTAATTATAAAAATTCCAATAACAAGACTCTTTTTCCAACTAGGTATGGTTGGAACTTTAGTAAAAGTAGTAGTAGAATCATCAAAATGTGAAACACTTTGAATTTTACTTATATTTATATTCTCTTCATTTGAAGGATATAGCTTTAATATTAGAAATCTTAAAAAAACTACTAATAAAATAGCTGGCGGTAATGCCCTTATCATCCACGAAACAAATGAAGGTGCATTATCTCCTAAAATACCCACAGCAATTGCATTTGGAGGTGTTCCTATAATTGTTCCCATTCCTCCAATATTAGCTGCAACTACAATAGCTAGCAAAATACCTTTTTGAAAAGGATTATTTTTTTTCATATTATTCAAAATTGGTATTAACATTGTCATCATCATAGCTGTTGTTGCAGTGTTTGAAATAAACATTGATAATACAAAAGTAATAGACATCAAGCCAGTTAATATATTATGAGGTTTATTCCCAAAATAAAAGAGCACTTTTTTTGCTAACCATATATCTAGTTTTGTTTTAGATGCCGCAATAGCTAATATAAACCCTGCAATAAATAAAAATATTAAAGGAGAAGACCACGATTTCAAATAATACAACCACTCTTTTGAGTTAGTATCAAAATTAAAATCATGAAAACCTAAAAACAATATTTCAAGGGATATAATTAGAAAAGATACTGCAAAAGCAGGTATTGATTCAGTCATCCATAATAATGAAGAAAAAGATAATATAAAAAGCATATACCTTGCATCATCACTTAAACCTACATAACTTGGAATAAATCCAATAATTAAAGCAAGAAAAAAAGAGAAAAGAAATCGAGATACAGCATGTTTAATAGAAAATCTTGGTCTAGAGTTAATTAATTTTTTTAAAAAAAAATGGCTATTTAACAAAGTTATTCCTTTAATAAAAATGAAGCCCATGTTTTTATGAAAAGGGCTAAAAAAGGTAAGCCAGAGAATAACCCAAAGAGGGAAGAGAGTGGGCAAAAAAAAAGCTTCATGTAAGCCAACAGGAAGGTTGGATTAGATGAAGCTTGTATGTAAAAACTGTGCCTTAAAAAGATGAATATCTTTTTGAGAAACAATACTCAAGAGCTGGCAGCGGCCTACGTTTCCACAAATGAAA
>JAQYVX010000010.1 GCA_030145305.1 Halarcobacter sp. | reverse complement strand
TTAGGATCTTGGATTTTCATTCCAATCACAGGAGTTCGAGTCTCCTAGGGGTCACCATCGGTCGATTAGCTCAGTTGGTAGAGCGCTACCCTTACAAGGTAGACGTCAGAAGTTCGAGTCTTCTATCGACCACCATTTAAAAAAATCATTAAGTGCAGCTAGCACAGATTTTTATAAATATTTTTTCAGTGACATCTAAATACAAACTTGTATTTAGTATCTATAAGCGCGGTAGTAGTTTAGTTGGTTAGAACGCCTGCCTGTCACGCAGGAGGTCGAGGGTTCGAGTCCCTTCTACCGCGCCACTTTCATAAATAATTCATAATCCTTTTTTATATTTTTTATTAAGTCTTTATTAAAACTTTGTTATTCTTTATTTATAATAAATAAGGCAATTCTTAATGATAAAAGCAAAATCTCTTTACCACTTAATTTTATACAGCATAATTTTTATAATAATATTAACTTCTTCTTTTACTTTTATAATAATCGAAAATGCATTCGATGAGTTTCAAGAAAAAATTGAAATTATAAAAACAGATTTTGAAAATAAACAAAAAGATATAATTAAAGCAGAAATTAAAAGAACATTAAAATTCGTATCTTATTACCATGAAACATACAAAAATATAAAATCTGAAAAAGAAATACAAGATGGTATATTATATGCTTTAGAACATATGAGAGATAAAAAAGATTTGAGTGAATATATTTTTATCTATGATTTTGATGGTACTTCAATTTATTACCCTATTTCAGATAAAAATATAGGAAAAAATCTATATGAATTTACAGATGCTTCAGGGAAAAAAGTTGTAAAAGAAATTATACAAATCTCACAAAAGAAAAAAGGCGGTTTTGTACAGTATATTTGGTATAAACCAGAAATACAAAAAGAAGCTCTAAAAATTTCTTATTCACTTTCATACAAACCTTGGAATTGGACAATTGGAACAGGAATATATTTAGATGAAATAAATAAAGTAGTTCAAGAGAAAAGAGAAGAGTATGATGAAAAAATATCAAACTATATACTTCAAATACTCTCATTAACGATAATGTTAGTCTTATATTCAATCTTTATTTATAAAAATGCAACAATTTTAATTGTAAATGATGTAAGAGAAATAGGAGAATATTTTAAAGAGACTCAAAAAGATGATACAAGAATAAATCAAAATAGATTAATCTTTGGAGAGTTTAAAGTAATTGCAAATTATGCATATGATGCAATGCATAATATAAAATATAAAAATAATATGCTTATTGAACTAAACAGTCATTTAGAGGAAAAAGTAAAAGAACAAACAAAAGAATTAACTAATCTTATTGATTCACAAAAAAAGTTTTTAAAAAACTCTGTGCATGAAGTAAACACTCCATTATCTATTATTAGAACTAATGTGGATTTATTAAAAATGAATACCCCTAATAATAAATATATTTCAAATATAGAAAGTGGTGCAAAAATAATTCAATATATTTATGATGACTTGTCTTATTTAATCAAAAAAGATAGAGTTGAATATCCAAAAGAGTATATAGACTTTTCATCATATTTAAAAGAAAGATTAGATTTCTTTTATGGAATTGCTACAGCTAATGATCTATTTTTTGTTTTAAATATTGATGAAGATATTTATATTAAATTTAATAAAACAGAACTTCAAAGAATTGTTGATAATAATATTTCTAATTCAATTAAATATTCACATGCAAAATCTCCAATATATGTGAGATTAGCGTATTTTAATGATGAAATAATAGAGTTTAGCGTTGATACAAATTCTGATGAAATAAAGTCAAAAGATTATATTTTTAATGACTTTTATAGAGAGAATGATTCAAGAGGAGGATTTGGATTGGGACTAAAAATAGTAAAAGAGATTTGTGATAAGAATTTAGTTATAATTAATTTAGATTCAAATGAAAAATATACAAAATTCACTTATAGGTTTAAAATAAATGAAAATACTACTTCTTGAAGACGAATTAATGTTAAATAATGCCATATCTGAATATTTAAAAAATATTGGGCATATGGTAGAAAGCTTTACAGATGGCGAAGAAGTTATTAATAATGTTGACATAAGTTATGATTTACTAATTCTAGATATCAATGTACCAAAGAAAAGTGGCTTTGAAGTACTTGAAGATTTGAATAAAAAGAAAATATACATACCAACTATATATATCTCAGCACTTATTGATATTGAAGATATTACAAAGGCATATAATTTAGGTTGTAGAGAATATATCAAAAAACCTTTTCATCTAGAAGAACTTGGTATAAAAATAAACCAAATTTTGAAAAAAGACCAAAGTAATACTTCTCATATAAGATTTTCTGAAAACTATTCTTATTCTAAAAATAATCAAACATTATATTTTAATAGTGAACCACAAACATTAACAAAAAAACAACTTGAGATAATTCACATACTAGCCCTAAATATAAATATGATTGTTGACTTTGAAAGATTCAGAATTGATATTTGGGGTGGAGAGAATATTGACAATCCAACTATTAGAGCAGAGATTTCAAGACTAAAAAAAGCACTAAAAGAAGATTTTATTAAAAATATCAGAGGTTTAGGCTATAAAATTGACAGATATTATTCTGTTTAAAAACTCCCATAAATAGGCTCATATAGAGCCTATTTGCTACGTTAATACTACGCTTCAAAAAACTTTTCAAAAAAAAATTTAAATTGCTATCTTTTTGCTACATTGACCTATTATACTTTCGATGTTTAATTACTAAAGAGATTTTAGTAAAACTTAAAAGGAGTACTTATGAGTCCAGAAAAAGCTCAGGCATATTGGAAAGAAAATATTTCAATGATTCTTAAACTATTAGTAGTTTGGTTCATTGTTTCTTTTGGATGTGGAATTTTGTTCATAAATGAACTTAATGCTATTGAAATCAGTGGTGTTAAATTAGGATTTTGGTTTGCACAACAAGGTGCAATTTACGTGTTTGTTGTATTAATTTTTGTTTACGTTAAAGTAATGGCAGGAATTGATAAGAAATACGGCGTTAACGAATAGAAAGGGAAACTATGGAATTACAATCATTAATTTATCTATTCGTAGGTATTTCATTTGCTTTATATATTGGTATTGCTTTATGGGCAAAAGCTGGTTCTACTAAAGAATTTTATGTTGCTGGTGGTGGGGTTCATCCAGTTGCAAACGGTATGGCAACTGCTGCTGACTGGATGTCAGCTGCATCATTTATTTCAATGGCAGGTATCATTGCATTTAAAGGTTCAGATGCAAGTGCTTATCTAATGGGATGGACAGGTGGATACGTTCTACTAGCTATGTTATTAGCTCCTTACTTAAGAAAATTTGGTAAATTTACTGTTCCAGATTTTGTTGGAGATAGATACTATTCAGACACAGCAAGACTTGTTGCAGTTGTTGGTGTTATTTTCGTTTCGTTCACATATGTTGCTGGACAAATGAGAGGTGTTGGTATTGTATTCTCAAGATTTTTACAAGTAGATGTAAATACAGGTGTACTTATTGGTATGGCTATTGTATTCTTTTACTCTGTACTTGGTGGAATGAAGGGGATTACATACACACAAGTTGCACAATACGTTGTTATGATTTTTGCATATTTAATTCCTGCAATTTTCTTATCATTACAAGTAACTGACACTTTCTTACCACAATTAGCTATTTTTGGTCAAACAACATTTGCATTTGATGATGGAGTAAAAGTAATTCCAGAAGGTACTTACTTATTGCATGCATTAGATACAGCAGTTACTGATTTAGGATTTAAAGCATATACAGAACCAGGTAACTTATGGAATATGTTTATGTTAACTACAGCATTAATGTTAGGTACAGCTGGTCTTCCACATGTTATTGTTAGATTCTTTACAGTTCCAACTGTAAAAGATGCTAGAATATCTGCAGGTTGGGCACTATTATTTATTGCTATTATGTATACAACAGCTTCTTCTGTTGCTGCAGTTGGTAGATTAAATCTAATTAAAAATGTTCAAAATGTTGAATACAAAGCATTTGTTGCTGGTGAATTAACTCATGCAGATGGAACACCAAATAATGGTGCTTGGTTCAAAACTTGGGAACAAGGTGGATTATTAGCATGGACTGATAGAAATGGTGATGGAAAAATTCAATACGCTCCTGGTTCTGCATTTGATGGTGCTAAGGGTAAACCTTCATTTGATGGTACGAACGTAACTGAAAATGGTAACAGAGCTACTGTAAATGGAAAACCTACTCAAAACAGTGGAAAAATTGAAAATGAATTATATGTTGATAGAGATATTATGGTACTTGCAAATCCTGAGATTGCAAACTTACCTAACTGGGTAATTGCCTTTATTGCAGCTGGTGGTTTAGCAGCAGCATTATCAACAGCAGCTGGATTATTACTTGTAATTGCTTCAGCTATTTCGCATGACTTAATGGGACAAGTTATATTTAAAGACAAAGAAACTGGGAAATCAACATTAACTGAGAAATCAGAATTAATGTGGGCAAGAATTTCAGCAATTGTTGCTATTGCAATAGCAGGATATCTAGGAATAAATCCTCCAGGTTTCGTTGCACAAGTTGTTGCTTTCGCATTCGGATTAGCAGCTGCTGCATTCTTCCCAACAATTATCCTTGGAGTATTTGACAAGAGAATGAATAAAGAAGGTGCTATTGCTGGTATTTTAACTGGTTTAATTTTCACTTTCTCATACATTATCTACTTTGTATTCTTAGGTGGAGACAAAGCTGATTACTTTATGGGAATTGCTCCTACTGGGATTGGTACAATTGGTACAATTTTACACCTTATTGTAGCATTAGTTGTTTCTAGAATGACTCCTGAACCTCCTCAAGAGATTCAAGATCTTGTAGAGAGAATTAGAATTCCTTCTGGTGCTGGAGACGCAGTCGACCACTAGAAAGATATTAAAAAGTCAACCTTCGGGTTGACTTTTTTTTACATTTTTTTTATGTTAATTATTATTAATATACAAAAGATGTATAATCTCTTTATAAAATTCGAAGTTCATCTTTTTAAGGAAAATAAATGAGTCTACGTGATCAAAAATCTTTTTTATCGAACATCCACCCTTTTCAATTACTAACAGAAGAACAAAAAGATAAATGTATTAAACATATGGACATTGCTTATTATCCTAAAAATGAAGTTTTGATAACTCCTAAAAAAGTACCAAATCACTTTTTTGTAATTATAAAAGGGAGTGTTCACGAATATAATGAAGAAGAAGTTTTAATGGACTATCATCAAGAAGACTCTTTTGACGGAAATTCATTGATATATGGAAAATCGAAAAATTCTTTTAAAGTGTATGAGGATTTGATTTGTTATGAAATAGAAAAAGAAGCTTTTCTTGAATTAATTGAAAAAAATGAAGGGTTTAAAGATTTCTTTTTAAATAATCTTGTAAACAAATTTCAAAACCTAAAAGAGAAAGAGTATACTTCAGAATTATCTACATTCATGATAGCAAAAGTTAATGATACAATCTTACATCCACCTTGTATAGTAGAATCAGGTACTAAATTAATTGAAGCTATTAGAAAATCAATGGATTATAAAACTTCTACAATAATTGTTAAAAAATCAAATACAGAATATGGAATTATTACAGATTCTTTGTTAAAAGTAAAAGTTTTACTAGAAGGAAGAGATTTATCTATTCCTGTGGAAGAGATTGCAATTTTTCCTCTTTTATCTGTCAATTTAGATGAATACTTATTTGAAGCCCTAACTCTTTTAATTAAAAAAAATATAAAAAGAATTGGTGTTGTGAATAATAAGGGAGAGATTCAAGGTATGTTAGAACAAATTGATGTTTTATCTCATTTTGCAAATCACACTTATGTTGTAGATTCAAAAATAAAAAATGCTAAATCAATTGCAGATTTAAAAGAAGCAAGTATTGAATTAATTAGTACAATAAAAACTTTAAATGCAAAAGGTGTAAAAGTAAATCATATTTCAAATTTAATCGGACAATTAAATACAAAAGTTTATAAAAAACTATTTGGTTTTATCGTTCCAGAAGAACTAAGAAATAATTCATGTTTTATAGTAATGGGAAGTGAAGGAAGAAATGAACAAATTATCAAAACTGACCAAGATAATGCTTTAGTTATAAAAGATGAAATTGATGTAGAACAATATAAACCTTACATGGAAGAAATGACAAATGCCTTAATAGATTTTGGATATCCAAGATGTGAAGGGAATATCATGGTTTCTAATCCATTTTGGTGTAAAACGGTTAGTGAATATAAAAATGAAACTGCTAAATGGATAGAATCTCCTGGTATGCAAAATTACATGGATTTAGCTATATTTTTTGATTCTTTTGCTGTTGCAGGAAATAAAGAGTTATTAATTAATTTAAAAGATGATTTATTTAACAAATTACATGACAAAGATGTTTTTATGGCATATTTTGCAAAAGCAACTTTAACTTTTGATACACCAACTACAGTTGCTAATTTTATGACAAAAACATATAATATTGATATTAAAAAAGTAGGTATTTTTCCAATAGTTCAAGGTATTAGAAGTTTAGCTTTAAGAGAAAAAATTAGAGAAACAAGAACAGTAAAAAGAATAAAAATTTTAATAGAAAAAAAGGTATTGGCTCAAGAATTAGGAAATGAAATACTTGAAGCTTTTGATGTTCTTAATACTTTAAGATTAAAAGCTCAGTTACAAAAAATTCAAGATCTAAAAGAAGTTAATAACGAGATAGATACTCATTCTTTAGGAAAAATTGAAAGAGATTTATTAAAAGATAGCTTGAAAATAGTAAATGATTTAAAAAAATTCATAAGTTATACATTCAAAATAGATAAGATTTCATAATGTTAAAAAATTTAATTAATTCTTGGAGAAAAAAAAAGTTAAAAGATGAAAAGTACCTTTATCTTTTCAATAATCCACCTCATGATGAATATGTTTGTTTAGACTGTGAAACAACAGGTTTAAACCCTAAAAAAGATGAAATACTTTCCATTGGCGCGGTGATTATTAAAAAGAATAAAATATTAATGAGAAAAACTCTGAATATATTTGTTAAACCTTCTAATAGTGTTACTGAAGAATCAATAAAAATCCATCATATAAGACCTATTGATTTAGAAAATGCTATTGATCCAAAAGATGCGATACTAGAATTATTAGAATTTATAGGAAGTCGTCCTATCGTTGGTTATTACATAAAATTTGATATAGCAATAATCTCAAAATATACTAAGCAATATATTGGAATAGCTCTTCCAAATTTGCAAGTTGAAGTATCTTCTATGTATTATAAATCAAAAAAAAGATCTAGTGATTATGAATTTGTTGATTTAAAGTTTGATACAATTATGAAAGAATTAGATGTTCCTGAACTAGGTAAACATGATGCATTAAATGATGCAATTATGACAGCAATGATTTTTCTAAAACTTAGAGATTTATCCCCTGCAAATTCAACGTTTTATACAGGATAATTATTACTTTTTAATATATAAACTTACCCACTCTCAAATACTTTCAATGAACACTAAATATACATTACGACAAAAATTGTACATAAGCTATCCTTAGTAACTCTAAAATGAACTAAAATTGCTCTACAGCCCCTGTAAAATGGCATTTACTAAATATTATAATTTGTTACTTTTTTACATATTTCAAATATTCCCGACAAATATTGTACAAAAAAAATACATAATTGATTTTTCATATGTAATAATTGAACTTAGGAATATCCTGTTTTATTGCTGTGTATAATAAAATATTATATTTGTAGGACGTTTTAATTAAATTTTTCTTATGTAATGTAAGAAAAAAAAGGGGAGAAGATGGAAAAAGAATTAGTGGAGAGGATTGAAAATAATCCTAAATATCAAGAACTTGTTTCTAAAAGAACAAAATTAGGTATTAAACTTGGGGCATTTGTACTTGTAATGTTTTATGCATTTATATTAACAATTGCATTTAATAAAGAGGCATTAGCAATAAAAGTTGGTGAGGGATTGACAACTGTTGCATTTCCAATTGCATTAGCAATTTTAGTTCTTAGTTTTATAACAACTTTAATTTATGTAAGAAGAGCAAATGGTGAATTTGAAGATTTAACTAATGATATTAAAAATGATGTAAAGGATTTAATTTAATGTTTAAAATATTATCACTTATTGCAATTTTTGCAATATCAGTATTTGCTGCAGGAGATGCATCATTTGAAGCAGTACAAAGAGATCTTAATATTCCTGCAATTATTATGTTCTTTATTTTTATTGTTGGTACTTTAGGTATTACATATTGGGCTGCAAAGAAAACAAAATCTGCATCTGACTTTTATACAGCAGGTGGAGGAATTACAGGTTTTCAAAATGGTTTAGCAATTGCTGGAGATTATATGTCTGCTGCTGCTTTCCTTGGAGTTTCTGGTTTAATTTACCTAAAAGGTTATGATGGTGTTATTTATGCTGTTTCATTCTTAGTTGGATGGCCTATTATTCTATTTTTTATGGCTGAAAAATTAAGAAATTTAGGTAAATTTACATTTGCTGATATTGCAGCTTATAGACTAGGACAAAAAGAGATTAGAACTCTAGCTGCTTTTGGTTCGCTTTCAGTTGTAATTTTATATCTTATTGCACAAATGGTTGGAGCTGGAAAATTAATTCAAGTACTTTTTGGTATGGAATATGAATTTGCTGTTATTCTTGTTGGTGTTATGATGATTATCTATGTAACTTTTGGTGGAATGCTTGCAACTACATGGGTACAAATTATTAAAGCTTGTTTATTATTAACAGGTGTATCTTTCATGGCTGTTATGGTTTTATATCATTTTGATTTTAACTTTGAAGCTTTAGCTGTATCTGCTACAGAAAATCACAAAGATGGTGAATCAATATTGGCACCTGGTGGATTTATTTCAGATCCAATTTCTGCAATTTCTTTAGGTATGGCATTAATGCTTGGTACGGCTGGACTTCCTCATGTATTAATGAGATTCTTTACAGTAGGAAATGCAAAAGAAGCTAGAAAATCTGTTGTTTATGCAACTGGTTTTGTTGGATATTTTTGGATTATTATTACTGTTGTTGGTTTTGGTGCAATTGCTTTCTTAAATAGTGCAGATGGTGCACAATATTTTGTAGATGGTAAACTGTTTGGTGGAAATAATATGGCATCAATTCACTTATCACATATGTTAGGTGGGAATGCCTTCTTAGGATTTATTTCAGCTGTTGCTTTTGCTACAATTTTAGCAGTTGTATCAGGATTAACTCTTGCAGGAGCAAGTGCTATTTCACATGATATTTACGCAAATGTAATTAATCCTAATGCTACAGATGAACAAATTGTTAAGCTTTCTAAAATTACTGTAATTATTATTGGTATTATTGGAGTTATCCTTGGTATTGCTTTTGAATCACAAAATATTGCATATATGGTTGGATTGGCATTTGGAATTGCAGCATCAGCAAACTTCCCCATTTTATTTTTATCTATTTACTGGAGAGGTTTAACAACTAGAGGTGCATTTATTGGTGGATTTATTGGACTAATTACAGCTGTTACTCTTGTAATAATTGGACCAATTGTTTGGGTACAAATTTTAGGAAATGCTGAAGCAATTTTCCCTTATAAACACCCTGCACTATTCTCTGTTACAATTGCATTTGTAGGAATTTGGTTATTCTCTAAAACAGATAATTCCAAAAGAGGAAAAGATGAGAAAGAGATGTTCAGAGCTCAAAATGTTAGAGCAAATACAGGTATTGGATCAGCAGGAGCTGTTGAACACTAATGCTTTAAAACAAAGAGGTTAATTCCTCTTTGTTGAATTAAAAAAATTAATAATAAAGACTTTAATATGAGTATATTAGAACAAAATGCATTTATAAAAGCGATACATCCTTTTGAATATCTAACAAAAAGTCAATTAGAAACATTTTCCCAAGCTTTAGATATTGTTTATTTTAAAAAAGATGAAGTTCTACAAAAACAAGAGAGTGAACCTGAAAATCTTTTTTTCATAATAAAAGGATTAGTTCAAGAAAAAGTTGATGAAGAAGTTTTATCTATTTACTCAAAAAATGAATTTTTCGACCCTGTCTCAATAATAAAAAATCACTCTAAACACACCTTTATAACTGCACAAGAAACAATCTGTTATGCCTTACCAAAAGAAGTTTTTCTTAAAATACTTAGAGAAAATACGCAAATAGAAAGTTTCTTTTTTCAATCAATTTCTCAAAAGTTAAATGCAAATATTAATAATGAGAGAAATAAAGAGCTTACAAATTTAATGATTGCAAAAGTAAAAGATGCCAATGTGCATAGGGCTTTAATATTGCCTTATAATACTTCAATTTTTGATGCTGTCACTGCCATTAAAAAAGAAAAAGTTCCTACTTTACTTTTAGAAGATGATAAAGGCGAAATATATATTGTAACTGATTCAGATTTTAGAGAAAAAGTTATACTAAATAGAATGAATTTTGATGATATTGTTGGAAAAATATCAAATAAAGGCCTTGTTTATGTAAATGAAAATGACTTTTTATTTAATGCTCAATTAATTATGGCTAAACATGGTCTAAAAAGAGTTGTTGTGAAAGATGATCAAAATAAAATTTGTGGAATCATAGACCAAATATCCTTATCATCATTTTTTGCAACTCATACTTTTTCTGTATCAAATAGCATTTCAAAAGCAGAAACTATAGAAGATTTAAAAAAAGCTTCTCAATCTTTTACAAAAATCATAAAATCCTTGAATGCTAAAGGTGTAAAAATTGAGTTTATATCAAAACTAATCAATCAACTAAATAGAAAAGTTATGGATAAACTTTTTAAGATAACTGCTCCTAAAGAATTAATAGGAAAAGCTTGTTTAGTAGTAATGGGAAGTGAAGGAAGAAGTGAACAGATTTTAAAAACTGACCAAGACAATGCCTTGATTATTGCAGATGATTGTATCTTAAGTGATGAAGAAATTTTAAAATTTACAAATACTTATACTGAATATCTTGTAGATTTTGGATTTCCTAGATGTGAGGGTAATATTATGGTTTCAAATCCTTATTGGTGTAGACGTCAAAAAGATTTTAAAGATATTATTTTTGAATGGATTACAAACCCAAGTGGAGACAACTTTATGAATCTTGCAATTTTTTATGATGCAATGTCTGTTACAGAAGATAGAAAGATGTTAATTGAACTAAAAGAGCACTTATTTAAGATAGGCTCAATGTCAGAAACTTTTTATATGCATTTTGCAAAAATCATTATGGATTTTGATGTACCTCTTGGCTTTTTTGATGGTTTTGTTTTCAATTCAAAAGACAAGGCACATAATAATGAGATTGACATTAAAAAAGGTGGTATTTTTATAATAGTACAAGGAGTTAGAACTCTATCTTTAGAACATAAATTAATGAGAGTTAATACAATAAGAAGAATCAAAGAGCTTCAAGAAAAAGGAGAGTTTGATGAAGAATTTGCGTTAGAGTTAATTGAAGCATTCAAATTCTTATTAACAATCAAACTAAAATCAAATCTTGAAAAAATGCATAGTGGTAAAATTATTGATAATTATATAAACCCAGATAACCTAAATACTATGGAAAAAGACTTATTAAAAGATAGTTTTAAAATTGTTAATAGATTAAAGAAAAAATTAGAGCATCATTATAAGTTGAATTATGTTTAATAAAGTAAAAAACTACTTTAACAAAAAAAATTTAAACGATGAAAAATACTCTTATCTTTTTGATAAACCAAACAATGATGAGTTTGTATGTTTTGACTGTGAGACAACAGGATTAGATCCAAAAAAAGATGATATTATTTCTATTGGGGCAGTGATTATAAAAAACAATACCATTTTAGCTAGTAAAAAATTTGTTAAATTTGTTAAGCCCAAAACTAAACTTCAAATTGAAGCAATTAAAGTTCACCATATTAGAGAAATGGATTTAGAAGAAGCTGAAGATATAGAAAAAGTTATTGAAGAATTTTTGGACTTCATTGGAAATAGAAAAATTGTAGGGTATTACTTAGAATTTGATATTGCAATGATTAATAAATATTTAAAACCAAAACTTGGAATAAGCTTGCCAAATTATGCTTATGAAGTATCTGCAATTTACCATGATTATAAAATAGAAAAAATTCCTCAAAGTAATATTGATTTGAGATTTGACAGTATTATGAATGATTTAAAAATTCCAACATTAGGGAAGCATGACGCTTATAACGACGCTATTATGACAGCTATGATGTTTATAAAACTAAAAAATCAAGCAAAGGTAAAGATTAAATAAATTTTTTTAACTGATTTTGACATATAAAATGCATATCTTTTTGTTATAATCTTACAAAATATAATAAGAAGAAGGCAGAAAAATGTTAGTACTAGTTTTAAATGCAGGAAGCTCATCTTTGAAATATCAATTGATTAATCCTAAAACTACTGAAATAAAAGCAACGGGACTTTGCGAAAGAATCGGGATTGATGGAAGATTAGTTCATGAGGCAAAAAGTCACCAAATAAAAAAAGACCTTCTTATGCCAACACATAAAGAAGCAATTGAAATTGTTTTAGATTTATTAATACATGGTGAAGAAAAAGTTATAGATTCAATTGATGAAATAAAAGCAATTGGACATAGAGTTGTTCATGGCGGAGAATATTTTAATCATTCTGTAATAATAGACGATGATGTTGTATCTAAAATACAATCACTTATTCCTTTGGCTCCACTACATAACCCAGCTCATTTAATTGGTATTAATATCTGTAGAGAATTAATGCCAAATACTCCAAACATAGCTGTTTTTGATACAGCTTTTCACCAAACAATGCCTGCAAGTTCATATTTATATGCTATTCCATATGAAGATTATAAAGAACATGCAGTTAGAAAATATGGTTTTCATGGAACAAGCCACAATTATGTATCAAAAGAAGCCATAAAAATGTTAAATAAAATAGATTCAAAAGTAATTGTTTGTCATTTAGGGAATGGCTCTTCTATGTGTGCTGTTAAAAATGGAAAATCTATTGATACTTCTATGGGATTAAGTCCATTAGAAGGCTTAGTTATGGGTACAAGATCAGGAGATTTAGATCCTGCTGTTATAAATTATTTAATGGAAAAGAAAAATATGACAGCTGATGAGATGATAAATTATTTAAATAAAAAATCTGGAATGCTTGGAGTTTCAGGAATTTCTTCAGATTTAAGAGAAATTATTGAAGCTGCAAAAAATGGTGATGAAAGAGCCAAAACGGCAATTGATATAAAATGTAATAGAATCAAAAAATATATTTGTTCATATGCTGGGGTTTTAAATGGAATTGATGCTATTTGCTTCACAGCTGGTATTGGTGAAAATGCTGATTTAATTAGAGAAAGAGTCTGTTCTGGGCTAGAGTTTATGGGCATTGAAATTGATAATGAAAAAAATATTATTAGAAATAATAAAAATAGAGTGATAAGTAAAGATTCATCAAAAGTAAAAATTTATATTATCCCTACAAATGAAGAATATGTGATTGCTCATGACACTTATGAATTAGTAAAAGCTTAAAGCTTTTACTAAACGCCAAAATTCAAAAATAGGAGAAATATACAAAAGATATACAAAATGTATTCTTATAAATAAATATGTACTACTTTTATACACACCCCACAGAATTTTTTCTAAAATGCTATACTTTTGCTATCGAAATGCTACGTTTAAATATTATAATTTATTGAATAAACAATAAAGGAAACTTGAATGGGTTTAATTGAAAGAATAAAAGAAAATGCTAGAAAAGAACTAAGAACAATTGTTCTTCCTGAAGCTGAAGATGAAAGAGTTTTAAAAGCTGCTCAAATAGTTTTAGAAGAGAAAACAGCTCATGTAATTTTAATTGGAAATGCCGAAAAAATCAATTCTGATGCTACTTCATGTGGTGCAAATATTGAAGGTGCAAAGATAATTGATCCTGCATCTTTTTCTGGTATTGAAGCATATATTGATGAATTAGTTGAACTTAGAAAATCAAAAGGTCTTTCAAGAAATGAAGCTATTAAAATTATGACTACTGAACCTAGATTTTTTGGTTGTATGATGGTAAGATTAGGAGATGCTGATGGCTTAGTTGCTGGTTCAAATTCACCTACTGCTGATGTTTTAAGAGCGGCTATTCAAGTTATTAAAACAGCTCCTGGAATTAACACTGTTTCATCAACATTTATTATGGAAACAGCTGATGGTAAATTTGGAGATAATGGCTTAATTTTATTTGCAGATTGTGCTGTAAATCCTGAACCAAATGCTGAGCAATTAGCAGACATTGCAAGCGCAACTGCTGCAACTGCTTCTTCTGTTGTAGGTTTAGAGCCAAGAGTTGCTATGTTGTCATTCTCAACAAAAGGAAGTGCAAAACATCCCTTAGTTGATAAAGTTCAATATGCTTGTGATATTTTAGAAGAAAGAGAAGTTAACTTTGCTTTTGATGGTGAGATGCAAGCAGATGCTGCTATTGTTGAAGCTATTGGAGCATCTAAAGCGCCAGGTTCTAAAGTTGCAGGTCGTGCTAATGTTTTAGTATTCCCTGATTTACAATCTGGAAATATAGGTTATAAACTAGTACAAAGATTTGCAGGAGCTGCTGCTCATGGACCAATTGTACAAGGATTAAATAAACCAGTTAATGATCTATCACGTGGTTGTTCAATTGAAGATATTTCAAATTTAGTTGCTATTACTGCAACTCAAGCATAATTAAAAAAATAATTTAAAAGAGGGAAAAAATATATGTTAGTATTTATTTTAAACGCGGGAAGTTCATCATTAAAATATCAGTTAATGAATCCAATAAGTAAAGAAGTTATAGCAGTAGGGTTATGTGAAAGAATTGGAATTGATGGTGTTTTAAAACATGAATTTGGTGATGATCAAAAGCTTAAATTAGATGTATCTATGCCTACACATAAAGAGGCAATTGAATTAGTATTAAGAACATTATGCCAAGGTGAAGGAAAAGTTATTAACTCAGTTAATGATATTGATGCAATAGGACATAGAGCTGTTCATGGTGGAGAAGAGTTTGCTTCATCTGTTATGGTTTCTCCTAAAGTAATTGAAACAATGAAAAAATTAATCCCTTTAGCGCCATTACACAATCCTGCAAATATTATGGGTATGGAAATCTGTCAAGAATTAATTCCTGGTAAACCAAATGTTGCCGTATTTGATACAGCATTTCATCAAACAATGCCAGATTATGCATATATGTATGCCTTACCTTATGATCAATATACTAAACATGGAATTAGAAAATATGGTTTCCATGGGACTTCTCATTACTTCGTATCAAATGAAGCACAAGGGATGTTAGATAAAAAACATAATACTAGAATTATTGTTTGTCACTTAGGAAATGGTTCTTCTGTTTCTGCTGTTTTAAATGGTAAATGTATTGATACTTCTATGGGACTTACTCCTGTTCAAGGTTTAATGATGGGAACAAGAGCTGGTGATGTTGGAGCTGGTGCAATTTCTTATATGATGAACCAAGAAAATATGACAATTCATGAAACTCTTGACATGATGAATAAAAAATCAGGAATTTTAGGAATATCTGGTAAATCTTCAGATTTAAGAGAAGTTCTTGAGGGAATGCAAGCTGGTGATGATAGATGTAGATTAGCTGTAGAAATGGTTGCTTATCATATCAAAAAATATGTTGGTTCATATGTTGCAGCACTTGATGGTGTAGATGCCTTATGTTTCACAGGTGGTATTGGTGAGAATTCAGCATTAATTAGAGAAATTGTTTGTGCTGGACTTGATGGTATGGGATTAAATATTGACCCAACTAAAAACAACAAAAGAAGTGGAAAAGCTAGAGATATTGCAACTAATAGTTCAGATGCAAGAATTTTTGTTATTCCTACAAATGAAGAATTTGTTATTGCAAATGATACATATAAAATTGTTCAAGGTCTTGACGCATAATTACTTTTTATTAAAAAGTAGAATAAAAAAAAGGCTAAGGTTTAAAACCTTAGCCTTTTTTTATAGTTAAATTTAAAACCTAACTCTATTAAATTTATTAATAAGCCTTAAGTGTCCCACCCATATTAACAGAAAAACCACTAACAACTTCACTTATCATTCTATCAATAAACTTATCAAGCTTATCTTCTTTTTTCCAAACAGGAGTTTTTACACCTGAAAGTTTTTCAATCTCAGATTTAGCATATGTTAAAGTTGATACCTCATCAATAAGCCCTACTTTTTTAGCTTGATTTGAAGTAAAAATATGAGCATCTGCATATTCTGTATGCTCTTCTTTTTTAAGTTTTCTAGCACTTGAGACATCACTTATAAACATATCATAAGTATCTGCTATTACTTTTTCTAACTCTTCTTTTTCGTATGAATTCCACTCTCTTGTTGGAGTACCTGCTTCTTTATAACGCCCTGCTTTTACAGTTTGCGTTTTTACTCCAAGTGTATCCATAAGTTCTTCTAAATTTGTACCTTGGAAAATTACTCCAATTGAACCTATCATTGCTCCTGGATTTGCGATAATTTTATTTGCCCAAATTGAAGCATAATATGACCCACTTGCCATCACTCCACTGGCATAGGCAACAACTGGTTTAAGTTCTGCTAATTCTTTAATTGCGTAAGCTAATTCAACAGAAGGGGCAACTGCTCCACCTGGTGAATTTACAAGTAAAAGAACACCTTTGATATTTTTATTCTTTTTAGCCTCATTAATTTCAGCCATAGTTTTTTCAATATTTAATATAGGCCCTAATAATTCTATTTTTTGTAAATTAGTATTTTCAAATTCACTACTATTTAAAGCTGAATCCTCTGAACTTGCCACAAAAAAATAAACAATTGTTAAAAATACTATAGTTTTAAAATATTTAGTTATAAAATCTAAAATTGCTATAATCGGGTAAAATAATTTTTTTATCATTTCAAACATTTTTTCCTCCAATAATTGAACTTTCTACAAATTTTGTATGTAAAATTACATTCATACATAAATCATTTTCATCTTCTATACAATCTGGTAAAATAATAGAAATCATATCTGCATCTTTATTTTTTACCAACTCTCCTTTGTTTAATCCTAAGGCTAAACTTCCATTTCTAGTTGCAGCTTTTATTAAAACCTTTGAAAACTCAATAACATTTTCATTTGTATGAACCATTAAACAGTTTCGCAATTCATCAAACATAGATAAAGAATTATTTGAGCTTAAGCCATCTGTTCCAATTGAAAAATTTATCTCTTTTAATTTACTTAAGTCTAATTTTGTATTATTTAATAATCTATTAGATGTTACACAATGATTTACAGTAGCACCTAAGTCTTTGATTTTATCAAAATCTTCTTGGCTTGCTTCCACACAATGTGTAAAAGAAAGGTTATCTACATCTTTAAACTGATTCAAAAAATCCATTGGTTTCGTAACAGCCTTTTCTTGCCCTAAAAAGTTTTTAAAAAAGCTTAAAAATCCACCTTCATCTTTATGTAGCCATTGAAACTCTTCAGGAGATTCTAAAAAATGAGAACTTACAGCTAATTTTTCTTTACGAGCTAAACCTAAAGTTTCTCTTAGTAAAAAAGGATGAACAGAATAAGGAGAATGAATAGCAATCCCAGGAATAAAATTATCATTTTTATTTTGCTGGGCACTTTTTAATCTTACTTTAAAATCTGCAAAAAGAGTATCAATCATATCAGGTTTGCTTCCTATTACTTCATTAAAAAAAACTGTATTTATTGGTGATTTTATACAAGCTTCTAAATCATAAGAATAAGAAGATATTGCGCCAATAGTAGTAGTACCAGTTTTTTGCATTTTTAATAACTTATGCGAAATAAGTTTTGTTGTTGCTTTCTCAACTAACTTATCTCTTGAAGATATTACTGAATTTAACCAATTCATAAAGTTACCATATTTTAATGTTGTAGTATTTGATGAAAACTCTAAATGTACATGAGAATTTATAAGCCCTGGCATTAAAACTGAATTTTCTTTTAATGAAGTAATTTCTATGTTTGGGTATTTATTTTCAATAAACTCTTCTGAGCCAATATCTATTATCTTCTTATCATAAACAACAGCACCATTTTTTATAATGGTACTGTTTTCATCACAAGTAATTACCCAAGATGCTTTAATAATTTTCATTAATATTATTCAGCTTCTTTATTTTGCGCTTGCTCTTGTTGAGCTGCAACTGCTTTAACTTCAGAAACAATTTGAGTTAATGAAATTAGTCCAAGATGATAACCAAATGGTCCAAATCCACTAATAACACCAGTTGATGCTCCTGCTGTAATTGATTTTTGTCTATATTCTTCTCTTTTATAGATATTTGAAATATGCACTTCTACTGTAGGAAGATTAACTGCTGATAAAGCATCTTTAATTCCAATTGATGTATGAGAAAATGCTGCTGGATTTATTAAAATACCATCAACTGTACCTAAACACTCTTGAACTCTATCAATAATTTCACCCTCTAAATTAGATTGAAAAAACTCTAATTCTACACCGTTTTGCTCTGCACTAGCTTTCATTTGATCATGAATTTGTTCTAAACTCATTGGCCCATAAATATGTTGTTCTCTAATACCTAACATATTTAAGTTTGGACCTTGAATTACTGCAATTTTCATATTATATTCCTTTTATAAATTTTAGGTAAGATTATATTGAAATTATAGTTAATACTAAATCAAATCAAATGAAGAGAAATTATGAAAAATTATATCTTATTAAATGAAAACGCAATTTACTATGAGTGTGGCTTTTCTTGTGATAATGCCATATTTTTAAAGCTAGGAAATGAATCTTTTTTTATTACAGATGCTAGATACACAATCGAAGCTAAAGAATATGCAAAAAATTCTATCGTAATTGAAAGTTCAGATTTTATAAGTGATACGCAAGAATTATTAAAAAAATCAAAAATCAAAAAGATTGTCTTTGATCCAAATGATTTTAAGTTAGCTTTTTATCAAAAACTAACAAATAATTTGAAAATTAATTTTGTTCCAAAAGAAAACTTTTCAAAATTAAAAAGAATTATAAAAAGTGATGAAGAGATAAAACTTTTAAAAAAAGCTGCTAAAATTGGAAAAGAAGGCTTTAAAGAGCTGGCTAAATATATTAGAAAAAATGGTTTTGAAGAAAATGAAAACTTTTTACATTTTAAAGCAATAGAAAAAATGAGCAATACAGGGAATTATGATTTAAGTTTTGACCCTATTGTTGCTATAAATGAAAATGCAGCAAAACCACATGCTCTTCCTACAAAGAAAAAATTAAAATTAAATGATTTACTTTTAGTTGACGCAGGAGTAAAATATAAAAGATACTGTTCAGATAGAACTTGTACTTCACATGTAGATTTTGAGAAGTTTTCATTTAAAAGAGAGCAAAAATTTAAAAATAAGAAACATCAAAAAATTTACGATTTGGTTTATAAAGCGCAATTAACAGCTATAAATAAAGCGAAAGTAGGAATGAAAGCTTCTGTAATTGATAAAATTGCTAGAGATGTAATTGAAAAAGCAGGTTATGGGAAATATTTTGTTCATAGCACTGGACATGGAGTAGGACTTGATATTCATGAATTTCCTAATATAAATTCAAAATCTGATGTAATTATTGAAAATAATATGGTTTTTACTGTAGAACCAGGGATTTATCTTCCTAATGAATTTGGAGTTAGAATTGAAGATACTATTGTAATGAAAAATGACAAAGCAATTATACTTTAGTAAAAAATATAAAAAATAAACTTGACTTATTTAATAAGTTTTATATTCTAAGAGGAAATATGAAAAAAAAATTAAGCGATAATTTAACACTTTTTTTTACTCCCAATTTTCCTAAAAAATTTAATAAAAACTCAAATAAAAAATATACTGTAACTATAGGGATTGGGGGAAATATTGGAAATACTAAAAGAATATTTGATAAATTAATCTTATGTTTAAAGAGTGATAGAAGATTCACTTTACTTATATCTTCTCCTCTTTTAAAGAATCCTCCTTTTGGATTCTTAGAACAAAATGACTTTTTAAATGGTATAATTTTGCTCAAAACTAATCTTTGCCCTAAAGACTTTTTAAGTGCAATGCAAAGATATGAAAATAAATTCGGAAGAAAGCGATCCTTTCAAGATGCGCCTAGAACCTTGGATATAGATATAGTATTTTTTGATAATAAAAAAATAAATACAGAAAAATTAATTATTCCTCACAAAAATTGGGCTAGTAGAGAATCAGTGATTATTCCTTTAAAAAGGATGTAACAATGAGTAAAAAAGTAATGGTAGGTATGAGCGGAGGAATTGATTCTTCAGTAACAGCTTATATGCTACAAAAAGAAGGCTATGAAGTTGAAGGCGTATATTTAAAACTTCATAATAGAACAGATGGGTATCATGAAAGAAATTTAGGTTATATAGAAGACGTAGCTAAATTTTTAAATATAAAATATCATATTTTAGATTTAGCAGATAAATTTACTGCTGAAATTTATGAATATTTTGTAGATTCATATTTAGAAGGAACTACTCCTAATCCATGTGTAAAATGTAATAAACAAATTAAATTCGGAGCAATGCTTGATTTTGCAAAAGAGCATGGCGCTTCATATTTAGCAACAGGTCATTATGCAAAAACAGATGGCGAATTTTTCTATGAAGCAGATGATAAAACAAAAGATCAAAGCTACTTTTTATCTCAAGTTGATAAAGAAGCACTTCCTTTTATGCTATTTCCTTTAAGTACTTATAAAAAAGAAGACATTATAAAATTTGGTGAAGAATTAGATGTTGCTTATAAAAGAATTACTGAAAAAAATGAATCACAAGAAATTTGTTTTGTAGAAACTGTATATACTGATGTTGTAAAAAGACATGCAAATATTGATGTTCCGGGAAATGTTTTAGATGAAGAGGGAAATATTGTAGGAGAGCATAAAGGTTATGCACATTATACAATAGGTAAAAGAAGAGGCTTTACAGTAAAAGGTGCTCATGATCCACATTTTGTTACAAAACTAAATCCAAAAGACAATACAATTGTTGTAGGTAAAAAAGCAGCTTTAGAGATAAATGAAGTAGAAGTTGAAAACTTAAATATGTTTGTTGATACAAAAGAATTTGATTGTGCTGTTAAGCTAAGATACAGATCAATATCAACACCTTGTAAAGTTAAAATTGAAGGAAATAAAGCAATAATCAGTTTAGAAGAAGCAGCTTTTGGAGTTGCGGCTGGACAACTTGCAGTTTTTTATGAAAATCAAAAAGTACTAGGAAGTGCTTGGATAACTAATACTAAATAATCGCTATAAACTAGGCTTTAAAAGTCTAGTTTATACTTTTTAAAAAAATATATTTTTTATATATTTTTTCTTAATAAAAATCAATAAACTTAAAAAATACCATTCAAATATAAATTCATTAAGTAGTTTTTAGATAAAATCGCTTCCATACTACAATCACACAAGGAAAATCTAATGGCGAAATTTAAGCTTTTTAGCGGTACCGCAAACCCTGAATTTGCTAAAAAAGTTGGTAAATATTTGAATATGCAAATTGGTGGAGCATCTATTAAAAAATTTAGTGATGGCGAAATATCTGTTCAAATTCATGAAAGTGTTAGAGGACAAGACGTATTTATTGTTCAACCAACATGTGCTCCTACAAATGATCACATAATGGAATTACTTATTATGGTTGATGCACTTAAAAGATCTAGTGCAAAATCTATTTCTGCTGTTATTCCATATTTTGGATATGCAAGGCAAGATAGGAAAGCAGCTCCTAGAGTTCCAATTACAGCAAAATTAGTTGCTGATATGTTAGAATCTTCAGGAATTGATAGAGTTATAACAATTGACTTACATGCAGCACAAATTCAAGGTTTCTTTAATATTCCAGTTGACAACTTATATGGTTCTGTTTTATTTGTTGATTACTTAAAAAGAAAAAATTTAAAAAATCCAATTATCGCGAGTCCTGATATTGGTGGGGTAGCACGAGCTAGATCTTATGCAGACAAATTAGGTTATGACTTAGTTATTGTTGATAAAAGAAGAGAAAAAGCTAATGTCGCTGAAGTTATGAATATTATTGGTGAAGTAAAAGGTAAAGATGTAATCTTAGTTGATGATATGGTTGACACAGCTGGAACTTTAGTTAAAGCTGCTGAAGCATTAAAACAAAGAGGAGCAACATCAGTAATGGCATGTTGTACACATGGTGTTTTAAGTGGACCTGCATATGAAAGAATTAATAGTGGTACTTTAGATGAACTAGTTATTACTGATACTATTCCTTTACATGGAACAAGTGATAAGATTACTATCTTAACTGGTACAAAGATTATTGCCGAAACAATTAGAAGAATTACAAATAACGAATCTGTAAATTCTATATTTATTGATTAATTTATTTTACAAATAAATATTTAATTTATTTTTAGCTACAATCGTGTAAATAACAAACACAAGGAAAGAAAATGAAAAAAATTTTATTATCAAGTGCATTATGTGCTACTATGATGTTCGCAGCAAATAGTGAGTACAAATATGAGCTTACTCCAATGGTTGGGGGAGTTTATACTGAAGGAAATTTAGATTTAGAAAGAAACTATGCAAATGCTGGTTTAGCTCTAGGTTTTAATTTAGATGACTCAATGTTTGACCAAATTGAATTAGGTTTCTTAAGATCTCTTGAAGATGTAGATTACAGAAACAATACTTCAAAAGAAACAGGAATTACAAGAATCTTTACTAACGTAATAAAAGAGTATGGATTATCTTCTTCAACTTCTTTATATGCATTAGTTGGTGCTGGTATTGAAATTTTTGATAATGAGCAATATGGAAATGAAAATAGTTTATTTGGAAACTATGGATTTGGTGTTAAATATAAACTATCTGAAAATGTATCTTTAAAAGCAGATGTTAGACATTTAATTGAAACTGATCATGGTGATAATAACTTGTTATATACAGTTGGTTTAGCAATTCCATTTGGTAAAAAAGCAGCTCCTGCTCCTATGGTTGAAAAAGCAGCTCCTGCTCCTATGGTTGAAAAAACAGAACCAAAAGAAATGGATACAGATGGTGATGGTGTTGTTGATTCTCTTGACAAATGTCCTGATACTCCAAAAGGAAATATTGTTGATGTTGATGGTTGTACTTTAAAAGTTAACTTAAATATTAATTTTGAAAATGATTCTTCGGTTATCAATAACTCATATTCTTCAAAAATCAAAAAGTTTGCTGATTTTATGAAAGCATTCCCATCAGTTAAAGGTAAAATTGAAGCACATACAGATGCAGTTGGTACTAAAGCGTATAACCAAAAGCTATCTGAAAGAAGAGCAGCATCAGCTGTTAAAGCTTTAGAAGCATATGGTGTTAAAGCAGATAGATTAAAATCTACTGGTTATGGTGAAATGAAACCTAAAGCATCAAATGATACTGCTGAAGGAAAAGCAATGAACAGAAGAGTTGAAGGTTTTATATTTAAATAATCTTCATTACTTTTTATAGATTTTAGGCATTTGCCTAAAATCTATCTTTCTTATTCTTCCTTAAAATCCCCATAAAAATTTCCCTTAACAT
This sequence comes from Halarcobacter sp., assembly GCA_030145305.1. Taxonomy (GTDB): domain Bacteria; phylum Campylobacterota; class Campylobacteria; order Campylobacterales; family Arcobacteraceae; genus Halarcobacter. The sequence goes on along the minus strand of JAQYVX010000010.1, from coordinate 122,408 downwards.
AAAACTTACATTTTTTTAGATATAATCGCGATAAATATATTAAATAGGATTATAGCTTGCAAGAAAATATTAGAAATTTCTCAATTATTGCCCACATTGATCATGGTAAATCTACACTAGCAGATAGAATTATTCAAGAATGTGGTTCAGTTGCAGATAGAGATATGTCTGCTCAAGTTATGGATACAATGGATATTGAAAAAGAACGTGGAATTACAATTAAAGCACAAAGTGTAAGACTTGATTATGTAAAAGATGGTCAAAATTATGTTTTGAATTTAATTGATACTCCAGGTCATGTTGATTTCTCCTATGAAGTAAGTAGATCTTTAGCTTCATCAGATGGGGCACTTTTAATTGTAGATTCAACTCAAGGTGTTGAAGCTCAAACTATTGCAAATGTATATATTGCAATGGAAAATAACTTAGAGCTATTGCCAGTAGTTAATAAAATCGATTTACCTTCTGCTGACCCTATTAGAGTACTAGAAGAAGTTGAAGAAGCTATTGGAATTGATTGTACAGAACACAATCTAATAAGTGCTAAAACAGGATTAGGAGTAAGAGACTTAATTGATTCTATTGTTGATAGAGTTCCCTCTCCTGTAGGAGATACTAATGCTCCAACAAAAGCTCTTATTTATGACTCTTGGTTTGATAATTACCTTGGAGCCTTAGCTTTAGTTCGGGTTTATGATGGAAGTATTAAAAAAGGGCAAGTTGTACGTATGATGAATACAGAACATGAGCAACAAGTATTATCATTAATGTACCCTCATCCTTTAAAAAAACAAGTTACGAATGAGATTAAAACAGGTGAAATTGGTATTGTAGTTTTAGGGATTAAAACTGTAGATATTATTGCAGTTGGTGATACTATAACTGATGCAAAAAATAGAACTCTTGAGCCTATTGATGGCTTTGAACCAGCAAAACCTTTTGTATTTGCAGGTATTTACCCAATTGATACAGATAAGTTTGAAGACTTAAGAGATGCCTTAGATAAATTAAGATTAAACGATTCTTCAATCTCTTATGAACCAGAAAGTTCAGCAGCACTAGGAAGTGGTTTTAGAGCAGGTTTTTTAGGGATGCTTCATATGGAAGTAATCAAAGAAAGATTAGAAAGAGAATTTAATCTTGATTTAATAGCAACTGCACCAACAGTTATTTATGAAGTATTAAAAAATAATGGTGAGAAAATTGTAATTAGAAATCCAAGTGAATTGCCGGAACCAAATCACATTGATACAATTTTTGAACCTTATGTAAAAGCAACTATTTTAGTACCAGATGAGTTTTTAGGAAATGTAATTAAACTTCTTAATGATAAAAGAGGAGTACAAAATAGAATGGATTATATAGGAACTAGAGTTTTACTTGATTATGATATTCCTATGAATGAAATTGTAATGGACTTTTACGATAGATTAAAATCTACAACAAAAGGTTATGCATCTTTTGATTATGAACCAATTGAATTTAGACCAGGGGTATTACAAAAACTTGATATTAAAGTAGCAGGAGAAGTAGTAGATGCACTTTCTATTATTGTTCCTGAAAACAAAGCTTTATCAAAAGGTAGAGAGTTTATTAAAGCCTTAAAAGAATTAATACCAAGACAACTATTTGAGGTTGCTATTCAAGCATCAATAGGCTCTAATATTATTGCTAGAGAAACTGTTAAATCTACTGGTAAAAATGTAACTGCTAAATGTTATGGTGGGGATATTACTAGAAAAAGAAAACTTTTAGAGAAACAAAAAGCTGGTAAGAAAAGAATGAAATCTATTGGTAAGGTAAATGTACCACAAGAAGCATTTATGGCAGTTTTAAAGATATAAAAATATTTGCAGTATTAAATTTTCGTTTAATACTGCTTTTCTAATTTTTAATTAGTTTTTAAAAGGTAGAACGAATTCTATGTTTACTTCAGAATAACTTTTCCCTTGATGAGGAATAAAACACTCTTTGGCAAATTTTGCAAAAGATTCATCTAAACTATAATCTAAAATATCAATTAAGCCTTTGGCAATAATCATTCCATTTTTTACCTCATAACTTAAAAAAACATCTTTTTTCACTTCATTCATAGTTAAATTCAAAATAAGAGTCTTACTACTTGTATTAACATTTTTTATAACTCCTCTAATTTCTTCTGAACTTTTTAAAGAAAATAGTGTTGTAATAATACTTTTATTTCTAACTTCAAGTCCTGAATCAAAAGTCAAAGTATTAATTTTAACTTTTGCACTTTTTAAAAAATCCTCAAAGTTTTCATTTTTTGAAATATCAAGCTTTATTTCATTAAATGTACCAGAAACAGGGACTTTTTTCTCAGTTTTATAGCCAGTCCACTTTACTTTTAAATCTCCATTTACCTCATATGCATTTGCAGTTACAAAGGCAAATAAAAAAAATGATCCTAACAGTAATTTTAATTTCATGCTTATCTCCTGTAGTTTTTTTATTTATATTTAATCATAATTCAAATGATGTTAGTTATTACTTAATTTTTTTGATTAAATCTTCCCTTATATTTAAGAAAAGAATTCTAAAAAACAGATATAATTTTTAATATTATGAAATGCTTATCATGCGAAAATATATCACTACAAATCATTTGTAAAAAATGCCAAGAAAATTTATTAATACCCTCTTTCCACAAAAGAGAACTTGAACATGGTTTTTACAATTATTCTTTCTATTCATTTTCAGAAATAGAAAAATTTATAATTTCAAAATACTATTTTCATGGGGATAGAATATTTAATATTTTAGCTTCTTTATCATTTAAACAATTTGCAAATAATTTTGATTTTAGTGAAACCGTTTATTCAATAGGAATAGATGAACACACCAGACATGAGTTTTCTCAAACTGCAATTTTATCACGTCACTTAAAATCAAAAAATATTGTACCCCTTTTTAATAAGTTAAAAGCTACGAATATAGTCAAATATGCAGGCCATAATTTGGAATTTAGACAAAAAAATAAACGTAAATTTAAAACAACGCTTACAAATAAAAAGATTATTTTAGTAGATGATTTAATAACAACAGGAACAACAATCTTAGAAGCAAAAAAAGCATTAGAATCTAAAAATAACGAAGTGCTTTTTTCTTTAACTCTTGCAGATGCAAAGATATAAATATTTAAAAGAGATAATCAAGAGAATATCTCTTGATTATCTATAAATTTATTTTTCTCTAAATTTATTTTCATTTACTGCTTTTAATATTCTAAGAGCAAGTTTCGATGTATTTTCTGCAACACCATGTGCTTGATTTGCAACAGATGCATTATTTTGAGATTGTTGGTCTAACCTATTAATTACATCATTTATTTGTTCTATGCTAGTTTTTTGTTCTTTTGATGCTTCAGAAATATCAACAATTGCTTCTGTTGTTTTCGAAATATTTTCATTAAGTTTCGTATATCCTGTAATCATTTCATCTGCAATTTGTTTACCACTATTTGTTTTTTGAGTTGCATTTTCAACTAAATCTTTTATCTCTTTTGCAGCTTCAGCACTTCTAGATGCAAGGTTTCTTACCTCTTGAGCAACTACGGCAAAGCCTTTTCCAGCTTCTCCTGCTGTTGCTGCTTCTACTGCTGCATTAAGTGAAAGAATATTAGTTTGGAAAGCAATTTGATCAATAACTGTAATGGCATCCGCAATAGCTTGTGTTTGTTCATTAATTTCATCCATTGAAGTTACCGTTGAACTTGCTAAGCTTTGCCCTTTTTTAATAGAATCAGATAGTTCATTTGAATGATTTGACATTTCAGTTATTCTATTTGTATTACTAATTACTGTACTTGTAATCTCTTCAAGTGCAGCTGCTGTCTCTTCTAAAGATACAGCTGTTTCACTTGAAGATTTATTTAAAACATCTACGTTTTCTAATAATATTTTAGAACTATTTTCTAAAGCTAAACCATTATGTTTATTTTCTTGTAACATTTTATTAATAATAGTACATAAATCATTTAAACCTTTTGCTATATTACCATTAGCATCAGGAATATTATCCATAAAATTTAGTTTTGAATACTCTTTTAATTGAGCTAAAATTGGATTAATGTCAGCATTAACATTAATACTAATTGTTTCAATCATTTCATTCAAAATATCTTTTAATTCATCTAGTGATTTATTAGATGTAGACTTTTCTACTTTAACATTTAGTTTACCTTCTTTTACTTGCCCAACTACTTCTTTTACATTATTGATTAGCTCTCTATCTTTATCAATATTTAAAGCAATAACTTCCATTTCTGAATTAATTACTTTTGCCATAACTCCAAATTCATCTTTAGTGTTAAGTTCAATTTTTTTAATAGATTCTTCTTCTCCTTTTAAATATCTGAAGAAAAAATCAAATCCATTTTGAAGTTCTCTTAATGGAGCTAATATTTTAGATAAGGCATAAAATAGAATAAATAGAATGATAACAAGTAAAGCTACATAAATAATTACTTCCATAATCAACTTGTTATTGATTTTTTCATAAACCAAATCTTTATCTAATTCAATAATAATTTTCCAAGCAGCAGTATCTATGTTAGAAAAAGAGACAAGTTTTTTAACATCTTCAATAGAAGCTTCTGCAAAACCTATTTTTTTATCATTTTTTACTTGAGAATATAAGATATCTTTTTTATTAAAAAGTTCTTTATCTTTGTGAATAATAATTTCTTCATTTTTATTAATAAGATATGCTAATCCCTTATTATCAAGATCTATATTTAAAATACTTTTTACAATTGTATCAATAAAAATATCAGAACCTATTACCCCTATTAATTTATCATTTTGAATAAGTGGAGTATATACAGAAACAACCAATTTTTTTGTTTCAACATCTATATAAGCACTTGAAACTCCTGATTTTTTTAGATTTATTGCATCTTTATACCAAAGTCTTGTCCTTGAATCAAATTTATCTTTTTCAACATTTAGCACCCGGCCATTTGATAAAAGTAAGGAACCATCCTTTTCAAATCCAATATAAGTATCAACAAAAAGACCCGCTTTTTTTGCAAAGACAAGCTTTTCTATTATTTTTTTACTTTCTAAATTTATTTCTTCATTTTGTAATTCATTATTCAAAGCTTCTATGACATCAATCTTTGACTGTAAATAACTATTAATAAATCTAGATGTGTTTTTAGCTAAAGTAAGACTACTGTGTTTTATTAAATTATTTTCAGCAGCATAACTATTTTTTGTATTATAAAATCCAAGAATACAAAAAGATACAAATGTACTTATTAAAACAAGTAATAATAGCTTCCCTTTTATTGTATTGCGATTCATTGATTTTTCCTTTTATTTCATTGTATTACATTATTATGAAAATAAAAATAAATCAAAAGAATAAATTTGTTATAATTTATATATGTAAAAAACAGTTCTTTTAGGTTAGAACTAATTTAAAGGACATTATTTGATTGGAATAATCGATTATAATATGGGAAATCTGGCATCTGTTTATAATGCTTGTCATTTATTAGATGCAAAAGCTTCATTTGTTAAAAATCCAGAAGATTTAAAAAATTTTGATAGAATAATTCTTCCAGGAGTAGGAGCATTTGGCGATGCAATGGAAAACTTACACAAAACTGGAATGTTTGAAGCTATTAGGGAATATGCTAAAAATGGGAAACCAATGATTGGAATTTGTCTTGGAATGCAATTACTCTTTGAAAGTTCTGAAGAGTTTGGAGACAATAAAGGTCTTGGTCTTATTGATGGAAAAGTTGTTAAATTTGATAAATCAAAAATGCACGAAGACACAAAAATTCCGCATATGGGATGGAATGTAATTAAAACGCAAGATGATCATACTTTATTTGAAGGATTAAAAGATCCTTATCTTTATTTTGTACACTCATATCATGTAATCACAAGTCCTAAAAATATTATTGGAAAAACTCTATATGGTTATGAATTTGCAAGTGCTGTACATAAAGAAAATATTTATGGTTTCCAACCGCATCCTGAAAAATCCCATGACAATGGACTGAAAATACTAAAAAATTTTATGAACTTATCACACTAAAGGAATAGTAAAAATGGATATATTACCAGCGATTGATTTAAAAGATGGAAAAGCTGTAAGACTAAGTAAAGGACTTATGGAAAGTGCAAAAATCTATTCAGATGAACCTTGGCAAGTTGCACAAAGATTTGAAGAGTTAGGTTCAAAGTGGCTTCATATTGTTGATTTAAATGGAGCTTTTGCAGGAGAACCAGCAAACTTAGAACAAATTAAAAAGATAAGAGAAAATTGTAATCTTAAAATCGAACTTGGTGGTGGAATTAGAGATGAAGAAACAATCAAAATGTATATTGAGCTTGGAGTAGATAGACTAATCTTAGGTTCAATTGCGGTAAAAGATCCAGAATTTGTAAAAGAAATGGCTTCTAAATATCCAATTGCTGTTGGAATTGATGCTATGAACGGAATGGTTGCAGTTGAAGGTTGGGCAGAGGTTTCAACTATGGAAGCTACAACCCTAGCTAAAGAGTTTGCAAACGCTGGAGTTGAAGCAATTATTTGTACTGATATTTCAAAAGATGGAATGCTTTGTGGAGTTAATGTTGAATTTACCGAATCAATAGCTCTTGCTTCTGGAATTGATACTATTGCTAGTGGAGGAGTGAAAGATATCAATGATATTATTAACTGCCAAGATAATGGAAATATTGCTGGAGTAATTGTTGGAAAAGCATTTTATGAAGGTAGTTTAGACCTAGAAGAAGGATTTAAAGCTTTAAAAAACTAATATGAATTCAATATCAAAAGCAGCATCAATTTATGCAAAACTTATGAATGAAGAAGATGCAAGAGTATGTAAAGCAATTGATGAAAAAGCATGTAAAGTAGTTCCTGGAAATTTCTTTTTAACTATAATTAGTTATTTTTTTAATAAACTTGCCGATTCTGTTGCAAATACAAAAGTAATTATTCCTTGGATTATGGAAAGTCTAAATGTTCCTGTTTTTTTAATAAGTTTCTTAGTTCCAATTAGAGAATCAGGTTCCCTTTTGCCTCAACTTTTAATAGCAGCATTTATTAGAAAACTTCCAATTAGAAAATATGTTTGGTCTCTTGGAGCATTTTTACAAGCCTTAAGTATAATGGGCGTTGGTTTAGTTGCTTGGAATATGCAAGGATTAGCCGCTGGTATTTCAATTATTTCTTTAATTATTCTTTTTAGTCTGGCTAGAGGACTAAGCTCTGTAGCTGCAAAAGATGTTCTTGGTAAAACTATACCAAAAACAAGAAGAGGAGCATTAAATGGCTACTCAGGAAGCCTAGCTGGGCTTTTAATTATTGGACTTGGGATTTATTTTTTAATTGCAGGGGAAAAACCTTTTTCTCCTCAAAATTTTGGGATATTACTTTTTATAGCAGGATTCTTTTGGATTATTGCAGGTCTTGTTTACTCTAGAATTGAAGAGTTTGAAGGAGAAACTGATGGTGGAGGGAATGCCATAAGCGTTGCTTTTAAAAAAATTTCTTTACTTAAAACAGATAAAGATTTTAGACTATTTGTAATATCTCGTGCTCTATTTTTATGTTCAGTTTTAAGTGCTCCCTTTTTTGTAATTTTAGCTCAACAACAGTCAAGTTCAACTTCAAGTAATTATCTTTTAGGTCTTTTTATTTTAGCAAGTGGATTGGCTGATTTTTCTTCTTCTATTGTTTGGGGTAAACTTTCAGATATTTCTAGTAAAAAATCAATGATAATAGGCGCTATAATTTCGGTAATATTAGGCTTCTTAGTATTTTTCTTAGATACTTTTTATAATGATATTTTTTCTCATATTTGGCTAATGCCTTTAATATATTTTCTTTTAACCATTGGTTATCAAGGTATTAGAATAGGAAGAAAAACATATTTAGTGGATTTAGCAGGTGGAAATAAAAGAACAGATTATGTAGCTGTTAGTAATACTATTATTGGTGTTATTTTATTTTTTACAGGGTTTATTGGAATTCTTAGTTCTATTATTGGATTAAATGGAATTATTTTATTATTATCTATTGTAGGATTAATAGGAATTATTATAACTTCATTTTTACCTGAAGTTTAAAAGAAATTCAAAAAATTGCTAGAATAAAATATATTTTTCCTATTTAATCTCATCGCTAGCTGTATAGTGTAGTTCTAAACCTTTTGAAGTAGCTACAAAACCATTTACATTTATTGTTCCATCATGTACCATTTTATGGTGTTTCTTACATAAAGGTATTAAATTGTACTTATGATTCGCATTTATATGACCTATAAAACCATCTTTATTTGCACGTGCCTGTTCTTTTATATGATGGACATCATCACAAGCACGACCACAAATGACACAAGAACTTACAAAAACATCTTTGTTGTACTTAGATGACTTTTTATGCGTTATTCTTTCAACGGCGCTGTAATCATCAGTTAGTTTTTTTCTTATTTCATTTGCCATTGACAAAAACTCTCTATCCATATGAAGTGATTTAGCATACTCTAATCCATACATTGAAGAACCACTTCCATATTTTAGTTTTCTATCAAAAATAAGTTTATCTTCTTCATTTTCGTACATAACAGATAAATGAAGCGCAATTATATTTTTTAATTTTGCAATTTCTTCAATTTCTGGTAATTGATGAAGATGGGTTGCAAAAATAAACATAGCTTCAAGTTTTGAAAGCTTTAAAATTGCACTTGCTACAATACTAACTCCACTCATAGTTTCTGTACTATGTGAAATTTCATCACCTAAAACTAGAGATTGATTTGATGCTCTATTAAAAATATTTTTAAGCTCTAACATTTCAACAGCAAAAGAAGATAAACCTTTTGCAATATTATCTGCGCCACTTATTCTTGTAAATATAGAATCAAAAATTGAAAATCTCATGGACTTAGCAGGTACATAAAAACCTGCCTGTGCTAAAACAACAGCTATTCCGATTGATTTCATAAGTGAAGATTTTCCAGAAGAGTTTATTCCATAAAGTAAAACTCCGTGCATTTTATTATTATTCATATTTATTGGATTTGAGTTTTCAATTATTACATTTTTTTTATGTTCATTATTTGCTAAAGATAATTCACCTAAAATAATATCATTTGGAACATAAATACCTTGTTCTTCATTTGCTTCAATAATTGGATGTCGCAAATCTATAAGCTCTAAAAAGTTCTCATTTTCATTTGCTTTTACAATTTTTGGACACACATAATTATACTTTTTAGCTGTTTTTATATTTGAAATAGTTAAATCAACTTCTGCTATAAATTGAACTAAATCTTCTAATAAAGTCGTAAATTTCTTTTCAAATTCTGCTAGTTTTTCTTTAAATACTAGCTTATTAAGTTCAATAATTTTTCTTAAATTATGTACATATTTATCTGAAATTGTATCCATAAATTTACAAGAGATTTTTACAGATGTTGTCTGGATTTTTATATTAAAATCTTTTACTAAAAGTAATTCATCATCTATTATAATATGAGAGTTTAAAAGTTCCTCTTTTATTTGATTAAATCTATTTTTAGTTAAAGATAAGAAGAAACCTTCTTTATCCAATCTTTGAATTGAGACGTAGTTTACATCTTTTGTACTAATAAAAGATAAGAGATGAAATTTAAGTAATTCCAGTTTTTCATAAAGTTCTTCATTTTGTGCATTTAATTCATCAATTTGTATATTTATTCCAGCACTAACCATATTGCACTCAACATCTTTTAGCATATATTTACCACTTACACTTAAATCAAAAGTTGATTCAATAGAATCTATAAACATTTGAAGTTGAGCTAGAGAACAAGGTGGAGTTATAAATTTATAATTTTCCATAAATGAAACCACTTCTTTAATACTAAGAAGGGAATCATATAAATAGTTTAATTCAAAAGGATGAAGTCTTATTAACTTTATTCTTCTTGTAAGTCTTTCAATATCATAAATATTTGCTAATTCATTTTCAATTGGAGCATGATAATCATATAATTCTTTTGATAAAGCATAACGTCTTAATAACTCTTTACTCTCTTTTACAGGATGAGTAAGCCTTTCTTTTAAAAGTCTTTTCCCCATAGCAGTTGAAGTATTATTCATTAGTTTTATTAAGCTTGGGTTATGTGTTGTTTCTATTATATTTAATTGCTCTAAAGCATTATTTCCTAGATAAATATATTTACTAACATCAAGTTTTACTGGAAATGAAAGTTTTTGAACAATATTTGAATCATGCCCTATTACAAAATCAATTAATATAGCTAGAGCTTCTGTACTTAAAGGAACTCTTTCCATATCAAGATGTTCTATAGAAGTTAAAAGAGATTCTATATTAAATACATTTTTAAAAAGTTCATTTTGATATGAGATTTTTGGTATAAAACTTCCAATATGAAAAGTTTTTAAACTAAGTTCTAAATAATCAATAACTTCTTTTTGCTTTATGTTTTTATCTGCAAAAGTTACTATTATTTCATTTGTTTTATGCATATTCATATAATTAAATACTTCATCAAGAGCATAAAATTTATCTTCACTTGTTCCATGAACTTCATTGTAAAAACATTTTCCAGTTGTAACATCAATTGCTGAATAGCCTACTAAATATATTCCTTTAATTTGGTCAATTATCAAAGATGTTATATTATTTTCATCTTGATCAATCACAAAATCAAAGTTAGTTCCAGGACTTACAACAGTGTCTAAATAACGTGATACTTTTGGAGGAAGGCCTCGTTGTTTAATAATAACAACTGTATATTTTTGTTCAGAAATAATTCTAGCTAAATGTTTTTCTAGTGAAATAGCTGGAACACCAGCCATAATTGGATTTTCTTTTGAGTTTTCAAGAATTGATTTATTTTTTCTTGTTAATTGAATATTTAAAAGTTCAGCAATTTCTTTTGCTTTTCCTACTTGTTCTTCGTCATTATTAACTTCATATACTTCAAAAAATGTTCCTATTTCCATAAGAACAACAGTATTTTTTCCATATTTTTTTTCAAAAAGTCTTTGAAGTTTAAAATATGTAACAGTAAGAAGGGTTTTTTTTTGTTCTAATAATTCTTGGACTTCTTCTCTCAATTTATTTTTTCACTCCAGTCCAGTCTCTTATTTGTGTTCTTTCTTCTCTTGTTAAATCAGCCTCTTCATGAAATATAATATAATCTTTTAATGGCATTGAAATATAAGCTGTTCTAAATATCTCTTTTAACTCTTTTTTCTTTTCTTTTTCTGTATAATTTTCCCACTCAGAAAAATTTAAAGCACTTCTTCCATCATTTACATGACTATCAATCATCCAAGAAAATGGAGCTATATTTGAATACCAAGGCCATCTCACTTTATTTGAATGACAATCATAACAAGCTTTTTTTAACATTGTCATAATATGCTCTGGTGCTTTTATTTCTAATTCTTTTGGTGTTGGTTTATTTATTTTTTCAGTTTGAATTAACTGTGCTAGTAAAAAAATTGATACAATTATTAATAATGTTTTTTTCATAAATCCTAATCCATAAATAATGTATACGGTCTTCTTAATTCCTCTATAAATTGTGAAACAGAAAGATTTCTACTTTTTCTAAAAAATTCTTTAGAATCAAAAAAGACAAGTATTGTTGGAATAGAAAATACCGAAAAATTGCTTGCTATCTCTTTATATCGTTCAGTTTTAAGTTCAAAAAGTTCTATCTTCGGGAAGTTCTTTAAAATCTCTTCTTCAATTTTTGGTTTTAGTACTTTACAAACAGAACAATTTTCTCCTGAAAAATATATAAGTACAGGATTACCCGTACTCATTTTTTCTTCAATTTCATTTTTTGTTGATATTTGTATCATGAACCACTGCTACTTCTCTTATTTTTTCGACTATTTTCTCTTCTTCTTTTTTCATTAATTCCTCAGGATTAATATCAGGATTAGTATGATCTTTTCTATTTACAAAAATATCATGCCTACTTAAACTAATACCTTTCATATGAGATAATGGGAATGCAAAAGCAATTCCTTTTCCAGTGGTTGTAATATGAAGTGAATGAATAATTGATTTTATAACTGGATTTACTAAACTTTGAGGAAGTAAAAATAATAACATTGCATCATTTGCCTCAAAAGAAGCTCTATAGTAGTTATCAATTTTACCTAATCCAATACCATCTGCACGAAGTACTGTAACTCCTGGAGCGCCAGCCTTATTTGCAGCTTGAATTGCATCAATTTTTTTCTCTTTTGGAACTAATATAACAACAGCTGAGAAATCCATTGGTAAAGAGTGTCTTCTATCACTACCATCAATATTAACAGTTGCTAAATCCATATTTTCTGCATCTATAAGTGCATCTCTTAAAATATTTGCAGCTTCAATTTCAGTATCTGATTTAACCCCAAGTTTTTCAGTTAAAATTCCATAAAGCATAACTGTAATCATTGGGAACAATGAAGCAAAAGCAATAAGCCCAAAACCATCAATTAAAGGACTTCTTCCTTCAATATTTGTAGCAAGTCCAATACCAAGAGCAGCAACAAGGGGTACAGTAACTGTTGATGTTGTAACTCCTCCTGAATCATAAGCAATTGGGATAATATACTTTGGAGCAACAAAAGTTAATATAATTACTAAAAGATAACCTACAATTATGTAATAATGAATATGTCCACCATCTACAATTCTAAAGGCACCTAAGGCAATTCCCATAGCAACACCAGCAGCCACAAAAAGTCTTAATGCAAAATCATTAATTTTACCATCTGATATCTCTTTTGCTTTTTTAGCAATTGCCATAAGAGCAGGTTCTGCCATTGTAGTTGAAAATCCAATTGCAAAGGCAAAGGCATAAATCATCATTACTGAATCAGATTTAGTCAATTGGTAAGCCATTGTCTCACCTAATGAGAACAGACCCATTTCTAAACCAAGAATAAATGCATAAAGACCAATTATTACAAGTCCAAACCCTAAAAATACAGTTTTAATATTGTCAATTTTTTTCTTTAATACTGCATACTGAAAAAATAAAATAATAAACAAAATAGGAGCAACGTCTCTTACTACAGCTATTATTCCCATAATAATAGAAGAAAAAGAAATATCTGCAGTTGAAGAAACTGATGCTTGAATAACAACTTCTGTAACTTCTTTTACATCAACAAGATTATAAACTGCAATTCCATAAATCTGTACAAAAATCATTGGAGTTAAGGAAGCAAAAGCAATTAAACCAAAGCCATCAATTACAGGATTTCTTCCTTTAATTGTAGAGGCTAATCCTATACCAAGTGCTGCAACTAAAGGTACTGTAACCGTTGATGTCGTAACTCCACCTAAATCATAAGCAAGTCCAATAATTTCTTGAGGAGCAAAAAAAGTAACACTTACAACTGCTATATAACCAGCAATTATATAGTAATGTATTGGGTGTCCTTTGTAAATTCTAAATACACCCAAAAATATTGCAAACCCTACAGATGCAGCTACAACAAGTCTTAAGATTGTAGCATCAATACGGCCACTAGAAATAGAAGCTGCCTTATCAGCAATAACTGCTAAGGCAGGTTCTGCAATAGTTGTACCAAAGCCAATTAAGAATCCAAAAAATAGAACCCAAATCATACTCCCTTGTTTTGCAAAATCTCTAGCTAGTCCTTCTCCCACAGGGAAGATACCTATCTCTAAACCTTGTAAAAATATTGCAAGACCAATACCTACAATTCCCAAGCCTATAGCTGTATTAACCCAGTTTTCTGGTATTGTTTGTATAATTGCTAATTGGAAAAATAAGATTACGATAATTATTGGAAGTAAGTCTCTAAAGGATTCTTTTAGTAATTTCAAAAAGAAATTAAATTGTGTCATGTGTCATATTCCTTGGCATTTATTTAAATATATCTAAATTTTTTTGATATATTATTAAAATAAGGATATTTTAATAGCTTTTTTTTGAATTTTAGTATAAAAAAGAAGCTTAAGGAAGATTAGATTATTTTAGAGTAAAAGAAAAGTACTTTCGTACTCTTCTTTTTAAACTTGATGCTCTTTATTCTTATCCAATCTTTCTTTTTGAGAAAGGTAAGAGTTTAAAGCACTTAAATATGCTTTTGCAGTTGCTAACATTGTATCAATACTTAAACCATGTCCTACAAATGCTGGACTTGTTGTATCAAAACCAACTCTAGCTGTTACTTTTGCTAAGGCATCTTTTCCTTCAGAAACAGAAGTTACTTTATAATCTTTTAATTCACCATTATAACCTGTTAATCTATCTATAGTTTTGAATATAGCATCCATTGTTCCATCACCAATAGCAGCATCAGACATTATTTGATCTTGGAATTTAATAGAAACCGCAGCAGTTGGAACTCCATTTGAACAATCTGAAATTTGTAAGCCAACTAACTCATAAGTTTTGTCTTGATTTAATGCTTCATCTGTAATTAACATTCTAACATCATCATCTGTAACATCTTTTTTCTTATCAGCTAAATTTTTAAATCTTTCAAAAGCAGTATTTAATTCTGCATCACTAATTTTATCAAATCCTAAATGCTCAATTTTATCTCTAAAAGCAGCCCGTCCTGAATGTTTCCCTAAAATTAATGTTGATTCTTTATATACTCCAACATCTTCAGGTTTCATAATTTCATAAGTTTCTTGATGTTTTAAAATACCATCTTGGTGGATTCCACTCTCATGAGAGAAGGCATTTTTACCAACAATAGCTTTATTTTGTTGTGGTTCAACACCTGTAATTGTTGCTACTAATCTAGAAGTTGCATATAACTCGGGACTATTTATATTAGTATATAATTCTCCAAATGCATCTTTTCTAGTCTTAATAGCCATTACAGCCTCTTCTAAAGCTGAATTACCTGCACGCTCTCCTAATCCATTTATTGTAACTTCTATTTGTCTAGCACCATTTATAACAGCTTCTAATGTATTCGCTGTTGCTAAACCTAAGTCATTGTGGTTATGTACTGAAATTATTGCTCTATTTTTTGCAAAATCACTTAATTCTTTTACCATCGCGCCTAATTCATTTGGTAATCTATATCCTACTGTATCAGGTAAATTAATAGTTGAAGCTCCTGCATTTATAACAGCATCCATAACTTCTTTCATAAATGAAATATCAGATCTTCCTGCATCTTCTAATGAAAACTCAACATCATCAACAAAAGTTCTTGCATATTCAACTGCATGAATTGCTCTTTTTATAACTTCATCTTCACTCATTTTTAATTTATATTTCATATGAATAGGTGATGTTGCTATAAAAGTATGAATTCTATGTAATGGTGCTTTAGAAACAGCAAGTCCTGATTGTTTAATATCATTTTCTATTGCTCTTGATAAAGAACAGATTGAAGAATTTTTAACTCTCTCTGCAATTCTTGAAACTGCATCAAAATCTCCAGGACTTGCAGCTGCAAAACCAGCTTCAATAACATCAACACCCAATTTTTCTAACTGCAATGCAACTTTTATTTTTTCTTCTGTGTTCATTGAACAACCAGGAGATTGCTCTCCATCCCTTAAGGTTGTATCAAATACTATAATTCTATTTTTATCTATGTTTTTTATCATATTATTCCCCATTGTATTATCCTTATCAATTCAAATATTGTATCTTTTTTTTAATATAAAAAAAGTAAAAACTATTTTTGTGATTATTATTTTTGTTTAACGTACGATATGTGATTATTAAATATTAGAGTGGTTTTGAGAGAAGCAGAAGAGTGTTTACACTTTTAATAAAATGTTTATTATAAAAATTAAATATTTTCATTTTGTACTCTCCTAGGTTTTGTGTATTTTTATTAATAGAGATTATAATGTGAAAAAAAGAATTTGTCAAGAACTTTTTGAAATTTTATTTATTCTCTTCTTTTTTTCCTAATATGCTTTGTCCTGATATAACTTTATCGCCAATTTTAACAAGAGTAGCAAACTCTTTATTCAAAGTAACTATAACTTCACCTTGAATAAAAGTTCCAATTTTTTCACCTTTTTCAAGACTCTTATTACTTGGCAGTTCAATACTTGGATTATAAAGAGAAGAATATAAATGCATTGAAGAGTTAACATATTCTAGTTTAGCTTGTTCATTTAGAACTTTTGATTTAAAAGTTGATAGAAATAAATTCAGTCCTCTTCTTATGCTAATTTTACAAGGACCCTCTTCTAAATTTCTTAAAATATGAGAATCACATAAACTAACATCGATATAAATTGATTTTTTTAAATCTTTTACATCTATAGCTGAAATAGTTCCAGAAATAGGAGCTATGATTTCATTTTTTTTAAATGATTTAAAATCTATATATTTATATCTATATATATAAATTAAAAAGAATATCATCACAAAAGAGATAAAAGTCAAAAATTTACAATTAACTAATACAAAAATAATCATTGCAATAAATGCAATTAAAATATATTTTTGTCCCTCTTTTGCAATAATAGAATCAAACATTTTATTCTTTATCCTCTTTTTTATCTTCAGATTTTAAAGAAGTTTCATCTTCTTTTTCATCTTCTTCTTTAATATCAGCAGTCTCAGTATTTTTTTCTTCTGTATTTTTTTCTTCAGGTTCTGAAGTAACAGCATCTGAATGTAAACTTTCACCTTCAAAGACAACACCACCATGAGCTTTAATGATTTCTCTAACTCTTTGTCCTGATATAACTTCAATTTCAAGTAATTCAGCTGTCATTTCTTCAATTGCATCTTTATTTTCTCTTAAAGATTCTAATACAACTTTATATCTTTCATTTAATAAACCTTTTATATGATCATCTAAATTCTTAGCCATATCATCAGAAAAGTCTTTTGTAGTTTGTCCACCTAAGAATTGATTTTGTCTTTTTTCTAAAACCATTAACCCAGCAACATCACTCATTCCATAAACAGAAGCCATAGATTTTATAATATCAGTAGCACGTTCAAGGTCATTACCAGCACCCGTTGAAACTTCACCAATGAAAACTTCCTCAGCTGCTCTTCCCCCAAGTAAAGTATCAACTTCTGCAATAAGCTCATGTTTTTGCATTAAGTATTTATTCTCTTCTGGCGTATTTAAAGTATATCCTAAAGCTGCAAGTCCACGAGGTATAATTGATACCTTGTTAACTTTTTTTGCACCTTTTGTTATTTCAGCAATAAGTGCATGACCTGATTCATGATAAGCTACAATTTTTCTCTCTTTTGGTGAGATTCTTCTTGATTTCTTTTCAAGTCCAGCAATTTGTCTTTCAACTGCTTCTTTAAAATCATCATAATTAACTTCATCTTTTTTTGCACGACCTGCAAGTAATGCAGCTTCGTTTACAATATTTGCCAAATCTGCACCAGCAAGTCCTGCTGTCATACGTGCAACTTCAACTAAATCAACATCTTTACCCATAACTACATTTTTAATATGCACATTTAGAATCTGTTTTCTACCTTCAAAATCTGGTTTATCAACAAGTACTTGTCTATCAAATCTTCCTGGTCTTAAAAGTGCTGGGTCTAAAACTTCTGGTCTATTTGTAGCAGCTAATACAATTACAGGTGCTTCTTCAGTTGCAAAACCATCCATCTCAGCTAGTAACTGGTTTAATGTTTGTTCTCTTTCATCATTACCACCCATTGGTCCACCACTTGCTCTACTTTTCCCAATTGCATCTATCTCATCAATAAAAATAATAGCAGGTGCAACTTTTTTTGCTTGCTCAAATAAATCTCTTACTCTTGATGCTCCAACACCCACAAACATCTCAATAAAAGCAGAACCTGAAACAGATAAGAATTCAACACTTGCTTCACCAGCAACTGCTTTAGCAAGCAATGTTTTACCAGTTCCTGGAGGACCTACTAATAGTACACCTTTTGGAATTTGAGCTCCAAGTTTTACATATCTATCTGGATCTTTTAAGAAATCAACTACTTCTTGAACTTCTTCTTTAGCCTCTTTATTTCCAGCCATATCATCAAAAGTTACATTTGGTTTTTCAGAATTAATCATTTTCTTAGAACTTCCAATTCCAAGAATTCCTCCTGAACCTCCACCCATAGACTTAGACATTCTTTTTGCTAAGAACATCCAAATTGCAAAGAAGATAAAAATTGGTAAAACCCATCCAAAAAGAATGTCAGCCATTAGATTTTCTTCATTGATTCCACCATAATTAATACCTTTTTCCTCTAAAGAAGGAACTAAAGTATTATCAGGAATAACTCTTCTTGCTGTATAAGCAGTAACTTGTCCATTTGAAGGCTTACTTATTGCTTTGATTTGAGTATTTCCAATACCAACATATTCAATACTTCCTGTTGATATTAATTGTTTTAATTCAGAATATGGAACTGTCTTATTTGTAGTCTTTCCATATGCAGCAATATTTGGATTTTGTCCTGCCATTCCTTGATTATTTCCTTCAGGGAAAATAGCTTTAAATACAAAAATTGTAACAATTGAAAATATTACGAATACTAATAATGGATTATTATTAAAAAAATTATTATTATTGTTGTTATCTCCGTTATTTTTGTTATTGTTTTTATTATTGTTATTTTTATTATTGTTGTTGTTTTTACCATTCATCATAAAATAAACTCCTTTTATTTTTTAAATACTATAGTTATCCACTCATTTTTGTGAATTAACTTTACTTGTTCTAGGTCTTTAAATTTTCTTAGAACCTTATCTATATGTTTATCTAAAATACCTGATATAACTAGTATACCCTCATCGTTTAAGCATTTCTTTAAATCTTTTGCAATAAAAACTAAAACATCAGCAACAATGTTAGCAATAACTACATCATATTTTTTTCTTGTTGTATTAGCAGATCCTACCCATGACTCATGAAATGAAGTTTCATTTAATTCATAGTTTGATATTGTATCTTTTATACAAACTTGATCTGTATCACAAATATCAACCTTTGCACCAAGTTTAGAAGCTGCAATTGCTAAAATTCCACTTCCTGTTCCCACATCTAAAACTGTATTATCAGCTTTTACATATTCGCTAATAACTTCAATACAACTTGATGTTGTTTCATGATGTCCTGAACCAAAAGACAAGGCAGGGTCAATTATAATATTAATTTTATCTTCTTTTGCTTCATCCCAAGATG
This sequence comes from Halarcobacter sp., assembly GCA_030145305.1. Classification (GTDB taxonomy): domain Bacteria; phylum Campylobacterota; class Campylobacteria; order Campylobacterales; family Arcobacteraceae; genus Halarcobacter. The sequence goes on along the minus strand of JAQYVX010000010.1, from coordinate 103,256 downwards.
GTCTAATGTAAAAGTTTCCTACTTCAACAGATTTTACAGATTCTTGATATTGTTTAATCCAATCTATATTCTCTTTTTTTAATAAAACTGTTTCACATTTAACATCTAATGCTTTTGCAAACTCTTTTATTCCAAACTCCATATCACTTAAGTCTTCTTCACTTCTTGCAATAATAGTTTTCTCTGATTCTTCAATGGCTTCATTTGTTAATGATGTAACTAAATCAACAAATGTATCATATTCTTCATTTGGCTTAATTGTTAGTTCATAATAATATTCGGTCAAGTGTTTCCCTTAATTTATAATGCATAATTGCATAAAGTAGATTATTTTATCCAAAAAATTTTAGAAAAAATTTTCTATTATATCTCTCATGACTTTTTCATCTGAAATACGATTTATCAAATCTCTAAACTCAGAAGCACCATTATACCCTTTTGAATACGAATGTAATAGTTTTCTAAACATTACAGCTCCATGAGCTCCATGATATTTTAATACTTCATCATAATGTTCCAAAATAACTTCTCTTTTTTTATCTTCATTAATATCTTCAATACCATGTTTTAATTGGTAAAAAATCCATGGTTTTCCAATAGCACCACGACCAATCATAACACCATCAGCATTTGTATATTTTAACACTTCTTTTGCTTTTTCATAATCTTTAATATCGCCATTTGCAATAACAGGAATTTTTACAGCAGCTTTCATATCTCTAATTGCATCATAATCTACAGGTGCTTTATATTTTCCAGCTCTAGTTCTTCCATGAACTGACACAAAATCAACACCACAAGCTTCAACAGCTTTTGCAATTTCAACTGGAATTTTATCATTTACTCCAATTCTAACTTTTGCACTGGTATACTGTTTTTTACTATATTTTTTAACTGTACTTAAGATTTCTTCAAGCTTTTTTAAATCGCCTAATAAATTTGAACCAGAACCATGTGAAAAAACTTTTGGTGCAGGACAACCACAGTTTAAATCAATTCCATCAATTCCATCAATGTCATTTAACATTAAAACTGCATCTCTTACAATTTCAGCATTATTTCCTGCAATTTGTACAATATATGGATCTTCACTTGGTGATTTTTCAATCATTTTTTTAGTTCTTTCTGATTTGTAAACTAAAGCATTGGAAGAGATCATTTCAGATATTGTAATATCTGCACCAAATTTTTTAACAACAGCACGAAAAGGGAGGTCAGTATATCCAGCAAGTGGTGCCAGCACCATTAAGGACTGGCTAAAATCAATTTTTTTTGTCATGTATTAAATTGATATATCAGTTAAAGAATAGTGTTTACCTGCTTCTTTTAAGTCTAAAAGAGCTCTAAATGGTAACATTTCATCATCATTATATCCTGATAAGATATCTCTTACTTTTTCAATCATTTCTAATTCACAAAGAACATAAAGATATGCACTTGTTGCAAGATCATTGTCTTCACAAATAAGTTCAAAAAGTTCAAGAAGTTTGTCAGGTGTCAAAACATCTTTATAAAGTTTTGCTAAGAGAAGATATTCCTCTTTTGAATAGTTTAAACTTTTTGTTATTTTTAATATTTCTTCTTTACTTAAACCAAATTCAGTATTATCAATATCTTTTAAAAAAAGTTTATATGCCATTTCTCTATCTAGTACAACATTTGTATAAACTTTTTTAACTGTAGTCATTGTCTTATTTTCTAGGACATTAAAAAATGCAAATCTCACAATATCAGCTGGATATTGATTTGCTTTTTTTAGAATATCTAGTGAGTAATCAACTTGCTCATTCATTTTATTTATTAAATTTTGTCTAGCTAAAGATGAAGAAGAATCTAATTTTAAAGATTTTTCACTTACAAATTTTCCAGCTTTAATATCTTTTATTTGTGATACTACTTCATTCAAACTTTCATTAGTTGAAGTAAAAGCCGAATCGTTAACATCGATTTTAAATTGTTTTAAAATTCCAGCAACATTTTTGTAACCTGCTGTTTTAAATTTTCTTTTATCATTTTTTTCTAATAGGATATTTTTTAATGTTTCAATAATAGTTGTTTCATCTTTGATAAAACCTCTGTTTTTACAATAATTAACTGAACCATAAAACATTAGATGTAAAACTGTAAATATAAACAGTAAAACAATTGGCGTTAAAATCCATGCAACTGTTGGCAATACTAAAGAATAATCTAATATTGTAACATTATAATCTCCACTTTCAACACTATATACATATAGTCCAACAACCATAATTAATAGTAAAGAAAAACCAATATATTTTTTAAGTCCCACATCTTATCCTTTTTGTTGTTCTACTTTTTATTATTCAGCTTCATATATTTCTCTACAAGGAGTACAAAACTTTGCAAATGGTTTAGCTCTTAATCGCCCAATAGCAATTGACTCATCACACATTTCACAAATTCCATAAGTACCTTTTTCAATACCTTTTAAAGCATCTTCTATTTCATTTAATTCTTTAATTTGTTGGTTTGCTATTATACCTTCTTTAAAGCTATCACTTGAAACTTCTGCATAATCAAATTCATCTTTACACTCAGAGTCTTTTAAAGAATCAATGCTATCTCTGCTACCTTGAATGTTTCTATTTATTTTTTCTTTTCTATCAAGTAAGATTATTTTTAATTCTTCAATCTGTTTTGTATTAGCCATATTTCACCTTATTTAAAAAATTTAGATATTATACTGAAATATATATAAATTATTTATGATGTGGATGATTATTTATGATATGGATGATTATTTTTTATTGCAAGACCTCTGAAAATCTGTTCTAATAGTACAAGAGTAACTATTTTATGTGCCATAGTGAGAGAACTTAAACTAATTATTTTATTACATTTTTTTAAAAATTCTTTTTCAAAACCATATGCTCCACCTATAAAAAAACTAACTTCACTATTACTTGTTATGATTTTTGAAAATTCAAAACTATCAAGATTTTGACCTAATACATCTAAAGCAATACAATATCCATTCATTAGAGGGAGGTAAGCTTTAGTATAAGACTCTTTTGCTTCTTTTTCACCAATAGTTTGTGCTTTTGAGATGTTCTTATTAAAAATCGAATGAACTTCTACTTTTGCGTATTTTGAGCACATCTTTATAAACTCTTTTGAGATTTTGTCAAATTCATCTGAAGTTGGTTTTACAATTGCATATATATTAATTTTAGCCATAAAATTCCTATTTTTTTAATTATATAGTCCACTTCCTACAACATTAAAAGAGACATTTTTTATTTTATCATTTATTTCAACTCCACCAATTGCACAAACTGGATTTGAAGAAATTTTTGCTAAATACGAAATTCTTTCACCTAATAAATTTGGCACATTTTTTGTAGAAGTATTTTTATAAGCTCCCAAACCTATCATATCAATATCAAGTTCATTAGCTTCTAGAATTTCAACTTCATTATGAGTTGAAATTCCTAAAAGTTTATTCCCTATTTTCTTTCGAATTAGTTTTGTAGCAAGTTTTTTATTAGAATGTATTTTAAAAAAATCCTCTTGACCTAAATGAAGTCCATCAGCATAATTTATAAGTTCGATTTTATCATTTATAATTATGGGAATATTAAGCTTTTTTTTAAGATACATTAAATTCTCAATTTGTGTTTCATTTGAATTTACTTTATCTCTATACTGAATAATTTTTGCATCAAATTTTAATGCAAGTTCAATAAAATTATCTAAAAGAATCTCTTTTTTTAGAAGTGTTTGAAAGTCACATAATGCATAAAGAAGATTAGAAGCTTCAAGTTTAAAACCTAAAGCCTCATCTAACCTATTACGCATTAACTAGCAGTAGCTGTTTTTGAAAACATTGTTAAAAGATCTGACAATGTTTTTTTCATATCTTTTCTATTAACAACCATATCAATTGAACCTTTTTCAAGTAAGAATTCTGCTCTTTGGAAGCCTTCAGGAAGATCAGCTCCAATAGTTTGTTTAATAACTCTTTGTCCAGCAAAGCCAACTAAAGCTCCTGGTTCTGCCATAATAATATCACCTAAAAAGGCAAAAGATGCAGAAACTCCACCCATTGTAGGGTCAGTTAAAACTGAGATGAATGGAAGTTTTACTTTATCCATTCTTTTTAATGCTGCTGATGTTTTTGCCATTTGCATTAATGAAAAAGTTGATTCTTGCATTCGTGCACCTCCTGAAGCTGAAACAATAACTAAACCTTCATGTTTTTCCATAGCTCTGTTTACAGCTCTTACAATCTTCTCACCTTCAACAGAACCTAAACTTCCACCCATAAATGCAAAATCAAATACTACTATTTGCACAGATATCCCATTTATAGTACACTCTCCACTTACAACAGCAGAAGTTCTACCTGTTTTTTTAACAGCTTCATCTACTCTTTTTTTATAAGATTTTTTATCAACAAACTTTAAAGGATCAATTGGTTTTAAATCTGCATCGTATTCAACAAAAGAGTCAGCATCAGTTAAAATTTCAATTCTTCTTTTTGCACCAATTCTCATATGAAAATTACATTTAGGACAAATATTATTTTGATTCTCTACTTCTTTAAAAAACATTAAAGATGAACATTCTGGACATTTTATCCAGTGTGTTGGAGCATCATTTTTTGTTGGTTGTTCTTTGTCTTTGCTATCAAATGAAATTTTACTAAATAAATTTTTTAAATCCATTATATTTCCTTTAAATTAGTTCCTCTTTTAGAGGAACCTATGTTTTTGTTTTTTATTATATTATATATTTTTAAGTTTTTCTACTTCGTCAAGTTTTTCCCAAGGATAATCACTTTGTCCAACTTGTCCTCTTGCCGCAACATCTGCATAAAGAAAAGTTTCTGCTGAAGGTTTATCTAGATTAAATTGTTCTGTAATCCATCTTGGAGTTAAAGGATAAGTATTCATTACAATTGAAGATAATTTATCATCATCATATTTTGTATAAGTTCCCATAGTATCAACAGAAACTGAAGTTGGACGAGCCACTCCAATTGCATATGAGATTTGAACATTTACTTTACTTGCAAGTCCTGCTGCAACAATATTTTTTGCAATCCAACGTGCAGCATATAGTCCACTTCTATCAACTTTTGTATAATCCTTTGAAGATTGTGCTCCTCCACCAATTGGAGAATATCCTCCAAATGAATCAACAATAAGTTTTCGTCCTGTTAAGCCTGAATCATGTAAAGGTGAATGACTTACATATCTTCCTGTTGGATTGATATGAATAATAGTTTCATCTTTATTATACATAGAAGTAGGTAATCCTGTATCATCAATTAGTCCTTGAATTAACTCTCTAACCTCTTCAATTGGCATATCTTCAACTGAAGGAGCAGACACAACAATTGTATGAATTTTTTGTGGTTTACAATTTTCAAAATTTTCTTTTGTTCCATAATCAACTGTAACTTGAGTTTTAATATCAACACCAAGTTTATGATTATGAGAAAGGGCATAATGATAAACTTTATCAGCTAACATTCGTGCATAAGTAATCGCAGCTGGCATATAATCAGCAGTTTCATTTGATGCAAAACCAAACATAATTCCTTGATCTCCCGCTCCAGTTTCACCAGTTTCTTGATCAACACCTTGAGAGATATCAGGAGATTGTTGGTTTAATAAAACCTGTACTTGTATATCATCAGGATGTAAACATTGTTCTTTTGTAAAAGAAGATTTTCCGTCATAACCTATTTTAGCTAAAGCATCTTTTACTAAATCTTCATAATCTTTTTGTGATAATTGGCATTGTGATTTTACTTCCCCACCAATTATAACGTGTTTTCCAGCTACAAATACCTCAGAGGCAACTCTACTATTTTTATCTTCAATAATTAATCTATCAACTATTGTATCTGCAATAATATCTGCACACTTATCTGGATGCCCTGGGCTTACAACTTCGCTTGTAAATAAGTAGTTTGTTTTGTTTTCCATGTTTGTTTTCCTATTTTGTTTTCCATTTTTGTTTTCCATTAAATCTATACTTATTTTTATCTTTAAATTCTAATAAAAAAATAAAAAATTAATATTTATTCAACAGTAACAGACTTTGCCAAGTTTCTTGGCATGTCAACATCATTACCTAGTCGTACTGAAATCTCCATAGAAAGGAGTTGTAATACAACTAACATTTCAAAAAACTCTAACATATAATGAGAAGTTTCTTGAGTTCTAATAAAATCATCACTTAGTTCAAAATCAAGAGGGGAAACAGTACAAATTGTACTATCTCTTGCACTTAACTCTTCAACATTAGATTTAATTTTATCATATAATAAATTTTGTGGCATTAAAGCAATCGTGAATAATTCAGGATCAGCTAAAGCAATTGGACCATGTTTCATTTCACCTGCTGGATATCCTTCCGCATGTAAATATGAAATTTCTTTTAATTTTAAAGCACCTTCTAGGGCTAATGGGAAAAAGACGTCTCGTCCTATAAAGAAAAAACCATGACCATGAAGATATCTTTTTGATAACCTCTTAGTCTTTTCGTGTATTTTATCATCTATAATTAAAGATTTTGGAACTTCTCTCAAAGCAAGAAGTTCGCTCTGTAATTTCTCAAATGAAATTGAAGCATTTATTTTAGCAAAATAAAGTGATAACATCCATAAAACAGCTGTCTGAGTTGAGAAAGCTTTAGTAGAGGCAACTCCTTTTTCAATTCCTGCACGTGTAAGTATTGTAAAATCAGCCATTCTAGTCATAGATGAATTATCAACATTACAAATAACTAAGGTTTTAAGTCCTGCTTTTTTTGCCATTTTTAAAGCTTCTAAAGTATCAGCGGTTTCCCCACTTTGAGAAATAACAATAAAAAGTGTATCTTTTGTAAGCATTGGTTCTTTATATCTAAACTCACTAGCAACTTCAATACTACATTTAATTTTTGATAATCTTTCAAAAAGATATGAAGAAGTTAATCCAGCATGAAAAGAAGTTCCACAAGCACAAATTTTAATCTCTTTTATTCCATCTAAAATTGATTCTTCAATTTCATCAAATAAAATTTCTTCATCTTGAATTCGTCCTAGCATACAATCACTTACTACAGAACTTTGTTCATAAATCTCTTTTTCCATAAAAAATCTAAAGCCATCTTTTTGAGCAAATTGTTTTGATGTGGGAAGAGTTGACCATGAATAATCATCACTTAAAAATTCAATTCCATTTTTACTTGCAATTCCACCAACTCCATCTTCTAAATATACTACTTCTTTTGCTAATCCAATTAAAGGAGCATCTGAAGAAGCAAATAAAACTTCATTGTCTTCTTTTCCTCTTGCCACAATAAGTGGACTTCCATGTTTGAAGAAAAATATTTTTGTAGGATCAGCTTTTGAGATTAGTAGAATTGAAAAAGCACCCTCTAATCTTTCAATTGTATCTTTAAAAGCTTGGTTTGTATTATTAACTTTGTTCTCTTGCGACTGCTCGTTAGCTTTATTTAAATAATTTTCAAAAAGATGAACTATCACTTCTGTATCTGTTTGTGAAACAAACTTATGTCCAGCATTAATTAATTCTTCTTTTAACTCTTTATAATTTTCAATAATTCCATTGTGAACAACATAAGAGTATTCACCCAAGTGTGGATGAGCATTTAATTCTGTAGGTTTACCATGTGTTGCCCATCTAGTATGTCCAATACCAATTTCATAAGTACCTAAATCTGAATTTTCAACTTTTTCAATTAGATTATTAAGTTTTCCAAGAGCTTTAAAGACATCAATCTTATCTTTATTCAAAAGTGCAATTCCAGCTGAATCATAACCTCTATATTCTAACTCTTTTAATCCATCAAGTAAAAATTTTGTTGTATCTTGTTTTCCTATATAGCCAACTATTCCACACATAGCAATAAACCTTTTAGTTCTGTTTTAAAATTAGGCATAATAGCTAAAATATGGTAAATAAATACTTTGCTAAAAAATTTATTACTTTAAATTTGACACTAAAGAGTTGTGTACATAACCATTTGAACTAAGAAGATACTTGTCTTCAAATAGTTTATAATCGCTTCCATCTAGAGTTGAAATTTTACCACCAGCTTCACTTAAAATAATAATTCCAGCACTTACATCCCAAGCTTTTAAATTCATTTCATAATAAGCCTCATAAGTTCCACGTGCCACATAACATAAATCAAGAGCTGCTGAGCCTAATCTTCTTATGTCTTGACATTTTGGTAGAATATTTTTTATTTTATTTACTACATCATTTAAATCATCTTCGCAAGTTCCACTTGTATATGGAAAGCCTGTTGAAACTAAAGCTTTTTGAAAATCTTCTTCTTTTGATACTTCAATTTTTTCACCATTTAAAAAGGCACCTTTTCCAATCTCAGCTTCATAAAGTTCATCCAAAATAGGATTGTATACTATTCCAATATAAGGTTTTTTATCTTTATAAACTCCAACTGAAATACAAATATGAGGAACTTGGTTTACAAAGTTTGTTGTTCCATCTATTGGATCTACTATAATAGAATTAGCAAATTTACAGTTTGAGTTATCTGATTCTTCGGCTATTACATTAAAATCTTTAAACTCTGCTAGAAACTTTTCTTTTAAAAAATTCTCTATTCCAATATCATATTTTGTCACTAAGTCTTTTTTTGCTTTAAAAGTAACATCTTTTTTTGAATAATACCCATCTTTTAAAAGTTCACCCGCTTCTTTTATTATCTTAATTAATTTTATTTTCATTTTACATCCATAATATTTTTTAGAATTCTAACAAAAGATAGTTACGAAAGTGTTGATTTAGAAAAAAATGATGAAAGATTATGCAAATTTAAAGAAATTTGCATATAAATTTCTAATTCATTTAAGGATAGAGAGAAAATTTTACACATTTCATATCAAATCAAGCTAATCTGAACTATTTTTTATATTTTAAAATCTCTATAAGGCCTATATAATAGGACATTTGAATAAATTTTAATAAATATTCGAATTTTAAGATAAAAAATTTGCTTTTACAAATAAAAAGTGCTACAATTTTAATATATCAAACGATATGGAGGTGTAAATGACGAAGGTTTCACATTTTTAGTATTGTTAAAAAACTAATTTAAAATAAATTTACAGTGTAGTAAATTGTTATAAATAAAAGTTTATTTATAACTTAATATAAAAAAGGAGAAAACAGATGTTTTCTCCTTTTTTTTTTGCTTTTTATATTCAAGACTAACTCAATCCACTTTTATTTTTTTAAATTAAAACTTGATTGTAAATTCAGCACCAGGGTATTTATTTCCATCACATTCAAATTCAATATTTTTTACGCTAGTATTTCCTTTCATTTGTTTAGTTATAATTTGATTAGTCATATATAAACCTATTCCTGTACCAATTGACTCATGTTTTGTTGTAAAGTATGGATCAAATATCTTATCAATTATTGTATCTTTAATCCCTCCACCATTATCTGAGATTTTTATAACAATATTCTTTTTATTTTTTTTAACTGAAACAAAAAAGCATCTACTATATTTTTTATCTATTAAAGCATCTTTTGAATTATTATATAAATTAATCAATGCTTGAATTAGAAGATTTTCATTAAGCACTAAATAAATATCATCAATATCTTGTGAGTATTTTATAAAACTATTATCGAAGCTAGCTGATGTAAGGTTTCTTATTTTTTTGAAAGTATCTTTCAAATTTGATTCTTTTAATAAAGTTAAATCATCTTTAAAAAAATTCCTAAAATCATCGATTGTTTTAGATAAATATTGCACATTATCATTTACAATATCAAGTGTATTTGCAATCTCTTTTTTATCTATTTTTTCTTCAAATTCCAAAGATAATTTTAATCCCGTGGCTGCTGTAGATATTACAGATAGAGGTTGTCTCCACTGATGGGCAATATTACCAAGCATTTCTCCTACTGCTGCTATTCTTGATTGATGTAAAACAATTCGTTCTTGTTTATTTTTTTCCAATTCTATTAATTTTGCTTCAGTTATATTCTGAGCACTACCATAAACTAAATTATCAGCTTTATTTGTAACTGCTGACCAAGCTAAGTTAATAAACTTACCATTTGCATGTCTATATCTATTTTCAAAATAATGAATAGATTCGCCATCTTCTAGTTTTTTCATCTTTTTTACTGTAGCTTCAATATCATCAGGATGAACTAAATCCATAAAAGAGGTATTAATCAATTCTTCTCTTTCATACCCAAGCATACTTTTAACTGTATTATTAACTTGAAGAATAGTTCCTTTTGTATTAGCAATAAATTGTAAGTTAATAGGCAGTTCAAAAAAACTATGAAATAATTCTTCTTGTTTTTTTTGAAAACTTAAGTCAATATCAATACAAAACATTTCTGAAGGGTTATTATCTTCCTCAAACATTACGTGAGAAGAATAAACATAAATACAGTGACCATCTTTATGTTTTAAATTAAGCTCTCCAGCAGCTATAACTTCATCATTTTCATACCAATTTTGAATAAGTTTAATTACCTGATTCTTCATTAAGTCAAAAATTATTAAATCTTCAAGTTTTTTACCTAAGGCTTCTTCTTTTGAAAAACCGTACAAAAGTTCACTTGCCTTATTCCAATAAATTACATTTCGATTTCTATTATAACCTTGAACAGCTATGTTTGGTATGTTTTCTATAAGTTTTATAAACTTGCTTTCTTCTAAATTATTCATAATGTTTCCCACCTTTAAAAGCAATAAAAATAATTATTAATATAATATAAAATTATAACATTTGTAAGATAATTTTTAATATCAATATTTTCAAGCTTTAAAAACATGGATATCAGAATTGTAAATAATTTAAATAAACTATAGATAATTAATTGTACAAATTTGTTTGATTTTTTAGTTTAAATATAAAAAGAGGTTAAAAAGAAAAGTTTATTTTAATGTTATATTTATAAAAGATTGAAGGCAAGTCCTTATAAAAAAGACCTGCCTTTCCTTGTTTAAAAAAGTAGTTTAAAATGAGTCTTTATCAGACTACATTCCCATTCCACCCATACCACCCATTCCGCTCATGTCAGGCATTGCAGGTGCGGCAGCATCAGATTTAATATCAGTAACAGTAGCTTCTGTTGTTAATAATAACGAAGCAACAGATACTGCATTTTGCATTGCAATTCTTTCAACTTTTGCAGGATCTACAATACCAGCTGCAAACATATCAACATATTCACCAGTTGCTGCATTAAAACCTAAATTTTGATTATCAGATTTTTCTACTTCATTTACAACAACACCAGCATCAAATCCAGCATTTATAGCAATTTGTTTCATAGGTGCTTTAATAGCTCTTAATACAATATCTGCACCAATTTGCTCATCACCATCAAGTTCTAATTTAACTTTTGCAGCAGCTCTAATTAAAGCAGCTCCTCCACCAATTACGATACCTTCTTCAACAGCAGCACGTGTAGCTGATAATGCATCATCAACTCTATCTTTTTTCTCTTTCATTTCAGTTTCACTTGCAGCACCAACTTTAATAACAGCAACACCACCAGAAAGTTTTGCAAGTCTTTCTTGTAATTTTTCTCTATCATAATCAGAAGTTGTATTTTCAATTTCTGCTTTAATTTGATTAACTCTATTTTTAACACTATCAGCAGAACCATTTCCATCAACAATAGTAGTGTTATCTTTATCAATTACAACTCTAGCAGCTGTTCCTAAAGAATCAATAGTTGAAGTCTCTAATTTTAATCCCATTTCTTCAGAAATAACTGTAGCATTTGTTAACACTGCAATATCTTCTAACATAGCTTTTCTTCTATCACCAAATCCGGGTGCTTTAACAGCAGCAATATTTAATGAACCTCTTAATCTATTTACAACTAAAGTTGCTAATGCTTCACCATCAACATCCTCTGCAATAATAAGTAATGGTCTTCCACTTTGATTAACAGCTTCTAAAATTGGTAACATTTCTTTTAAATTAGAGATTTTTTTCTCACATAAAAGAATGTATGGGTTTTCCATTTCTGTAATCATTTTTTCTGTATTTGTTACAAAGTATGGAGATAAATAACCTCTATCAAATTGCATTCCTTCAACAACATCTAATTCATCAGAAATACCTTTTGCTTCTTCTACAGTAATAACTCCGTCTTTACCAACTTTATCCATAGCTTCAGCAATCATTGCACCAATTGCAGTATCAGAATTTGCTGAAATTGTTGCTACTTGTTCAATTTCTTTTTTATCAGCAACAACTTTTGAAGCTGCTTTTAGTTCAACTAAAATAGCTTCAGTTGCTTTATCCATACCTCTTTTAAGAGTAATAGGATTTGCTCCTGCTGTTACATTTCTAAGACCTTCTTTAAAAACTGAATATGCCAAAATTGTAGCTGTTGTAGTTCCATCACCTGCTTCATCAGCAGTTTTAGAAGCAACTTCTTTTACAAGTTGAGCACCCATGTTTTCTAAAGTGTCATCTAATTCAATCTCACGTGCAACTGAAACACCATCTTTTGTAATTGTAGGTGCTCCAAATGATTTTTGTAATAAAACATTCCTTCCTCTTGGTCCCATAGTTACTTTTACAGCATCTGCTAATTTTTCTACACCTGCAAAAAGTCTATTTCTTGCAGCATCACTAAATAATACTTCTTTTGCCATCTTACATAACTCCTATAATATTTTCAATATCTATTACTAAATAATCTTCACCTTGAAGTGAAAGTTCTGTTCCTCTAAATTGTTCAAATACTACAGTATCACCTTCTTTTAATTCAGTTACTTCTGAACCAATTGCTTTAACGATTGCTGTATTTGGTTTTTCTTTAGCAGAATCTACTAGAATAATCCCACTTGCAGTTTTTTCTTCTACTTCTGTTCTTTGTACAAGAACTCTTTTTCCTAATGGTTTAAAACTCATTTTAATTCTCCTATAAATTTTTATTATAACTTATTTTTTTAGCACTCATTTTTTCTGAGTGCCAAATTTTATAAAATTTTTACATATTTGTCAAGTAATGTGAGTATATTTGACTAAAGCTTTTGATTTCCTTAGTTTTTGTGACGATATAGATATTTTAACAGTAGTTCTTCTAATGATTTTTTAAGATTCTTGTCTAATTCGTTTAAATTATATTCACATTTTTTTGCTAAATCATCTGCTGCTTTAACAGCACCTTCAAGCCCTAATAAATTAACAAAAGAATTCTTAGCTTCATCATTTTGTGTAGTTTTCCCAGCTTCTATAGAAGTTTGTGTTTCATCAATAATATCATCTTGGATTTGAAATAATAAACCTATATCAATTCCAAAATTGTAAAGCTTATCTTGTGTTTTTAAATCATATTCAGAAATTATTGCACCCATTTTTAAACTTCCTGCAATTAATTTCGCAGTTTTATGGATATGTAAAAACTCCAATTGATCTAATTCTAACTTTTCATTTTCAAAGAAGCAATCAATAGCTTGACCTATAATCATTCCATCAATTCCACCATTAGAGCTTAAAACTTTTATTAATTCAATTTTAATATCATTATGAAGTGCCGCATTTGCTATTTGACTAAAAGCTTCTGTATTTAAAGCATCTCCTACTAAAATAGCTGTTACTTCATCATATTTTTTATGTAAAGTTTCAAAACCACGTCTAAGATCAGCATTATCCATTGAAGGCAAATCATCATGTATTAAAGAATAAGTATGAAGCATTTCTAATCCCAAGGCTACAGGCATTGAGTTTTCTAGTAATAAACTTTTATTTGATTTTACAACAGATAGCAAAAGCATCGGCCTAAATCTTTTACCACCAGCTTTTAGCATTAAGCCTAAAGCATCCTCAAAACAAGGGTGAAAAGTCTTAGATTGTGGTAAATTATTTAGTAAATAGTTTTCAAAAGAGCTAAGTAGTTCATGCATATTATTTTTGTCCAAAAGACCCAAGGCCACCCATCATATTCATTGCCATTGCTTTTTTACTTGCATCACTTTGTTTAATTACATCGTTCATTGCTGAAATTAATAATATTTGTAAAGAGTCTTTATCTTCAAGTAAAGAATCATCAATTTGTAAGTCAATTACTTCTGAATTTCCATTAATTGAAATCTCAATCATTCCTCCACCAGCTTTTGAAGTAAAAATTTGTTCTGAATTTTTCTCTTTTGCTTTCTCAGCCATTTCTTGAACTTGGCCCATCATCTCATTTAAATTAATTTTACTTAAATCTATTCCCTCAAACATGATCACTTCCTACTAATTCATTTGTTATCATTTCAATATTATTCTTATCATCTACTATTACAACAGTAGGTGAGTAATTTTCTAATTCTTCTTGGGAATATGAAGCATAAGCTATTACAATAATTTTATCACCAATTTCTACTTTTCTTGCAGCAGCTCCATTAAGACACATATCTTTACTTCCTGCTTTCCCTTTAATTACATAAGTTGCAAATCGTTCCCCATTGTTTATATTCACAATTTCTACTTTTTGTCCCACTCGTATTTTTGAAGCATACATTAACTCTTCATCAATTGTAATGGAACCAATATAATTAAGATTTGCATCTGTGACAGTTGCTCTATGAATCTTACTATATAGCATATCAAATATCATTTATAACGTCCTCTATTGCGCTAAATTAATAGGAAATACCTATTACGTATTATTTGCTTATTTTATCAATTTCTTCCTTAGATAAGTAGCAAAATTTGAATTTTAACAAATATTTATTAAACTCTTCTAAAATTAGATTTTTAATAAGCTTTTAAATTCACTCATAATATACTGATTTTCAAAATTACATAAAAAGGTGAAAAATGAAGAAAATATTTTTTATTTTATTTTGTTCAGTATTATTTTTACAAGCAGCAAATCCAATAGCTGTTTTTAAAACTACTCAAGGGGATATAGAAGTTGAATTAAGACCTGATTTAGCTCCAAAAACAGTTGAAAACTTTGTAACACATGCCAAAAATGGTTATTACAATGGTTTAATTTTTCATAGAATTATTAAAAATTTTATGATTCAAGGTGGAGATCCAACTGGTACAGGTAGAGGTGGAGAATCAATTTGGGGAAAATCTTTTAAAGATGAATTTGCACCTAATGCAGTATTTGATAAACCTGGAATTTTAGCTATGGCTAACTCAGGACCAAATACAAATGGAAGTCAATTTTTTATTACAACAGTTCCTGCATATTGGTTAAATGGGAAGCATACAATTTTTGGATATGTAAAAGAAAGTGGTAAAACTTTAAAATCATTAGAGAATGTTCCAACTTCTGGTAAATATAAAGGGAATAAACCTTTAACAGATCAAAAAATTATATCAATTACTATTAAATAGTTAAAAAATAGATAGAAAATATTAAATTCTATCTATTTTTAAATAATTTTGCCATTATAGTTTTATCTCCAAGTTGAATAACATCTCTTTCTAACTTCTCCAACTTTTGTGCTTCATTTTTAGCTTTTTCTTTCCAATAGTTAAGTTTTTGAGATATAGATTCTACATTTCCTATTTCTGATAATTTTTCATTTAAAGTACTAAGTTCTTGCTCAAAATCATCTATTTGAACTTCATAATTAATTTTTATTTGTTTACACTCTTTTTTATGCTCTTCTTTTATATTTTCAAATTTTGAATTCAATTTTTTTAATTCATTCTTCATATCAATATTTTCTTTTAAAAGCATTTTATTTTGTGCATTTTTTTGTTCAAGGTAGCTTGAATTATCTTTATATTGTTTTAACTCTAATTTTAGTTTTTTGTTTTCATTAGTATACTTCTCAATTGAATAAAGATACCTATCTTTTTCTACTCTTGTTTCATTTAATTTATTTTTTAGTACTTCAATTTCATCACGTAAATTATTTATATTAACTTGAAACTCTGCGCTATTTTCTTTACTTTTAATTAAAATTTGACCTTTGTCTTTTATCAACGAAGTTCGAACTTCTCTATTTTTTATGCTTTTTTCTGTTTCATCTTTTTGAATTATCAAACAACCTGTAACTTCACCTGTATCACTTAAAGTACTTATTGCACTTGTTTCTGCTATATAATAATTTCCATCTTTAGTGATATTCTTTAATTGTCCATTCCATTGTTTATTACTTAAAATACTATTATAGATATTTTTATAAATATCAGGATTAATATCTTTATGTTTTAAACTTGATAAATCTTTTCCAATTAAATCTTTTTTCTCAAATCCTGTGATTTCACAAAAAAGATTATTAACAAAAGAGATTTTCATATTTTTATTTGTTCTAATAACAATATTATTACTATATATAATATCTTTATATTTATTTAATTTTCTATTTTGTTGTTTAAGTAGAAAATCTTGATAAAGGATATTTGCTAGTTCGCCTAAGGTATTTATTAAAAGTCTAATATCAATAGGTTTAATACAATATTCAAAAACTTTTAACTTAATTGCATCAATTAAAAACTCTGTATCAGAATAAGCTGTCGTAAAAATTGCAGGTATATTTTTGTCAAATTTCCTAATCTCTTCTAGCATTTCTATGCCAGTCATTTTTGGCATATTTATGTCAGCAATTATAATATCAATATCTTTTTGTTTACTAATATATAATTCCAAACCCTCTTCTCCATTGCTTGCAGTATAAACATTATTAAAAAAGTTCGATAATAAAGATGATAGTTCATTTCTTACACTACTATCATCTTCTACATAAAGAACCTTTAATCTTTTGAAGAGTTTTTTATCTATTGTTGCCACTATTTTTTTATTTCCATACTAGTAACCAAATCTATAAATTTGATAAAATCAAATGGTTTTAACAAATAATTCTCAATTCCTAATTCTCTTGCATTCTCTATATAATCCGTCTCAGTATGTGCAGACATGACAATTATTGGTATTTTATTACCTTTTTTGAGAAGCTCTTTTGCCATAGCAAATCCATTCATTACAGGCATATTTAAATCTGTAATAATAAGATCAATATCACTATTCTTTTCAATTACAGCTAAGGCTTCTTCACCATTTCTAGCACTCAAAAAGTTTGCTTCAAGTTTATTTAATGTATCAGTTATAATTTCCATTAAATCCTCTTCGTCTTCAACAAAAAGGAGTTTTAAACTTTTTAACTTTTTTATTTTTTCTTGCATTATACTTCTTATTATTGGTCTTTTAATTCATCTTTATGTACTACTGATTCAATATCCATAACTACAAGCATTTGATTATTTGCTAATCTTACAAAACCTTTTAAATATCTTGAAGGAATTGCTGAACCCATATCTGAAACTGGTGCTAATGTAGTAGTATCTAATCTTTGTACATCATCAACTTTATCAACTATAATACCTACCATTCTCTTATCTTCTGTAATAACAGCAATCACAGAGGTATTTTCATTATAAATTGCTTCACCTGTATTAAATTTAATTCTAATATCCAAAATTGGAACAACTTCACCTCTTAGATTAATAAGCCCTTTTACCCAATTTGTAGTATTTGGTAAAGTAGTTATATTATCAGGGTATGTTAAAATTTCTCTAATTTTTGGTAATTCAATTGCATACTTCATTTTACCTAATTCAAAAGTCATAAATTCACTTGTATTTGTATAATCAATAACTTCTTCATTTGAATAATTATTTACATTCTTTGTTTCTCTCATCTTATTAGTTTCCTTCTTCTTTATTCCATTCTGAGTATAATTCTTCTACTTCTTTAATTTCTTCAACAGAAGGTTTTCTTCTGCATGACAAATAACCTTTCGAGCCATCACAACTTACAAAAGGATAAACAGTAGCAAATACCCAATAAAAACCACCCGAACCAGTGATATTTTTCACATATCCACTCCATGTTTCACCTGATTGTACTGTACTCCATAAAGATTTAAATGCTTTTTTTGGCATGTCTTTATGTCTTACCATACTATGAGGTTGTCCTATTAATTCTTCTAATGTGTATTCTGCAATTTTACAAAAATCTTCATTTGCAAATCTAATATTTCCTTTTGCATCTGTTTCACTAACTAAGAATGCATAATCATCTAAAACTGTTTCTTGTCCTACTGCCATATCCTACTCCTTAGTTAAATTTTTTGCTTTTTGCATCTGAAACTAGGCCATTTGCCATATCTGCAACTTCATTTGCTATTGCTTTTACTTGGTTTGCTTCACTTGCATTTTCTTGTGTTACTCTATCAAGCATAGTAATTGCATCATTAATTTGTTCAATTCCCGTCATTTGTTCTTTTGAAGCATGAGATACATTCTCTATTAAATGAATTGTTTCAATAATATGCGTATTTAATTCTTCATAACCTGTAATCATATCATCAGATATTTTTTTACCATCGTTAGCTTTCGTATTTGCATCTTCAACTAAGGCTTTAATCTCTTTTGCAGCTTCTGCACTTCTAGAAGCAAGATTTCTTACTTCTTGAGCAACTACGGCAAAGCCTTTTCCAGCTTCTCCTGCTGTTGCTGCTTCTACCGCTGCATTAAGTGAAAGAATATTTGTTTGGAAAGCTATTTGATCAATTATATTAATTGCTTCGTTTATTGCTGTAACTTTCTCATTTATTTCATCCATAGACTTAGCTGTTCTTGTTGCTAATTTTTGTCCTGAGTTAACTGAAAGTTTAACTGTTTCCCCAAGTTTTGCCATTTTTGTAGAATTTTCAGCATTGTTTCTAGTAATTGAAGTAATCTCTTCAACTGCGGCTGCTGTTTCTTCCAAAGATGCCGCTTGCTCATTTGCTTTTGTTGCTAAGTTATTTACAGAGGCTGTCATACTAATTGAATTTTGTTCTAAAGATTGTCCATTAGCTAAGTTAGTTTTTGCTCCCTTCCCTAATGAATCACAAAGTTTATTTATACTTTCCATAACTTCAAGCATATTTTCTTTTAGTTTTGGAGATATTTTTACTTTTTCTCGATAATCATCATTTGCATAATGGGTAACAGCTTTTATTAATTCGTTCATATTATGTTCTGTAACATTAAGCATTTTATTTAAAGTATTTTTTAATGTCATAATCATTGGATTTTCAGAATCAGAATTAATTCTACATTTGTAAATCCCTTGTTCAACTTTATCAGTAGTTAAAACAATTTCACCAATTACTAACATATCTTCTTTAATCTTTCTATCAAAGGTATCTGCTGCTACATTTAGCATAGTAAGCATTTCACCAATTTCATCATTATTTTGTATTTCTGCTTTTTCAAATCGATTAATTTTAAAAGATACAAACTCTAAAAAGTATTCAAAATTTGTTTTAAATTTAGTCAATTCATTTGTTATTATTTTCTTAAATAAGTACATTGTTGTAAAAATTAAAATTATTGTAAGAGCTATCATTAATCCTAACATTGAAAAAACAATTAAACTCGAATGATCAATAAGTTTTTGTATTTTTCCAATATCCGTTCCTAATACATACATACCAACTTTATTACCCTCTAAATCTTTTATTGGGAAGCTTGCGTAATAATATTTTGAATCTGTTAGATATCCATTTTTAACTAAAGTATCTAAATTAATACTAGAAACTGAATTTTTAAAGTCTTTGTTTACAATTTTTTGAGAAAGATAATATTTACCAATTTTATTTTCAGCGCTTAAGGCATCACCTCTTTTATATTTTTCATCCATCAAAACAAGTAGAAATTCTTTATCATTTTCAAAATCTTTTATAACAGAATTATAACCTTGTATAAATTCAATTGAGCCAATATACTCTTTATCAATGTTAAAAATAGGAGCTAAACCTCTTAAAACTAAACCTGCTCGTCCTACTTCAACAGCAGCTAAAGCTTTTTCTGTTTTTTTAACTTCTAAGATTGTCTTTCTAAAAGAACTTAAATCATCACCATATTTATCAACTTTCCAGCCTCTTAAATAAGATTTTACATCTTTGTCATGTATATGAATTTTTATATTACTTAAAGAAGTATTTTCTCTCATTGCATCAGAGATTCCAGATAATGCTAATTTTGCAAGATCTCTATCAAAAAGTTCTAAGGCTGTAATAATGTCTGTATTTTTAGAAATCGTAACTGCATTTGAAATACCTACATCCATTTTAGATTTGATACGTTCTTTTATCATTGTCTTAAAATGTTTTTTTGTATTTAATTCAACATCTTTTTTCATATTATTAATCATATAATATGAAATCCCAGCTGCGGCTATGATAATTATAAAAGCATATAATATAAGTCTTGAACTAATTTTATTAGCAATTGATTCTTTTTTCATACAAACCTTTCTTACAAATTTATATATTTTATCTTTTATAAACTTAAATTACTATTGTTTTTTAATATTATTTACAGTACAAGAGACAATAATATTAGGGCTTTGTAGCGTGATTTCATCATTTAATTTTAGTTTCTCAATATCTATTATTTTATTATTTAAGGAAATTTGAGCATAACCATTTTGAATATTGTTTTTAGGATTTTTTGATTCAATCGCACCTTTTAAAATATTTAATCTATTTTCTTTTGTACTTAATATTTGTTGCAAGTAATTTTCATAATTGTGCTTTATTAGATTTATTTGCTGAGAAATAAATCTAAATTTTGATTCTATTGAATTTTGCTCAAATAGTTTAAACATATTTTTAAGTTCATTCTCTTTTTGTAAAAGAGTATTTTTTGTTCTATTTTCCATATCAGAACTTAAAGTATCAATATAAATTCTATGTTCATTAATATCAGGAAGTGCTATTTCCATGGCATTAGAAGGTGTAGCAGCTCTAATATCAGCCACAAAATCTGAGATTAAAAAATCTATTTCATGTCCAACTGCTGAGATTACTGGTTTTTCACATTCATAAATTGCAAGGGCAACTATTTCTTCATTAAAGGCCCATAAATCTTCAATACTTCCACCACCACGTCCAACTACTATCAAGTTTACATCTAAAGAATTTGCATATTTAATTGATTCCACAATATCATATTTTGAATCCTCTCCTTGAACTAAACTTGGAACTAAAATTAATTGTGTTAAAGGCCATCTGTGAAAAGCAACTTTTTTCATATCGGCAATTGCAGCTCCTGTAGCAGAGGTTACAAGTGCTATTTTTTTTGGATAAGTGGGAAGTTTTTTTTTGATACTTTGTTCAAAATAACCTTTTGAATGTAATTTTTGTTTTAATTGTTCATAAGCTAAAGCCAAAGCCCCTTGCCCTGAAGGTTCAATTTTATTACACATAAGTTGATAAGAACCTCTTGGCGTATAAACAGTTATTGTTCCAGAAATAAGCACTTTTTGTCCAACTTCAAGCTGGAATTTTAGGTATTTTGCATTTCCTTTAAACATTACACAAGAAATTGTAGAACTTGCATCTTTTACTGAGAAGTATATATGTCCTGAGTTATGATAAGTTAGATTTGAGATCTCTCCTTCAACGTAAACATTTATAAAAGTAGTCTCTAAAAGTGATTTTATTTGGGTATTTAGTGTTGATACTGAAATGGGGGCATTCAAATTTTTTCCTTTTAATTATTGCAAAACTTACAGTTTTCTTGCAATAATTAAAGTTGATATTTTCATTGAAAATGATTGAGTATGAATTGGTTCAAGTCCTGCTTGTTTTAACTCTTTACAAAGATTTTCTGTTGTTAGAAACTCGTCAATTGAGTTTGGTAAATACGTATAAGCTTCTTTATTTTTTGAAATTAAACCACCTAGTGTAGGTAGTACTTTATTCATATAAAAGTCAGTTGCATAATCAAGTGGATTTGTTTTTTGTTTTTTTGTAAATTCTGAAATTACAACTAGTCCATCTTTTTTTAGAACTCTTGCAAATTCGTCAAAAGCTTCTTGTCTTTGAACTACATTTCTAATTCCATATGAAATAGAAATAATATCAGCGCTGTTACTCTCAAGTGGCATTTGAGCAGCACCTGCTTCTATAAATTGAACTTCAGGTAATTTAACTTTCGCCATATCCATCATGCCAACACTTGGATCTACTCCTACAATATTTTGTAGATTAACACCATTTGAAAGTGCTATTTTTTTCCAAAATTCAATCATATCACCCGTTCCACAAGCAACATCAACTATTCTTTCAATTTCACTTTTACCATAAAACTTATATGCTAAATTACAAGCTTTATTTCTCCAAGATTTATCAATTCCCATACTAAGAACTCTATTCGCAATATCGTAAGTTCCTGCAATATCATTGAACATTGATACAATTTTTTCTTGTTTACCCATTAATTCCATTCCTTTTGTGTCTACTTTTTATAGTGGATATAAAATTCACTTAAAAGTAGTAAAATCTTAAAGAGCTTCTAAATAAAGCCTCATTTTTTATAATAAATATTTGCCTACAAAAAGTCCTAATATAAAACCAATATTTAACATAATAATTAAATATAAATATTTTATTTTATTGTCTTTTTCAGGTAGTTGTTTTAATACTTTTTTTTGTTCAATTATAGAATCATCCAATGAACGTCTTGCATAGTCGATATTGTCAAAAGAATTTTTTAAACTAAGATCAGATAATTCAAGTCTTTCAACTATCTCTTTTGCTTGCTTGAAGCTCATATCACTCATTATATAATTTTACTCACTTTTTATTTATTTCTTAATATCAAGCCATTGGTCTAAATCACAAAATATTTTATTTAAAGTTCCTAAAACATAATCTTTTGCTTCAGTTTGAATTCTTCTGAAAAATAAAAACTTTCTCGCACTTTCTATGTCTCCTAACTCTTTTGCATTAATAGCTTTTGCTGCAAAATCTGTATTGTTATAAGCCATTTCCCAAACTGTACTTCCAAGATATCTACTCATTGTAATTACTTTATCATTTTTAACAGCAAAGTATTTTGGATCTTTTACAAAATCACAAATTACTGAATTACTGTCTAAATACTTGTGTCCAAAGAAGTTTATAAATTGTTCTTCAATATAATCAGGCTCGATAGAAATAGCACGATTAAGAGCAAACATTACATTTTTTTCTGGATCTTTTTCTATTTTTCTAATTTTCTTCATAGTCGCAATAGCATTTTTGCCATCAAGTTCCCCATCACCTAAAGGAATAATCCATTTGACATTTCCAAATGTACCAACTTTTTTTATCTCTTCAAGGACTAGTGAAGAAGTTTTATTTCCACCAACATCTACAATAATTTCATGGTTGTCATCCATTAAAATAAGCTCATCAAGTTCTGTTAGTTTATTTGTACCTAACATTCTTTTATTTACAATTTCTGTTCTTGTAAAGGAATTGCTATCATTATTTTCATCATCAATTTCAATATAAGTTACTTTTTTTCCATGTTTTTTAAATAAATATGGTGCAATTACTTGCATAGCAACTGTAGACTTTCCAACTCCACCTTTAGTTTGTGGGATTATAATCATTCTTCAACCTTTTTCAACCCTTGTTATACTCATAATTTATTACTCTTCATAAATTCAATTATTTTACCATGAAATCTACAAAAAAGCTTATTTAGAGATATCTCATAACCATAAAGTTCAATTATTTTATCAAAGTTTTCATTAATTCCATATTCGCACCAAGCTTGTAAATCTTCATAAGATTCAAACTCAAAACCAAAATTAGAAACTAATCTTTGAGTATATTTATCAACTACCATAAACTCTTTATGGCAAGCATAACAAAGAATTGCATCTGCTGTTTCTAAGCCAATTCCTTTTTGAGAGAGCAACCACTCTTTTGAAACGTTATCACAAAAATTTTCAAAAGAAGAAAAATCTTCTAAAATATTTTTTGCAAGTTGTTTTATTCTTACAGATTTTTGATTTTTAAAACCACTTGGAGTAATTGCTTGTATAAAAATATCTAAATCAATTTCACATAAAGCTTCCAAAGATAAAGCATTTAATTTTTTTAAATTTTTAAGAGATTTTTCAACATTAGTCCATTTTGTATTTTGTGTTAAAATTGCACCAATTAATATTTCAAAATCTGTAGCGCTAGGCCACCAAAATTCTGGATGCTTTTCTAAAAGATTTTCATCTTTTAGAAATTTTAAGAGTTCAAAACTACTTGAAATATTAGGAAAGTCTTTGTTAACTTTAGTCAATGATTGCATCTGTTTTTATTAGCTCATTTTTATCACAAAACTTCTTAAGCTTAAAAGAGTTTGTAGCACGTCCTTCTTCAATATCTATAATCATTATTTGTAAAATAGATTTGCAAGCATTTGGGACTTCAAAATGTCCACCAAGTCCCGTTGTTGCTTTAGAAATAGGAACTTTTTTATCCATTCCAATGACATTGTCTCTACAACCTGTTAGTCCTATGTCTGTTAAATATGCTGTATTATCCATAATTTGTAAATCATCAGTTCCAACATGTGTATGTGTTCCACAAATTGCACTTACTTGACCTTTTAACATCATAAAGATAACTCTTTTTTCACTTGTAGCTTCCCCATGAAAATCTATAAATATATTTTTTACATCTTGCTCTTTTAGTTCTTCTACTAGTTTTTTTGCCCAATTAAAAGGGTTCTCAACAGTTGGCATACAAAATTGCCCCATTAAATTTATAACTGCAAGTTTTTCAAGTTTTTCTTCATTTTTTATTTCAAAAATTTTTATACCAGTTCCTGGAACACCAGGAGGATAATTATCAGGTCTTAATACATTTTTAGTTTCAAGAAGGACAAACATCTCTTTTTTCTTATCAAAAGTATGATTTCCTCCTGTTATTACATCTATTCCAGCTTTAAAAAGTTCATCACTATTTTTTATAGTTAGACCAAAGCCATGACTTGCGTTTTCACCATTTGCAATTACAAAATCAATTTTATACTCTTCTTTGATTTTTGATAAATTTTCTTTGATTATTTTACGGCCAGGTCGGCCAACGATATCTCCAATAAATGCAATTCTCAACTTAATTCCTTAAAAGTAGTAAAATGCTAAAAAGAGTAAAAGTTACTATTTTTAGCATTTTATATTGTGCGAATTGTACCTATTATATGGTTAGTTTTCTCTTTATTTTAGTTCTTTTGCACATTTGCATGCTTGGGCAAAATAGAGTTGAAAATTATATCCTCCAAGCTCTCCTGTAATATCTAAACACTCACCTATAAAGTATAAATCTTTTTGTTTTAAACTCTCAAAGTTTTTGTGATTTATTTCATCTGTATTTATTCCACCACTTGTAACTTCTGCTTTTGTATATCCAAAAGTTCCAGCTGGTGCAAATTCATAATTTTTTAGAAGTTTTAACTTTTCTTTTTCTTCAAAATTCAAAGAACTAAGAGCTTTGTCTTCTAAGTCAATTGAACTTAAAAACTCTATCATAAATCTTTTAGGAAGAGGAAAGGCTGAACTAATTTTTTTATTCCCTTTTAAAAAACTTTCTAATTTTTTATTTGGAAGAAAATCTATAGACATTTTTCCTTTTTGCCAATAAAGAGAAGAGTTTAAAATAACAGGCCCTGTGCAACCCTTGTGTGCAAAAAGTAAAGAACCATCAAAAGTTTTATCTGCAACTTTAGTTTGTACCATACAAGATAAGCCACTTAAATTTTTAAACCAAAATTGATCTTTTTGAACTGTAAAACCAACTAAGGCTGGTTTTGTTTTTTTTATTGTATGTCCAAATTTTTGAGCAATATCATAAGCAATTGAACTAGCACCTAAGCCTTCATAAGATAAACCACCACTAGCAACTATTAGTTTTTTAGCCTCAATAATTTGATTATTTGTTTTGATTTTAAAAAGCTTTGAAGACTCTTTTTCTAAAATTTCCACATCCAAAACTTTTGTATTCATAAATTTTTTTGTATGAGTTGTGAGTTTTTCAAACATAGAAATAACATCTTTTGAACTATTACAAAAGTATGTTCCTTTTACAATTTTTGGATTTACTTTTGGATAAACCTCATTTTGATTTAATAAATTCAATAAATCTTTATTTGTGAAACTTGCTAAAGTATCTCTTGTAAACTCTTCATCACCTAAATAGTTTTTATAACTTACATGTTCATTGGTGATATTACATTTTGCTCCACCACTAACTTTTATTTTTTGCCCTATTTTCATATTTGATTCAATTAGCGCAATATTTTTATTTTTTATTTTTGAAGCAAACATAAGGCCACTTGCCCCTGCTCCAATTATCGCAATATCATAAATTATTTTTTGTCCTTTTTACATGTGAAGATATTTGTACCATCTTTATATTCATATTCTAAAGTATAATCATTTGCTTTTAAAATATTATTTACAATATATAAACCCAAACCAAAAGAGTTTTTTGCTTTTTCTTCATTTGCAAAAAATGGTTCATAATATTTATTTAACTCAAAAGCTAGCTCTTTTCCTAAGTTTTCAAAGATAATATCTTCATCTACAACTTTTATAGTGACTTTTTTATCTGTACTATACTTGATTGCATTATCTATTAAATTTTTTACTGCAATTGTAAAAAGTTTGAAATTTACTTCAAGTTTTTTATTATCAAAACTACCTTGAACTACTTCATCTTCTATCATTAGAATATCTTTTGCATTATCTATAATATCATCTATATAATAAAAATTCTTTTCTATACTTTTAGAAGAAGAGATAAGCTCTTCAATAGAAGCAAATTCATTTATTAAAAGTTCTAAACGATTAAATACCTCTTTTAATGTTGCATCATTTTTTTCATTTTTTTCAAGTTCAGTTAAAAACTTTCCTTTTGTAATAGGAGTTTTAAGCTCATGCATTATATTTCTAATAAATACATTTCTAGCTTCTTTTGTCTCTTTTAATTTTTTTGCAGAATTTTTAAACTCTCTAGCTAAAGATGAAACCTCATCTTTACCTTCTAAATTACAACAGTCAAAATCAAAGTTTTCCTCTCCTAAAGTGCTAACTTTATCTTTTAATAATTTTAAAGGCATTAATTTTTTTAGCGTTACTATAAAAGACAAAATAAGAGTTAATAAAATAACAATAAATATTAATATAATATAAATTTTTGAATCTTGGGCAATACTATTTTTATCTTCAATTAAAAAGGTTTTCCCTTTTCTTTTTATATATAAAAATTGTCTATTATTAACTTGCAAAACTCTAAACATTGCACCTTTGAAAGATCTTTGTACCAATACTTTTGTTGTGGGATTATATGTTATTGCATTTATTGCATCCATTTTGTTAAATAATTCATAATTCAAAGCTTTTATATCATCTTCAAATTTTTTATTTATACCGCCATGTCTATAATGTTGTCTAAAAACCATTTTCCCAATTGGTTCATATTTATCTAATAATTGATGTTCCATTCTTTTTTCATTTGTAAACATAATTATTCCAAAACTAATAACTACTAATAACATTGATATAATAAAACTAACTGTGATTGTGAAAAATATTGATTGTCTATTCATTTGTAAATTTATATCCCATTCCTCTAATTGTATGAAGATATTTAGGTTCTTTTGGGTTATCTTCAATTTTATGTCTAATTCTGTTAATTATAACAGCAAGTGAGCCTGAATTT
This sequence comes from Halarcobacter sp., assembly GCA_030145305.1. GTDB lineage: Bacteria > Campylobacterota > Campylobacteria > Campylobacterales > Arcobacteraceae > Halarcobacter. The sequence goes on along the minus strand of JAQYVX010000010.1, from coordinate 75,752 downwards.
TCATAATCTGCATTTAAAATATTAGAATTTTCAAAAATATCTTCTCTACTTATCACAAAACCTTCTCTTTTTATCATCAAAGCTAAAATTTCATATTCAGCAGCAGTAAATTTTAAGAATTTGCCATCTTTTGTTATTTCTCTTTTTTCATTATTTAAGTTAAAAAGTTTGATTTTCTCTTTTGGTATTGAGTCTTCATTAATATGATGAACTCTTCTTAGTAAGGTTTTTATTCTAACTTCTAATTCTCTAGGGTCATATGGTTTAGGTAAGTAATCATCAGCTCCAAGTTGTAAAGCTGTTACTTTATCAGTAATATCACTTCTTGCACTTGAGATAATTATTGGAATATCATAATCTTTTACTATTAATCTACATACGTCAAGACCATCCATTCCAGGAAGTGTTAAATCTAAGATTATAAGTTCATACTTGTTTTTATTAACACTTAAACTACTAAGAGCCAAAAAAGGCTCTTCGTAGTTTGTTACTTCAATATTATATTGTTTTAAATATTGCGTTAGTACATCGGCTAATTCAAGATCATCTTCTACCATTGCAATTTGTATCAAAATTCATCCCTTTATTCATATAATTCATCATATTCATTCTTTTTTCTCTTTTTAAATCCATTAATACTTTGAATTGTTCTTTTTGTTGTACTGTTAGAATTTTGTAAACTCTATCAATCATTTCTGCTTTTGATTCTATCATATTCTCTCTTTTTTGTTTCATTATCTCAATGAATTTTGCTTTATCAAAACCATCTTTTGTAAATGCTACATCAGGAGTAACTCTATTTTTCATTAAATCACTTCTAATATCAATAATTTGTTGACGTTGCTCAACTGTTAGATTTAATTGTCTTAAGATAGATAAAGGTCCTTTATTTCCTCTTTTTTGACCTTTTTGTTTCATCATTTTATTTGAATTATTCATATTACAATTTGTTCCATTGTTCATACTATTGTTCATACCTTTTTGCATCATACCTTGTCCATTACAAGCAGCATAAAGTCCTGTACTTAATAATCCCGTAATTGCAACTGCAACTAATACTTTTGTTGTTTTCATTTTAAATCCTTTTTATTTTTTTAATTTTCTAAATAATCATAATTAAATTTGTAACGCCTTTTCATTTGCTACAGTGAAAGTATGACATGAAGGATTTAATGGTTTGTTAATTTTATATTAACGCTATCTTAACGATAGCGTTTGTAGTTAGGTATGAAGTAGCTTACTTATTCTTTTATACTATTTTCTATCTCTTGTATAATTTCATTAAACTCTTTACTATAAGAAAAGCACACTCCTACTTTACAAGCTAAATATTGTTCTTCATTGCTTGCTTGAGGAATTGCCTTTTTTAATAAGAAAGGATAATTAGGATATTTTCTATTTTCTAACATTTCTTTTTTTGCTTTTAAAGATATATACTCTTTATTATATGCCATATAGGTTTTAAGTAAATAAGCTGTATTGCTAGGTCTTGATACTAGTAATAATGAATTTGCCTCAAGTGATTCTTTTGCTAAAGATTGAAGTTCTAAATCATCATTTAAAAGAGCTATTTTTAAAATATTATCTATCATTTGTGATTGTGAACTTCTATATGAATTATCATAAACTCCTGATTGAGATTTGAATTCATCATCACTTAACAACCAAGACTCATTTTTATAAAATTTTGTTATAGCTTCTTTATTTAATTTTATAGCTTGCTTTAAATATTTCTCTTCAAGAGTAAAATCATAGGCTTTTAATAAGGCATCTATTAAAAAAGCATAATCTTCAAATAAAGCTTTTACTTTTGGTTCTTTATTTATTAATCTTTGATGATATAAAGTTTCATCTATGTAAAGATTTTTTATTAAACTATCTAAAAGTATTTGAGCATTTTTCGCATTTATTATATCTATTTTGCCTGCTTCAAATAAAGAACTAATATACATAGCATTCCATGAAGTTAATATTTTGTTATCAATAAAAGGATAAGGTTTTTGTGCTCTTAATTCTTTTAAATCATTTTTCACTTTTTCTAAATCTTTTGGAATTAATTCAGGATTTTTAAAATCATTAAGATAAGGATTTGATAAACCATTTTCAAAGTTACCTTCAAAGCTTAAATTAAAATATTTAACAATTTTTTTAATTTCTTTTTTTTCATATCCTTTTTCAAAAAGAAAATCCATTACATCATCATAAACAAAGACAAAATAAACACCCTCTTCTTTTTCATCACTTTTAAAATCAAGAAGACTATCCGCATCACTAGCACTATAAATAAGATTGTCTTTTATAAAACGCTCTTTTGTAAAATCTATTATCTCTTGTGCTATATTTTTATAAAACTCATCTTTTGTGATTTCATAAGCTTTTGAATATGAACTTAAAAGTTCCGCATTTGTATATAACATCTTTTCAAAATGAGGAATCATCCACTTCTCATCTACACTATACCTATAAAAACCACCTTCAATTTGGTCATTTATTCCACCTTTTCCCATAGCTTTTAACATATCTGTTGCTAAGTTTAAAGCCTCTTGATTTTTATAAACCTTGTAAATATCTAATAAAGTATCAATAGTTGAAGCATGGGGAAATTTTGGTTTTGTTCCTATTCCTTTATATTCGTGGTCAAAAGATTCATTTACTTCATTTACGAATTGAGTTATTAATCCCTTATTTAAATCTTTTTTCTCTTTTTTAGAATATTTATTCTCTTCTAAAATCTTTTGTATATTTTCTGAGACTTCATAGATTCTTTTTCTATCATTTAAAAAACCATTTTGAATATCATTTAGAAGTTCTTTTATTCCAGCTCTACCATATTTTCTATTTATAGGAATATAAGTTGCAGCAAAAAATGCTTTTCTTTGGGGTGTTAAAATAATAGTTAAAGGCCAGCCTCCACTTCTTTTATTTACAAGATTATGAACATCTTGATAATATTTATCCACATGAGGCATCTCCTCTCTATCAACTTTTATAGAAATAAAATGTTTATTTAATATTTTTGCAACTTCTTCATTTTCAAAAGATTCTTCTTCCATCACATGGCACCAATGGCATGTGCTGTATCCAATTGATAAAAAAATCATTTTATCTTCGTCTTTAGCTTTTTTAAAAGATTCTTTATTCCAAGCATACCAATTTACAGGATTGTGGGCATGTTGTTGTAAATATGGAGAATCTTCGTTAATTAAGTTATTTGTATATTTTTCTTTTGCATTTGTTATTGTATTCATAGTGGCAAATAATAATATAACTTTTATAATCCCAATATAAAAAGATTGCTTAGTTTTATTTTTTAAAATACTATTCATAAAGTCAACTCTTTTTTTAAATTTATAATCATTATACTAGTTAAAAAGTAATCCTTCTTTTTTCCTTCTATATATTTATATAATTTGTAAAAATAAAAAGGATTAAAATGGAAAATATAGCTTTATTATTAATAGACTTTCAAAATGATTACTTCCCAAGTTTTGACGGAGCAAAATGGAAATTAAACAATACTGAAAAAAGTGCAGAGAATGCATTGAAATTATTGGCAAAATTTAGAGAAAAAAATATGAATATTATTCATGTGCGACATGAATTTTTATCAGAAGATGCTCCTTTCTTTATTTCAAATTCAAATGGTGCTAAAATACATGAAACTCTTCTTCCAAAAAAAGGAGAATATCAAGTACTAAAAAATACAGTAAACTCTTTTAAAAATACAGATTTAAAAGAACACCTTGATAATTTAAAAATTGAAAATCTAATTATTGTTGGTGCAATGTCTCATATGTGTATAGATGCCATTACACGAGCAGCAAGTGATTATGGCTATAATTGTTTTGTTGCCCATGATTCTTGTGCAACACTTGATTTAGAGTTTAATGGAATAATTGTTCCTTCTCAAATGGTTCATGCTTCATTTATGGCAGCATTGCAATTTGCTTATGCAAAAGTGGAAAGTACAGATTCTTTATTAGAAATATTATAAGGTTAACATATGCAAGTAGACGATTTATTAGTTTTATATATAAATGAAAATAAAGAGAATACAACGATAGTAAGTAAAGTATTAAAAAAAACTGTAAATAAAATAATATATGCCACTAATGCAAAAGAGTCTTTAAATCAATACAAAAAGTATTCTCCTTGTTTAATCATGGTAGATAGTGATTTTAAAAATGATGAATTAGTAGATTTTTTAAAAGAAGTTAGAAAAGATGATTTAAAAACTGCCTTTATAATTCTTACAAATAATAAAAACAATAAATATGTTTTTGATTTAATGGAATTGTATTTGACTAAATATATTGTTAGACCATTTAGTGAAAATATTTTAAAATCATCTTTAAATAAAGCAATGGAAATTATTGAAAAAAGAATTTATAGTAATATAAAACTAGCTAAAGGCATTTTTTTTAATTTCCAAACCCAAAGTATAATAAAAGAAAATCAATCTTATGTATTAAATAAAAAAGAGAGTTTACTTATTAATTTATTTATAAAAAATCCAAATAGAGTGATTTCATATGAAGAAATTGAATATTGCATTTGGAATGGTGATGTTTCAGAAGGTGCATTTAAATCATTAATTAGAGATTTAAGAAAAAAAACTTTTAAAACTTTCATAAAAAATATCTCAGGAATCGGTTATACCTTAAATATAGAATAAGAATTTATATAGTATTTAAAGAGTAAAATACCAAAAATTTAAATAGGTTATAAATAAAATGCACACAAAAACAATTGCTTATCAAGGTGTAAAGGGAGCTTACTCTCATTTATCATGTACAAATGTATTTCCAGAATCACAATATATAGATTGTGAGTCTTTTCATAAAGCTATGTCACAAACAGAAAAAGGTGATGCTGATTTTGCTATGATTCCTGTTGAAAATTCAACAGCTGGAAGAGTAGAAGAGATTTATAGACTAATTCCTAAAATGCAACTACATATTATAGGTGAGCATTTTGAACCTATAAAGCATTGTTTATTAGGATTAAAAGATTCTAAACTCCAAGATATAAAATATGTTTCATCTCATCCTCAAGCATTAGCACAATGCCAATCAAATATTACAAAGTTAAATTTAGAAGCTATTGCAAAATTTGATACAGCAGGGGCAGCACAAGATCTTAAAAATATCAAAGATAAAGCTCATGGAGCTATTGCTTCAAGCTTAGCTGCTCAATTATATGATTTGAATATCTTAGATGATAACTTTGGAGACCTTCAAGGAAATACTACAAGATTTTTAATTCTTTCAAAAGAAAAGAAAGAACCAGATTTCAATGAAGCTGATAAATATATTACTTCACTAGTTTTTGAAGTTAGAGATATTCCTTCTTCTTTGTATAAAGCTTTAGGTGGGTTTGCTACAAATAGTGTCAACTTAGTAAAACTAGAGAGCTATTCTCTTCCAGGGACTATGAAAGCTACACAGTTTCACATAGAAATTGATGGGCATACTAGTGAAAGAAGATTACAACTTGCATTAGAAGAGTTGCAATTTTTTGCAAAAGATATAAAACAATTAGGTGTTTATAAAAGAGATGAATATAGAGATACGATGAAAACTTTTATTAAATAAAAGTTTTCTCTTGGCTTTATTCATTTACCCAAACTTCTAATAAGTTTCTAGCAATTGCAATTTTACTTGGTATTGAGAAATCATATTCACAACTTCCATTTAAAACTTTTCTCATATCGTTTTTATGAACCCAAATAGCGTCAGCAATCTCTTTTTTATCCAATTTCAATTCTTGTGAGGCTGCTTTCATTCTCATTCCAACCATCAAAGTACTAGGAAAAGGCCAAGGTTGAGAAAACATATATTCTACTTCATATCCTATTATTCCAGCCTCTTCAAAAAGTTCTCTTTTTGCTGCATCTTCTAAGGTCTCACCTGATTCAACATATCCTGCTAAACAAGAATATCTATTTTCTTTAAAATTTACACCCTGACCTATTAAACAATAATCGCCAAAGGTAACTAACATAATAACAACAGAATCCACTCTTGGGAAATGCTCTTTTTTACAAGAAGGACAATCTCTTTTCCATCCTGCTCTTTTTATTATAGTTTGCTTTCCACAACTTGAACAAAATTTGTGTGAATTATGCCAATTTAAGACAGAACAAGCTTGGGCTAATATTCCTAATTTATCTTCATTTATATAATCAAAGTTTACAAATTCCCTAAGAGAGATTTTATTTAACTCTTTTATTTGTTTATTTTGTACACTAATTGTAAAATAATTGACATTTTCAAAACGTCCTAAAAGAACAATATCTTCTTTATTGAGATTATACTCTTCAATATTTTCATATGTAAAAAAAGTTTTCTTATTTTTTTCATCTACTAAAATATCACTTGCATCAAAGAGTAAAAAAAGAGAACCTTTTGCTTTTATTAGTTCTAAAAAGTCATCATAATCATATCTAACTTGATCTAATCTATCTAAAGGATTTTGACTAAAATAAGGGTATAAATTTTTCATTTTTTCTCTTTTTATTAAATTTTTCATTTTTTCATAAAAGAGTAAGTAAAACACTCCTTTTACACACTCAACTTTGTTAAACTTTCATTTCATAAGTAAACGAAATATACAAATATCCCTAGTTTGTAATTAGTTAATTTATATCCCTCCTTAATAAAAAGGAAAAGAATTACATCCCCCTCTTTTCCTTTTTTACTTTACCCTTATAATTTTAACTGTTCTTTTAGAAGTTTAATTAATATTTCATCTTTAATATTTGTTATCTCAGTTTTTGAATACATTTTAAGTAAATAAATATTTTCATTTTCATTTATATAGTAATAAATAATTCTAAATCCGCCACTTTTACCACTATTTGTTGAACTGTTTTCCAATCTAACTTTATATAATCTTGAAGATAATTCTATTCCTATTTTTGGATTATTAAGTAGTTCTTGATTTAATTTTTTTAAATCTTCAGGAAGTTTTTTATTCTTTTTATATAGTTTTTTAACATCTTTTTTAAATGACTCTAAACTAATTATTTTCAAGTTCATTTATCAAATCTTCTAAAGTATCGTTATCTTTACTACTCTTCTTCGTAATAGTTTTATTTAATTCAATACAAGCTTCATCAAACTCACTATAAAAAATATTCGCTTTTTGTTCTTCCACATAAGACTTGATAGCTTCAATAATAACTTCACTACGGTTTACAGAAAATTTATTAGTAAACTCATCAATTTCATCAAGAAGATATTTTGGAACTCTAAGACCAACTTGTTGTTTTTCTAAGGATGATAAATTATGCATATTAATCCTTTTTGTTTTTCAATATTATATATTATTGTTTTACAATTGTCAAATTTAATTATTTTGTAAGCATGGGTATTTATCATTCTCAGTTACATCAGTAAAGATTTTTTTATAACTAACTGCTGCCAAAATCCCATCACTAAATCTTTTTGCATAGAATTCTCCTATATCATCTTCTTTATATTTATTAGATCTTGAATTTCTTAACCCTAAAATAGGTACTGCCGTACCTATTGCTATCCCAAAAGAATTCATGTCTTCAAAATCAATATAAGCTTTTATTACTCCACCATATTTAACTTTTATTGAAAACTCTTTAGATAGCAATTTTATTTTACAACTTGATAAAAACATAATAATACAAAAAACAAACTCTTTAAAACTTTGAGTTAACTGTTCTATAAAGCAATTAGGTTCTTCTGACTTATTAATATCTTCTTCTAATGCTTGTTCTTTAAATATTATATTTAATTCACGTGCAAGTTTTTTTGTCTCGAGAAGGTTAAAGAATAAAGAGGCAGGATTATCTTCATAAAAATCTTTATCAATATATTGCGTGAAAAAAATTGAATTTTCTTTTATCAAGTTTATACTTTCACCTCTATCCTTCTCTTTTATATGTGCTATAAAATCACCTAGTTCTCGTAGAATAGAATTCTGTTTTTGATAGTCTCTAATTATCATAATAAAATTGACAACATCTTTTTGTTCAAACTTTCTTGTACTAAACATTTCATAAAAATCTTCAAGAATATATTTGCAATAACTATTCATTTAAATCCTTTTTAACACTATATCAAATATTAAAATTTATTTAAAGGTATTAAGATAAATAGAAAATTGTAGATTTTATTAAAGGTCAAGGCGAAGAGTTAAATTTGAGGAGGAGCTTACAAAAGGTAAGTGACTGAACAAATTTAATTCTTCAATGCAGAGATTTAATAAAAGATGCTGTTTTAAATTTATTTCTTTCGCAAATACTTTAGAGTAGTCGCAATAATATCATCATCATCTTTACTTGGACTTTTTATAGTCTCTTTTGTTTCATCTAATTTTGTAAATGTTACATTCATTTCATAAGAACTAACTGTTTTTATTCCTTTTTGAATACTTAAGATTTTTATTAAGATTAGTTCTAAAAATTGTTTTGTTGGAATATCTGGTTTTCCAAATCTATCTTCCATCTCTTCTTCAATCTCATATACTTCTTGTTTATCTTGTGCTTTTGAAAGTCTTCTATATAATTCAAGTCTAACTCTATCTTCAACAATATAATCACTTGAAACATATGCAGAAATTGCAAGTTTTATATCAACTGTTTTATTTTCTTCTTTTTCATCACCACTTAAAGTTGATAGAGCATCTTCTAACATCTTTAGATATAAGCCATAACCTATTTGTTTGATATGTCCACTTTGGGCTTCGCCTACAATATTTCCACCACCTCTGATTTCTAAATCTTGATGTGCTAAAGCGGTTCCACTTCCTAAATATGAGTTTGATTCTAAAGCTAAAAGTCTTTTAATTGCATCATCAGTAATTGCTTTTTTATCTTCAACCACGTAATAACAAAAACCTTCTTTATTACTTCTTCCAACTCTTCCTCTTAACTGATGTAAATCAGCAATACCAAATCTATCTGCACCATCAATAATAATTGAGTTTGCATTTGGAAGATGAATACCTGATTCTACAATTGAAGTTGCAAGAATAATATCAAACTCTTTTTTATCAAACTTTTCCATGATTTTTTCAGCATCTGCTGGTTTGATTTTTGAGTGAAGAACTTCTATTTTTATATTTGGAACTATTTCTTCTATATCAGATTTTTTAGCTTGAATTGAAGCTATGTTATTGTGTACATAAAAAAGTTGTCCACCTCTTCTTTTTTCTCTTAAAACCACTTCTTTAATTAGTTTATCACTGTACTCTTTCACATAAGTTCTAACCCCTAATCTCTCGGTTGGAGGAGTTAATAAAGAACTCATACCTTTTAGTTTTGATAAAGCTAGATTTAGAGTTCTAGGAATTGGTGTTGCACTCATAGAAAAAACATGCACATCATCCCTAAGTTCTTTTAATTTCTCTTTTTGTTTTACTCCAAATTTATGCTCTTCATCAATAATTACTAAAGCTAAATTTTTTGTTTTCACTGTAAGTAAAGAGTGCGTTCCAATTACTAAATCTAAAGTTCCCTCTTCAAGAGATTTTTTAATCTCATTTTTCTCTTTTGTTGAAGTCTTACTATCAAGTTTAGCCATTTTAAGCCCATAACTTTCAAATCTTTTTTGCATACTAAAAAAATGTTGTGAAGCTAAAAGCGTAGTAGGACATACAAAAAGTGATTGGTATCCATCTAAAAATATTGCAAGCATAGCATTCATTGCAACTTCTGTTTTACCAAAACCAACATCACCTGAAAGTAGCCTATCCATTACTCTTCCCGAACTTAAATCAGCAAGTATTTCTTTTATACTTCTTGATTGATCATTTGTATAATCAAAGCCAGCAGAAGTTACAAAAGTATCTAATTCTTTTTTATTAGTATTTATTTTAATACCATTTACAAGTTCTCTTGCTGCTGCTAATTTTATAATATCATTGGCAATTGCAAATAATTTCTCTTTTACCTTATCTTTTAATTTAGCAAAAGAGCCTTTGCCTAGCTTATCAACAACAGCATAAGAACTTCCATCAGCCACATATCTATCAATTAAATCAATATTCTCAACAGGAAGTAAAAGTTTATCTTCACCTGCATACATAACAACTACAAAATCTCTTTTTGCTCCCATTACAACAACAGGTTCAATTCCTTTGTATTGTCCAATACCATGAGTTTCATGAACGACAAAATCTCCATTTTGGAGCTCATCAAGCACTAATCTAACTTTTTTCTTTCTTCTTTTTTTTATCTCTTTATTTAGTGAAATAATAACTTCATTATTACTTACAAGATTTATAATATAAGGTTCAAAAACATAGTTTATATTTTTATTTGCAAGTTCTAATTCAAAAGCTTTAACTTTAGCTTCTGTTGAAGAAATTATAGTGATTTTTTTACCCTCATGAAAAGTGATAAATTCTTTTACATTTGCAGGGGCAATATTTTGGTAATTTTTAGCAGAAAAGATTTGAGGGGTAGCTAAAAATTTGTCTTTGTTTATTCTTTTTTCTTCAAAAACATAAGCCTCTTCTAACTCATCAAGTGCATCTTTTGTAATATATGAATTTAAATTTTGAGGAAGATATTCACCTAACTCATCTAAATACCAAAATCCTAAAGAGTGAATATCTTTTATAAAAGCATCTGATTCTATGGTTTCTATTTGTCCATTAATTCTTTCTAAAGATTCGTCATTTAAAGCTAGAAAAGCAGGTGTAATTTTAAAACTTTCAAGCTCTTCTTTATTTGATTTTTGATCTTCAATATCAAATCTTCTAATACTTTCTACTTCATCATCAAATAAAGATACTCTAAATCCATTTTCACTGCCAAGTGGGCAAATATCTATAATATCACCACGAATTGAAACCTCAGCTTCACTTGTTACAATATCTACAAAGTAGTAACCCCAGTTGTAAAGTTTAGATTTAAACTCTTCAATATTTATTGAATCTACAAAATTAATTTCAAAAGAGTCAAAACACTTATCTTTTGGCATAGGAAAAGAAATAGTTCTTAAAGGGGCTATTAAGATTTTATTCTCTTTTTTATAAGAATAATATTCATTTAAAGTTTTTGTAATATCTTGAAGTTCGGTAGAGAATGATAATAAATCATCTCCAAAGTTTGCTCTAAAATCAGCTAAAACAAAAGGTTTAAAACCTAAAAAAGAGATAATATCATTAGCTTCTTGGGCTTGTCTATCATCATTTACAATTAGAAGTTGACACTGTTTTAATTTTTTTTCATCTTTTAAATTTTTTAAAAATTCATAAATATTATTCACTATTAATCTTCTTTATTCTCTTCAACTAATTCAAATTCTTTTGTTGTATTGTCATAATAATATGGAGGATAAGGAGTTTCATTTAATAAAAATACTAAATTTGCATTTTTAAAAACTGTCTTTTGTAAACCTTTTTTAAAAACTTCTAAAATATAAGCCTTTGTTGAAAACATTGTAGTCGATGAAAGTGCTGTATATACGAAAGGTTCTTCTTCTACAACTTTAAATCCCTCTTTTTTTACATGTTTTTCAAATCTTTCTTTGTCTTCTATTCCCTCTACATCTAAAAGTACTAAAACTTCCATTTGTTCATTTTGTTTTTCCATTTTTTATTCCTATTGTATTATTTTTTTTAAATTCTATTTTGCTAATAATGTACTAATAAATCCTATTAGTCCACCAAATACTGCACCCCAGATAACTAGCCAACCTAAATGTTCTCTTATCATTTCTTGGATGATTTCTTTCACCATTTTTGGAGTTAATTCATCTAATCTTTTGTTTACAATTGTGCTTAATTTTTCGTGAATATCATCACTTAAATCATCTGATTTCAAGGCGTCATTTAAAACATTTTGAAAAGATTCTGTTTTTGAAATATTAATAATTGAAGCTTGAAGCTTTTTTGTAAATGGTTTTTTTAGAGGTTCTAAAGCAGCAACTCCTCCAAACATACCTAACATACTTCCAAAAGAAGATTCTAAAACTGCTTCTTTTAAAGAATCATAAGCAGGTGTAAAATCCGTTTTCTTTAAAAGTTTTTCAAAGTCTATTGTATTTTTTGCACTTGAAACTTCTTCTTGAAAGAATTTTTTTAAGTTTTCTTTATTGAAAAATTGATTCATCATAAGATTATGAATAGACAATTTAAATTGTCCAAATTTCTTTTCTATAACTCCTGAACCATATAAAAATGGCACTTTTTCAAAAAGCATATGAATAGCAAGAGTATTGGTAATAGCTCCACTAAAAGCAAAAAGTCCGATTGTAAAAAGTACTTGATTATCATTTCCATAACCATATGCTAAAAGTAAGATTGTAAGTATATTTGTAATATCTGATTTATTCATTTTTCAAATCCTTATCTAATTATAAAAACAGAATTTTATCATAAACTTAGTAAAGAGAAAGTCAGATATTTATATTATCTTTTACTTTCTGGCTTTCTTTGTAACTATCTTGTAATAGATTTTTCCTAAAATTATTAATTCAAGGAGAATCTATGATCGATGTACAAAAAGAGATAGAAAAAAAGTTCCCTAAGCTTGCAAAAAAGCCAAATTTTTTAAGTAAATCTGTAATAAAAATTGCAAAAAAAGTGATACATGAGAACTCTATCAATGAGTTTCTTCTAAACAATTCTCATTTAAAAGGTTTTGAATTTGTTGATGCAGTATTAGATTATTTTGAATTTGATTATAGTGTTTCAAGTAATGATATTCAAAATATTCCAAGTTCTGGAAAAGTTGTAATAATTGCAAATCATCCTTTAGGTGCTTTAGATGCCTTATCACTACTAAAATTAGTTGGTACAGTAAGAAAAGATGTAAAAATTATTGCAAATGATTTTTTAGTTGGTATTGATTCTTTAAAACCTCTTCTTATTCCAATTGATAATTACAAAATTAGACAAGCAAAAAAAGATATTCAAACAGTCTATGATACTTTGAATAAAGATTATGCTCTTATTATTTTTCCAGCAGGGGAAGTTAGTAGAGCTAGTGCAAAAGGGGTGAAAGATCCTCTTTGGAATAAGGGCTTTTTAAATTTTGCATCCAATGCAAATGCTCCTATTCTTCCAATCTATATTGGAGGAAAGAACTCAAAAGCATTTTATACGATGTCAGTAATAAATAAAACATTTTCAACTTTTCTTTTATCCCATGAAATGTTCAAGAAGAAATCAACAAATATCAATATAAAAATTGGTGAAATAATTCCAAATGAAAATATAAAACCCAGAGGTTTGGATAAAAAGTATATTGTTGATATATACAAAAAACATTTGTATGCGCTAAAAAAAGGAAAAAAATCTTTTTTTAAAACACAAAAAGCTATTGCTCATCCACAAAAAAAAGATGATGTTATTAAAGAATTAAAAAAATCAAAACTGATTGGAGAAACATCTGATGGCAAAAAAATATATTTATATGATTATGAGGATGATTCAACTGTATTAAAAGAGCTTGGACGTTTAAGAGAATTGTCTTTTAGAAAAGTTGGTGAAGGAATTAATAAAAAAAGAGATACTGATAAATATGATATTTACTATCAACATATTATTCTTTGGGATGAAAATGACCTAGAAATTGTAGGCTCTTATAGAATTGGGAATGGGAAATTTATAAATGAAAGTGCTGGAGTAAAAGGATTTTATTCTAATAGCTTATTTAAATACCATGATACCTTTAATGATTATTTAAATGACTCAATTGAACTAGGACGTAGTTTTGTTCAACCAAAATATTGGGGAACTAGAGCATTAGATTATTTATGGTATGGAATTGGAGCTTATTTAAAAACACACCCAAATGTAAAATATATGTTTGGTCCAGTATCAATTTCAGGAACACTTCCAAGTGCTGCAAAAGATATGTTAGTCTTTTATTATTCACACTATTTTTCAAATAAAGATGAAATGGTAGAATCAAAAATGCCTTACCAATACTCTTCTCATATACAAGATTTAAAAAATAATTTTGTTTTAGATGATAGAAAAAAAGATTTTAAAACTTTAAAATCTACTCTAAATAGTATGGGAACTACAGTTCCAACTTTATATAAACAATATTCTGATATTTGTGAAGAAGGTGGAGTTAAATTTTTAGGATTTAATGTTGATACAAATTTTTCAGATTGTACAGATGGTTTTATTTTAGTTGATGTTCAAAAAATAAAAGAGAGTCAAAGAAAAAGATATATAGGGGAATAACCCCTAATATCTTTTTTAAGTATTCTTAACTTCTTCTATAAAATCTAGTTTACACTCTTTTGTTTCATTAACTAAAGCTCTTGCAACTACATCATCTTCTACAATTATATGTTCTAAATGCAGTGATTTAAGCTCTTCTTTTTCTGAAAACCTAGTTACTTTTACTATTGTTTTAGTGTTATGTGTTAAGTCATCAATTACTTCACAAATTAAATGTAGTTTTTCTGGGTTATCAATAGCCACAATAACAGCACAAGCATTTTTTATATTTACTGATTCTAATATATGTTTATGGGCAGCATTTCCAAAGATTATTGGTTCATCAGCTTTATATCCCATTTCAAAGAATTTTAGGTTGTGTTCTATAATTACATATTCATGACCTTCAAGTCTCAAATTATGAGCAATTTCTTGTCCTAAATGTCCAAATCCAAGAATTACAATATGCCCTTTTGTATCTTTTTCTATATTATGAGTATCAGGTATCATCATTGTATCTTCAGGTAATAATCTTCCTGCAAGAGATGATAAATTTTTTAATACAATTGGAGTTAAAATCATTGAAATTACAATTGTAACTATTAAAATTTGAGAATATGCCGGATCAATTAAACTTCCACTTCTAGCAAGTTCTAAAATAGCTAAAGAAAATTCTCCTGTTTGAACTAAAGAAAGAGCTGTTTTAAAAGCAACTCTTTTTGTATCATTAATTCTTACAACCATATAAATTATTAAATATTTCAAAACAAGTAAAATAGGAAGTAAAATTAAAATTGTAAGGATATATTCTTTAATTACTGAAAAATTAATTTGCATTCCAACTGTTATAAAGAAAACTCCTAATAATAGATTTCTAAAAGGTGTTAAATCCGCCTCAACTTGATGTTTAAATTTTGTTTCACTAATCATCATTCCAGCAACAAAAGCTCCTAAAGAGTATGTAAATCCAAAATAGTGAGCAAGATATGAAGCCCCAATTGCAATTAATAAAACAGAACCTACAAAAAGCTCATCAGATTTTGATTTTGTTACATGTTCAAAAAATGGTTCTAATAAATACTTTCCTGAAAAATATAATAAGGCAAGAAGAAGAATAGCAGCAAAAGTTGTTTGAATAATAACAGAACTAATATCAGCTTTTCCATCTCCTGAAAAAATTGAAATCATCAAAAGAATGGGAATAACTGCAATATCTTGCATAATTAATATTCCTAAAACTCTTTGTCCATGTCTTTTTTTAATATCATTTGTTTCATTATATATTTTTAAAACTATTGCTGTTGAAGATAAAGATAAAGCTGCTCCAATAACTAAAGAAGTCTTTAATCCAAAATCTAAAATATACAAACAAATAAGTAAAACAATTACAGTTGTAACTATAATTTGAATACTTCCTGTGAAGAAAACTTCCATTTTCATCTTTTTTAAATGTTCAAGTGAAAACTCTAATCCAATTGTAAACATTAAAAAAACTATACCAAACTCTGCAATTATTTTTAATTCATGATTATCAGCAGCTGTATGCAAGCCAAAAGTATATGTGATTATAATACCTGTTAATATATATCCAATAATTGTGGGTAAATTAAATCTTTTAAGTACTAAATTAACTATAATTGCAATAAGCAATGTCCAAACGATAATTCCTAACATTTTCTTCCTAATTTATAAATAATGCATTTGCTTATAACCTTCAAGTCTTTTTTTATAAGCTGAATTAAGCATTGCATGTTTGTTGTCTAAAAAATCAATTGCCAAACACTCTTGATTTCCTCTTCCTACTCTTCCTAGATATTGTACCAATCTACCATAATATGAGATTGGTGTTGCAAAAATTATTGTATTTAAATGAGGGAAATCTATTCCTTCCCCAAAATAAGAAGTTGTAGCTAAGATAAGATTTTTTTTATCAACCAACTTCATCTTTTCTTCTTGCTCTTTTTTTGGCAAACTTCCATGAATTGATACAAAATCTAAATTCTGTTCTAATAATTTTTCTTCAAGAATATTAATATGTTCAATTCTATCAGTTAAAACTAAAATTTTCCTATCTTTATACTTTATAATTTGATTAATTAGCAAATTATTTCTTTCTTCATTTGCACATAACTCATTTATAAGCGTTGCATAAACATCCGTTTGGCTAGTAAAGTTTGTTCTTATTAGTTCAAGTTTATTATTTAGAGTTTTTTTACTTTTATGTTCATAAGCTATTTTCCCTAATTGTTGAAATAATATTGGTTCTAAACCATCTTTTCTATTTGGGGTTGCACTTAAGCCTAAAATATATTTCCCAAAAAATTGTTTTACAATCAATTCAAAAGTAATTGCAGGAATATGATGGCACTCATCAACTATTACAAAAGAATATTGATTTATAATATCTGGATTGTTTTTCAAGCTTTGCATAGTAGCTACATCTATTTGTCCATTTAACTTGTTTTTACCTTTTCCAAGATAACCTATATCTTTTTTTGAATAGCCAAAATAATCAACAAATCTTTCAATCCATTGATTAAGAAGCATATTTTTATTTACTACTATTAAAGTATTACAAGCTCGAAGTTCAAACATCTTAGCACCAAGTAAAGTTTTTCCAAACCCAGGAGGAGCAACACAAATACAAAAGTCATTTTGAACAATTTTTTCTATTGCAATATTTTGCTCAGGACGTAGTTCAAATTTTACTTTTTTTGTTTCTACTTTTTCAAAATATGTTTTATTTATTATCTCATAATTTACAGAATATTCTAAAAAGAACTTCTTTATTTGAAATATTAATCCTCTTGGAATTTTTAAATAAGTTTCATCTTCATCAAAATTTTTAATAACTCGAGGAGTATTATATAGTGGCTTTCTTAAGGATAATAATACTTTTATTTGTGGATTATCAAAAGTCGCAAAGCTTTTTAATTTATTGATAAAACTTTTTGATAAGTCTCGTGTTGGAATATATAAATAATCGTAAATCTTAACTTCTAATTTAAAAGGTGGAATTTCAATATCTGCAAACATAAGATTTGAATTATCAACTTCTTCAAAATCCAAAAACTTTGAAACTATATTTTGCTCAACTTTTCTAAGATTTTGTAAGATATTCCATTGGTCTTTATAAATTTCATCTGTATGTGGATTAAAAAAAATAGTTTTATTTTCGTCTCTATATTTTAAATGAAGGGGCAATTCAATTAAATCACCTAAACTAGCATTATTTACAAAGTCGATATTTGGATATATTTTTGCTGTTATTTTTGATTTTTTTAAAATATACTCTGCAAATTTTCTTGCATTTTTTGCATTAATTAAATCCTCAAAAAATATCCATACTAAAATAGAATTATATGAACTGTATTCATACAAAGCATCTATTTTTAAAATATTTAAATTGCTTTTCAAATAATTTATATCTTTTTTTGAAATCTCTAATACAATATATTTTGATTTATTATCTTTATTAATTAAATAAGAAGCTAATTGAACCTGTCCTCTTAAATGTTGTTCTATATCATTGTTTGTAAGAGTTAAATAATCATCAGATTTAAAGGTTTGTGTTACTGCATAATATGATTGCTTCAAGCCATCTTTACTAATCCATTTTTTAGCAAAGATGTCTTCACGAGAGAAAAATAAAGTTTTAAAAAGCTCTATTTTTTCATCTTTAGTTAGTTGTCTATTTTTATCTTTTTCTAATTGTGATTCAAGCTTTGTTATCTCTTTTTCTATCTCTTGTCTTTTTAAATAGAGATAATTTAATCTTTGCTTAATCTTATGATTCATGCTCAATTTGATGTGATGGGCTTACTATGATATTATTGATTTTATTTTCAATTTCATCATAACGACTTTTAAGTTTTGAACCTTTTTTAATTCCTTCACCCTCAAAATTACCATCTGGATCAATAACTAATTCATTATATTTCATAGTTCCAATAACTTTTCCTTGAGCTAAGATTTGTACTATATTACAATCTATTTTTCCATCTAAAAGTCCACTTACAATTAAGCTATTAGCTTTAATATCACCAATAACTTCGCCTGTTCTACCAATTGTAATAATATCAGCTTCTAAGATAACTCCTTCGAATTTTCCATCTATATGAACAGATCCTTCTGTAGAAATACCTCCAATGATACACGTACCTTGTGCTATTACTGTTGCACCATTCTGTGCTGTTCGTTTATTAGCCTTACCAAAGATTCCCACTGAACTCTCCTCTCTTTTTTTAATATATTATCATAATTTCCAAGTTGCCATTTAATAAACTCATTTGGATTTAAAATTTTTGAACCATATCTAATTTCATAATGTAAATGAGCAGCCGTACTTCTCCCACTATTTCCACTTAATGCAATTTGTTGATTTTTTCTAATTATATCACCAGCTTTAACGTTTGTTTTACTTAAATGCGCATAAACTGTTTCAAAACCATAGTTATGTTGTATTTTAACAACTCTTCCAAA
Source organism: Halarcobacter sp. (assembly GCA_030145305.1). Classification (GTDB taxonomy): domain Bacteria; phylum Campylobacterota; class Campylobacteria; order Campylobacterales; family Arcobacteraceae; genus Halarcobacter. Next base: position 57,107 of record JAQYVX010000010.1, on the reverse strand, counting down.
ATCACCAATATTCTTAGGTTGTACAAAAGAAACTACTCCATCAGCTGTTGAATAAACAACTGTACCTTTTTTTGCTTTTAAATCAATTCCTCTATGAAATTTTTTCTTTTTTAAAATTGGATGATATCTATATCCATAGTTTGAAGTCACTCTCGTACTTTTTAATGGTGCACCATTTGGAATAGTTGTAAGCATATACATTTTGATTTTATCACTAATTGAAGCTAAAGTTTCTCTTGTAATCTCTTCTTTTTTCTCATCTTCTTTTAAGCCAATCATCTCTTCTATATGATCTAACTTTGAACTTAAAGCTTCAATATCTTGAACTTTACCTTTTATTTGCATTGAATAAAATTGATTTTGAGCTTGGAGTTTTTTTTCTTTTTCTCCAAGAACGCTAATCTCTTGTTCTTTTGATTGTATCTCTTTTTGTTTTTGGATTTTTAAATTATCCATTCTGCCATTTAGCTCAGAAATAAACCAAAATGCTCCACCCATTATAATCATTACAATTAAGATTACAATAACTATAATCTTTTTTGCAATTTGATGTACATTAAAAGCTCTTGTTCCAGCTACATCTGAAATAGTTATTATTAATCTATTTTTCATTTAATTCCATATTTCTTATAAATTTTTCCACAACTAAAAAAGAACCGAATACCAAATATTCCTCAGTTTCTTCAATTTTTTCTAATTTGGTGACCATTATATTCAAAGTTTGGCAAATTTCTAATAAATTATTTTTATTTACTATCCTTTTATCTTCAATATCTAGAATAATTATCTTTTTAATAATTGGTTTTAATATACTTAAGACTTTTGCATAATCTTTATCCGCATAAGAGTTATATATAAGAGTTATTTTTTTATCTTCAAACTCTTTTAGTAAAACTCTTGCAGCTAATGGATTATGTCCTACATCAATGGTGATGTTAGGAACTATCTTTTCACATCTTCCAAATAGTTTTACTTCATCAAAAAGCTCTAAATCAAGCTCTATGTTTAACTCTTTTAAACTTTCAATTACTAAGTGCAAATTTGTTTTTAAATAGTTTGCAAATTTCTTATTTAAACTATATTTATCAAATTCTTTTACATTTTGAATAATTATTTCTTTCCCAAACTCTTTTTTTAACTCTTTTTTTACTTCTTTTGAGACTTCATAGACTTCTTCATGTATTTGATATCCAATTAACATTTTATTATCAACTGAACGCATTTTTGTTCGTGCAATTTCTTCTATTGTATTACCCAAAAAGTTTTGATGGTCTAAATCAATAGTAGTAATTAAAGATAAATCACTAGAAGTTACATTCGTAGCGTCAAATTCACCACCTAAACCTGCTTCTAAAACTAAATAATCTAAGTTATCAGATAAAACAAAAGCTAAAAGTGTTGTATATTCAAAATATGTCAATTTTTCTAAAAGATTTAAAGGTAAGTATTGTTGAAGTTTTCTAGATGCAAAATTTAATTCAAGGTCTTTAGAGTCTTTTCCATTTATCCAGATTCTTTCATTAAATTTTAAAATGTGAGGTGAACTATAATGTAAAGTTTTGAAAGATTTTTTCCATAAATAATGAGCTAAAAATCTTCCTGTGCTTCCTTTTCCATTTGTTCCAACTATATGAATAACGTATGGTAAAGTAATATATTTTGAGATAATATCATAAGATTTTTTGATTATTGAAAAATCAATTTTATCATAATACATAGTTTTATGATTAAGAACCTGCTCCAAAGGAGCAGTTTTAAAGTCTATCATTTAATTTTTTTTAAAAGAGTTTACAGCAATTTTAGAAATAACTTCTTCCAAAGCTTCCGTAGAGGCATTTTTAATTGCTTCAAATCTTTTTGTATCAGTAATTGAACTTCCATCATCAATAGAGAAATCATAATCTCCTGATACATTAAATGATCTTGATTCTATTTTATTTGTATATTTTACATATATATTAGCAACAGCTTTATAAAGTTTATTATATCCAGCTTCATCATCTTGTAAAACATTCATAGATACAGATTTGAGCTCTACATCCATAATTGTGTCAGCTAACTTTCTATCATAAACAATTTTAGAATCAAGTCTATGTACTAGAATCTCATTCATCGCATCTTTAATTAAAACAGCATTTCTTGGGTCTTTTAAATCAATAATTAAATTTACAAAGATTTTTCCTTTTAGTTGCTCTTTTGCATAATGACTTGTTGGTTTATAACCACAAGCTGTTAGTCCTGTGATTACAAATATCAATAAAAAAGAAAATAGCAATTGACTTAATTTCATTTTATCCCTTTATTACTAGATTCACTAATTTATTTGGCACAACAATTTCTTTTATAATTGTTTTGCCATCGATCCATTTAGCAGAAGCTGTTTTAGCTTGAACTAAAATATCTTCTTTTGAAAGTTCAGGTGGAACTTCAATTTCACATCTTTTTTTACCATTAATTGTAACAGCTAATAGTATAGAATCTAAAGTAAATACTTCTTTTTTTACTTCGATTTTATTGTTAAAGTTTTTTCTTGCAAATAAACTATCTGCTATTTCCCAAGCTAAATGAGGAATAATAGGTTCTAAGATATTTGTTAAAATATAATAACCTTCTGCCCAGATAAGCTCATTTTCTTGAGTCTGAAGAGCATTCATAGCTTCCATTGATGAAGCAATTAAAGTATTAAAAGCATAAGTTTTATTAAATACATCATTAGATTTTTCTAAAGCTTCATATACTTTTCTTCTAGCTTCTTTCTCTTTTTTATCTAAACTTGAATGGTCAATATTTTTAAAGTTATTTATAGCATCTTGTGTTACATGAGAACTTCGTTCCGCAAATTTTCTAATAAATCTAAAAGCACCTTCAACTGCCGAATCATTCCACTCTAACTCTTTTGTAGGAGGAGCAGCAAAAAGCATAAATAATCTAGCTGTATCAGCTCCATATTTTTCAATAATAGAATCAGGATCTACTACATTTCCTTTAGATTTTGACATTTTAGCACCATCTTTTAAAACCATTCCTTGTGTAAGTAACTTTTTAAAAGGCTCTTTAGAATTTGTATATCCTAAACCATTTAATGCTTTTGTAAAAAATCTTGCATAAAGTAAATGTAAAATTGCATGTTCAATACCACCAATATATTGGTCAACATCCATCCAATAATCAGAATCTTCTTTATTGATTCCTTCTTCATTCCATTTTTTTGGATTTGTTGCATATCTTAAAAAGTACCATGAAGATTGTACAAAAGTATCTAATGTATCAGTTTCTCTTATTGCATCTTTTCCACATGAAGGACATTTACAATGTTTCCATGTTGGATGAGAGTCAAGAGGATTTCCCTCTCCTGTTATTTCAACATCTTCAGGAAGTGCAATTGGTAAGTTTTCTATTTTTTCAGGAACTAAACCACAATCTTCACAATGTACAAAAGGAAGAGGAGCACCCCAATATCTTTGTCTTGAAACTCCCCAATCTCTTAATTTATAATTAACTTTTTTAAAGCCAAAAGAGTTTTGTTCAAAATGATATATAATTGCTTTTTTTGCTTTTGTATTTTTAATTCCAGTGAAACTTTCTGAATTTATAAGTTCACCTTCACCTGTGTAGGCTTCAGTCATTTTTTCAATTATTCCATCAGGACCAACAATTACTTGCTTTAGAGGTAAGTTATACTCACAAGCAAATTCAAAATCTCTTTGGTCATGAGCAGGAACAGCCATAACAGCCCCTCCACCATATGAACTTAAAACAAAGTTTGCAACCCATACAGGAATTTTTTCAGCTGTTAAAGGATGAATAACATCAAGCTCTAAAGAAACACCTTCTTTTGGCATTATAGCTCTGTCTCTTTCACTTACTTTTTGCATAGCTTTAATTGCATCTAATTTTGCAGGAGAAAGAAGTTTATTATCAACTAGATACTGAACAATTGGATGTTCAGGAGCTAAAGCTGAATATGAAACTCCATAAATAGTATCAGGTCTTGTTGTAAAAACATCAAATGAAGCAAATCTTTTATCAAGTCTATATCTAGATTCCTTTGAAAGTTCTAATTTAAACTCTAACCCTTCACTTCTTCCAATCCAGTTTTCTTGCATTGTTAAAACTTGTGAAGGCCAATCTTTTTCTAAATCTTTTAAATCATCAAGTAAATCTTGTGCATATTTTGTAATTGCTACATAATATCCAGGCATTTCTTTTTGTTCAACTTCATTATCACATCTCCAACAACAACCCTCTTCTACTTGCTCATTTGCTAAAACTGTGTGACAATCTTCACACCAGTTTACTGTTGTAGATTTTCTATAAAGAAGTTTTTCTTCATACATCTTTATAATAAATTCTTGTTCCCATTTTGTATAAAGTTCATCAGACGTAGCAAATTCTCTAGTTTTTGAAAAAGATAATCCTAGGGCATTTAATTCAGTTCTCATATAATCAATATTTTCATAAGTCCATTTTTTTGGATGAAGTTTATGTTTAATAGCAGCATTTTCTGCTGGCATTCCAAAACTATCCCAACCAATTGGGTGAAGTACATTAAAATTTGATTTTCTAAAAAATCTCGCAAAAGCATCGCCTAAACAATAATTTCTAACATGCCCCATATGAATTCTACCACTAGGATAAGGAAACATACTTAAAATAAATTTTTTCTCTTTTTTATAATCATCTTCTGGCTCAAAACTATTATTTTTAGTCCAATAGTTTTGCCATTTTTGTTCAATCTGCTTTGGAATATATTCCATTTCTAATACTCTTCCTTATCTTGACTTTTTGCACTCTCAATTAAGGCTAGTGCAATTGAAAATATATTTGCAACAACTGCTCCTATTGCTAATGAAGTAGCCATTGGCTCATCACCAATAAAAGTTAAAACCATAAAAGCAGGTATAAGGTGTAAATCTGCAACTAAAGAACTTGCTAATAATTCTGCTGCTAATAAGTTTTTAACACCTATTTTTAAAATAGTAGAGATAACATTTACCCCTGCTGCTAGAAAAAGTGCTACTGCGTTTGGCTCGTATAAAAATCCTGCAGTTGTCGTTAAAGACATAAGTGAAAAGAAAATATAAGTTACCTTACCCCAATCCATGACTATCCTTTTGTTGTTTTCTTAAGGCGTTGATTTTATCTAAAATATGCTAAAAATCACTTTTAGCATAGGATTTCTTACTTAATAATTATGCTACGCTCTTAAAACTAATGACAAATTGATATATTAAGTAAGTAATGATAAGTTTAAAAAATAATTCAATAAAAAATACAATGCCAAAATCTAAATCAAAAAAATGAAAAGGATTTAAATTTTGAAGTAAAAATTGTAAAGTAAAATCATTAGTTATTATAAAATAGAGGCCTATCATACTAAAAATAGCTAGTTTAAAAAGATTTCTTCTATTTTCAAAAATTATATTCCAAATAAAAAACCAAGCATAAAGAGTTACCATTAAAGCCACTAAAAATTGTGTTAAGAAATTATGTGGAATAGGAACGGAGAAACTAGTTGAAGTATCTACATAAAGAAATTCTATAATTGAAGCTATAAATTCAAAAACTATAATCCAAAAAAGGACAAGTTTCCAATCTGTAGCATTTTTTGATGTTATTTTATCAAAACCATTTTTTGCTTTTAATAATTTGTTTTTGTTCTCTGTACTCACATCATCCTCGATATAAAAAATATATTTAATTAATTTTAAAAATTATTATATCATATTTGTATATTAAAGATATGTTAAAAACCTTATTGCAATTATGACTTCATTTAAATTTGTATCATTAATATAACTATTTATATATATCAAATATGTAAAAATATGATTAAAATTTAATTTTTTCTAGCTTGTTAGGAAATATGAGATTTTGGGTTAAATCAAGGCGGAGATTATATTTTAAATAGGAGCGTACTAAAGTACGTGAGTGTTTAAAATATAAGCTTCAACGCAGAGTTAGCGCTAAAGCTTATGTTTTATGACAAGTTAGACTGTACCTTGCTCATACATCGCTCTTAACTTATCTTTCTCTTTTTGTCTTTTAAGTTTTAAAGCTTCTTTTGCTCTAAAATTAGCCATTGAGAATTTCAATTGTGCTAAAAGTGAAGCTGCGATAAAGATAGATGAATAAGTTCCAACTATAATACCTACAAGCATTGTAAAGGCAAAGCCGTGAATAATTTCTCCACCAAATAAGAATAGAGTAATAACAACAAAGAAAGTTGTTAATGAAGTAAGAGTTGTTCTTGATAAAGTTTTTGAAACAGAATCATTTACTAATCTATCTAAACCTTCTTCTTTAGAAGTTTGAATTCCTTCTCTAATTCTATCAAATACAATAATTGTATCATTTAATGAATACCCTAAGATTGTAAGAATTGCTGCTAAAATATCAAGATTAACTTCAATATTAAATAAAGAAATTGCTCCAAGTGCAATAGTAACATCATGCGCTAAAGATAATATAGAAGCTATAGCAAATCTCCATTCAAATCTAAATGATACATAAATTAAAATCATCAACATGGAAAGTCCAAGAGCCATAAGTCCTTGAGTTCTTAATTCTCCACCAACTTTAGGTCCAACCATATCAACTCGTCTAACTTCGAAGTTACCTGTGGCATCTAAAATTTTGTGCATTTCATCACCAATATCAGTTGCAAGGTTTGAAGAAGTACCTGTAATTCTAATAACTACTTCTTCAGGACTTCCAAATTCAGTGATTGAAGAACCTTTATATTTTGTATTATTTAAAACATCTCTAATTTTTTCAATTGGTGCTTTTTGCTCATATTTAACTTGAACAATTGTCCCACCTGCAAAATCAATACCAAAATTTACTCCCTTTGAAAAAAGTAAAACAAGAGAGATAATAACTAAAATACTTGAGAATCCTAAAAATGGGATTCTTTTACCCATAAAATTATAAGTTTTTCCGCTTTTAAAAATTTCCATTATTTAATCCCAAACCATTTTCTTAAGTTTTTATCTTTTGTTATTTTTGGCATTAATGCTTCATAAATACCATGAGTTCCTAAGATTGCTGTTAACATAGAAGCCAAAATACCAATAGAAATAGTTACAGCAAAACCTTTAATAGGTCCTGTTCCATATGCATATAAAATAACAGCAACAAGTAAAGTCGTAATATTTGCATCAAGAATTGCACTCATTGCATTTGCATATCCATCTTCAATAGCCTTTGGAATTGAGACTCCTTGTTTAAGAAGTTCTCTAATTCTTTCCCCAATAATTACATTGGCATCAACGGCCATACCTACGGTTAATACAATTCCAGCCATACCAGGAAGGGTTAAGGTTGCACCAAACATCGCCATGACTGAGATGATGATAAATATATTTGTTATCAATGCTACATTTGCAATGATTCCGGCATGTCTATAATATACAATCATAAAAATAAATACAACTAAGAATCCAGATACTAAAGCAATAGTTGAAGCTTTAATTGAATCAGCCCCTAAACTTGGTCCTACACTTCTTTTTTCTAATAAATCAACAGAAGCCGGTAATGCACCACTTCTTAAAGCAATAGCAACGCTTCCTGCTTCGATTACTGAAAAACCACCAGAGATTTGTCCAGAACCACCACCGATTCTTTCTCTAATATTTGGTGCTGAATAAACCTTACCATCAAGAACAACGGCTAATCTTTTTCCTACACTTTTAGCTGTAAAATCTCCAAAAATTCTTGCTCCACTTGTATTAAGTGTAAAGTTAATAATTGGTTGATTAGCTTGGTCAAATGAAACTTGAGCATCTATTACTTGAGAGCCATTTAAAATAGGAATCTCTTTTACAAGATATTTAATATTAGGATCTCTTGAATCTTCTAAAATAATATCTCCGTACTCAGAAGCAGAGCCAGGACTTAGAGTATAAACTTGGTCAGCTCTTTCTTCATCAACAGCCATAAGCTCAAGATTTGCTGGCTTTGAGATTAATTCTCTTGCTGCTTTTTCTTCTTCTAATGTTTTTATTCCAGGTAATTGAACAACAATATCAGTTTCACCTTGTCTAACAACATTTGGTTCTGCTAAACCAAATTGATCAAGTCTATTTCTAATAGTTTCAACTGCTTGAGAAACTGCTTGGTCTTTTGTTTTAACTTCTTCTGCTGCTGATAAATTAAGAATATATTCCAAATCAGTTTTTACAATGTTTAAACCAGGTATTTTAGTCAACATTTTATCAATTTTTGGAAGTTCGTCTTTATCTAAAACTGTAAATAATACCTTACCATTTCTAATTGTTAAGTCTTCTATTAATACATCTTCATCATCTGTAAAATATTTAATAGAAGTTGCGATTGATTTCATTTTAGAAACTACTGCGTCTTGGGTATTTACACCTAAGAGCATATGTAATCCACCTTGTAAATCAAGTCCTAATGATATTTTTTTTCCAGATTCTGTTTGCAAAAAAGATGGAACGGAGAAAACAATTCCAAAAATAATACTTAAAATAAATATAACTAATCTATAATTAAAGATTTTCAATTCTTTCCTTTAATAAGTGAGTGAGTGTAAATATAGGGTTTAAAAACATGAGCTTTCAGCTCACATTTTTAAACATCTATTATTCTGAAAGTTTAGAAACAAACTCTTTTGCAAGTTTCATTTCAGAGTTATCATGATTTTTTACTACGAAGAAGCCATCTTCTACTTTAGTAATTTCTACCATTAAGCCACCATTTGTTACAATCTTATCACCTTTTTTAAGTTCTAAGATCATACTCTTATGCTGTTTAGCTTGCTTTTGTTGCGGTCTTATAATTAAAAAATAAAAAATCGCAAACAATGCAACTAGGGGTAATAATGAGCTTATTAAATCTGCACTTTGACCTTCCATCAAATTTCCTTTTAAAAAGTATTTTTGTATGTTTTTAGTAAAACGCGATAATTCTAACAAAATTTACATAATAAAAGGCTTGATAACTGCCTTATTCCTTAGTTCTTTTATATACCTTGCTTACTTTAATATTGAAGACAAAATTATAAATACTATTTTTGGATTAATATCTCTATATTTATTATTAAAAATTGAAAGAAAAGCACTTTTCTTTACTGGTTTTTTTGTTGGTATTTTATGGTTTTATTGGATTGGAATTAGTTTTCAATATTATGATTTATCTTATCTTTCTCCTTTGATTATAATAGGAGTTGGGCTATGTTACGCTGTTTTATTTTATTTAATAGCACTTTTTGATCACCCTATTTTTAGAATTTTTATAATTTCTTTACTCTCTTTTATAAACCCTTTTGGTTTTAATTGGTTTATTCCTGAATTAATATTTATTAATAGTTATTTTCCTACTTCTAAAGAGTATTTTGTTCTACTTTTAGCCTTAGTTTATTTATTTATAAATTTAAATAATAAACTAAAAATCTTAGCTTTGATTCCTCTATTTTTTATCTATGAAAATAATGGAATGTTAATTGATAATCCAAAAATAAATATTGCAATGCCTCAATTAAGTGTATCTCAAGATTTAAAATGGATTAAAGAAAGTCGAAATATAATAATTGAAAATAATCTCAAATTGATTGACAAAGCCATAGAAGAAAAAAAAGATTTAATTATTTTGCCTGAGACAGTTTTCCCTGTTTTATTAAACAAAGAGAACTTTTTATATTCTATTCTTGAAGAAAAATCAAAAAAAATTGATATTGTTGCAGGAGCTTTATATTTAGAGAATAAGCAATATTACAACGCAAGTTATCATTTTTCAAAAGAAAAAGTAAAAATAGCAAAAAAGATTGTTTTAGTTCCTTTTGGAGAAGAAATTCCTTTACCAAAGTTTTTTGTTGATTTAATAAATGACACTTTTTACAATGGTGCACAAGATTATAAAAAAGCGAATAATCCAACAGATTTTTTAATAAATGGAATAAAATTTAGAAATGCAATTTGTTATGAAGCTACGAGTGAGGAAATTTATCAAAATTTAAATGGTATTGAATATATGATTGCCATTTCAAATAATGCTTGGTTTACCCCTTCAATTGAACCTATTTTGCAGAAGTTTTTGCTTAAATATTATGCAAAAAAATACAATATAACAATATTACATTCAATAAATGGAAGTCCAAATTATATAATAAGACCATGAAAATTTAATTATTGATTTTAAATTTAAGTTTTTCTAGAATTTCTTCTTTATTTAAGTTTTCTTCTATTTGTAAATTTAGGGCAAAATCTAAAATTTCTTTAAAATCTTTTGAAGGTTTTAGTCCTAAGTTTATTAAATCTCTACCTTGGACTAAAGCTTTTAAAGGCTCTTTTGAGATATTCATTTCTTTTGCTTTTTCCAAAACCCAAGAAATAGCTTCATCACATTTTTCTTTATTTGAAATTGCCCTTCCCTTACAATCAGAAAGACAAACAATACATAAATCTTCGATATTACATTTTAAAGATAATCTTTTTATAGCTTTTAATGAAGATTCAGCTTTAAAAAGTTGGAAAGGTGCTAAATGGTTTTTAACTAAAGGGAGGATTTTTTCTATAAATTTTTTTTCATTTGTTATTCTTGATAAAAAACTAATTGTAGGTTTAATTCCTAAACTTTCATGTTTATATGAAGTTATTCGTCCATTTATCTCTTTTGTACAAAAAGGTTTTCCTAAGTCATGACAAAGTAAGGCATAAAAAAGATACAAATCCTTATAATCATCTCCTGTCTTATGTTCTACCATCTCATCTAAGGTCATTAGAGTGTGAATCCAAACATCTCCTTCAGGATGATATTCTTCATCTTGTATACAAGCTACTAAAGCTTCAAGCTCAGGGAAAAGCTTTATAACTTCTAAGTCTTTTAATAAGGAAAACCCCAAAGAAGGTTTTTTTGATTTTAAAAATAATTTTTTAAACTCTTCAAAAACTCTCTCTTTTGCTAGTTCTTTAAGTTGTCCACTTTTTGACATTTTTAGGCATAAATCAAAAGTCTTCTTCTCTAATTTTAACTCAAATCTTGAAGCAAATTGAATAGCTCTATAAACTCTTAAAGGATCTTCTATAAAAGTTTCATCATTTATATGTCGTAGAATTCTATTATTTAAATCTTTAATTCCATTATTTGGGTCTAAGAATTCTTTTTTGAAAAAGTCGTAGCCAATTGAATTAATTGTGAAATCTCTTCTAAGGCTAGCTTCTTTAAAATTTAACTTTGAATTTGTAGTAACTTCAAAACCCTTATGTCCTAAAGCAACTTTTTTTTCAACTCGTGCAAGTGCAAAATCAAAATCATATTTTTCAACACTTAAAGTTAATACACCAAAAGATTTTCCAACCTCTTTTATATGTCCATACTTTTTTAAATGCTTTTGTATAATTTCTAAGGAATCAATATTGAAAATTTCAATATCATAATCTTTTATAGGAAGTCCCAAAAAGCTGTCTCTCACACAGCCACCAACAAGTATTGGCAAGGCACCAATACTTGTTAAGTCAAAAAGAATCTCTTCTAAGACTTGGGGGATATTAATCGTTGTTGTAGTGATGAACATCCTGTTGTGGATAAGGAATTGAAATTCCTTCTTTATCAAATGTAATTTTTATATTTTCTGTTAAATCAAATTTAACGCCCCAGTAATCAGGAGTTTTAACCCAAGCACGAACTACAAAATTAACTGAAGAATCTGCAAGTTCAGAAACAGCTATTGTAATTCCTTTGTCAAGTAATACTCTTTCATCAGCTTCAACAATTGATTTTAAAGTATCTTTTGCTTTTTTAATATCATCATCGTATCCAATACCAACAAGTAAATCTACTCTTCTTTCTGGTTTTGCATTAACATTTGTGATAGTTCCACCTGTAATTGCTCCATTTGGCACAATTAACTTTTGGTTATCTGGTGTTTTTAAAATAGTATTGAAAATAGTAACTTCTTCAACTGAACCACTAACTCCACCTGCATTGATGAAATCACCAACTTTAAAAGGTCTGAACATTATAATCATAACTCCAGAAGCAAAATTTCCTAAAGAATCTTTTAATGCCAAACCAATAGCAAGACCAGCTGCTCCTAAGATTGCAAAAAATGAAGTTGTATCAACTCCTAATTGTTTTAATGACGTTAAAACAACCATTACCATTAGTACATAATAGATGATTCCATCTAAAAATTTTGCTAAAGTTTCATCAACTTTATCATTTTTCATCATTAAACTATGTGCCACATCCGCAACTTTTTTTGCTAACCATTTTCCAATTACAAATATTACAATTGCAGTTGCAATATTTAAGGCATATAAACCAACCATATCACTAACAGTTTGAACACTATCCATCTTCTCTCCTAATAACAATTTTTATGATTATATCACAATTTTATACACTTTTGAGTCTTAATTATTTGATTTTATTGAAAAGTATTTCTGCTACTTTCCCTATCTCAACTTCTTCTTTTTCTAAAGTTTTTCTATCAATAATTTCAACTAAACCATCTTGCAATTTTTTTCCAACAACAACTGCATAAGGGAAACCAATAAGTTCAAAATCACCCATTTTAAAGCCAAATCTTTCTTTTTTTCTATCATCAATAATTGTACTAATTCCTAAAGCTTTTAACTCTTCATAAATTTTTAATCCAGCTTCTAATTCATCCTCTTTTTTTGCACTTGAAACAATAACATCAACTAAAAATGGTGCCGTTTCTTTTGTCCAAATACAGCCTTTTTCATCATGATTTTGTTCAATTACAGCTGCTACTAATCTTGAAACTCCAATTCCATAACATCCCATAATAAATGGCTGTGCTTTTCCATTTTCATCTAAAAATTTAGCATCCATAGCTTCTGAATATTTTGTTCCTAGTTGGAAAATATGCCCAGCTTCAATTCCTTTTGTATATTCTAACTTTCCACCACAACAAGAACAAATATCACCTTCTTTAACTGCAATTAAATCTTTATACTCTAATCCATTTATTGAAGTTAAATCAACGCCTTTATAATGATAGTTTTCTTCATTTGCACCACAAACTAAATTGTTATCATCTTTTAACTCAGTATCAACTACTACTTGAATATTTTCATGTAATCCAACTATTCCACAATAACCAGCAACTAAACCAGCTTTTACTAACTCTTCTTCAGAAGCATCTTCTAAATCTAAAGCACCAACTGCATTACAAGCTTTTGTTTCTTCTAATTCATCAGTTCCTCTTACAAAGAATAAAACAACTTCTTCTCTATCTTCATAAATAGCTTTTTTTATAACTGCTTTCATTGAGTAGTATGAATCTGCATTTAAAAAAGTACTTACCTCATCTATTGTTTTACAATTTGGAGTTTCAACTTTTTCAAGTGTGATTGTTTCTAAAGATTCTCTCTTATTAGGCTTTCTAATAGCTGCTTCAATATTAGCTCCATATTCACAATCAGGACATACAACAATTGTATCTTCACCACTATTAGCTAAAACGTGGAACTCTTTTGAACCCGAACCACCAATAGCTCCAGAATCCGCATCAACAACTCTAAATTCCAATCCAAGTCTTGTATAAACTTTTTTATACGCTTCTTCCATAACATGGAATTCTCTTACTAAGTCTTCATTTGTTGCATGGAAAGAGTAAGCATCTTTCATTAAGAATTCTCTTCCTCTCATTAGTCCAAACCGTGGTCTTGCTTCATCTCTAAATTTTAAGTTAATATGATAAAGATTAATAGGTAAATTTTTGTAAGAAGTGATTCTATTTTTAATCATATTAACAACAGACTCTTCATTTGTAGGACTTAATACATACTGGGCATTTTTTCTATCTTTAAAACGTAATAGTTCATTCCCCATAGTAGTAGATCGCCCAGATTCATCCCAGAAAGATTGTGGTGTAACAAAAGAGCATAACATCTCATTTGCTCCTGTTTTGTCCATCTCTTCTTTTACAATAGTTCTAATTTTGTCTAATACAATTTTTCCTAATGGCATAAAGTCATATAAACCTGCACCACTTTGAGAGATAAATCCACCTCTTACTAAAAATTGATGTGAAGGTAGAGTCGCATCACTTGGAGTTTCTTTTGTTGTTGGCATAAACATTTGAGAAAATTTCATTTATTTTAATCCTATTATTTGTTTTCTTCTACATGATCGCATTTATACTTATTTAGCATATTTACGTCTGATTTTAATCCAAAGATTGATTGAACTGTTCCAACTATCATGTCACATTCCATATCTTTTGAAATACATTTTAATTTTTTTGAGGGTTGATGTAAATACTCAGTTATAACAGTTTCACAAAGTTTTTTAATATTTTCTTCATCTTCACGATTTATAAAACCTTTTTTTATAGCTGTTTGTATTTTTTTATCAATTATTTCGTGACCTTTTGTATACATATGTTTTATTACAGGTTCTACTTCAAGTGATTTTAACCACTCGAAAAATTCTAAAGACATTTTATTTACAATTGAATATGCAGTCTTCGCTTGCTCTGCTCTTAAACTCATATTAGAATCAACAATATCTTGTAAATCATCAACTGAATAAACCATTAATTTATCAGATTCAATATCAGCTATATCTCTTGGAACTGCTATATCAAACCAATATCTTTCAAAATCACATTCTTGAACTATATCTTGTGTTATTATTGGATAAGGAGCGGCAGTTGCTGTTATCATTACAGGTATTTCATTTAATAAATCTTGCAATTTTGAATACTCTTCAACAGCCACATGCTGCTCATAAGTATCTGCTAATATCTGTGCTTTTCTTGTATCTCTACTTGTTAAAACAACATCAAAGCCTGAAGATAAAAGATGCTTAATAGTAAGCTCACTCATTTCTCCTGCCCCAATTACAAGAGCTTTAACTCCACAGGTATTACCTATAATTTCTTTTGCTCTTGCAACTGCTGTTGAAGCTACTGAAACAGAACCTGTTCCTAAGCTTGTAGCATTTCTAACCGCTGCTGCACATTTGAAAGAGTAATGTAAAGCTCGAGGTAACTTTTGCTCACAATATTTTTTTGCAATAGAAAATCTAAAGGCATCTTTTAATTGTCCTACAATTTGTGTTTCACCAATTACTAAAGAATCAAGAGCTGAGGCTACTGAAAAAAGATGATGAACTGCACCATTATGTTCATATATATCTGCTCTTTCATATAAATCATCAAAATCAATCCCTGAATATTTTGACAACTTTTTGATAATTGATTTTGCGGCTGTTTCTGTGTATGAAACAGCTGTTATAATCTCAACTCTATTACAGGTTGATAATAAAATAGCTTCATTTATAATATCATCTTCTAAAAGTTGCTTCAAAAACCTATCTTTATTTTCTTCACTAGGAAAGGCAAGTTTCTCTCTTGTTTGAATATCAGTATTCTTATGGGAAAAACTTATTACTAAATAACTCATAATTAAAACTCTCTATTTATCATTGCACTCATAATTAAAACAAGTGATTCATTATCTTCATCTTCAACAGCAGCTATTGCTTCTTGACCTAAGTTTTTTGCTTTTATAATAGAGTCTTCCAAAGCTTTTGTACTTTCTATTTGATTTTTCACCCAAGAACTCTCTTCTTCATTTAAAGGTTTTTTATATAAAGCTTTTAACTTTTCTTTATCTTCTTTTTCAAGTCTATCATGTAAAAGTAAATAAGGAATAGTTACTTTTCCTTCTACAAAATCAAGCATTGCAGGTTTTCCTAAAGTTTTACTATCTTGTGTAATATCTAAAATATCATCAATCATTTGAAAAGCAAGCCCTAAATTTTTCCCATAAAGTGCATATTTGTCTTTATCTAAGCCTGCCATAATTGCAGCAGCTTTTGCACTAGCTTCAATTAGTGAAGCAGTTTTTTTATAAATCATATCAAAATATTTATCATATGAAGTATTGAAATTTTGAGTTAAATCAACATCTGCCATTTCTCCAATACTTAAAAGAGTAACTGCATTTGAGACTGTATAGGCAATCTCTTTATCCATTTGACTAAGCTGGGTAAATGCTTTTGAATATAAAATATCCCCAAACATAATAGAAGTTTTATTATCAAAAAGTGCATTTATAGAAGGTTTTCCTCTTCTTGTATCTGCTTCATCTATTACATCATCATGAAGTAATGAGGCTGCGTGAATCATCTCCACAACAGCACATAACTTGATTGATTCTTCACTAATTCCTGCAATTTTAAGAATTAGTTTTGATCTTAACATTTTTCCTGTTGCTAATAAATCCAAAAGCTCTAAGCTTTTTTTATCATCAACTTCTATTATAAATTTTTTTATTTGTTCTTTTACTTTTTGTAATTCTTCCACTTAAAAACCTTATGAATCTAATCTACAAACGATATCGCCTGTAAGTTCTATGTACAAACCTTTTTTCATTTCATTTACCTCATCTGCATGCTCAAAAGCATATTGACTAATCATTTTATTAATATCAAAATCCACATCTTGGTCTTTTGATAACAGCATTTCCATAATTGCAAATTTTTCTAAAAGCTTATCAAATTCATCTTCAACAATCTCATGGTTTGCTTGATTTGAAATATCGAAATATTTAGATTTTGGACTTCCAACAAAAATATCATCTTCATCTTCTAAAAACCAATCTTTGCTCATAATTACTTTCCTTCTCTTAATCTAACTCTAACAGATTCAGCATGAGCTGTTAAACCTTCTGTATCAGCTAATAAAGCACAAGCTTCGCCAAGTTCATCAATTGCTTGTTTTGAAAAGTTTATAATTGAACTTTTTTTCATAAAATTCTCTACATTTAAAGGACTATAAAACTTAGCCGTACTTCCAGTAGGAAGAGTATGATTAGGCCCTGCTATATAATCACCAATTGGTTCAGGAGTATTTTCACCTAAGAAAATAGCCCCAGCGTGTTTGATTTTTGGTAAAAGTTCAAAAGCATTTGCTGTCATTACTTCTAAATGTTCAGGAGCAATTTCATTCATAAGAGCAATAGCTTCATCCATAGAAGAGGCTACAATAATAGCTCCTCTTTCATCAATTGATTTTTTTGCAATCTCACGTCTACTTAAAGTTTTCAAATATTTATCAACTTCAATTGAAGTTTTATTTGCTATTTCTTCATCAATAGTAATCATAATAGAACTAGCCATTTCATCATGCTCTGCTTGAGAAAGTAAATCAATTGCTAGGTATTTTGGATTTGCAGTACTATCACTTAAAATTCCAATTTCAGATGGTCCTGCAATCATATCAATATTTACTTCACCAAATACCAATTTTTTAGCAGTTGCAACAAATATATTTCCAGGTCCAGTTATAACATCAACTTTAGGAATAGTTTCAGTTCCATATGCCAAAGCAGCAATAGCACTTGCTCCTCCCACTTTAAAAGCTTTTTTAATGTTACAAATATGACAAGCAGCTAGTAATAATTCATTTATTTCATTATTTGGAGTTGGCGTACAAACTATAATCTCTTCAACACCTGCAACAATAGCAGGAATTGCATTCATTAAAAGAGAACTTGGATATGCAGCTTTTCCACCTGGAATATAAAGCCCTGCACTATCTACAGGAGATACTTTTTGCCCTAAGATTGTTCCATTTTTTTCAAAATCTATCCAAGATTTTGGAATTTGTTTTTCATGATAATTTTTGATTCTATCGTAAGCTGTATGTAAAGCATTTTTTAAATCATCATTTATATTTTCATAGGCAGCTTTCATTTCATCTTGTGAAATCATTAAATCTTCATTAGATTTAACTTCCCATTTATCAAACTTTTTTATATGAGATTTTAAAGCTTCATTTCCATTTTCTACAATCTCATCAATTATATTTGTAACAATGCTAGATACTTCTTTAATATCTGTTTTTGCGCGTGCTTGTATATTTTCAAACTCTTCTTTAAAATTTGAATCTGTAGTTTTTATTATCTTCATTATATATTCCCTAATATCTCTTTTACGATATCTTTCATATCTTTATTTTCAACATTTACAGTAATATCTGAAACTTTTTTATAATCTTCAATTCTTTGATTATAAAGTTTTTTTGCCTCATCTAAATCTTGAAGTAGTGGTCTTTTTTTAAGTTTTGCTTTTGCATTCTCTGAGTTATTTATTCTATTTAAAATACCATCGAAACTTGATTCTAAGTAAATAATTTTTCCAATTCTACTGATATTTTCTTGTTTAAAAAATCCCCCACCTGTAGAAATAATTGTATTATCAACATTATTTTCAAGCCACAAAGCACATCTTTTTTCTAAAGCTCTAAAATGGGCTTCACCTTTAATACTAAAAATCTTTTTAACAGTTGTACTTTCTATACTTTCTATTAAATCATCAGTATCAATTGCAAAATATGAAGAAGAATTAACAAGTGCTCTAGCAACTGTTCCTTTTCCAACTCCCATAAATCCAATTAAAATAATATTATTTTTTTTATTCAATTTAAACTTCCTAATATCTATTGTAAATGACTAAATCTGAAGATTATATCCAAATAAAGGTAAAACTTTTAATGACTAAAATCAAGACAAATTTATTAGTACTATATTAACACTCTTTTCTACTATTTTTTTTAATTAACTGGTTTATTTAATTAATTTAAGAAAAATTGCTATAATCTCAAAATCAAAAATTCATGTAAACAAAAAATAAATAAAAGTAGCTTCTAAAATGAAAAAAACCTTAAAGAAATTTTTAAAAAAATTTAAAAAAATAAATTCTGAACCTCTTGATATATCAAATATCCTTTGGACATGGATTGGCTCATTTACAGGAATATTAGCAATTTCATTTTTTCATTTAGATATTATGAAAGGAACAGATTTATCTTTAATAATAGGTTCTTTTGGGGCAAGTGCTGTATTAATATATGGTGCGGTTAATTCTCCTTTATCTCAACCTAGAAACTTAATTGGAGGTCATTTATTATCTGCAATTATAGGCGTTACTATTTTTAAAATCTTTCCTGAAAATATAATTTTATGTTCTGCTTTAGCTGTTTCATTATCAATTTTAGCAATGCAAATAACTTTAACTTTGCATCCCCCAGGAGGAGCAACTGCCTTAATTGCAGTTATAGGAAGTCCTAATATCCATGACTTAGGTTATATGTATATTTTTATACCTGTTTTATCTGGTTCTTTTATTTTATTAGTTATTGCTCTAATTGTTAATAATATACCTTCACATAGGTATTATCCTCTATCATTTAAAAAATATAATGAGAAACATTTAAGTGATAATTAGTATTTTCTTTTATATCTTTCAAGCATAGTTTCATTTCCTAAAAGACCACCTTGATGAATATATAATATTTTATTTTCTTCAATATTTTCTTCAAAATATTTTAAAGTGTTTAAAGCTAAAAAACCTAAAGGGTCATAAAGTAAATCAAACTCAATTTTTGTCTCATTTTTTACTTCTTGCCAAATCTCATAAAACTCTTTGTATAACTTTCCAAAGTGATATTTTTTTGGCATAGTTATTATTGTAGGATGATATTTTTCATTTTCTTCTAAATGAAAAAATTGTTTTTTTAAATATTCACTTCCTCCAACACAAGATACACTTAAGACCTCAAAAGGAAGGTTCTTTTGCAAAAAAAGTGCTGTCGTTCCTGTTCCGCTTGGAAGCACGATTTTTAGATTATTGAAATCATTTATATTATTTTCTTCTGCCCAAAGTTTAATTTCTTGTGCTAAAATTTCTATTCCATATTGGGCTTCAGTTACTCTTCCACCCTCTTCTATAAATAAAGTCTCTTCATTTAGCAAATTTTCTTCTATATATCTTTGTATATTATTTTCAGTTTTTTCAATAATATTCGCGCCATTTTCTAAGGCTGCTTTATAATTTCCTTGAGGATTTTGTTTTAAAAATGAGCTTATATGATTTACATAAAAATCTAATTTCATTCCTTTTATTTTTGCTAAAACTGAAAGTGAATATAAAGAGTTAGCTTGGGCTGAACCATAGCTTACTATTTTTTTGATATTTGGAAAATCATTTTCTAGAAAATAGTAAAATTTTCTTGCTTTATTTCCTGAGAAATCTTTATGTAATAAATCATCTCTTTTTACATAAAGTATCTTATTTCTAAATTTTGTTTTTGTTATTGGGGAGTTTTTACAATTCATTAATATTATTATACTAAAATGTCACAAAATGTATTTTAAAACCTTTATTTAAAGATTAGTTTTTGTAAATCCTGAAATTTCTGCGTTCACTTTTAAAATCAAAAGATTTAAGAAAAATGTACAAATATAAATACTATAGAAAAGCAATACCAGAGAAATATCAAGACAAACTTGGTCTAACTGAATCTAAAATCATACTTAAAGATACTTCTAATAAACATGAAAAATTAGACTTAGTTAAAAGGATAGACCTATTTTTTAATAATTAGTTAGTTAGTTTTTTCAATCTACTTTGATGAATTTTATTCTTAAAGATAAAAATCTCATTTGATAATTTACCATATTTTTTAATTAATTTCTTTCTAATCTTATCGATTTGTTCATGTTGATCTTTTTCAACTGCAGTTCTATTTTTCTTTAATAAGTCAAATAAAGCAAAAAGGGGAAGAGACAATTCAGCGGGTATTTTTGATTCATTTTTTATAAGTGTTGATATAAATAATTTGATATAATCTTTATCAAGTTTTTTTATATTTGCTAAAATATAAAGATTTGAAAAATAAAATTCTGATTGAAATGCCATATTTTTTTTAAATGAATCTTCTTCTATGTTATTGAGTGTTTCTAAAGTTTTAGTTATGACTTCTGTAACTTGACTTTCAAGAAATAAACTTGAAAAGTTTAAATCTGTAAAGTGTAACATTGCTACATCACTTACAATTCCAGGAAGTTCCATCCCTGTATCTTCATTTTGAAATTTATACATGGCGATTTTTAATTCTAATGAAGCTTTTGCACTAACTTCAATAGCAAATATTTTGTCATCGTTCTTTGTATTCCAAGCATATTGAATCAATCTTCCTAATTGATATTGAGATAAGAATTCTATTAGTTGTGAATTATTGTCAAATTTTTCTATTTCTTTTCCTGACTTTTGAATTTCATCTCTTGAAAAACTCAATATTTTCTCTATTTGTATTCTTGAAATTTTACTTTTTATACCAAAGTAAAAAAAAGTGACGTCTTCCCATAATGAACTATAATATAATCTATATATAGATTCATGCTCGTTAGTTTCCATAGAATCAACTTCTTTAATGAAATATTTTGCAATAAAGTAATCTAAAAAAGATTTATGTAAAAAATGCACATCATTATCAAGAACAAGTATAGATAGTCTTGATATATCATGCATAAAGTCTTCAGTAGAAGAAATATGAGAATGTTCTTTTACGTAAGTTTCTAAATAAGAATCAAAACTAGATTTACTTATAACAGATGCATTATTTTTATAAAAAAGATCAAAGGCAAGGTTAGTTAGGAATTCTTCTTTTATTTTTGGTTCAAATAGAATATGAATACTATTCTCTCCATTGTTTTTATCTCCAATTACCAATTCTAAATATCTTGAATAAAGTTCAGCAATTGAAGCTGGAACTTCTTTTTGTGTTTGTGCAATTTCAATTAATAGAGTAAGAGACATTGGATACATAGGAATTTGTTTTTTTAATTGCTCTACCCCTTTTACAAGAGATTGAATTAAAATTTCATTTCCTTGAAGTGTTTTTTGAATAAAATTAATAACTTGAGAAGATTCAAATTCTAATAATTCAAGGTGTAGAAAAGTAGTTAAAAGCTCTCTAATCTCAGCACTTTTCCTTGATGTAATAAGTAAAGAACATTTATTTACTGTGTACGATGTTACTGCAGCAACAATATATTCTCTATCTTTTTGGGCTACTTCATCTAATCCATCAATTATTAAAATACTAGGTTCGAGTTTAAAAGATGCATCAATATAATATTTTTCTATAATTATTTCAAGGTTTTTAATATTTCCATTTTTTAAAGATGTTGCACTTATTAGAATGGGAACTTTTATTTTTGGAGAAGAAGTCTTACTTTTTTTTGAAGAAATATTATTTATAACATCACTTATCATTCTTTGAATTAATTTTATTGTAAAAACTGTCTTCCCTGAACCTGCACCTCCATCAATAAACATATTTATATTATGTGAAGACATTCTTTTTATAAGACTTGATATTGTCTCTTTCTTTCCAAATATATTTTCAACTAAAGAGTCTTTATTAACTTTTCCCGTAGATGCTAATAATTGTTTTGTTCTATCATATGATTTTAAATTTGGCTCAATATAACTAGTTGCAAGTAAATTACTCTTTCGCTTTAATACATCTTCTAGTTCAATAAATTTCCTGCTAAGAGCCTCATACCCGGATGCTCCTAAAAAAACTTCTGAATAATGTTGAGTGAATAATTTTGTAATATCTGTAATATCATAAATTTTGTATCTACCTTTATATTCTTTTATACTAATATCTAGATTTATTCTTGCTTGTTTTGAAATTTCTCCAAATATAAGAATATATACAAAATCAGTTTTAAGTACATCTATTTCGTCTTTGACATTCAAATCAATTTCAAAGGATTGTTTTGTTTGCATACTAATCTCATGAACCGAAGGATCAATATTCTTACCTGAAAGTTTATCCATTTTGACGACAATTGAAGTATTATTTTTTCTCATTGGACCTTGTGTAGAAATTATAAGGTCTCTACCATATTCTTCAGGTCCATGAGTAATGTATACATTTGTATACTCTTTATGAATATGTTCAAAAAGAATTTTTAATTCTTTGTGCATATCAATTTCTCTATAACTACGTAAAATATCTTTTTTCTTTCCCTCATTTATAAAATCTGGCATATTTTTCCTTTTATAACAAATCTACAAATATAATATCAAAATATTATTTAAAAAATTGGTTTATTAAAAGATTTAATTTTAATACTATAAATTAATTCTTGAAATAAAAAACTATTGCCATTAAATAAAATTTATAAAAAGAGTACAAGAATCTACTAACTAAAATATAAGTAATTTTATGATATTAATAGAGCTAAGAATGATATATTTTAGATGATTATTAAGAGTTTTATTTTTAATGTATTATACTAAAATGTCACAAAATTATATATAGTATTGAAAGAAGTGAAAATGAATTTATTAGAATATATTGATAAGGGTGGAATAATAGTTTATATTCTTATCTTTTTAAACATTATAGGATTTACAATTATCCTTTGGAAGTTTTTTACTATTCCTAGAAAAAACGCAATGATAAGAAAAATTGAATCAAAAATTGATACCTCAAATACTAACACCATGGCTGTACAAATAGAGTATGAAGTAAAAAGATTAGAAAGTGGATTAACTTATATCAAAAATATAGCCTCAGTAGCTCCATTATTAGGATTACTTGGAACTGTTTATGGAGTTTATAAAGCTTTTGAAGCAATAACCTTAAAAGGTCTTGGTGATCCTACAATCTTTTCAGGTGGTATTTCTATTGCTCTTATTACTACAATAGCAGGACTGATTGTCGCAATTCCTCATCATATAGCATATAATCACTTTATATCAATGATTGATACAATTGAACTTAAAGCTAAAAAAGAGATTCTTGGTAAAATTACTAAACTTGGTGAGCAATGAAAAGAAGAGAACAACTAGGAATCGATTTAACTCCTGTTATTGATGTAGTTTTTATTTTACTGATTTTTTTTATTGTAAGTTCTGTATTTAAAAAAGATGAACTAGCTTTAATCTTAGATTTGCCAGAAGCTAATGCAAAAACAACCGAAATTAAAGATGATCAAATATTTATAGAATTAAATGAAAATAAGTTAGCAATAAAAGGAATCGAAGTTTCTTTTGAATCTTTAGAAGCAAACTTGCAAGAAATAAAAGATAATAAAAAAGCAGTAATAGTCAGAATAGATAAAAATACAAAATATGAAAGAGTAATTAAAGTATTAGATTTACTTCAAAAGTATAATCTAAATAATTTAGCTTTAGTAACAAATGAAGATAAAAACTAAGCTAAAAGCTTAGTTTTTATTTATTGAAGATAAATTAGAATAAGCAGTTTCAAGTCTAGCTATCATAGATTCTTGCCCTGCTCTAATCCATTTTCTTGGATCATAATATCCCTTATTAGGTTTTTCGTCACCTTCTGGGTTTCCTATTTGACCTTGTAAATAGTCATGATTTTTAGCTACGAAATTTCTTACACCATCCCAAAATGACCATTGAGTATCTGTATCAATATTCATTTTAATAACACCATAATCGAGCGCTTCTCTAATTTCACTTAAAGCAGAACCTGAACCACCATGGAATACAAAATCAACTGGCTTATCAACACTTGAATGTTTTTCTTTTATATATTTTTGAGAATTATCTAAAATCTTTGGTGAAAGTTGCACATTTCCTGGCTTATAAACTCCATGTACATTTCCAAAAGATGCAGCAATTGTAAAGTTTGGACTAACTTTACTTAACTCTTCAAAAGCATAACAAACTTCTTCAGGCTGAGTATATAATAAAGCATTGTCAACTTCTGAGTTATCAACACCATCTTCTTCTCCACCTGTAATTCCAAGTTCTATTTCAATCATCATATCAATTGAGCTCATAGTTTTAAAATAATCTACACATATAGAAATATTTTCTTCTAAAGGCTCTTCAGATAAATCTAACATATGTGAAGTGTATAAAGGTCTTCCTGTCTTTTCAAAATGTGCTTTTCCAGCTTCTATTAAACCATCAATCCAAGGTAAAAGTTTTTTTGCCGCATGATCTGTATGTAAAATAACTGGAATGCCATAAGCTTCTGCCATAGTATGAACGTGCTTTGCACCTGAAATTCCACCTAAAACGGCAGCGTCTGAAGTTTTAAGACCTTTTCCTGCATAAAATCCTGCTCCACCATTTGAAAATTGAATAATAATAGGAGAATTAACTTTTGCAGCTACTTCTAAAACTGCATTTACAGAATCACTTCCCACTACATTCACTGCTGGAATTGCAAATTTATTTTCTTTTGCATAGGCAAAAAGTTTTTTTGCTTCGCTTCCGCTTAGCACACCAGGTTTAACAATATCTAATATGGCCATAATTTTTCTTCCTTTGAATGATTATTTAATTACAATTTTTGCATTTTTTCTTAAAGAATTAGATTCTTTTTTAACATGCTCTCTAAATTTTTCTTGTAATAAAACTTGATTAATCTTAGCCTCAACTTTGTCATAAGCTAAAGTTTGAGAAGCAATTTTATCTTCTAAATAAATAATATGATATCCAAATTGTGTTTTAACAGGTGTTTTAGAATATTTACCTTTACTTAGAGTTTTTGCTGCTGCTGAAAATTCTGGAACCATTTGAGTTTCAGGAAATTTACCTAAATATCCACCTTTAGGACCACTTGGACCTACTGATTTAGTTTTTGCTAACTTAACAAATTCATCTTTTTTATTTGATGATTTATCTAAAGCTTTAATAATATCTTTTGCTTCTTTTTCTGTTTTAGTTAAGATATGTCTAGCTTCTAAAGTAGCTGGAACTTTAAATTGTTCTTTGTTTTTGTTATAGTAATCTTTTTTATCTTTTGCAGAAACAGATATTTTTTTGTACTCTTTTTGCATCCAGATTTCTAAAGACAAATCTTTCTTTAATTTTTCTAAAGCTTCTTTGTATGATGATTCTTTGTTAACACCACTTTTTAGGGCTTTTTGTGTTAAAAGTTTTTTCTCAATAATTTGCTCTAAAACCTGATCTTTACTTTTTTTTGGTAAAGAATTGAAATCAATATTTGGATTTCTTAATACAATCGAGATATCTTCTTTTGTGATTTTATCTCCATTAACTGAACCAAAGGTATCTGCCGCACTTAGAGAAACAGCTGAAATAGCTATTGTTGCTATTAGACTTGATACTATTTTTTTACTTGTACTTTTAATCATTATAATCCTTATAAATTTTATAAATGATATTTTAGCATTTTCACATTAACAAAGGATTAATTTATCCTTATAGTGAATTTTCAAATTTAGCTTAAAATACCTTTAAATTCAACTATATTTATGCTATAATGCCGACAAAATTTAAACTTAACTTAAATTTAAGTTAAGAAAAACAAGGAAAATCTATAATGAGAATATTAATTATTGAAGATGAAATTACACTAAATAGAACACTACAAGAAGGATTAACTGATTTTGGTTACCAAGTAGATTCAGCAGAAAATTATAAAGATGCAGAGTATTTCATTGACATCAGAAATTATGATTTAGTTTTAACAGACTGGATGCTTCCAGACGGTGATGGAATTGAACTATGTAAAATTGTAAAAAATAGAAGTTCAAGAACTGCAGTTGTAATTTTATCTGCAAGAGATGACAAAGATTCAGAAATTGAAGCTTTAAAATCAGGGGCTGATGATTATATTAAAAAACCATTTGACTTTGATATCTTATTAGCTAGAATTGAAGCTAGATTAAGATTTGGTGGAACTAATGTAATTGAGATTGAAGACTTAGTAATCAATCCAGATGAAGAAAAAATTGAATACAATGGTGAAGAGATTGAATTAAAAGGTAAACCTTTTGAAGTATTAACTCACCTAGCACGTCACAGAGATCAAATTGTTTCAAAAGAACAATTACTAGATGCAATCTGGGAAGAGCCTGAATTAGTAACTCCAAATGTAATTGAAGTTGCAATTAATCAAATTAGACAAAAAATGGATAAACCATTAAATATTTCTACTATTGAAACTATCAGAAGAAGAGGTTACAGATTCTGTTACCCTACAGCTGATGAAGAAAAATAGAAATTAATAGAAAGTAGACAAATAAGATGCAAGTGAAGAGTATATATAAACAGTTTTACCAAAAACTAATAATTGCTACTTCACTTTTTCTTATTATATTGTCATTTATTTTTTATGGTTACACAAAATCAACAATTTTTCAAGAAATAAGAGATTCTTTATATTCAGATGCTGAACTTATTCTAAGCGTTAGTAAAAATGCACAAGTAAATTCAAAAAATTTTAATGTTATTACGCATAATGGAATAAACATCGATATTGTAACTTTAGAGCAAATGCCAGAATCTCCATTTATCACTTTTAAGACAAAAAGTGGCACTTTCATGCAAGTTTTATTTCTATTTGATGAAGATAAAAAACAATATATAAAAATTATAAAAAATATAAACTCCTCAATCGAAATGCTAAATAAAATTTTTAATAATTTATTACTAATCTCATTAGGTGGATTAATAATGGTCATTTTATATGCATTTACAGTATCAAAAACTTTACTTAAACCTATTATTGATATAACAAAAAAATTATCACACATGGATGAAAACTTTTTAACACAAATAAACAAAAATAATTTACCAATTGAATTTCATCCTTTAGCAAACTCTATTAACTCTCTTACAATGAGAATTGAAACTAATATTAGATTTAAAAAAGAACTTTTTATTGGAGTTGCTCATGAATTGAAAACTCCACTTGCTGTAATGAAATTGAAAAATGAAGTAACTTTAATGAAAATTAGAGATCCACAAAAATATCAAGAAACTATGAGATTAACAGTTGATCAAATAGATGAAATGAATAAGATGATTAGTTCAATTTTAGATATAGGAAGAGCAGAAGGTGCGCAATTTGAAAAACCTGAAGAGATAGATTTAGTACAATATTTACAAAGAAAAACAAACGATTATAGAATGTTAAGTGCTAAGAAAAAAATTATACTTACATTTTTTTCAAATGTAAATCATCATCAAGTATATTTACAATCTACACTTTTAAATCAAATAATTCAAAACTTTGTACAAAATGCAATTAAGTTTACACCTGATGATAAAGCAATTGCAATAAGACTTGAAAAAGAAAAAGACTTAACAAAAATAACTATTACTGACGAAGGAAAAGGAATTGATGAATCAATAGATTTATTTGCACCTTTTAAAAGAATGGGAGAAGAAAGTGGAGCAGGACTTGGACTGTTCTTAGCTAAAAATGCAGCCGATGCTTTAGGAGCTGCTATTTTCTTAAAAAACCGTTCAGATGATATTAGTGGTTGTGAGGCAAGTATTATCTTACCACACACCAGATTGAATAAACCTAAGTAAAAATATTTCTATGTTCTATCTTAGTACATTTATTTTGTACTACTTTCATACCTTTTTCTAAAGCTTTTTCTGCAGCATCATTGTTTACTAAACCTAACTGAGTCCAAACACAATCAATATCACCACGTTCAATAGCTTCATCAATTACTAAAGCAATTACATCAGGCTTTCTAAAAATATCTATCATATCAACTTTAAAAGGAATCTCTTTTAGACTTCTATATACTTTTTGTCCTAAAATTTCATCTTCTTTTGGATATACAGGAACTATTGTAAAACCAGCATTTTGTAGATATTTAGCAACCATATTACTAGCTTTCTCTTCATTTGGAGATAGTCCAATAATCGCAATCGTTTTAGTGTTTTCAAAAATCTCTTTAATCTCATCTATATTACTATTTACAGAAGGAACTTCACATTCCATTTTTACTCCTTATTATTTTTATAAAGTATATCAAATTTCAATAAATTAATACCTAAATTATTTTTTAATATAGTTCTTGAAATCTAATTTATTTCTGTTAATTTAGCGTCTTATTATATATTTGATAATATCATATTAAAAATTTAAAAATAGAGGCAAAAATGTATAAAATACCAAATGATATGACAAAAATAGACTTAGAAGGGGCAACTGTTGAATTCTTCGAATATAAAGAAGAAGATTTAATATATTACTTCTTTGACACTTCTTTAACTACCCCACCAGATCCAATGGTAAATGCAATGCTAGGACTTCAACTTTTAGATAATAAAAATAAAAGACTAATAATGATAAATCATTCTATTCCAAATGCTTTATTTCCTAGAATAAGTGCAAACTTTGATTTTGAAGTTGAGAGTTTAGAAGAGAAGATAAAAATAGAATTTAAACATAAAGATAATTCTGTTTTACAAACAGACTTCTCAAATAATAAATGTGGCTAATATATCTAAAAAATAAATCTTGATACTAAATATTTACTATAAAGTATCAAGTTTATTTTGAATGAAAGTTCTTACGTCTTGGTAGTTTATAGTTTCTTTAAAATCATCAAATCTACAGCCACTAGCATTTACGTGGCCACCTCCATTTGCTAACTTTTGAGCTATATAGGAAACATCTACTACCCCATCTGCTCTTAAAGAACTATTTCCTTTTTTACCAATGTCAATAAAGAAATCATAATCTTCATTTGCTTTTAAAAATGCATTTGCAGGTATTGATATAGAACCTAAAGTATAAGTTAGAAGTCCTTTATGCCCTTTGTATGTTATTGTTAGTTCTTCTTTTAATTTTTCTAAAGAGTCTACTAAATATTTTGCACTTAGATTATCAATTGTATCATCTTGATTATCTTGCATTAAATAATTCTTTTTTAGAAAATGTATTTCATTATCAAGTTTTATATTTCCATTTTCTTTTGTTAAATAATTTGCTGATTCTCTTAATAAATGTAATCTAAAATCTCTATTTAAATCTGGAAATAATACATTATTTACTTCTCTAACTTTAGAAACCATACTTAGTAAAACTTTTCCAAATTCGAAGTTTTTTATTTCATGGTCTAGCCAAATATCAATTGCATTCACTGCATCAATCAAAGGACTTAGCCAAGAGTCTACTTCAGGAGAGAAACCTTTATATTCAGTATTAATATAATCATATACTATTTTAGCAGCACATCTTTTTGTATCTAAAAAATACCACTCATAGGCATCTGAACTTTTTTTACCTGTTGCATGATGATCTAATAATTGAAGTTTTATATTAAAGCCCTCTTCATTTAAACTTGAAATTGCTTTATCTAAATCTTTTGATTCAGTTATTGTAAGATTTAAATCTGAAATAATAAAAAGTATCTCTTCTTCTTTAAATAGTTTAATATCTTCTAATATTTTCTTTATATTTAATTTTACTTCTAAGCCATAGTTAGCATTAAAAAAGAATCCTTCTTTAAAAAATTCTTTTGTAATTAGTTGACAAGAGTACCCATCTAAATCTGTATGAGATAAATGAAAAAACTTCATGTAGCAATATCCTTTAATGTTAATTCTTCTAAAAATATATTAATTTTACCTTGTAAATTATTTAACAAAGGCCAAATACTACAAGCATTTCCAACATCTGATGGACAAGAAGCTATTGAAGGAGAACATTCAAATACAGAAGGGATTTTTTCTTCTGCAACAGTTGTAATTTCTAAAATTGTAATCTCATCATATGGTTTTTTTAATACAAAGCCACCATTAACTCCTCTGTGAGAAATAACAATATCATTTTTTGCAAGATTTTGCATAATCTTTGCTAGAAATGATTTAGGAATATTTAACTCACGTGATAATACATCTACATTTTTTGGACTATTACTTCTTGCAATGGATACTAAAGATAGCAGGGCATACTCACTCTTTTTTGTAAGTAACATATATTTCCTAATTATAAATTTTTATTATATTCTACTAGAAGATTGATTAATCCTAATTGTATTTAAAAATTAATCTTTTTCTTTATAGCTAAATTTAAAAAAAAAGGTTGCAAGAAAACTTGCAACCTTTAAAAAAAATGATTAAAAACTAAAACTATTTAGCTCTAATTCCTAAATCAGCAACTAATGAAACGAATTTAGTATAATCTTTTCTTCTTAAGTATTTAAGAAGTCTTTTTCTTTTTCCAACCATTTTTAAAAGACCTAATCTTGATGAATGATCTTTTTTGTTGATTTTTAAGTGCTCTGTTAATACTTTAATTTGCTTTGTTAAAATAGCGATTTGTACTTCCGCTGAACCTGTATCTTTTTCATCTCTTCTATGTTGAGAAATAATCTCTGCTTTTACGTCCTGATCTAAAGCCATAATGACCTCCTAATAGGTATATTATCTCACTTTTTACAAAGTGGACGCGAATTATATATAAAAGAACTTTAAAGCTTCTTTAAGTAAGCTTTGAGATAATGAATCTGAAAAAGGATAAAAAAATGAATATTATAAATTTTCAAAATATTTACGTAAATTATGATTTAAATCCTATTTTAAAAAATATAAACTTGCAAATAAATGAAAAAGAACATTGGGCCATATTAGGTTCAAATGGAAGCGGTAAATCAACACTTATAAAACTAATTTCTAATGATTTATATCCAAATACAAAATATAAATTTACAAAAGAAATATTTGGAAAAGATCGTTGGAGTATTTTTGATTTAAAAAAAAATCTTGGTATTATTACAAATGATTTGCATAACTATTTTGAACTTCATGGCAATTTTTTAAGTGCTTATGAGGTTATACTTAGTGGATATTATTCTTCTGTTGGGGTTTTTAAGCATCAAGATTTCACCCAAGAACAGCATAATAAAGCACTAGAAGTTTTAGAATATCTTGAAATTTCACATATAAAAGATAAAGAAGTACACGCAATGAGTACAGGGCAACTAAGACGTTGTATAATTGGCCGGGCTTTAATTCATAATCCAAAAGCCTTTATCTTAGATGAGCCTACAGTAGGACTTGATTTAAAAGCACAAAACAATTTTATTAAATTACTTCAAAAACTTTCTAAAACAGCAAGTATAATAATAGTTACTCATCATATTGAAGAAATATTTCCAGAAATATCACATATTGCTTTAATTCATAATCAAACTATTTATAAACAAGGATTAAAAGAAGATATTTTAACTTCTAAAAACTTATCTAAAATTTTTGATATAGACTTAGAAATTGCAAAGGAGAATAAAAATAAAAAACAAAGATATTATATAAAAACAATAAATTAGTAAATAATATGCTATACTTTTAAACTAATATAAAGAAAAGGAGTTTATTATGATAAGTATACCTACATTACTTAATAATCCTGAAAACCCTATTTTTAATCTAGTTGAAGATGAAATATACTCTTTAAAAGAAGCTAATGAATTAATTATCTTAGAAAAATATTCTTATTCACTTTTTGCTATTTGGTCTGCTGTTATAATAAATATTCAAAGAAGAATAGAGAACTTTGGAATAGAAATTTTTTTGAATATTATTGAGAAAGATGATACTTTTAATAAAGATGGCAATACTTTAAAAGATAGATGGTTGAGTATAAATGAATTTAATCTAATAAATTATGCACAAAGAATTAATATAATCAATCACATAACACATGATTTTATTACAGCTTTATATTGGATGAAGTCTAATACTAATGAAGAAAAAAGAAGAAATATTGATAAAGAAGAAGTTTTTTCTATAGTTAATTTAATAGAAAAAAATCTTTTTTTAAGTGAATTTAAAATCGATCAAAGAAATAAAAATAGATTCCCTTCTGAAAACTCAAATTTAAAGCGTAGAAGAAAAGATAAAGAAGAA
Organism: Halarcobacter sp.; assembly: GCA_030145305.1. GTDB lineage: Bacteria > Campylobacterota > Campylobacteria > Campylobacterales > Arcobacteraceae > Halarcobacter. The sequence goes on along the minus strand of JAQYVX010000010.1, from coordinate 24,638 downwards.
TTAATAACTGCATATAGGAATACTCACCAAGAATTACTTTTAAAATCTGGTGTAAAAATGTTCAATGAAAATTCAAAAGAAAAAGAAGATAATAAAAAACTTTTTGACACTTATATGTAAAAATACTCACTTTAATAAACTTATCATAAATTTTTGATATAAATATACTTTTAAAACTTAGCTAATTATTTCAAAGGATTTTATATTATGCAAACTTTTATTTTACAAAAAGGTTTTGGATATAAGCTTTTTATGCTTTTAGCCTTCTCGATTTTTTCTTCTGTTATGTACCAAGGCTATATAATCAAAGGTGGAATTTATACTTTTCTTTTCTTTGCATCAACGGCTCTGATTGCTTTTCAGATTGCTTCTATTTTTTATGTGATTTTTGTTAAAAGAAGTGTTGAAATTACTATAGATGAAAAGTATATTTCATGGAGATTCATTGATAATAAAAAATCTTACAAGCTACAAAGCGTGAAAAGAGATCAAATAAAAGATGTTCGTACTGAGATTAATTATCTTACAGGAAATATTTATTCTACTTTTAGCATAACTTTTGTTTTAAAAAATGAAGATTCACAAGAAGAAGAAAATGAAGTTGTTTTAACTGATGGTTTATTTTATGACTTTGGATTAAAAAAAGCAGAGGAGCTTTGTAGATTTCTTTTAGATAATGATTTAGGTCATTATCAAGATATAAAATTTGCTAAGCTTACAAGAGCTTTGGACATTGATATTTCAAAAGAGCAAAAATTTACAAAAAAAGATAATAATTACTATTTTGTAGGTGTAATTTCAAAAAATAAAAAAGAGTTTTTGTCTTTGAGATTACAAATTGAATCTTTATACAAAGATTACAAAAAAGTTGGGAAAAATGCTGCAAATGAGTATTTTTTAGAATCAGATACTATAAAAGATAGTCATATTTATTTAAGATCAAATGCCATTGGATTAATGGTCGAATTTCATAATGTAAAAAGAAAAGAAGAATTAAAAACTTTAAAAGAGATGGGTAAAAGACAAAAGATAGGATTCTAAACCTATCTTTTAGATAAATTTTTATTTAGCTTTTTTACTTCTCAGCCACCAGTTTCATAAAATGCTCGAGAAGAAGTCTCTGTTCCATCTGCTTCTGACCACTTATTTTTTTCAGGTTTATTTGCTAAAACATCTTTTAGAATTGAAGCTGCTTTATCAATATCATTTGCTTGAATAGCTGCTTTAATACTTTGAGAATCTTCAAAATATAAACAAGGAATTAAAACTCCACTTGCTGTTAATCGAATACGATTACAAGTAGCACAAAAGTCATCTTTGTGTGGTTCAATTATTCCAAAAACATATCCATCTTCTGTTTCATAATCTTGAGAAGGTGAACTTCCACTTCTTTCTAGTTTTTTAAACTTATACTTTTCTGCAATAATCGCCTTTATTTCATCTGAATTAAGTCCTTTTGCAATATCAGTAGCATGCTTATTTTCCATGTATTCAATATATCTTACAGGATAACCTTTTTCCTTACAGTATTCTAGTATATCTACAAGTTCACCGTCATTTATTCCTTTCATAGGAACACAGTTTACTTTTATCTTTAATCCTGCATCAGAAGCTGCTTGTATACCTTTTAAAACTGTTTTTAAAACATCTTTTTGAGCAATTTTTGCAGCCACCGCATCTTGCAAAGAATCTAATGAAACATTTATTCTTTTCAATCCTGCATCAGCAAGCTTTTGCGCAGCTTTTGGAAGCAAGTAAGCATTTGTTGTAAGAGCTAAATCAATACCTTCTTTATATTCTGAAATCATCTTTATGAACTTTTCTAGGCCTTCTCTTAGTAGTGGTTCACCACCTGTAATCCTAACTTTCGTAATTCCTTCATCGATTGAAACTTTGACAAATTTAAAGAGTTCTTCATATGAGAGTAAATTCTCTTTGGGAACCCAAGAAAACGGCTTTTCTGGCATACAATATTGACATCTAAAATTACATCTTTCTGTGACTGAAACTCTTAAGTAATCAACCTTTCTTCCATATCCATCAACTAACATTTTGACCTACTTAATTAAAAATTTCGTTAGCATATTATAAAATTCCTTAAACAAAAACTTTTTTGAAAGGTGAAATCATTATTCAAGATACTATTAAGTCTATAAATTTCTTTGATGAACTAAGTAATGAACAAGTAGAATTATTAACATCTATCTCTAATGTAGTCACTTATCCTGAGAAGTCTATACTCTATTATGAAAGTGATATAAATACACAAATAATGTTTTTAGTCTCTGGATTAATTAAGATTTATAAATTGGATAAATTTGATAATGAAATATTTCTTTATCATATTCATGAAAACTCCATGATTTCTGAATTAACAAGATTAGAAGATGACGGAATTTATTGTTTTTCAAATGCTGAGTTTAAAGAAGATTCAGCTGTCCTTACAATTGATTACAAAAAATTTAAAGAATTCTTTTTAGAAAAAAATATTTTAACAATAAAACTAATGAATACTTTACTTAAAAAGACACACCAATTACAATCTATAGTAAATAGAGAACTAGTATTTGATGCTACTGCAAAAGTCGCATTTATGCTAAATGATGACTTAGAAATGTTCAATAAACTTAAACGACAAGAAGTTTCTTTCATGCTTCATATTCAACCTGAAACTCTTTCTAGAGTATTAAAAAGACTTTCAAGAAACAATATAATTGAAGTTAATGAAGGAAATGTAAAAATTTTAAATAAAGAGATGCTCTTTTCAACTTTCAGAGGAGTTGGCGTATGACAACAAATACTATACGAACAAAAATAAAAATCATCGGAGCATTTTTCATTTTACTAATGCTACTTATTGTTGGAACCACAATATATTTAAATGCAAAAAATAAAAAAGATGCATTTGTTATTAATATTGCGGGAAAAGAAAGAATGTTAACACAAAGGATATCTAAGAATATTTTTTATTTATATCATAACAATTCAAGTAATACAAATGAACTTGATTCTGCAAAAGAGGAGTTTATTTATAATCTTCACTCTTTGAGAGATGGAAATAAATTAACAGGCATGCCAAAGGCACCTACTGATTCTATTTTTAATCAGATTACGAAAATTGATATTCTATGGAATACATTCGATAATAATGTAAATCAATTTAAAAAACTTTTATCAATAAGAAATAATGCACAAAATGAAGTTCTTATAAAAAGTTATGTAAATGCAATCTATAATACAAACAACAACTTATTACAAGAAGTTGACAATCTTGTAACTATGTATACAATTTATAGTGAAAATAAAACTGAAACAATAAAATACTTTCAATATGTCTTTATTGCTATAATTATACTTCTGTTTTTATATAGTCTATCTCAACTAAAAGCGATAGAGAACAATGCAAATAAATTTCTTGAATATTCTCAAAAATTAATGCATGGAGACATGGACAACTTAGAGCCTATTCAAATAGAAGCAGAAGTTGAGATTGTCCAGGCTACTGATACTCTAAATGCTTTTATAAATAAAGTTAACTCAGCGATGGGTTATTCAGCAGAAGCTATAGAACAATCTAGAAATGCTTCAATGAAACTTGAAGAAATTACAGATGAATTTGATAAAGTAATTGAAGAGTTAAATCATTCTACAGAAGTCTCAAAGCAACTTGACAAAAGTGAAGATATGGTTATTGAAACAACTGAAGAGCTTATAAGTTCAACTCAAAAACTTCAAGAATTGAAATCTGAACTTGATAAGCTAATTAGTGCAGCAAAAAATGTTAGTATTAATAACCAAGGAAAACTCTAGATTAAAATAAAAAATGGTTTGATTAGCTAAAATAAGCTTTCAAACCAACTTTATTTACTATTTTCTCTTTTGTATCTATCAAGTCATCATTTTTAAAAACTCTTAAAATTCTTGATAAAGTTTCAGGAGTGATATTTAAAATCTCAGCAATTATTACATTTTTTGTAATAAAAAAATCTTCAGGATTTTCATAAATATATTTTGCAACTCTTTCTTTTGAATCCAAAACTAAATGCATGGATACTAAGTTTTCAAGATTTCTAATTTTATTGATTAGTGATTTAGTAATCAAAAAAGATAAACTTGGATTCGATAAAATTTCTTCTTTGAATTTTATAAAATCAATTTTTAGAACTTCTATGTTTGAAAAAGCTTGAGCTGTTGCTGGGTAATTTATCTCTTCAAAATTTGCAACTTCAGCTATAAACTCATTTTCATGAAAATATTTTAAAACAAGTTCTTTATCCACAGAGGTTACTTTATAAAGCTTTATAATTCCTTTTAAAAGTATATATAAATATTGTGGTTCATCCCCCTCATAAAATAGAATATTGTGTTTATTTAGTTTTTCTATACTTGAAATAGCTTCAATTTTTTTTAATGTATCTTCGTCTAAGCCTTCAAATAGATATATATCTTTTAATTTCATAATTTTATATATTCCTTATATTTTCTCTTTTTATTTTATATATTCCTTATTATAGTTAATTTTTCTCTTTTTTCAAAAAAATTAAAAATTGCATATTAATTATACAAATAATTCAAATAATTTCATAAATAACAAATATAATTTTAAATGCTATCCAATTGCTATTTTATACCATTACAATTGTGATTGAGAAATTAAAACTAAGGAAAAAGAATGAAATTATTAAAAATCGCCTCATTAAGTATAGTTGCACTTGCTTTGAGTGCTACAGTTTCAAGCGCTGATACTTTAGAGACTACAAAGAAAAATGGAGAAGTTAGTTGTGGACTAAATACTGGTCTTGCAGGATTTGCTGCACCTGATACAAAAGGTGTTTGGAAAGGGATTGATGTTGATTTCTGTAGAGCAGTTGCTTCTGCAGTTTTTGGAGACGCTTCAAAAGTTAAGTACGCTCACTTAAATGCAAAAGAGAGATTAACTGCACTTCAAAGTGGTGAAATTGATGTTCTTGCTAGAAATACTACTTGGACAGCTACAAGAGACACTTCATTAGGATTAAACTTTGCTGGTGTAAATTATTATGATGGTCAAGGTTTTTTAGTTTCTAAAAACTTAGGTGTTAAATCTGCAAAAGAATTAGATGGTGCTACTTTTTGTATTCAAGCTGGAACTACTACTGAGCTTAACTTAACTGATTATTTTAAAGCTAATAATATGGAATACAAACCTGTAACATATGATACTTCTGCTCAAACAATTGAAGGATTTAGTGCTGGAAGATGTGATGCTGTTACATCTGATGCTTCTCAATTATATGCATTAAGAACTCAATTAAAAGATTCTAGTTCTGCTATTGTATTACCTGAAATTATCTCTAAAGAGCCTTTAGGTCCTGTTGTAAGACAAGGTGATGATACTTGGTTTAACATAGTAAAATGGACTCATATAGCAATGCTGAATGCTGAAGAACTAGGAATAGATTCTAAAAATGTAGATGCAATGTTAAAATCAGATAATCCAAATATCAAAAGATTATTGGGTGTTACAGGAGATATTGGTAAAAATTTAGGTCTTGATGCAAAATGGGCTTATAATATTATTAAAAATGTAGGTAATTATGGTGAAGTATTCGATAGAAATATCGGTAAAGATTCACCTTTAAAAATTAATAGAGGATTAAATGCATTATGGAAAGATGGTGGTCTTCAATATGGAGCTCCAATTAGATAAGTAGTAAAAGTTTTTTTGCTACAACTACTTAACAAAAAAAGGGGAAGAATAACTTCCCCTTTTTTCGTAATAAGGTAAAATAAAATGACAAAACACAAACGAAAGCCACAACCCTCGGTTGCCTTTTATAACAACCCCGAAAACAGGTCTATTATTTATCAAATTGTTGCACTTATAGCTATCTTTTTATTTACATATTTCGTTTTAAATAATATGTTTGTAAATATAGAAAAACGTGGGATTAATACAGGATTTGATTTCCTAAGCAGCGAAGCTGGTTTTGGAATTTTACAATCACTTATAGAATATGATGAAGCTAACTCTCATGGTAGAGTATTTTTTGTTGGCCTTGCAAATACTATTTTAGTATCAACAATTGGTATTTTCTTTGCTACTATTATTGGTTTACTAATTGGTATTGGTAGATTATCAAAAAATTATATGATTGCTAAACTATCAATGATTTATGTGGAAACGTTTAGGAATATTCCAATTTTATTACAAATTCTATTTTGGTACAATGTTGTATTAGCCTCACTTCCTAGCCCTAGACAATCTTTATCATATCTTGATACTATTTTCTTAAACAATAGAGGTCTTTATATTCCAAGACCTATTTTAGAAAATGGGTTTTCTGCTGTTCTTATTGCTTTTGTAATTGCAATTGCAGCTGTTTTTTACTTATCAAAATGGGCTAAAAAAAGACATGATGAAACAGGAGAAGTTTTTCCTTTAATTTCTACATCTCTTGCAATTTTAATAATATCCCCTACTTTAGTATTTTTTTTAAGTGGAATGCCTGCCTCCTTAGAAATTGCAGTTTTAAAAGGATTTAACTTCAAAGGTGGATGGACTTTAATTCCTGAACTTCTTGCCCTTGCTTTTGCACTTAGTATTTACACAGCAACTTATATAGCAGAAGCAGTAAGAGCTGGTATTGAAGCAGTTCCAAATGGACAAAAAGAAGCGGCTCATGCTTTGGGTTTAAAAGATTCTACTATATTAAAAAAAGTTGTACTTCCTCAAGCTTTAAGAGTAATTATTCCGCCTGTTATTAATCAATACCTTAACTTAGTTAAGAATTCATCTTTAGCAACGGCAATTGGTTACCCTGAACTAGTAACAGTATTTGCAGGAACATCTTTGAACCAAGTTGGTCAAGCAATTGAAATTATTCTAATGACAATGGCTGTGTACTTAACAATTAGTATAGTTATTTCAATGATAATGAACTATGCAAATGCAAAAATGCAAATAAAGGAGAGATAATGGCAATTTATAAAAAACTAAAAACAAGACCAGCTCCTTTAGGAACAAAAGGAATTATTTATTGGATAAAAGAGAATTTATTCCCTTCTATTACCAGTTCTGTATTAACTTTTTTATCTTTTTTATTATTATATTATACTATCCCACCACTTTTAGATTGGATGATATTTGATGCAACTTGGAGTGGAACAAAAGAAGAAATTACAGGAAGTGGAGCTAGATGGATATTTATTTTTGAGAAATTCAATCAATTTATTTATGGATTTTATCCAGAAGAGCAATATTGGAGACCAAATTTAATCCTAGCTATATTTTTTATTTATGTAATAGGTTTTAAAAAAACAAAAAGTACTTTACTTAGAGCTTTTATACTTATATCTTTTCCTATTTTATCTTTTTTATTATTATATGGAGGATTTGGTTTAGATGTTGTGCCTACTACAAAATGGGGCGGCTTACTACTTACTATTGTTGTGGCATCTGTTGGGATTATAGCTTCTTTTCCAATTGGAATTTTATTTGCTCTTGGACGACAATCTAATATGCCTATTATTAAAACTATCTCTGTTATATATATTGAGTTTATTAGAGGTGTTCCTTTAATTACTTTACTTTTTATGTCTTCTGTAATTTTGCCTTTATTTTTCCCTGAAGGAATGGATTTTGACAAATTATTAAGAGCATTAATTGGAATTACAATGTTTCAATCTGCATATATAGCTGAAGTTATTCGTGGTGGATTACAAGCAATACCAAAAGGACAATACGAAGCAGCGGATGCAATGGGACTTACATATTGGCAAGCTATGGGATTAATTATTCTTCCCCAAGCACTTAAAATATCAATTCCAAATATTGTAGGAACTTTTATATCCTTGTTTAAAGACACAACTCTAATCTTAATTATTGGATTGTTTGATGTACTTGCAATGGTAACACTAACATCAACAGATGCAAAATGGCTTGGATTTGAAACAGAAGGTTATGTTTTTGTCACAATGATTTATTGGATAATTTGTTTTAGTATGTCTAAATATGCTAAATCAATTGAAGATAGATTTAATACAAATCATAGATGAAAATCATAAATAAATGACAAATGAAATAAATAGGAAAAATTATGAGTGAATTAGAATATATGATAGAAATGAATGAAATCAACAAATGGTATGGAGACTTTCACGTACTAAAAGATGTTAATCTAAAAGTAAAAAAAGGTGAAAGAGTAGTCATCTGTGGACCTTCAGGTTCAGGGAAATCTACAACTATTAGATGTATCAATAGACTTGAACCTTTTCAAGAAGGCGAAATATTTGTAAAAGGTTTAGAATTAACAGAAGATGTAAAAAGAATTAGAGAAGTTAGAACAAAAGTTGGTATGGTTTTTCAACACTTTAATCTTTTCCCTCATCTTTCAATTTTAGAAAACCTAATCTTAGCTCCTACTTGGGTAGGCAAAAAATCAAGAAAAGAAGCTATTAAAATTGCAATGCATTATTTAGAAAGAGTAAAGATTGCCGATCAAGCTGACAAATACCCAAATCAATTAAGTGGAGGACAACAGCAAAGAGTCGCCATTGCTAGGTGTTTATGTTCTGACCCTGATATTATGTTATTTGATGAACCAACAGCAGCACTTGATCCTGAAATGATTGGAGAAGTCCTTGATGTAATGACTGAATTAGCTAATGATGGAATTACAATGGTTTGTGTAACTCATGAAATGGGTTTTGCAAAAAAAGTAGCTGATAGAGTGATTTTTATGGATGAAGGTCAAATCGTTGAAGAAAATACTCCGATTGAATTTTTTGAAAATCCAAAATCTGATAGGTTAAAACTCTTTTTAGAACAAATTTTAGACCACTAAAAAATACAGTTTAAAGAGGAATATCTCTTTAAACTGCTTAAATAACTAAGGAAAATGTAGCAAAAAAATCGATTTTTTCTTTTCTTCTTTTAAATTTTATAATACATTTTAAATATAATAATGGCTTTTAGCACCGTAAAACCTTCACTTTCTAAAATAGGACAATTTATATCTTATTTAAAACTTAAGTTAATTGACTAAAGTCAAAGATTATGTATTAGCTAAGTGATAGAATTGTTATTGAAATTTACTAAAGGAGAAATATATGGCACTTTCAAGAAGAGATTTTCTTAAAAGTTCAGCAGCAGCTTCTGCAGCAGCAGCGGTAGGGATGAATGTTCCTACACAAATGCAAGCAGCAGCTAAAAATGCTGAAGGTGGCTGGAGATGGGACAAGGCAGCTTGTAGATTCTGTGGTACAGGTTGTGGTATTATGCTAGCTACAAAAGGTGGTAAAATTGTTGCAGTAAAAGGGGACCCTGCGGCTCCTGTCAATAGAGGACTTAACTGTATTAAAGGTTACTTCAATGCTAAAATTATGTATGGTGCGGATAGATTAAAGCAACCATTATTAAGAATAGGTGCTGATGGTAAGTTTGATAAAAATGGTAAGTTCGCTCCTGTTTCTTGGGAAAGAGCTTATGATGAAATGGAATTTCACATAAAAAAAGCGCTTAAAGCTTCTGGACCTGAAGGTATTGGAGTATTTGCAAGTGGGCAATATACTGTTATGGAAGGATATGCAGCTCAAAAAATGATGAAAGCTGGATTTAGATCAAATGCAATTGATCCAAATGCTAGACACTGTATGGCATCTGCTGTTGTTGGTTTCTATCAAACATTTGGTATTGATGAGCCTTCTGGTTGTTATGATGATATTGAGTTAACTGACACTATCGTATCTTGGGGATCAAATATGGCAGAAATGCACCCTATTTTATGGTCAAGAGTTACTGATAGAAAATTATCTGATCCAAAAAATGTAAAAGTTATTAATATTTCAACTTATAGACATAGAACTTCAGATTTAGCTGATAGTGAAATTATTTTTACTCCAAATACTGACTTAGCTTTATGGAATTATATTGCAAGAGAAATCGTATATAATGCACCTGAATCAATTGATTGGGATTTTGTAAAAGAACATATCGTTTTTGCAGCAAGTCCAGTTAATATGGGTTATGGATTAAGAAGAGCTGGTGAGAAATCATTAGTTGATGGAAAATATTCAAAAGCTGAAATGGAAATTATTGATAAAGAAATGGTAAAAGTTGTTTCTGAGACTGAAGCACCTGCACTTAAACCTTATGGATATAAAGCTGGCGATAAAATGGTTAATAAACCTGCTGGTTTAAAACACTGGGAAATTTCTTTTGAAGAGTATAAAAAATTCTTAGAACCATATACTTTAGATTATGTTGCAAAAATTTCAAAAGGTAATCCTGATGAAGATATCAATGAATTTAAAGCTAAGTTACAAGAGTTAGCTAATTTATATATTGAAAAAAATAGAAAAGTTGTATCTTTCTGGACTATGGGAATGAATCAACATACAAGAGGAACATGGGTTAATACTTTAGCTTATAACGTTCACTTCTTATTAAATAAACAAGCTAAACCAGGTTCTGGTGCATTTTCACTTACAGGACAACCAAGTGCCTGTGGAACTGCAAGAGAAGTTGGAACATTTGCACATAGATTACCAGCTGATATGATGGTAGCAAATCCAAAACATAGAAAAATTACAGAAAATGCATGGAAAATTCCAGAAGGTACTTTAAATCCAAAAGGTCACCAACATATTATGAAAATTCATAGAGACCTTGAAGATGGTACTATGAAATTTGCATGGGTAAATGTTTGTAATCCTTACCAAGATACAGCATCTGCAACTCACTGGTTAAAAGCTGCTAGAGAAATGGATAACTTTATCGTAACTTCTGATGGATACCCTGGTATTTCTGCAAAAGTTTCTGATTTAATTTTACCATCTGCAATGATTTATGAAAAATGGGGAGCATATGGAAATGCTGAAAGAAGAACTCAACATTGGAGACAACAAGTAATTCCTGTTGGTGATTCTATGTCTGATACATGGCAATGGGTTGAACTTTCAAAAAGATTTACTGTTAAAGACTTATGGAGCGAACAAGGTCTATTAAGTACAGGAAATAAGAAAAAACTTCCAGATGTAATTGCTCAAGCTAAGAAAATGGGATATACAGAAGACACTACAATGTTTGATATTCTATTTGCTAATGAAAAAGCTAAATCTTACAAACTAAGCCAAGATGATCCAATTCAAGCTGGATATGATAACTCAGAAGGTTATGGAGATAGCAGAAATGTTGTTGGTTCAGATGGAAAAGTATGGAAAGGTTACGGATTCTTTATTCAAAAATACTTATTTGAAGAGTATGCAGAATTTGGTAGAGGTCATGCACATGATTTAGCTGACTTTGATACTTATCATAGAGTAAGAGGATTAAAATGGCCAGTTGTTGATGGTAAAGAAACTCAATGGAGATTTAATACTAAATATGACCCTTATGCAAAAAAAGCTAGTCCAAATAGTGATTTCGCATTCTATGGAACATTAGCTAAAGCACTATCTCAAGGTGATTTATTAGGTGTAAAAGATAAAGCTAAAAAATCACTTAAAAATAAAGCTAAAATTTTTGCTCGTCCTTATATGGATCCACCAGAAGTTCCAGATGCTGAGTATCCAGCATGGTTATGTACAGGTAGAGTATTAGAACACTGGCATTCAGGAACTATGACGATGAGAGTTCCAGAATTATACAGAGCTGTTCCTGAAGCATTATGTTATATGCATCCTGAAGATGCAAAAAAATATGATGTTAAACAAGGTGGTCTTTGTTGGGTTGAATCTAGACGTGGAAAAGTAAAAGCTAGAGTTGAAACTAGAGGAAGAAATAGACCTTCAAGAGGACTTGTATTTGTACCTTGGTTTGATGAAAAAGTATTTATCAATAAAGTATGTTTAGATGCGACTTGTCCACAGTCAAAACAAACTGACTTTAAAAAATGTGCTGTAAAAATTTATAAAGCATAAATAAGGAGGGTATATTGTTTTGAGCAATATTAATCCTCATAAAGAAAAACAAAAGTTGGAAAAAAAGATGAAAAGTGGTGTAACTAAAAAACAACCTATTAGCGAGAGAAGAAGATTCTTCCTAGATATTGCAAGATCAGTTGGTCTTGCAACACTAGGTGGGCTTACTTGGAGCGCTTATGTTAGTGAAGTTTCTGCTTCAAAATTAACATTAAGACCTCCAGGAGCTTTAAAAGAAGAAGATTTTTTAAGCACTTGTATCAAATGTGGAATGTGTGTTGAAGCATGTCCTTTTGATACATTAAGCCTTGCTAAACCAGGCGATAATAAACCTTTAGGAACACCATATTTTATTCCAAGAGATATTCCTTGTTATATGTGTCCTGATATTCCTTGTGTTCCTGTATGTCCTACAGGAGCTTTGGATATCTTGAGCGTATCAGGTGAAAATAAAAAGTTAGATATAAATAAAGCTGATATGGGTGTTGCAATTGTTGATCAAACAAATTGTATTGCATTTTGGGGAATTCAGTGTGACGCATGTTATAGAGCCTGCCCACTTTTAGGTGAAGCTATTACTATTGAATATACAAAAAATAAAAGAACAGGGAAGCATGCTTTCATGAAACCTGTTGTCAATAGTGATGTTTGTACTGGATGTGGTCTTTGTGAAAAAGCATGTGTAACTGAAAAAGCCTCTATTTTTATTCTACCAAGAGAAATAGCACTGGGTCATGCTGGTGATTACTATATCAAAGGTTGGGATAAAGATGATGAAAAAAGATTAGAAAATGCAACAAGTGAGATTACAACAACAGAAAGAAGCAAAAACAAAGCAGTAGATACTTTAAATAGCGGATTGGAGGATTTATTAAAATGAAAAAATTTTTATATAAAAACCGATTCTTATTTTTAAGAAGATTTACCCAAATTTTGATTATGTTTTTATATGTTATTGCAAATGTTTATGGAATTAATATCCTAATGGGTAATTTAAGTTCTTCATTATTTTTAGGACTTATTCCTTTAAGCGATCCTTATGCAGTGACGCAAATGTTCTTTGCGGGTGCTATTTTAACATTTGATGTAATTATAGGCGCATTTATAATTTTAACTTTTTATGCAATTGTTGGTGGTAGAGTTTTTTGTTCATGGGTTTGTCCTGTGAATATGATTACTGATTTAGCAAACTATTTAAGAAGAGTCTTAGGGTTCAATCAGATTCAAAAAAAACAACCAGCTTCTAGAAATATCAGATATTGGGCTATTGTTTTAAGCCTTATAATATCTGTTATTTTAGGAATTACAGCATTTGAATTTATTTCACCAATCTCTATGATCCATAGAGGAATAATATTTGGTCTTGGTCTTGGATGGGCAGCAATGCTCGTAATATTTCTTTTTGACTTATTTGTTTTAAAAAATGGCTGGTGTGGTCATTTTTGCCCACTAGGTGGATTTTATTCACTTGTTGGAAAATTTAGTTTAATAAGAGTAAATCATGATTCTGATAAATGTACTGCATGTATGAAATGTAAGGAAGTTTGTCCAGAAATGCAAGTTTTACATATGGTTGCAAAAGAGACAAAGCCAGTTTTATCTGGTGAATGTACAAATTGCGGTCGATGTATTGAAGTTTGTGATGATGATGCTCTAATATTTACATTGAGAAATAAAAAAATTGGAGAAGAAAATGAAAATAACTAATATAGCTTTAGGATTTTTTACAGCAGCAGCAATCTTCACAGCTGGTTGTACTGCTAATCAAACTGTAAGCGAAGAATCTTTAGGTTTAAGAAAAACAAATTTATACACTGAAGATACAACTGTTGGTGATAAAACAGTATATAATCAAAAAGCGGCGGGAGAAAGCAAATTAATTGAAAGAGCATTTGAAAATGCACCTCCTATGATTTCACATAGTGTGGAAGGAATGTTACCTATTACTATTAATAATAATATGTGTACATCTTGTCATACTCCTGGAATTGCTGAAGCTATGAATGCAACACCAATTCCTAAATCTCATTTTACAGACTTTAGACCTGATACTTCTTTAGCAAAAGATGGTAGTATTGTAAAAAATGGGAAGATGGTTGAAAATACAAGTGATTTTAAAACAACAAGTAAATCTTTAGATGCATTATCGGGTACAAGATTTAACTGTACTTTATGTCATGCTCCACAATCTATGGAAACAGTAGCTCCTGCAAATAATTTCCAAGGAGATTTCAGAAGCGAAGGATTAAATAGTAGATCAAACTTAATTGATAATATCAATGAAGGTGTAAAATAAACTATGGAAAGAAGAGAGCTTTTTAGCTCTCTTACTTCTTCTTTTACAAAACAAAGTGATTCAAAAGAAGAGAGTAAGAGAAAAGTACTACGACCGCCATACTTTAAAGAGGAATCTGATTTTCTCAAAAATTGCATAAACTGTGATGGAAAATGCAGCAATTTTTGTGAAGAACATATAATAAAAATAGCTCAGGATAAAACGCCATATCTTGATTTTTCTAATAGTGGTTGTACTTACTGCGATGAATGTGCAAAAGCATGTGATGAGTATGATGTTTTAAATATTGAAAATAAGAAACTAATCAATGCTGTGATAAGTATTAATATTGTAAAGTGTCTTAGTTGGAATCAAACAATGTGTTTTTCTTGTAAAGATCCATGTTTAGATGATGCAATAGAATTTTTAGGAATGTTTAGACCTGAAATAATATCTGACAAATGCACTTCTTGTGGTTTTTGTATAAAAAGCTGTCCAACGAATGCTATAGAAATAAATTTCTAATTTAAGGATAATTATGAAACTTCTTTTTTCACTAATATTTTGTTTTTCTTTTCTTTTTTCACAACAATTAAAACCTCTTCACACTTATTTAGCAAGTGGTGGAGTAACTGATTTAGTCTTAAAAGATAATCTTTTATATATTGCAACTGCTAATAGTGCAGTAGATGTTTTTGACACTCAAAGCCATGAATTAGTAAAGAGCATAAAAATGCCTAAAATAAAAGATTTTGTAGGTGATATTATTAATGCAAAAGTTTATTCAATTGATGTATTGAATGATAGAATAATTATTGTTTCTCAAGGAGAACATGGATTTAGAAAAATTTATGAATATACAGATGAAAAATTAAATCCACTAATTACAATTGAAAAAAAAATGTATATTGCAAAAGCAAAATATATAAATGATAATCAAATAATCTTATCACTATTAAGTAATCAACTTTTCTTATTTGATATTAAACAAAAAAAATTACTTTGGGAAAAACAAGTTTCTCAATCAAAGTTTTCTGATTTTGCATTAAATGAAGACAAAAGTAAAGTCATAATTGCTGATGAGAGTGGTAGTTTAAAAGCAATTGAGACAAAAACAGGAAAACTTAAAAAAATATATTCAGGCGTAAATGTAGATAATATTTTTCAAGTTGATATTAAAAAAGGTGTTATTATAACAGCGGGACAAGATAGACGTTGTGCAATTTATGATAAATTTAATCAATATTATAAAAAAGCTGAATTCCTAATTTATAGTGCTGGATTAAGTCCTAGTGGTAAAATTGCAGGATATGCAAATAATGAAGAAAATGATGTTACTTTATTTGATACAAAAAGTAAAAAAGAATTATATACTTTAAGAGGTCATAAAATGACTCTATCGAATATACTTTTTAAGAATGAAAAAGAATTATATACTTCAAGTGATGATAATGAAGTATATTATTGGAAAATAAACTAAGGAGAATTATATGAATATTTCAAGTATAGTAGTACAAACAAGGCCAGAATTCCTTGAAAAAGTAGTAGAAGATTTAAAAAAATGTGGTGTTTGTGATTATCATATGCATGATGAGATTGGAAGAATTATTGTTACAATTGAAGGAGAAGGTGTTTCAGAAGAGTTAAAAAAACTAAAAGTAATAGAAAGTATTCCTCATGTGGCAAGTGCTGATATGCAAATGGCATATAGTGAAGATGAGTTAAATGAACATATGGATGTTTTAGAAAACGCAGATGCCGTTCCTCATATGCTTTATGATGATGATTTAAAACCAGAAGATATTATTTATAATGGTGACCTTAAAAAGAAAAACTTAGAGGGTTTTGCAAAACAATTTGATAATACAGGAAAATAAAATGCAATTTAATCAAAGTGAATTTTTGTGTGAAGTTAGTGTTCCTAAAGATGAACTAATTGTCTCAAGAACAGACTTAAAAGGAATTATTACTTTTGCAAATGACACATTTGCACAAATTAGTGGTTATGAAGTAGACGAACTAATTGGACAGCCTCATAATATAGTAAGACATCCCGATATGCCTAAATCTACTTATAAAGAATTATGGGAAAGCCTTGAAGAAAAAGGAAAATGGTCAGGGTTTGTAAAAAATCTAAGAAAAGACTTTAGTTTCTATTGGGTATTTGCCGAAATCTCTGGAGTTTATAAAAATGCAGAACTAGTAGAATATAAATCTATTAGAGTTCCAATCTCATTTGAAGATAAAGTTTACTATCAAAAAAAATATGACGAGATTAGAAAACAAAATGGGGAATATACTAGAATTATTTCCTATGAAAAGCCTAGTTCATAAAACTTCTTAATACAAAAAAGTATTAGAATATAAATATTCTAATACTTTATTTAGTAATTTAAATCAATTTTTATTTCTCACTTTTAAAAAAACTGAAAAACAAGTCATTTTTATTAAAGTTTTTAATCACTAAATTAGAAATTTTCTCTAAATTAGAAAAATTTAAAAAGGATTTTATTTTTTTATACAATTATTATAAATTAATAATTATTTGTAAAATTAATTTTATTTTTATACTAAATAGATATTCATTGATATAAGTTAATCTTATATTAATCTTTAGAGAATACTACTAGTCAAGACTTTATTAAATTAATTTTTACTTAACTAATATTATAAATTATAATTCTCTTTGATTTTAATTTAAACTTAAAGAATTTATTTAATAATTATCTTTTATCATTAATCACTAAATTAGCTCATTTTGGATGAATACCAATTCAAAATTTGACCTACGTCAAGAAATTTATATAAAAATAACTTTATACTTCTATTGTAATTTAAAGGATTAAGTATGGAAAGAAATAGGATTGTTGTTTATGGATCAATTTTAAGTTTTCTAATCGCTATTGGTCTTTTTGGTTACACTGTATATGCATCTAATATGTTGTCATATCTATCGAGTGACCCTAAGGCCTGTATAAACTGTCATACAATGAATTCAGCTTATACAACTTGGTCGAAAAGTTCGCACAAAAATGTTGCTGGTTGTATTGACTGCCACTTACCTGTTGGTGATGTAGTAGCTAAATACAAATCAAAAGCAATTGACGGATGGAATCACTCAGTAGCATTCACGATGAATACTTATAAGAATAATATTCAAATAGGTGAAGATGGTGCAAATAGAGTACAAGCTAACTGTATAAGATGTCATAGTGACTTAACGGAATCTATGGGTATTAATGCAGCAAAATATCATAGCGGTGATGAGATGAGCTTAAATGCTGATCGTAAGTGTTGGGAATGCCATAAGTATACACCTCATGGCAAAGTACGTAGTTTAACATCGACTCCATATAGTATTGGTGTTAAAGAGAGAATGAAGTAAAGGAAATAAGAGATGAAAAAGTATAAAATTTTACTTGCTGGTTCATTACTTGCAATAGGATGTATCACGGCTCTACTTGCATCTATTAACGAGAAAAAAGAAGAGCAACAAATGATTAACGCTGTTCCTAAAGTGGACAGATGGGAAACTAAGAACGAAGAGTTTAAAAAGTTCTATCCAAGACAATATGATTCTTGGAAACAAACAAGAGAAAGTGATAAAATTGAGGATATGTTAGAAAAATATCCTGAATTAGTTGTATTGTGGGCTGGATATGGGTTTGCAAAAGATTATAATGCTCCTAGAGGTCACTTCTATGCAATAGAAGATAATAGAAACTCACTAAGAACTGGTGCACCAACAGATGCAAAAACTGGACCAATGCCAACTGCCTGTTGGACATGTAAATCTCCTGACGTTCCTAGAATAATGGACGAAAAAGGTGACATGGAATATTATACTGGTAAATGGGCTAAATATGGTTCAGATATCATCAATCCTATTGGATGTGCCGATTGTCACAATCCAGAAACAATGGAATTACAAGTAAACAGAAACTACCTTAATGAAGGTTTATTAGCTTCTGGAGAAAAAGGTCTTAAAGATGTAACACATCAAGATATGAGAACTATGGTTTGTGCTCAATGTCACGTTGAATATTACTTTAAGAAAACTCCATTAGCAGATGGTGGAAAAGCAGCTGTTGTTACTTTACCATGGTCTGAAGGTACTTCAGTTGAAGATATGGAAAAATACTATGATAATATAAACTTTAAAGATTGGACACACAAGATTTCTAAAACTCCAATGTTAAAAGCTCAACACCCTGGTTATGAAATGTGGAAAACAGGAGCTCATGGTAAAAACAATGTATCGTGTGCAGATTGTCATATGCCATATAAAAGAGAAGGTGGAGTGAAATATACAGATCACAATATTGGAAATCCTTTAGAAAACATGGACAACTCTTGTATGACTTGTCACAGAACTAGTGAAGAATCTTTATTAGCTACTGTTAAAGAAAAAAGAGATAGAAAAGATGAATTACATAAAAAAGCTATGACTCAGATTACAGCTGCACACTTAGAAGCTGGTAAAGCTTGGGAAGTTGGAGCAACTGAAGATGAAATGGCACCTATCTTAAAAGATATTAGACATGCTCAATGGAGATGGGACTACACAGTGGCATCACATCCTGCATTCTTCCATGCACCTGAAGAAGTTTTAAGAATTCTTGGAACATCTCTAGAAAAAGCTGGAAATGCTAGAATCAAATTAGCTAAAGTATTAGCTAAATATGGAGCAATTGACTATGTTGCACCAACAATTGATTCTAAAGAAAAAGCTCAAGAAATTATAGGGCTTCCATTTGACAAATTAGTTGAAGACAAAATGAAATTTAGAAATGGTCTTTTAATTGAATGGAAAAAAGAGGCTGAGAAAAAAGGTCTTTACAATCCTGAAATTACGAAAGATATTGAAGATAAAACTTCTTATAACTAAGCCGTTTTAAATTCTTACAAAAGAGAAGGAGCCTAGCTTCTTCTCTTATTTTTTAATTAAGAAATCACACATTAATAAATATATTGTAAACTTTCAATAAACATCTTGAAAAAGTGTTATTTCTTAATTATAAACTAGGCTGCAAAAAATGAAAAAACTTTTAAAAAATATCTTATCATTAGAAATCATGACGGTACTATTACTAGCTTTGGCCTTTTCATGTGCAATTGCTACATTTATAGAAAATGACTTTGGAACACTAGGAGCTAAATCCGTAGTATATGGTCAAACATGGTTTGAGACTATTATGGTACTTTTAACTCTTGGAATTGTTGCAAATATTATTTGGTTTAAAATGTATAAAATTAAAAAGTTTTTTATCTTTATGATTCATATCTCATTTATTTTTATACTGCTTGGTGCAGGATTAACTAGATACTTAGGATATGAAGGAATTATGACAATTCCAGAAAATAGTATTCAAGATAAAATGCTGTCAAATGATGAATATATACAAACTTGGCTTTTTGATAAAGAAGGTAAAGAAATTCTTAAAACAGATACAAAAGTTCTAATGACCCAATTAAATCAAACAAATTTTAACGAAAAAATAAATGATGATATTAACTTAAGTTTTCAAAGGTTTGTTCCAAATGCTGCTGAAAAGATAATAACAGTTGAAAATGGAAAACCAATGGTAAATCTAATTATTACAAATCTTCTTGGGGCACAAAGTATAGATTTACAAGATGGTAAAATCTATAAAGGGAAATATGCAAATTTTTCTTTGAATAAAGAGATAAAAGACAATTCAAAACCGAAAATATATTTTATAAAACAAAATAAACAACTCTATATCAAATCAAGTCTTGCAATAGGATATAAGTTTATGAATACAGGGCAAGAAGGAAGTATTAAATCAAATGAAGCCTTGCCTTTAAGAGATGATGTTATTTATATGGTTGCACAAACAAGATTTGCAACTCCTGATTTTTCTGCTAATGGAAGTGTGGAAATTGTAAGCTTAAAAAAAGAAGAAATAGAAAAAGATAAAGCTTTAAATGCAGTTATAGTAAACTTAAATTATAAAGGGAAAATTCAAGAAGTAGCTTTATTTGGGAAAGGTGGTTCAAGTGAAGGTTATACAAAAACTATTAAACTTGATGATAAAGAATTAAAACTATCTTGGGGAGCTAAAATAATTGAACTTCCTTTTTCTCTTTTATTAAATGATTTTAAACTTCAAAGATACCCAGGGTCTAACTCTCCATCAACATATTCAAGTGATGTAAAAGTTTATGACACAAAAAATGATGAAACTTTTGAATATACAATCTCTATGAATAATACTTTAAATTATAGAGGTTTTAAATTCTTTCAAAGCTCATATGCTATGAATGAAACAGCTACTATTTTATCTGTAAATAAAGACCCAGGAAGCCTACCTACATACATTGGATACTTTCTACTTTTTACAGGACTTGTATTAAGTCTTTTTATGAAAAATGGAAGATTTCAAAAATTAGCTAGAACAAAATATGAATTAAAAAATTTCTCTTCAGCTTTTCTTATAGGATTATCTTTACTATTTATTTCTAGTCAACATATTCAAGCTCAAGAAATAACTAATGATCAGATGCAACTTATTAAAAATATTGATACAAAACATGCCCAAAAATTAGGTTCAGTTTTAATTCAAGATTATCAAGGAAGAATAAAACCAATTAACTCCCTTGCCATTGAAATCATGAATAAAGTTATAAGAAAAGATACCTTATACGATCTTGATGCAAACCAACTTTTTATCTCAATGATGATAAACCCAAGACTTTGGCAAAAACTTCCAATAGTAAAAGTTTCTGATAAAAACTTAAAAAAGCTTTTGGAAATAGAAAAAAATGTAACACACTTTGCTTTTGACAATGTATATACAAAATTAGGTTCTTATAAATTGGAAGATGACTTAGAACTTGCAAATAAAAAGAAGCCCTCGGCTAGAAATAGATATGACAAAGATTTATTGAAAGTAGATGAGAGACTAAATATTATTTATAATCATTTTTCAGGTGCATTTTTAAAACTTTTTCCAAAAAAAGATGATGCAAATAATAAATGGCTAGACCCGACTTTAGCAATCTCAGTTTTAAAAGGTGATATTGGAGCTTTAAATAAACAAGAAGCTGATGAAATCACATCATTAATGGACAACTATTTTTTAGCATTAAAAAATGCAAATGAAAATAAAGGTTCTTGGGAAAATGCTGATTCTAAACTAGAAGATATAGTATCTTATCAAAGTAAATATGCAGGAAAAATTATTCCAACAAAGTGGAAAATAGAAGCTGAACTATTTTTTAATAAACATCATATTTTTAAAAAACTAACTCCTATATACCTAATTCTTGGGCTAGTTTTATTAGGCTTTGTTTTTGCGAAAATCTTTAATCCAAAATTAAATTTTGAGAAAGTCACTAAAATATTTCTTACTTTCTTTATTTTAGCCTTTTTTGCACATACCCTTGGATTAGCTTTAAGATGGTATATTTCAGGCCATGCCCCTTGGTCAAATGGTTATGAATCAATGATATACATAGCTTGGGCTATTATTTTAGCTGGAGTTATATTTTCTAAACAATCAATTTTAGCTCTTGCTACAACAGGAGTCTTAAGTGGAGTTACACTATTTGTAGCTCATTTATCTTGGTTAGAGCCACAAATCACTACTTTAACTCCTGTATTAAAATCATATTGGCTTACTATTCATGTAAGTGTTATTACAGCTAGTTATGCCTTTTTAGCACTAAGTGCTTTTCTAGGTTTTATAACTTTGCTTTTATTTATAATTGCAAATAAAAATAAAGCTAATCAAAGACTTGAATCAATAAAAATATCCATTAAAGAAGCTAGAAGAATAAATGAAATGTCTATGATGATAGGATTAGTTCTTTTAGTAATAGGGAATTTTTTAGGTGGAATTTGGGCAAATGAATCTTGGGGAAGATATTGGGGTTGGGATCCAAAAGAGACTTGGACTTTAGTTTCAATATTAATTTATGCAGTAATTTTACATCTAAATTATATAAAAGGTTTATCAAGTAACTTTATCTTCGCTTCTTTATCTTTAGTAGCATATTCAGCAATTGTTATGACATATTTTGGAGTAAACTAT
This sequence comes from Halarcobacter sp., assembly GCA_030145305.1. Classification (GTDB taxonomy): domain Bacteria; phylum Campylobacterota; class Campylobacteria; order Campylobacterales; family Arcobacteraceae; genus Halarcobacter. The sequence continues at coordinate 2,405 of JAQYVX010000010.1, read as the reverse complement.
TATTTAACTGGTCTCCATTCTTATGCAGCAGGTGATCCTCTTCCTATACCTACTTTTGTACCTATTTCCTTTGTGGTAATATTTTTAACAATTTTATTAGGATTTAGAAACAAAAAAATTGTATAACTATACAAAAAATTCACAAAAATGTAGTAGAATAATTTTATGAAAAAATCTATTCTACTATTAATTCTAATTTTATCACCTCTTTTTTCATTTAACACAAAAGTAACGGGAGCTTATGCTATTGGAATTTTTGATGCCAGTGGAAATGGAGAGAATGTACAACATGTTAGAAAAACAAAAGCAGACTACAATGATATTTGTTATACAAAAATCTTTCTTGTAGGAAACTCTTTTAATGTCAAACCAAAAGTGAGTATAGGAAAATCAAAAGGAATATATCAAAGTACTAAATCAATATATGGGAAAAGTAGAAAGTTAAAAATTGGCGAAGTCATGCTTTTCAAACATTATAAAGTCACAAATGGTTATATAAAAGTTTCTTTTAAAAATAAACTTTTTGATTCAAAAGTTTATGTAAAGTAAATACCCAAAAGAAAAAACTTAAATTCTTTATTTTGTAAAACCTAACTTTTTTTCCATTTCCTCAATAATAAATCTTAAATCTTTAATAGTTTTATCTTTTTCTATATTATCTTCTAATAAAGTTTCAATTTTATTATGCGTTAAATCAAGTTCTTCCGTTTGTTTTTTAATTTCTTCTTTTACTTTATCAGTAATCATTTTATGTTTTTGTGCATTATTGATGTGATGTTCTAATTCATCCTTTTTAACTTGAAGCATTTTTCTATATTTCTCTTGGAATTCAAGTATTTCTGATTCTAAAAGTTTTATTTTTTTTTCTTTGCTGGCTAATTTATTCTGAAGATTATTCAAACTGTCATCATAAGCTGGCATAAAAGTTTTACAATTTACTAGTTCCTCATTCAAATTCTTAATGATATTTTTGAGTTCGGATTCTTTTTTATTTGACTCTGATATACTTAATAATACTTTTTTATGAAAATCTATTTTTTTTAAATTTTCTTTTGTATTTAAAAAAGAGATTGTTATATATTCATCATCTAATAAATTATTAATTTTAAAAATAGTGTTATTTAAATAAAAGGTTTCTTTGTCTTTTGAGATAAATTTTGTATTTCCTTGCCATAATTTATTATTTATTACTTGATCCCAAGTCTCTTGAATATATCTTTTTGGAATACTTGGATGAATAATATCATTGAAATTTAAATCTTTTATATCTTCATCATTATATTTTGAAACATTTTTCATACTTTCATTCATATATGTAATATTTCCATCTTCATGCATTTTATATATTAAAGAAACTTTATCAACAGCTTTTAGATAATTACTAATCTCTTCTTGTTTTAAAACGAGTTTTTTTTCTATAATTCTTTGCTCACAAAAGAAATCAACTTTTTCTAATAATTTAGAAAAATCAATAGGTTTTAATAAAAAAGAGCTTACATTATGTTCAACAGCATTTAAAAGTACATCCGTATCAAGTTTATCAGTTGTAAGTATAAAAGGAATATTTAAATTAGACATTCTAATTAATTTTAACAAACTAGTTCCACTAAATTCAGCCATATCTATATCTGAAATTATGATATCAAGGTCTTTATTATTTTTAAATATTTCATATGCTATTTTTCCATCTTCTGCTTCTTCAATATTTTTAAAATATTTAGAAAGTATATTTCTGAGAATATTTCTATCTTCTTGGCTATTTGAAACTATTAGTATTAAAATATCATCAAAAGTGTAATTCAAGGAAATCCTTTTTTTGTTCTAATTTAAATATATTATATCTATATATAATATTAAAACAAAAAAATACTTAATATTTAAGTAAGATATTTAACAATTTAAAGTAATACAGCTAAAATAAAAGTAAATCAAATAAGTATAGAATTTAAAAATAAACTTTTAATATAACTTTACATATAATAAATATCTCATAAAATTATTAAAAGGTTTATTCTTGAACTACTTACAAAAACTAATTCTTTCTATATTTATACTATTTATAATAACAGCTTGTGAGAGTAAAAGTATAGAAATAAAAAAAAGCAACTATGATATACAACAATGTAATAAAGAGACTTACACAAAAAAAGATTTAGAAGAATATAACAAACTAATAGATTCTGGCGAAATACAAGGGTATAACTGTATAGGTATTTATTATATGAGAGCTAAAGATTATAAAAATGCTAAAAAATATTTTAAAAAAGGTGAAAAAAAAGGAAGCTTAGAATCATATACTCAACTAGGAAGTTTATATAGACACTTTTTAAATGATGATAAAAAAGCTGTAAAATACTTCACAATTGCTGCAAATCATGGACATGGAAAAGCTGCTCATAACTTAG